>NZ_CP042239.1:3140000-3740000 GCF_007833215.1 Sphingomonas suaedae
GTGCCGTCGTCCAGATCGTAGCTATAGACGACATTTCCATAATAGCCGGACGCAAGGAACAATTCGCGGTCCATCGCAGTCGGTTGCGCGAAGTTCGACCATTGCGCCGGGAACAGCATATTGCGCACGAAGCGACCATTATTGGCATCGATCGTGATGATCCGATTCTCGCCGGATGAATGGATCATCGAGACGATCTGGATCTGGTCGCCAGTGACGCTCGGTCCACTCGCGCTGTAAATCGGTCCAATATCATAAGACCAGCGTTCGGCGCCGGTCGCCGTGTCGAGCGTCGTCACACCCCATCCGCTCGCTCCTGCGCGTGTGAGGAACAACTGCGTCCCCTTGGTGGCCACAGGCTTGATCACTGTCGCGCCGGTTATCGTCTTGTCCCAGGCTTTCCCGAATTTCGCAGGATCGAAGGTAGCATGAACATAGGCTGTGTGACTGGCAGTGCGCTGATGGGTAACCCAGTCGAGGAGCTTGACATCGAGCGTGTAGCGGAAGGTTTGAGTTGACCCCGGATATACTTCACTGCAGCCATCGTCGCGGCAAAGTCGAAAGGTAACATCGCCAGAGCGGCTCGCGGCGTCCAGCTTGTCCAGGCTCTTCAGCTTGACCTGAAAACTGTTGCCAGACTGCACAATGTCGCCGTCCATCGCCAGAATCGTCGTGTCGAAGCTGAGCTTGGGGAGCACCGGCTTGTCGCTGGTGCCGCTATAGCTAGCGTTGAAGGTGAAGGACGCGCGGGAATCGGACTCGGACGCCGAACGCGTCTGGCTCGCTTCACTCAGCGTGACGGTCAATGTCGGAATCGCTGGCGGGCCCGATATGTTTCCACCGTTGCTGCTTCCTCCCCCCGAACAGGCGGCAAGCAGCCCCATGCCAAAAATCGGCAAGATACCCCGCATCAACTTTCCCCCCTAAGTGCGCCTAAATTATCGGCAATACAGTTGCTTGGTCGAGATTAGTGACAGTTTTATGGTTGTCCAGATCGCCGCGCCCATGCTGGGGGCGGTGTGGCGGCTTTGCCATGTAAGGCCTGGGTCCGACTGGCGAGGCTCGAAAATTCGCGGCGGGTTGCCCGGCGCGAAATAGGCGATAGCGTGGGTCTGCACTGTTCAGACAGGATTTACCCGTGACCCTACGCCCTTCCCTCCTGCTGCTGTTCGCCTGTGTCGCGGCGCCCGCGCTCGTCTCCAGCACGGCGCCCGTCGTGCAGACGGTCGACACCAAGGCCGAGGACGCTCGCCTCAACGCCTTCCTCGATGCCGCGTTCGACGCCAATGTGGCGTTGAGCCCGGAGACGCAGACCGCCCTCGGCCTCAAGACAAACTACGACAAGCTCGGCGACTATACCGATGCGGCGGACGAACGCCGGATGGCGCTGGCGGAGAAGCAGCTCGCAGCGATGCGCGCGCAATTCGACCCGGCGAAGCTCGGGCCGCAGGCGCGGTTGAGCTATCGATTGTTCGAGACCCAGGTCGAGCGCTCGCGCGCCAACTACGCCTTTCGCGACTATGGTTTTCCGGTCTCGACCAATGGCAGCCCTGCCGGGCAGATCCCGGTCTTTCTGATCAACAATCACCGCATCGACAGCGTGGCGGACGCGCGCGCCTATATTTCGCGGATCGGCGAGACCGAGCGGGTGATGCGCGAGGTCGCGGCGACGATGCGGGCGCAAGCGGCCAAGGGCATCGTTCCGCCCAAAATGGTTTTCAAACCGGCGCGCGAGGATGCGGCAAAGGTGATCGTCGGCGCGCCCTTTGGCCCTGGAGGCGACAGCACGCTGCTCGCCGATTTCCGCAAGAAGGTGGCTGCGCTCAAAATCCCGGATGCCGAGAGGGCGGCGCTGATCGGGGAGGCGGAAACGGCGCTCAAGGGTCCGTTCAAGCGCGGTTTCGACACGCTGTTCGCGGTGCTCGACGAGATCGAGCCCCAGGCAAAGGGCAATGACGGTGCGTGGAGCCTGCCCAATGGCGCGGCCTATTATGCCGCGCGGCTGGCGCAGAACACCACGACCGACCTGACCGCCGACCACATCCACCAGATCGGCCTCGATCAGGTCGCCGCGATCCGCAAGGAGATGGAGGCGGTCAAGGCGCGCATCGGCTATGAGGGCACGCTCGAATCCTTCTTCGATGCGATCCGCACCGATCCCAAGTTCAAATATCCCAACACCGATGCCGGTCGCGAAGCCTATCTGACCGAGGCGCGGGCGGTGGTCGCGAAGATGATGGCGGCTGCACCGCGCTGGTTCCATCGCCTGCCCAAGGCGGCGCTGGAGGTGCGCGCGGTCGAGAAATGGCGTGAGGGGACGGCGCCCGTCGCCTTCTACAACCGCCCCGCGCCCGATGGTTCGCGGCCCGGCATCTATTACACCAACCTTGCGGACATGAATCAGGTGCAGAAGATTCAGCTGGAGGGGATCGCGGTGCATGAGGGCGCCCCGGGTCATCATTTCCAGATCGCCCGCGCGCAGGAGCTTCAGGGCTTGCCCAAGTTCCGCCGCTTCGGCGGCTACAGCGCCTATAGTGAAGGTTGGGGCCTCTATACCGAGCGGCTGGCCAAGGAGATGGGCGCCTATGCCGATCCCTATGCGGAGTTCGGGATGCTCTCGCTCCAGATGTGGCGCGCGATTCGGCTGGTGACAGACACCGGGCTGCACGCGAAGAAATGGAGCCGCGAGCAGGCGATCGATTATTTCAAGGCCAACTCGTCACTCTCGCCGCTCGATATCGAGCGGGAGGTCAATCGCTACATCAACAATCCGGGGCAGGCGACGAGCTACATGATCGGCCAGCTCAAGATCACCGAGCTGCGCAAGCGGGCCGAAGCCGCGCTGGGTGACCGGTTCGACATCCGCGACTTCCACGAGGTGGTGCTGGGCAACGGCGCGGTGCCACTCAATGTGCTGGAGGAAGAGGTCGATCGTTACATCGCCGCGAACAAGGCGTGAGCGCGATGCGGTCACTGCTATTGATTGGGGCCGCCCTGCTTGCTGGATGCGCGACGACGCGACCGGCGGAAGTGCGGGTGGCGTTCGACTCGAGCGGTATCACGGCGGCGCGCGCAACCGGCACCGCCGACCGCACCACCGGCCGTCGCGTCACGCCCGACGATCCGGTGCGGATCGCCAGCATCTCCAAGCTGGTCGTCGCGCTGGGGGTGATGCGAATGGTCGAGGCCGGACAGCTCGACCTTGATCGCGACGTTTCCGAGATAGTGGGCTGGCCCGTGCGCAACCCGGCCTTCCCCGAAGCGCCGGTGACGTTGCGGCACCTGCTCTCGCACCGCTCGGGCCTGATCGACCCGAAGGACTATCGCGTGCCGCTGGGCGAGCAGCTGGCCGATGTCGTTGCGGGACCCGCCTTGTGGGACGCGCAGCACGGGCCCGGCACCTATTTCCGCTATTCGAACGTCGCCTTTCCGGTGATCGCCAGCGTGATGGAACGCGCGGGCAACGAGCGGTTCGATCGATTGATGCACCGGCTGGTGCTCGCGCCGTTGAAGCTCGACGCCTGCTACAACTGGTCGACCTGTTCCGACGCAAAGATCGCGCGCCATGTCGTGCTGTACCGCGCGAGCGGGGAGGTGGCGCTCGACGATCTGGGCGGCAAGCGCCCCGATTGCCCGGTGATCACGAAGGACGGGTGCGATCTTGCCGGATACCGGCTGGGCGAGAATGGCGCGCTGTTCTCGCCGCAGGGCGGGCTGCGCGCCTCGATGCGCGATCTGGCGGTCATCGGCGGGATGCTGCTGCGCAACGACGGCAGCTTCCTCAAGCCGGACTCGATCGCGGAGATTGAGAGCGCGGCGTGGCGCTTCGACGGGACAAACGGCGATACGACGGGTGGGTTCTACTGCCAGTATGGGCTGGCCGTGACGACCCTCCCCACCGCGCAATCGGGATGCGACGACGATCTGTTCGGCGATGGACGTACGCGCATCGGCCATGCGGGCGAGGCTTATGGCCTTCGCTCGGGCTTCTGGATCGATCGTGCTGCGGGCACAGGGGTGGCCTTCTTTGCCACCGCGACGCCGCCGATCAGCAAAGGGCGCTCGGCGTTCAGCATCGAGGAAGAGCGTCTCGCTCGTAGGAAATGAAGGAGAAAGTGGGGAGCTTCTGTTGCCCGGTGCCCCCCGTACCGCTGGAATCCGCTTCTGTTGCCCGGTGCGGTCCAACCGCGCATTTTAGAGTAATCTTAGACCGTTAGGTCTTGGGATTACGCCGCAATAGCGAGTGCTTCGTTATCGTTGGCACTTGTGTGTATGGGCCGTCGCGGTGGTCCCATTCCGAACGAAAGAAGCGCTTTTCAACACACGTCGATCCTGGTTCGGCCCCGTCAGAAACGGTGTCCAGAAATCCTTTCGGTTCTGGCCACCAATTATGGTGGAGCCGCCGGGTACTGCCCCCGGGTCCGCTGCGTCTATTGCACGCCACAATTTATCGTCATAGCCGGGCGAACCCGGCAGGACCGATATAGGGACGCCAAATCCGATTGCAAAGAGCGGGATTTGGTGTCGGTTGACCTGCGGCACCGGCCCGCTGCCGAACCCAAACAAAACAATGGGGATTTGGCCTTGTGAAGGCCATAAAGCGGGAGCAAATAGCGTGCCATGCTGACTCAGCGCTCCCGTTATGCCCTGCGCGCCATGTTGTTTCTCGCGAAGCAGCCACGCGAAGGCGCGCCGACGCCGATGACGCGGATCGCCGCCGAAGCGAATGTGCCGCGCAAGTTTCTCGAACTGATCCTGGCCGATCTTCGCGAAGCGGGGTTCCTGCATTCGACGCGCGGCAAGATGGGCGGATATCGCCTGTCGCGCCCCAATCACCTCATTTCGCTGGGTGAAATCGTCCGCGTGATCGAGGGGCCGCTGGCGCTGGTGCCCTGTGTCAGCCGCACCGCGTACCGCCCCTGCCTGGATTGCAAGGACGAGGCGTCGTGCGCGATCCGCCACGCGATGGCCCGCGTCCGCGACGAGACGGCGCGCATCCTCGACGGCACCAGCCTGGCGGATGCCACCGCCGAGGATCTCGCCGCAGCTTAGTTTGCTGGCGCCTGCCGCAATTGGATCAGGCCGCGCCGTTCCGCTTCTTCAGCTCGTCGCGAATCTCGCGCAGCAGCACCACGTCCGCCGGATCGGCGGCGGGCGGGGCGGTCCCTTCGGCCTTTTCCTTCTCCATCGTCGCCAGCAGCCGGTTCACAGATCGCACGATCAGGAACACGATGAAGGCGAGGATCACGAAGTTGATCGCCACCGTGACGAACTGGCCGAAACCGATCAGCGGTACGCCGGCTTCCTTTAGCGCGGCATAGTTCGTCGGCGCGCCGGTATAGGTTTCCGGAATCGGACCCAGCCGGATGAAGTAGCTCGAAAAATCGAACCCGCCGAAAATCCATCCGACCAAGGGCATGATGAGATCGTCGGTGAGCGATTTGGTGATCGTGCCGAACGCCGCGCCGATGATCACGCCGACGGCAAGGTCGAGCACGTTCCCGCGCGCGATGAAGGTCCGGAATTCCTTGAGCATTGGCGTCTCCCTGATGGCTGCGGGGTGACGCTATCCAACGCGTTCGTGCCGCGCAAATATCCGCTTTCCATTGCGCAGCGGCATGGGGACCCCTAGATTTGCAAGTGTCGTATCGATGCGACACACATTGAGGGGTTTTTCGCGATGAAGTTTCGTCTGGTTGCCGTGATGGTTTCGGCCGCGCTGCTTTCGGCGTGCGGACTGAACAGCGTTCCGACCGCCGAGGAAAATGCGAAGGCGAAATGGGCGGAGGTCCAGAACCAGTATCAGCGTCGCGCCGACCTGATCCCCAATCTCGTTTCCACCGTTCGTGCGGCGGGCGGGCAGGAAAAGGCGATCCTGGTCGAGGTGACTCAGGCGCGCGCCGCGGCGACGCAGGTGCGCGTCAGCGATGCCGACCTGACCGACCCCGCCAAGCTGGCCGCCTATGACCGCGTCCAGGCGGGGGTGACGCTGACGCTTCAGCGGTTGCAGGAGGCGTATCCGGAGCTGAAGAGCCAGGCGAATTACGCCACGCTGATGAGCCAGCTGGAAGGGACCGAGAACCGAATCGGCATCGCCCGCCGCGATTACAACGAGGCGGTGCAGAGCTATAACACCACGATCCGCACCTTCCCCGACGCGATCGGCGCCAAGGTCTTTTACGGTGCCAAGCCGATGGTACCGTTCCAGGCGACGACACCGGGCGCCGACACCGCGCCCAAGGTGGATTTCGGGAACGCGAGCTGATCGCGCGGTCGGATCGGCGGCGATGACGCTCTTCCTGCTGCTCGCCGGCGCGGCGCTCGCCGGGTGCGGCGGACCGGCGGAGCGGGTCGCGGAGGCGCCTTGGGGGGCGTCCATGAAGCGCTCCGTCGCGCCGCCGTTTCCGCTTCCCGCGCTGACCGGGCGCGTAGTGGATAATGCCGATCTTCTGATCGCCGATCAGGAGGCGCAGTTGAGCGCGGCGCTCGCGACGACCGAGCGTCTGACCCGGCACCAGTTCGTCGTCGTCACACTGCCGTCGCTCGGCGGGCGCTCGATCGAAGAGGTGGGGCTGGCGCTGGGCAATGGCTGGGGAATTGGCCGCAAGGACTATAATGACGGCGTGCTGCTGATCGTGGCGCCGAACGAACGCAAGGTGCGGATTGAGGTCGGATGCGGTCTTGAGGCCGCTCTGACGAATAGCGAGGCGCAGGCGATTATCGACCAGCGCATACTACCCCTTTTCCGCAAGGGCAGGATGGCGGCGGGCATTTTCCGCGGAAGCGCCGCGATCATCCGCGAGATCGACGAACCAGGAGTAACGCCGTGAGGCTGGTCCATCTTTTGCTTGCCCTGATGCTCGCCGCGCTCGCGGGGCAGGCGGCGCAGGCGCAAAGCTTTCCCAAGCTGACCGGGCGGGTGGTCGATGCGGCCGATCTGCTCAGCCCTGCGCAGGAGGCGGAATTGACTGCCATGTCCGAGGCGACCGAGAAGGCGACCGGCCGACAGCTCGTCGTCGCCACGGTTCCCGACCTGCAGGACTATCCGATCGAGGATTATGGCTACCGCCTCGCCCGCAAATGGGAAATTGGCCAGAAGGACGCCAATAACGGCATCATCCTGCTGGTCGCCCCCAAGGAACGCAAGGTGCGGATCGAGGTCGGCTACGGCCTCGAGCCGATCATGACCGACGCGCTGTCGGGGATGATCATCCGCGACACGATCATTCCCCGCTTCAAGGACGGCGACATGCCGGGCGGGATCATGGCGGGCGCGGCGGCGGTCAACGAACAGCTCAAGCTGCCGCTGGAAGCTGCCGAGGCGCGCGCCAAGCAACTGCTCGACAGCGGCAAGACGCGCAAGAAAGATGGCGCAGGCTGGATCGTGCTGGTCTTGTGGATCGCCGTGCTGCTGTTCGTTGTCCTGCCGATCATCATCGGCGCGGCGAGTGGCAAAAAGCATCGGCGCGGCCGCGCGCCGGTGGTGATCTGGGGTCCCGGCTGGGGTAGCGGCGGCGGGTCGTCCTGGGGCGGCGGTGGCAGTTCCTGGGGTGGAGGCGGTGGCGGCTTTGGTGGCGGTGGCGGCTTCTCCGGCGGCGGCGGGTCGTTCGGCGGCGGCGGCGCATCGGGGGGATGGTGATGGCACGGAAATTCACGGCGCAGGAACATGCCACGGTAACCGCCGCGGTCGCGGCGGCCGAGCGGGGGACCGACGGGGAGATCGTCACGATCGTCACCGACTGGTCCGATCACTATCACGACGTCTCGCTCTATTATGCCGGGGCAGCGATGCTTGCGGCGCTCGGCCTTTTCGCGGCATTCCCCGGCTTGCTCGACGCCAAGCTCGCCTGGTTCACCGGGGGGTGGGGCGAGGCGGAGCGGCATATCCAGCTGGCGCTGCTGGTTGTAATTCAGGCGGTGCTGTTCCTCGCGGTCCGTTTCGGGTTCGAGGCGCTGCCGGGGCGCGGCGTGCTGATCCCCGGCGCGGTGCGCGGGCGGCGGGTGCGGCGGCGCGCGGTGCAATTCTTCAAGGCAAGCGCGGAGAAGCGCACGGCGGACCGTATCGGCGTGCTGCTCTATCTCAGCCTTGCCGAACATCGCGCGGAAATCGTCGCGGACGCGGCGATCGTGGGCCAGGTCGATGACACAATCTGGGGCGATGCGATGGTCGCGCTGGTCGACAAGATTCGCGCGGGGGACCCGGCGGGTGGCATGGCTGCCGCGGTGGAGCGCATCGGCGCGGTGCTCGCCGCGCATTTCCCCAAGACCGCGAACGATCCCAACGAACTGCCCGATCGGCTGATCGAACTGTGACGCCCGACGCCGACGCGCCGGTCGAAACGGTCTGGCAGGGCAGGTTCATCACCGCGAAGACGCAGGGTCGCTGGGAATATGTCGCGCGCGCGCGTGGCATTCGCGCGGCGGTGATCGTCGCGATCGACGATGAGGATCATCTGCTTCTGGTCGAGCAATATCGCGTGCCGTTGGGGCGCGCCTGTCTCGAATTGCCTGCGGGGCTGATCGGCGACGAAGAGGATGGCGAAACGGTCGAAACGGCCGCTGCGCGCGAGCTGGAGGAGGAGACCGGCTATCGCGCCGGCCGGATCGAATCGCTGGGGGAATATTTCTCCTCCCCCGGCATGGTCAGCGAGAGCTTCACCTTGGTCCGCGCGCACGTCCTGACCCGAATCGGCGATGGCGGCGGCGTGGAGGGGGAGGGGATCACCGTCCATCGCGTCCCCCGTAGCGACGTGCCGCAGTTCGTCGCCGATTGCCGTGCGCGCGGCATGGCGATCGACGTCAAATTGCTGTTGGTGCTGGGTCAGTCGCTGCTGGGATAAAGGCGTTCGAAGCCTGCCAGCGGTCGAGAAGTTCAGCCGGCATCACCGGAAATTGTCGGCATAAGCCTGCAATTTCAGCTTACGTTCGGGGGCGGGGACGACATGGACGTCGATCCCTTCGCGCGCTGCATAATCCTGTGCCGCCTCCAGCGTCGGAAAGTTGAGTCGCAGCTGCGCGCGCGTGTCACCGGATCCCGCCCAGCCGGTCAGCGGGTCGGGACGCTGCTTCTCGTTCGATTCGAATTCGAGCACCCAGCGGTCGGTGCGGGCGCGGCCCGACTGCATCGCGTTTTTGGGCCGTTGATAGATGCGTGCGCTTGCCATGGTCCGCCCTTTAACCCGATCTTCCGCGCCGCGCATCTGCATTTTTGGTGCGCAGCGTTGCGCTCGCGGCGGCGGGATCGTCGGGCCAGGGGTGGCGGGGATAGCGACCGCGCATTTCCTTGGCGACATCGGCCCAGCTGCCCTTCCAGAAGCCGGGCAGATCGCGGGTCGTCTGGATCGGGCGGCCGGCGGGCGAGGTGAGTGACAGGATGATCGGCGTCCCATCGCCCAGCATTGGGTGCGCGGCTAGACCGAACAACGCCTGCACCCGCACCTCCACGGTCGGGCCGCCCTCGGCCGCATAGTCGATTGCATGGCTCGAACCGGCGGGCGCTTCCAGCCGCGCCGGGGCGAGCCGGTCAAGGCTCTTTTGCCCCTCCCAGCCGATCCGGTTCTGCAGCGCATGGATCAGCCCCTCCCCCGAAATCGAATCAAGGCGGCGCTTGCCCGCAACGAGCGGGGGCAGCCAGTCGTCGAGATCGGCGATCAGCGCGGCGTCGGACAGCGTATCCAGCCCGGCATAAGCGGCGCGGGTGCGCAGCGCCTGCGCGCCCTCCGGCCATGGCAGCAGTGCCAAGCCATGCGTACGCGCGCCTTCGAGCAGCGCGGCGGCGATCTCGTCCGGGTCGGCGGCGGTATCGGGTCCCGACGAGAGGCGGATTGCTCCCAATCGCCGCTCGCGCGTCGCTTCGACCCGACCGGTCGCTGGGTCGAAGCGGACATGGCGGCGCGTTTCAATGCGGTCGGCGAACAGCGTTTCGATCTGCGCCGGGTCGAGCGGCGCGGCGGAGAGGATGCGTGCGCCCGCGGCCACCCCCTGCGTCTCGGCGACCGCGAGCCATTCGTGGCGCGCGAGCGAGGAACTGGGGTCGAGCCTGAACGCGCGCCCGCCCGCCGACGCCCAGGTCTCGCCGCTGGCGTCGCGACGACGTGCGATCCGATCCGGAAAGGCGAGAGCGATGCAGGTCGCCACGGTCTCGGCACCACCCCCCGCAGTTGCAGTCGCGGCAACGAGCTTCGTCCAGCGCTCGGCCAGCTTTCGCCCCGCCTCCGCGCGCTGCCCGCGCTCGGTCCGCCAGCGGCGCATCCGCGTCTCGAGATCGGCGTCGTTGCCGCCCAGCCCCCGCTCGCCGAGCAGCACCGCGACCTGCGCGGCGGTGGTCGCCATTCCCAACGCTGCGGCCCGCACCAGCATATGGCCGAGCCGGGGCGGGAGAGGCAGGCGGGCGATCGCCTTGCCATGCGCGGTCGGGCGCGCGTCCGCGTCGATTGCCTCCAATGCCTGCAACCGCGCGCGCGCCTCGCTCACCGCAGCAGTGGGGGGCGGGTCGAGCCAGCGCAGGTCGCGCGGATCGGCGACGCCCCACAAAGCGCAATCGAGCGTCAGCGCCGACAGGTCGGCCTCAAGGATTTCGGGCGGGTCATAGGGCGGCATTCCCGCCGTGGCCGCCGCCTCCCATAATCGGTAGGCAACCCCCGGCCCCTGGCGTGCGGCGCGCCCTGCCCGCTGCGTCGCCGATGCTTGGCTGGCGCGCTCGGTCACCAGCCGCGTCATCCCCGCTGCCCGATCGTAGCGGGGGCGCCGCGCCAGCCCCGAATCGACCACCACCCGAATGCCGTCGAGCGTCAGCGAGGTTTCGGCGATCGATGTCGCCAGCACGATCTTGCGCCGCCCCTCGCGCTCCGGCGCAATCGCGGCCCGCTGCGCTGCGGGGTCGAGGCTGCCATGCAGCTTGTGAATTGCCGCGCCAGGAATCTCGCCTAGTCGCTCCGCCGTCCGCTCGATCTCCGCGACGCCGGGCAGGAAGGCGAGGATACCGCCCTCGGCCTCGCGCAGCGCCTGGCGGATCGCGGCGGCGACCGGTTCGTCGATCCGCGCCTCCGCCGGGCGCCCGATATGCCGCAGTTCCAGCGGGTAGCTGCGCCCCTCGCTCTCGATCACCGGCGCGTCGCCCATCAACGTCGAAAACCGGCCACCGTCGAGCGTTGCCGACATCGCCACGATCCGAAGGTCGGGCCTCAGCGCGCCTTGCGCATCCAGCGCGAGGGCAAGCCCGAAATCGCTGTCGAGGCTGCGCTCATGCACTTCGTCGAACAGGACCGCGCTGACCGCAGCCAATTCAGGATCGGACTGGATTCGGCTGACGAAAATGCCCTCGGTAACGACCGTCACCCGGGTAGCGGCGGAGCGCTTGCTGTCCATCCGCGTCGCATAGCCATAGGTGCCGCCGACGCTCTCGCCGGCCAGGCTCGCCATGCGTTCCGCCGCCGCGCGCGCGGCGAGGCGGCGGGGGGAGAGCAGCAGGATTTCGCCCGTACACCACCCCTCGTCCAGCAATGCCGGCGCCACTGCGGTGGTCTTGCCCGCTCCCGGCGGCGCGACGAGCACCGCATTGCTCGTGCCCCGCAACGCGGCGAGCAGATCGGGCAGAACGGCATGGATGGGCAGGTCGCTCACGCCACCGCCCTACGCAATAACGCGCGATGCTTGAAGCGGCGATGGCACCGGACGCCGCGACGTGCGTTGCGCCGGATTGGAAGGAGACAAGCGCATGGCACGGACGGTTTCGAGCTTCAGCGTCACCGCTGACGGCAAGGGCGATTATCTGCTCAACTTCGAGGATGAGGATGGCGAGACGCTCGAACTCACCGCAAGCTACGAACAGCTCGATCTGATCTCCGAAGCGATCAGCGAAGCGCTGGACGCGGACGAGGACGACGCGCTGGGCGTCGACGATGATGCGGACGAAGAGATAGACGAATAGCCGGTCGGCGCCGCCCTGCCGAACAGGCGGTTACAGGGCGTCCACCAGATCGACACCGCCGGGCCAGATCGCATCCTCGATCGTGTCGCCCAATGCGGTGAGCGCGCCGAGGACGAAGACTATGATCAAAAGGTCGAGCGCCAGCACCCCTGCCCAGACGAAATAGGGGTGGAACGGACCGATGCGGTCAAAGCCGTCGCGGGTCGGACGCGCCATCAATAGGCACGCGCGACGGCGAACTCGACCGCCTCGATCATCGCATCCTTGGCCGCGCTCGCCGGGAACATGCCGAGCGCGTCGATCGCGCGCTGGCCGTAATGGCGCGCGCGGGCGAGCGTGTCGTCCACCGCCCGGCTGGACCGGACCAGTTCGATCGCGCGCGCGAAATCGGCGTCGCTGTTGCTGCGGCCAAGCACCGCTTCCTTCCAGAAGGCGCGGTCGGCGTCGTTTCCGCGCGCATAGGCGAGGATGACGGGCAGCGTCATTTTCCCCTCGCGGAAGTCGTCGCCCGCATCCTTGCCCATCGTGCCGGTGTCGGAAACATAATCGATCGCGTCGTCGACCAGCTGAAATGCGATGCCAAGGTTGCGGCCATAGGCGTCGAGCGCAGCTTCCTCAGCCTCGCTGCGTTCGGCGACGACCGCGGCGATGCGACATGCGGCGGCGAACAAGGCGGCGGTCTTGGCGCCGATGATGTCGAGATAGCGTTCCTCATCGAGATCGACCCGGCGGGCGGCGGTCAGCTGGTTGACCTCGCCCTCGGCGATCACCGCGCTGGCATTGGACAGGATCTTGAGCACCTTCAGGCTGCCATCCTCGACCATCAGCTCGAAGCTGCGGCTGAACAGGAAATCGCCGACCAGCACGCTTGCCGGATTGCCCCAGATCAGATTGGCGGTGCGCTTTCCGCGGCGCATGTCGGACCCGTCGACGACATCGTCGTGCAGCAGGGTCGCGGTGTGGATGAACTCGACCGCCGCTGCCAGCCGGTGGTGGCGTGTGCCCGGATAATCCAGCAGCCGTGCGCTGGCGAGCGTCAGCATGGGGCGCATCCGCTTGCCGCCCCCAGCGATCAAGTGACCGGCGAGTTCGGGAATCAGCGGGATCTGCGACTGCATCCGGTCGAGGATCACGCTATTCACATGGTTCATGTCGCCGGTGACCAGCGCGATCATCGGTTCGAGTGAGGGCTCGGCGCCACTGGCGTTCTTGTGGCCGATGCGATGAATGGTCGCGCTCATGGCGCCGCGATGACGGCAAGCGCGTCCAAAGGCAAGGGTTCAGGGTTGCGCGGAGCCGAAAGCGCGGCGACAAGGCGCGGGAGAGTCACCCCGTTCAGCACCGCTGAACCAAGGAAAACGCATGAGCGAAGAGACGCTGAAACGCTATCGTCAGAGCATCGACCGGATCGATGCCGCGCTCGTCTTTCTGCTGGCCGAACGGTTTCAGATCACCCAGGCGGTCGGCCGGTTCAAGGCCGAAACCAACCTTCCCCCCGCCGACCCTGCGCGGGAGGAGCGGCAGATCGCCCGGCTGCGCGATCTCGCTGCCCAGGCCGATCTCGATCCTGAATTCTCGGAAAAATTCCTGCGATTCATCATCGACGAGGTGATTCGTCACCATGCCCGGATGCAGGATGCGACGGGAATCGATTGACGCGATCGAGGTTTGCCCACGGGGCGAGATTGGGGCTGGGTTTAATGAGCGACGACAGGCTGATCTTCACGCCAGATGACGTGGATCTCTCCCGCTCGCCGCTGCGGCGTTCGCTCGATGCGGAAACCTATGTGCTCGGCGCGTTCAATCCCGGGCTGACGCGCCTTCCGGGCGGCAATCTGCTGGCGATGGTGCGGGTGGCGGAGGCCTTGTGCGAGCCGGTGGTCGACGGTCACGCCCGTGCGATCCGCTGGACTCCAGACGGTTATGTGCTCGATCGCTATCCGCTCGACGCGATCGAGATGGACGATCCGCGTACCTTCCGCCTGCGCGGCCGCGCGCCCGTGCAGGCGGGGCTGACCTCGCTCTCCTGGCTGCTGCCGGTCGAGCTAACCGGCGATGGGCGGTCGGTGGTGAAGGTTCACTACGACAAGGCGGTGGAGCCGTCCGCGTCCTTCATGGCGCTGGGGCTTGAGGATGCGCGGATCAGCCTGATCGGCGGTGCCTGGTACATGACCGCCTGTGCCGTGTCGGACGAGCGGCACTGCAGCGCCCTCTACCGCTCGGTGAACGGGCTCGACTATCGCTGCGAGGGGATTGTCCTCGATCACCAGAACAAGGACATGTGCCTGTTCGAGGGAAAGGTGGGCGGCAAGTTCATGGCGCTTACCCGGCCGCTCGGCGAAATTTACTTCGCCCCGCCGCCCGACAGCCCCTTTGTCGGTGGCCCCGCGATCCACCTGGCCCAGTCGCCCGATACGCTCCACTGGAAGCCGCTCGACTCGCCCGGCCTGCGCGCGCGGGCGGGAACCAGCACCAATTTGCGCATGGGCGGCGGCACTCCGCCGCTGCTCACGCCGCAGGGGTGGTTGACGCTCTATCACGGCGTCGAACGCCGGGACGCAATCGGGGCCTACCGGACGTTCTGGGCCTTGCTCGACCGCGACGATCCTACGCGCGTGCTGCGGCAAGAGGATGATGCGCCGCTGCTGGAGGAGAAGCCCGCGCTGACCGAACCCCTCGCGGATCGCCGCTATCTGCCCTCGCCAGTCGTGTTCACTACCGGCATCGCCGATGCTGGAGACACCTATATCGTCGCCAGCGGCGAGAGCGATTTGGCCTGCCGCATCAGCCACTTGCCCAAGGCGCGCTTCGCCTGACGCGCCTTCGCACCGGCACAATTATGCGACAAAGGGCCGTTATTGGACAGTGGCTGGCGCGATTCGTCGGCCCTTTTTGTATCCGGAGTATTTGGACGATGCGGCGTTTTGGTTCGGCGGCACTCGCACTGCTGATGACGACGGCGGCCCCCGCGGCGATGGCGGCAGGCCAGAGTGATGCACCCGTCGGAACCGAGACGCCGCGGCAGGATGACGCGGGCGCGCCGGGCGTCGATCCGATGGGCGACGATATCGAGGAGGTCGTCATCACCGGCGGACCGCTGCGCGGCGCCGTCCCCGGCGATATCAAGCCCGAACTGACGCTGAACCCCGCCGATATCCGCGCCTATGGCGTCGGATCGCTCGCCGAACTGCTGACCGAACTGGAGCCCCAGACGCGCAGCGGGCGCGGGCGCGACGGCGGGGCCCCGGTGCTGTTGCTCAGCGGCCGCCGCATCTCCAGCTTCGGCGAGATCCGCGACATCCCGCCCGAGGCGATCGAGCGCGTCGAGATATTGCCCGAGGAAGCCGCGCTCAAGCTCGGCTATCGCGCCGACCAGCGCGTCGTGAACATCGTACTGCGCCGTCGCTTCCGTTCGATCACCGCCGAACTCGACGGCACGGTGGCCACTGCGGGCGGGCGCGACGGGCAGGATGTCGAACTCAGCATGTTGCGGCTCAATCCGGACGGCCGCGTCAATCTAGATGTCGAATATGAACGCGATTCGAGCCTGCTCGAGAGCGAGCGCGACATCATCCAGGATCCCGCCAACTCGCGCACCGATGGCGAATATCGGACGCTGCAGCCCGACCGGCAGAGTCTCACGGCGAATGCCGTGCTCAGCCGCACTATCGGAAAGGTTGCGGCGACCGCGAATCTGCGCATGGAGCAGAGTTGGTCGGATTCGCTGCTCGGCCTGCCGATCGCGGGCGGCACCGATCCGCTCCGGCGCAGTAGTGACAGCAACACGCTGCACGGCGGCATCTCGCTCAACGGCGATATCTCGCCGAAATGGCGCTGGTCGGCCACCGGCAATTGGGACCGGGTCGAAAGCCGCACGCTCACCGATCGGGACACTGGCCTGACCGACTGGGCGCGTTCGATCTCGAACGTCGCGTCGGTCGATGCGCTGGTGAACGGCGCGGTCGCCGATCTGCCCGCCGGTGCGATCAGCACCAGCCTGCGCGTCGCCGGGCGCACCAGCGGCCTCACCAGTGAATCGCGCCGTGACGGCCTGTTCGCCGATACCGATATCGGCCGCGATTCGGGTAGCGTCCGCGCCAATCTGGACCTGCCGATCGCCAGCCGCAGCAAGGCGGTGCTGTCAGCGCTTGGCAATCTGTCGCTCAACGCCAATGGCGAGGTGGAGCAACTGTCGGACTTCGGTACGTTGGTCACCTATGGCTACGGTGCCAACTGGTCTCCGATCGATGGTGTGCGGCTGATTGCGTCCTTTACCGAGGAGGAAGGGGCACCCAGCGCGCAACAGCTCGGCAACCCCCGGGTGGAAACGCCCAATGTGCGCGTATTCGACTTCGTGCGGGGCGAGACGGTGGACATCAACCGGATCGATGGCGGCAATCCCGGGCTGGGCGCCGACAATCGCAGCGTGATGAAGCTGGGCGCCAACCTGCGGCCCTTTGACGCCGACCTGACGCTCAATGTCGATTATACCAAGAGCACGATCCGCAACCCGATCGCCTCTTTTCCGACGGCAACGGCGGAGATCGAGGCGGCGTTTCCCGACCGGTTCGTGCGCGACGGCGATGGCCAGCTGATCCAGATCGACAACCGTCCGGTCAATTTCGAGCGCAGCGAGCGCGAGCAGATTCGCTGGGGCCTCAATTTCTCCGCACCGATCAGTTCCCCGCTGGCACGCGCAGCGATGGAGGCGGCCCAGGCGCGCCGTGCCGAGCGCGCAGCAGCGCGGGAAGCGAGTGAGGGTCAGCCGGATCGGGAAGGCGCGCGTCCCGGCGCAGGTGAGCGGCCGGGTGGCCCGCGCTTCGGTGGTGGGCGTGGCCCGGGACGCGGCGGTTTCGGCGGTCGCGGCGGCGGCGCGGCAGGCGGGCGGTTCCAGTTCGGGATCTATCACACCATCGCGCTCACCGACCGGGTCGAGATCCGCGACGGCCTGCCTGCGCTGGACCTGCTCAATGGATCGGCGACCGGCAGCCGGGGCGGATCGCCGCGCCACCAGGTCGAGCTGCGGACCGGCGTGGTCCGTGACGGCATCGGCGTGCGGCTCAACGCCGACTGGCAGAGCGCGACGCGCGTGAGCGGCGGCACGACCGGCGGCGAGACATTGCGATTCGACGATTTCGCGACCGTCAATCTGCGCCTGTTCGCGAATCTGGGGCCACAGTTCAAATTCGTGCGCGACAATCGGTGGCTGACAGGCACGCGCCTGGTGGTGTCGGTCGACAACCTGTTCGACAATCGGCTGAAGGTCACCGACGCCAGCGGCGCAACCCCGCTCAGCTATCAGCCCGCGCTGCTCGACCCGGTGGGGCGAACGGTGCGGATCAGCGTGCGGAAATTGTTTTTTTGAATTTGTGGCGTCGCGGATACGCCGCGCGAGGTAGCGGGCCGGTGCCGAACTCCAAAAAACCTACTTTCCGAACTTGCTCTTGCGGTACAGCAAGGTGATCGCGACGCGGCGGTTGCGCGGATCGGCGGGGTTGTCGGCGATCAGTGGCTCGCGGTCGGCGACCCCCTCGATCCGCTCGAACCGCGTCTCGGGCACGCCATTGGCGACGAGGCGTCGGCGCGTCTCTTCCGACCGCGCGCTCGACAGCATCCAGTTGTTCATGTTGGTCGGATCGCCATAGCGCAGACTGTCGGTATGGCCGCGGATCATCAGCGGGTTTTCCGAATCCGCGATCGACTGGGCGACCAGCTTCACCAGTTCGGCCGCATCGGGGACGAAGCTGGTCGTGCCCAGCGCGAACATCGAATAATCGGCGTCGTCCATCAGGTCGATCCGCATCCCCTCGCGCGTCGGGACGAAGCGGACCTGCTTGCCGAGGCGGGTGAGGCCATTGGCCTTCATCTTCGATTCGATCTCGCTTTTCATCCGGGCGAATGCCTTGCGGTCGGCGACGTCCATCGCCTCCTTGTTCTTGAGGCTGCCCTTTTCGCCCGTGCCCACCCGGTCGCCGCCCGCAGCGCCCGCCGGGATCGTCATCGATCGCGTACCGGTCTGCTTGCCGTTGGTCGGATAATTGTCGCGTCCCTGGATCGCGTCGCCGCCGAACAGGCCGTTCGACCCGGCGCTGTTCTGCTTGAACTCGATCAGCGTCGGCGCGAAATAATCGGCGAGCGCCTTGCGCTGCTTCTCATTGGTCGCGCCGAGCAGCCACATCAGCAGGAAGAATGCCATCATCGCGGTGACGAAATCGGCATAGGCGACCTTCCAGGCGCCGCCGTGATGGCCACCGCCACCTTCGATATAGATCTTCTTGACGATGATCTTGGGCGGCTGCTTGGCCGCATGGGGAGCCCGTGCGCTCACGATTATTTCCCGCGCAGACCGTCAAACACTTCGGCAAAGCCCGGCTGGTTGTGATGGGCGATGCCGCTGCGCGCGGCCTCGATCACCAGCGGTTGCGGATGGCCGTGCAGCGAGGCGATGATGATCTGCTTGACCGTGTGATAGATCGCGGCATCCGCCTCAATGATCTGCTTCAGCCGACCCGCGAGCGGCCCGACCAGACCATAAGCGAGCAGCACGCCGAGGAAGGTGCCGACCAGCGCCGATCCGATCATTCCGCCCAGGATGTTGGGCGGCTTGTCGATCGATCCCATCGTCTTGACCACGCCCAGCACCGCCGCGACGATGCCGAGCGCGGGGAGCGCATCGGCCAGGTTCTGCAAGGCGTGCTGCGGCTCCTCGACCTCGTGGTGGTGGGTCTTGATCGCATTGTCCATCACCTCCTCCACGGCGTGCACGTCGAGCGTACCGGAGGAGACGACCACCAGCCGCAGCGTGTCCGCGATCAGATTGATCAAGGTGTGATCGGCGAGCAGCCGGGGATAGTCGGCGAAGATCGCGGAGGATTTGGGATCCTCGACATGCGGCTCAAGCGCGATCGGCCCGTCGACGCGCAGCATCTTCATCAGCTTGGAGACGAGGAAGATGACGTCGAGATAATCCTGCTTCTTGTATTTCGGTCCCTTGAGCACCTTGACGAAGCCGCCCCCGAGCGCCTTCAATTCGCGTCCCGAATTGCCGATGATGAGCGCTCCCACCGCCGCACCGCCGATGATGAGCATCTCGTGCGGCAGTGCGTGGAGCACGGGGCCGAGGGCGCCGCCGGTCAAAGCGAAGCCGCCGAACACCATGGCGATCAGGACGACGAAGCCGATTGCTGGAAACATGAGCGCGCTCTTCCCCCGAAGTCACTCGCCGCGTGCGCTCACGCGCGCGGCCCGTACAAACATGTCTAACGACCGATTCACCGCGTGTTTGAGCGGTCAGCGCAGATAATCGAACAGCGAAAGGCTGGTGAGCTTGGTGAAGCTCGCCTGGGTCGCCTGAAGAATGGTCAGCGTCTTTTGCAGTTCGGCGATCGACGTCGCGGTATCCGCATCCTCGATCCCCGATCGTGTGGCCTCGCGTGCGATCTCCGCATCGCCCAGCCGTTCGGCCTCCAGGTCGAGGCGGAACGCGCGCGCGCCGACCGATGCGCGGGTGGTCCCGATCTGGTCGAGCGCGGCGTCGAGATCGTCCATCGCCGTCCCGATCCCGCCCGCTTCGGCGTCGGACTGGAGCGCCGCAGCGAGCGCGGTGAGGATCGCGAACATGTCGGTGGTGCCACCCGGTGCCGCGATGCCGCCGAACGCGCGGTCGCCGCTGGTGGTCGCGACCATGGCGACGCCATCGCCGACCGGGATCGCCGCGGCGTCGCCCGTGCCGACATAGGCGATCGAGCCATCGGCTCCGCGCGCATAGGCGGTGTCGCCCGATGCGCCGCCGAACAGCGGATGGCCGCGCGAATCCTTGCTGTTGGCGATGGCCAGCAGGTCATCGATGATCGCGTCGACGTCCTCCAGCACCGCCTGCCGGTCGGCATCGCTCAGCGTGTCGCTGCCCGCCTGCACCGCCAGCGCCTTGGCCCGCTGGAGCTGGGTCTCGACGCTCGACAGCGCCGCGTCGGTCGCGGCAAGCAGACCCTGTGCGGTGGCGATGTTCGCGCCATAGGCGGTATCGTCCGCGCCCGCCCGCTTGAGCGACGCGAGTTGCTGCCACCCCGACGCGCTGTCGGAGGGGGCAAGGATCTTCTTGCCGGTCGCGACCTGCGTCTGAAACTGGTCGGCCTGTCTGGTCAGGCTCGCCATCATCAGCGAGGGGCGGTCGAAGCTCTGGCTGGTCGTTACGCGCATCGCGGTCACCGGATGTTAAAGAGGGTATCGAGCGTTTCGCGGGCGACCTGGATCACCCGGCTCGACGCCTGATAGGCTTGCTGGAAGCGGATCAGATCGACCGCTTCCTCATCGACATTGACGCCGCTCACCGAATCGCGCGCCGCGATCGCGTTGGTGCGGATCGTCGACTGGACCTCGGCAATGGCGCGGCGCCCGGCGAGCGCGCTGGCATTGCCGGTGGTGAGCGTGGTGAGCTGGCTCTCGAACCCTTCGGTGCTGCGCAGCGTCGTGAGCGCGGTCAGATTACCATTGTCACGCTCGCCTGCGCCGGGCGCGGCGGCGGCGATACCGCGCGGATCATTGAGGATCATGCGGAAATCGCTCGCCCCGCTCGCCTCGAACATTGCCGCGCCGGATGTGCCGGTCAAATCCTCGCCTGCCGCCTGCACCGCGTTGACGCCATCGGCAAACTCCACTGCCAGCGCGTCGAGCGCATCGCGCGCGTCGGAGAGCCGCGCCGCGCCTTCCGCCATTCCCGCGAGCGCGCCGCCGGTCGGGGTAAGACTGTGCGATCCGTCGATGCCATAAGCGGCGAAGGAGACCGCGGCGTCATTGCGTGCGTAGGTGACGACCGCGGCCTGATCGCCCTGGACCAGCACCGGTCCGCTCGCACCGACACGGACGCTGACGCGTCCGGCGGCATCGAAGCTCGTCGCGATATCGGTGAGCGCGCTCATGGATTCGAGCAGCCGGTCGCGCTCGTCGAGCAAGGCGGCCTGCGCGCTGGTGTTTTGCGGCGTGCGGCCGAGCGCCGAATTGACCTTGGCCAGTCCGGAGCTCAGCGCGTTGAGATCGGACACCGCCGCTTCCGCCGTGCCGTCGAGGTCGGCGAGCGCGCCGTCGACGGCGGAGCCGGTCGCGGCAAAGGCATTGGCGAGGCTGGCGGCCGCCTGAAGCATTGTGGCGCGCGGCGCGCTCGCCGACGGGTCGGCGGCGAGTGCGGTGGCGGCGTTGAAGAATGCGGTCATCCGCTCGTCGAGCTTGTTGGCGGTCAGCGCGCTTTCGGTGCGTTCGAGCCAGACGACCCCCGCCTCGCTGCGCGCAAGGTCGGACCCGGCGGCACGCACTTCGGCGCTGCGCAGGTCGCTGCCCGTGCGGGTGACGCCGGTGACGGTGACGCCAAGGCCGTTGAGCGTGCGGTTCGACCCGTCGCTCGGCGCGGCGACCTCGCTGGGATTGGAAACCCGGCGCGAATAGCCCGCAGTGCCCGCGTTGGCGATATTCTCGGACGTGGTGGTCAGCGCGGTCTGATAGGCGCGAACGCCGCTCGCACCAATGGACAGCATGTCGCTCATGGCGTGTCACCCTTGGTCGCGGCGGAGGCGGCGTCGGGCACCGATCCGGCTTTTGCCAGAAACTCGGTCATTGCCTTGCCGATGCCGATCGGCGTGTGCGCGGCCATATTTTCGGCCAGCTTCTGGTCCTGCATGTCGCGGAACTGGTCGAGCGCCTGGCTCTCGAACAGGCTGTCGGCGAGCTTCGCCTTGCGCATCGAGCTCAGCATCATCTTGGTGAAGATCGCCTCGAACTTCTCGCCCGCCGCGTCCAGATTGTCGCGCGTCCCCAGCCGAGCGGTGTCGGTCGAGACACTGCCGGTCAGCTTGAGCGAGGCTGGGGCGATCGGCTGGGTCACAGGACGATCAGCTCCGCCTTGAGCGCGCCGGCCTGCTTCAGGGCTTCCAGGATCGCGACCAGGTCGGCTGGCGAGGCGCCGATCGCGTTCACCGCCTTCACCACATCGGCAAGCTTGGGACCCGGATCCAGCAGGAACATCGGCCGCTTCTCCTCCTCGACGCCGACCCCGCTGCGCTGTTCGACCGCGGTTTCCCCCTGGCTGAACGGCAGCGGCTGACTGACACGCTGAGCTTCATCAATACGAACAGTCAGTTTACCATGTGTTACCGCGGCGGGGCTGACCCGCACGGCGGAGTTGATGACTACGGTGCCGGTGCGCGCGTTAACGATGACCTTGGCGGCGGCTTCGGCGGCGTCGACGTTGAGATTCTCGATCTCGCTCATGATCTGCGCGCGGACATCGGCGCCCTGCGGCGCTGCGACGGCGACCGACACGGCATCCACCGCGCGCGCGGTGCCGAAGCCGAACCGGCCATTGATCGCGTCGGCGACGCGCTGGGCGGTGGTGAAGTCCGCGCGGGCGAGGTTGTAGGTCAGCGTAGGGGCGGTGGCGAAGCCGGTCTCGACCGCGCGCTCGACCGTTGCACCCTCCGGGATACGGCCAGATGACGGAATGTTGACGACGATCTTCGATCCGTCCGCGCCCTCGGCGCCCAGACCGCCCACGGCGAGGTTACCCTGCGCCATTGCGTAAATCTGTCCGTCCGCACCCATCAGCGGAGTCATCACGAGCGTGCCGCCGCGCAGGGATTTTGCCTTGCCCATCGACGAGACGGTGATGTCGAGCTTTTGCCCCGGCTTGGCGAAGGGCGGCAGTTCGGCCGTCACCATCACCACCGCTGCATTTTTGAGCGCTGGATTGACGCCAGGCGGCAGCGCCAGACCGAAGCGCGCGGTGACGCCCTTCATCGACTGGACGGTATATTCGAGATTGTCGTCGCCCGTTCCCGGCAGACCGACGACGATGCCGTAGCCGGTCAGCTGGTTGGTGCGGATGCCCTGGAAATTGCCGAGATCCTTGATCCGCTCGGCCGCGACGGGCTGGGCGAGAAGGAGTGTTGCGAGCAGGGAGAGCAGAAAGCGCAGCATGTCTTTCATCCTCAGAACGGACTGATGACTTGGAAGAAGCGGCTGAGCCACCCCTGCCGGGCGGCACGGGCGACGTCGCCCTTGCCGGTATAGGCGATCTGCGCATCGGCCACGCGGGTGGAGGCGATGCGGTTGTTCGCGTCGATATCGGTGGGTCGTATGATGCCCTTGATCTGGATGAACTCGTCGCCACGGTTCAGCGTGACGCGCTTCTGCCCCTGGACCAGCATCGTGCCGTTCGGCAGCACCGCGGCCACGGTCACGCTGATCTCGCCCGACAGTGCATTGGACTGGTCGGCGGCGCCGGTGCCCTTGAATCCGCGCTTGCCGCTGATGCTCGCGTCGCTCTGGTTGAACAGGTTGAGCGCGCCCGTTGTCGGCGGGGTGATCGAAAAGCCGCCGCCGCTGTCGAGATTGGTGCCCGCCGATTTGGACGCGCTGGTGCGCTCGACCAGTACGATCGTTACCGGATCGCCGACGCGGCGCGCCCGGGTCCCCTCGTAGAGCGCGGCATAGCCCTCGCTCGCCTGAAAGATCGATCCGTTGGCGGGCGGCGGCGCGGTGACCGGCGCGGGCAGGGTGACGGTAAAGTCCTCCCGGGGCTTTTTCTTGCCGAACAGCTTTGCGTCCGCAGGCGCGGCGAGCATGAGCGGGGCGACGAGCGCAGCGCCGATGGCGAGACCGATGATGAAGCGCATCGCGGCCCCCTCAGACGTTCTGGTTGACATATTGCAGCATCTCGTCGGTGGCCGAGATCATCTTGGAATTGACCTCATAGGCGCGCTGGGTCTCGATCATGTCGACCAGTTCCTCGACGACATTGACGTTCGATCCTTCGAGCATCCCCTGGCGGATGTTGCCGCGACCGTCCTGCCCGGCGATGCCGAGATTGACCGCGCCGCTCGCCGCAGTCTCGACGAGGTAATTGTCGCCGACCGCCTGCAGCCCCGCCGAATTGGGAAAGGCCGCGATCTGGATCTGGCCGATCTGGCTCGCCTCGGTCTGGCCGGGGATGGTCGCGCTGACGGTGCCGTCGCTGCCGACGGTGATCGACGTCGCGCCCTCGGGAATGGTGATTCCGGGCATTACCTGATAGCCCTCATTGGTCACCATCAACCCTTCGGGCGAGCGGGAGAAATTGCCTGCGCGGGTATAGCCCAGCTGACCGCCCGGCATCTGTACCTGGAAATAGCCATTGCCATCGAGCGCCATGTCGAGCGCGTTGCCGGTGGTCTGCATAGCCCCCTGGGTATCGATCCGCGCCGTCCCCTGGACGCGCACGCCGGTGCCGAGGTTCAGGCCGGTGGCATATTTTGTCTCTGCGGTGCTGGCGGAGCCGGGCGCGGTCACGACCTGATAGGCCAGCGCCTCGAAGCTCGCGCGGTCGCGCTTGAACCCCGTCGTGTTGACGTTGGCGAGGTTGTTCGAGATCACCCGCATACGCATGTCCTGGGCATCAAGCCCGGTGCGCGCGATGTGCATTGCTGCGGAACCCATGGTCTTGGTCCTTCCTAAAAATTCTTAGCTGACGTGCATCAAAGCCGCGTGCTGATGTTTCAGCTGACGCGCATCAACGACGCTGCGCTCTCGTCCATGCTCTTGGCTTCGCGGAGCAGATTGGCCTGCACCTCGTAGCTGCGCTGATTTTCGATCATGTCGACCAGCGCCTGGGTCAGGTTGACGTTCGACTGTTCGAGCGCGCCGGTCTGGACCTTCGCCTCCATATCCTGGGGCAGCGCGCCGCCGCCGCGGACATGGAGCAGATTGTCCAGCCCCTTCACCGTCGTGCTGCCCTGGTCGCTCACCAGCTTGAGCTGGTCGAGGATCTGGGGCGGCTGGCTGGGGTCGGCGCCCGGAGGCACGATCGAGATCGTCCCGTCATCGGCGATCACGATCTTGTCATGGGGCGGCACGGTGATGGGGCCCCCCGACCCCATCACCGGGAAACCGTCGCCGGTTTCCAACACGCCACTCGGCGCGATGCGAAGATCGCCGCGCCGCGTATAGGCTTCGCTGCCATCGGCAGCCTGTACCGCGAGCCAGTTCTCGCCGGTAATGGCGATGTCGAGCCCGCGGCCGGTCTGGGTGATCGCACCCGCGCGCCGGTCCATATCGACCACGGTTTCGGCGCTGGGCTGGCGGCTGTCGTGGCCGTCGCCCTGTACCATCAACCGCTCGAAATTGACCCGGTCGGCGCGGAAGCCGATCGTCGAGGCGTTCGCGATATTGTTCGCGATCGTCGCCTGCGCATCCATCTGGCCCTTGAGACCCGACAATGCGGTATAGACGAGCCTGTCCATCGCGAATGCCTCCTAACCCGTTGAAATCAGCTGCGGATGTTGAAAATGGTCTGCGAGATCTGGCTCGCGGTATCGAGCGCCTTGGCGTTCGCCTGGAAATTGCGCTGTGCCGCGATCAGGCCGACCAGCTCCTCGGTAATATCGACGTTCGATCGCTCGATCGCGCCCGACATCAGGTCGCCAAAGCCGTTCGATCCCGGTTCACCCAGCCGCGGCTCGCCCGACAGGCCGGTCGCGGCCCAGGTTGAATTGCCGAGCTGGCGCAGCCCCGACGGGTTGGAGAAGGCGGCGAGCGCCACCTTGCCCAGCGCCATGCTGTCGCCGTTGGAGAAGCTGGCGCGGACGATGCCGTCCTCGCCCACCGTCACACCGTCGAGCTGACCCACCGCGCGGCCGTCCTGCGAGCGGCTGTCGACGCTGAACGGCGCGCCAAGCTGCGTCGTCGCGCTGCCGAAGTCGAGCGCGATGCTCTGTTCCGTGGTGCTGGTCCCCACCGTGAACGGCGCGAACTGGGTCGGCTCGGTCGGCTGCGTCAGCGCGCCATTGGCGTCGAACGTCAGGGTCACCGGCTGCGGGTTCTCGGCATCCGTGCCCAGCTGCTTGTCGCCGACAAAGGTATAGACCGACCAGCTCGCCGGAGCCTCGGTCGTCTCGCGCACGAAATAGCTGGTCATGGTCAGCGGGTTGCCGCTGGCGTCATAGATCGTCGTCTGGGTCGAATTGTTGTAGGTGCCCGGATCAAACCGGTCGAACGCATAGGGCGTTTCCTCGGTGAAGCGCGACGCCTCGGCCGGGACGGATGAATAGGCCGAGAGGTTGAGCGACAGCGCGACATTCTCGGTCGCCTCCGGTACGCCGCTGGTCTGCGGCAGGCGCAGGTTGACGGTGGAGCCGAGGCCAGTCGCGACCACCGCGCCCGACCCGTCGACCGGATAGACCTGGAGATAGCCGCCCTGCGAATCGGTGACATAGCGGTCGCTGTCGACCAGGAAGCTGCCGTTGCGGGTGAAGTTCACCCCCGCCGCTTCCAGGCTCGGCTTGACCGCGAAGAAGCCGTCCCCGGCGATCGCGATGTCCAGGCTCGATGCCGATTGCTGCATCCCGCCCTGGCCAAATTGCTGGCGGATCCCCTTCACCACCGTGCCCGATCCGATCATCTGGTTCGGGTTGAGCGACACGCTCGACGCGATGACGTCGGCGAATTCGGTCCGGCTCTTCTTGAAGCCGTTGGTCGAGACGTTCGACAGATTGTGCGAGATGGTCGACATGTCGGTCTGCGCCGCCTGAAGACCGGAGAGCGAGGTAAAGAAGGACATTTCGGTAGCTCCTCAGAGGAAAGTTCAGGCGACCTTGCGGACCGCGGTGGTGGAGACCTGGCCGATGCCGGGCAGAGTAAGGACCGGGTTGCCGTCGCTGCCCATCGCCACCGATGTGACCGGCGCCCAGACAAGCGGTTGCGCGGCGACGGCTTCGCCATTGGCGTCGCGTGCGGCGACGCGGATGGTGAAGGGGCCGTCGCCCGCCGGCTCGCCGGTATCGGTCGTTCCGTCCCATTCGAATTCGGTCTGGCCCGCTGGCGCAGCGCCGAGCGAGACGCTTTTGAGGATTTCGCCGTTCGGCCCCTCGATCACGACATTGACCTCGGCCGCCTCGGCGCCCAGTTCGATTACCCCGCCCAGCGATCCATCGGTGCGCGGAAAGGCGACATTGCCCTCCGTCAGCACGGTTCGGCCGGCCCAGGAGACGAGATCGGTGGTCGATGTGCCGCCCAGCTTCGCGGCGATCGCCTGAAGCGTCGTGTTCATCTCGCTGATCCCGGCGAGCGACGAGAATTGCGCCATCTGCGCAACCATCTGGGTGTTGTCGACCGGCTCGAACGGGTCCTGATTCTTCATCTGCGCCGTCATCAGCGTCAGGAAGTCGGACTGGTCCATCGCCTCGGAGCCGAGCGAATTGGTCGCGCTCTGGTTGGTCGTGCCGGTGCGGCCGATGCCGAGATTGGCAAGCGTCGTGTCGAAGCTCATCAGCTGCGTCCCAGGTTGAGCGTCTGGGTGATCAGCGTCTTCGCCGTCTGCATCACCTCGACATTGTTCTGATAGGTGCGGGCGGTCTCCAGCATGTCGACCAGTTCGCGGGTCTCATCGACCGCGCTTTCCCAGATATTGCCGTCCTTGTCGGCCATCGGGTTGCCGGGATCGTAGCGTTTGGTGGGCGCTTCGCCCGCCGCGACGACGCGCTCGACATCGACGGTGGACATGCCGCTGGCCGCATCGAAATGGGTGCGGAACACCGGCTTCATCGTGCGATAGGCTTGGCCCGGGTTGGACGCGACCTGGCCGACATTGGCGAGGTTCGACGCGGTGGTGTTCATCCGCACGAGCTGCGCCGACATGGCGCGTCCCGCGACCTGGAAAATGCTGAGCGGCTGGTCGGACATGTGCTTATTCCCCCTTCAGCGCGCGTTTGATCGTGTCGATGCGCCCGTTGAGGAATGCGAGCGTCGTCTGATAGGCGACCGCATTCTCCGCGAACGCCGTCTGTTCGGTGGCGAGCTCAACGGTGTTGCCGTCGAGGCTGGGCTGGAGCGGCACGCGATATTTGGTCGCGCCGCCGATCGGATCGGCGCCTGCGAGGCCCCCCATGCCATTGGGCGTCTCGATCGCGTTCAGTGCTTCGCGGAAATCGATGTCCTTCGCCTTGAATCCGGGGGTCGAGGCGTTGGCGATGTTCGACGCGAGCACTCCCATGCGCTGCGAACGCACCTCGAGCGCGGCGCCATGCACCCCGAAGAGACTGTTGCTGCCCATATGCGTGATCCTCATGCAATCGTTCGGGCCATTCCTAGCAATGGGCGTGCCAATTTGGCCGGGCCGCCCCCGAAACGTCGCGATTGCCGGGTTTGGCGGTGAGACCGGCAAGATGTTGCCGGGTGGTCGGCAAGGCGGTTGCCGCTTTTGCCGGGCGTGCCGACCCCACCGAGCGTCTCCTCCCGGAAGCGGAAACTGGCCCGGCGCTTGCACAGGGTCGCGCATGACTCTTCTCGCGCCGTCCGATTCCGCCGTCCTGACCCAGCCGGACCTTGGCGTGCTGCTCGATCCGCTGGCGCTCGCCATCGTGCTCGGCGGCACCGCGCTCAGCGTGCTGCTGCGCAACCGACTGGGCGATATCGGGCGCGCGCTTGCCGCGCTGGTAACGATGGGGCGGCGACCGTTCGATGCCGAACCGCTGCTGGCGCAGGTCGCGTCGCTCGACCGGATCGCGCGGCGCCACGGGCTGATCGCGCTCGACCGGTCGGTAATCGAGGATCCCGACATGGCCGCTGCGGTTGCCGCTGCGGTGGATGGCGACACCCCCGAACAGGTTGCGGCGCTCGTCGCCGACCGCGTGGCCGCGCGTGCCGAACGGCACCGCGCGGTCATCGAATTGTGGAGCGGGGTCGCGGAGGCGGCGCCCGCCATGGGGCTGATCGGTACGATTTTCGGCCTAGTCCGCATGTTCGCGACGATGGAGGATGCGGACCGGATCGGTGCGGCAATGGCAATCGCGCTGCTCGCCACCCTCTATGGCGCGCTGGTCGCCAATCTCGTCGCAATGCCCGTCACCGCACGGTTGAAGCGGCTGGCTCGGGTCGAGGCGGCGGAGCGGATGCGGCTGGCCGCGCCGCTCGCGCTGCTCGCGACGCTCGAACGCGCGCGCAAGCGGGACATTGCCGCGTGATGCCCGCCATCACGTCCGACAGCTGGGACGACATCGCGCCCGCGCGCAGCGTGTGGCTCATCACGCTGGCCGATCTGGCACTGCTGCTGGTCGGCTTTTTCGTACTGCTTCAGGCCAACCGAACGCTCGACCGCGACGTGCTGTTCGCGGGTATGCGTGCGGGATTCGGAGTCGAGAGCCCGGCCGTTGCCGATCCGATGGCGGTGGCTCGTGCCCGCGTCGACGGTTTCGCGCCCGGCGGCACCGATGCCGATCTGCGTGCCGTGATCGACTGGGCGCGCGATGTCGCACGCGACCCGCGCATCCGCATCACCGTCACCGGGTCGACCGACCCTCAGGGCGATGTCGATCCAGCCACCGGCAGCGCGGCGATCCTGGCCGCCGATCGCGCGCGTGCCGTCGCCGCCGCACTGGTGGCGCGGCGCGCGGTGTCGCCCGACCGCCTCATTCTTCGCGTCACCCCCGGCACGCGCCGCGCGGTGACCCTTTCCGTCGGCTTCGCCGGCGATTCGCACCTTCAGTCTGGAGACATCCGATGATCGTCCTTTCGCTCCTGCTCGCCGCCGCTGCCACGCCCGGCGAATTCCAGTCGACCGAAGCGCTTGACCAGCTGGTCGAACGCTTTGCCGGCGCGCCGATCGGCGCCGAGGGCGGCGCGCGGGCGGCGGTGGACAAGAGGCTCAAGCTCGCTGCCTGCGATACGCCGCATCTCAGCTGGCGTTCGCCCGCCGAGGATGCGGTGGTGATTCGCTGCCAGGGTCCCCAGCAATGGCGCGTCTTCGTCGCCATCAACGCGCTGCCCAAAGCAGCGCCGGCGCAGGTCGCCGCCGTCCGTCCGGTGGCGCCGGTCAAGGCTGAGGCGATCATCAAGCGCGGCGATCCGGTGATGCTGGAGGCGGGCGCGGCAGGCTTTTCGATTACGCGTGAGGGGGTGGCGATGGCCGATGCCGTTGCGGGCGCGCGCGTGCCGGTGAAGGTCCATGACAAACGCCCGCCGGTCGCGGCGATCGCGCTCGAACCGGGTCGTGCGCGGCTGCCCGGATTCGGCGACTGAATTTTTTGCTAAAGCTCCGCGCAAAGGGGTCGTTCAGGCGTATGTCAGCAGAACGAAAAGGGTTGCAGACATGGTGGATCCAATTGGCTTCAAGCCTGTATCGAATGCCAGCCGGCTGACGCCGGTGGCGCCGACCGCACCCGTGCGGGCGGCGGAGGGCGCGACACAGGCTGCGCAGACCAGCACCGCCGCGTCGCTCACCCAGAACGCTGCGGCGAGCGCGCCGGTCGATGCAGAGCGCGTCGCGCGGATCAAGAAGGCGATTGCCGATGGCAAGTTCCCCTTGGTCCCCTCGACCGTCGCGGATCGGCTGCTGGCGCTCAAGCTGCAATGGAACCCCAATGAACAGGCGTGACGCCCTGGTCCGGGTGATCGACGCGCTGCACGCCGAGATCGACGCGTTGAAGAAGAACGATGTCGCCGCGCTCGAACGCGCGACGCGGGAGAAGCTGATCGGGATCGAAGCGGTGGGGGCCGCCAATGACGACGATCCGGCGCTGGCCGGGGAATTGCGGGTGCTGGCGGAAGAGGCGCATCGCCTCAACGAAAGTTGCCGCATCTATGTCAACCTGATGGCCGCCAATGTGCGGCGGCGGCTGCACGCGCTGACCGGCAATGATTTGCCGTCCTACCGGCCGGGCATTGCCGGGGCATTCTCCTAAACGGTCCGCGCTACCGCCACCCCAGCGAAAGCTGGGGTCTTTACAGGCCGAAGACCCCAGCTTTCGCTGGGGTGACGACAATCTCGAATAACTGGCACGTCTTTTGCTGATCGCTCCCTACCCAGGGGAATGAGAAGCACAGCGGATGAGCGTACCTTCGATCGGAGCCAGGACGAACGTCACCACGGCGATCGCCACGGCAAGCCAGAAGACCGGCATCGACTTCAACTATCTGCTGGGCCAGGCCCAGGTGGAAAGCGGGATGCGCGCCGATGCGCGCGCGCGCACCTCCAGCGCGACCGGTCTCTATCAGTTCATCGAACAAAGCTGGCTCGGCGTGGTCAAGGAGCACGGCCAGAAGCACGGCCTTGGCTGGGCCGCGGACAGCATCAAACGGACATCGTCTGGCCGGTTCGTGGTCAGCGATGCGGCAACGCGCCAGGCGATCCTGTCGCTGCGCACCGATCCGAACGCCGCCTCGGTCATGGCGGCCGAACATGCCAGCGACAACAAGGATGCGCTCGAAGCCTCGCTCGGGCGCGAGGCGACCGGAACCGACCTCTATATGGCGCATTTCCTGGGCCTTGGCGGCGCGCGCAAATTCCTGCGCGCGATGGATGCCGACCCGGATCGCGGCGCGGCGGGCATGTTCCCTGCCGCCGCGCGCGCCAATCGCAATATCTTCTATGCGCCCGACGGATCGCAGCGCTCGCTCGGTCAGATTTACGAACGGTTCGCGGGCAAGCTCGACAAGGGCGCGGCGGCGGTCGGCGCCACCGGCCTTGCCTCGGGATCGCTCGACGCGAAGTTCGAACAGCTCGTCCAGTCGCTGGGCGAGGATGTCGAGGTGGTGCTGGGCAATGACGCGGTCGCGCAGGATCGCGGCTGGCTGACCACGCTCGACCGGCTGGAAAGCGCAGGAAGGCTGAAGGCGTCTGCACTGCCGACGGTCAATCCGCTGCGCCCGACGCCGGAAACGGCCAAGCTCGCCTATCTGATGCTCGCGCGGCTGGGAGCCTGATCCGCAATGACCGCACTGACGTTCCAGCAGAATCTCGTCCCCGCGCTGAAGGGCTTCGCGCTGCCGGTCGCCATCCTCGTGCTCGTCGCGATGATGGTCGTGCCGGTTCCGACCTTCCTGCTCGACGTTTTCTTCATCATGAACATCATCATCAGCCTCGCCGTGCTGATGGTTGCCCTCAACGCGCAAAAGCCGCTCGACTTCTCCGCCTTTCCCACGGTGCTGCTGTTCGCGACGCTGTTCCGGCTCGGCCTCAACGTCGCCTCGACCCGCGTCGTGCTGGGCCATGGCCATGAGGGCGAGGCCGCGGCGGGCCATGTGATCGAGGCGTTCGGGACCTTCATGATCGGCGGCGACTATGTCGTCGGCCTGTTCGTCTTCGCGATCCTGATCATCATCAACATGATCGTGGTGACCAAGGGCGCGGGCCGCGTGTCCGAAGTGTCGGCGCGCTTCACCCTCGATGCCTTGCCCGGCAAGCAGATGGCGATCGATGCCGACCTAAACGCCGGCCTCATCACGCCGGACGAGGCCAAGACGCGCCGTGTCGAGGTGTCGACCGAGGCCGACTTCTACGGCGCGATGGACGGTTCGTCGAAGTTCGTGAAGGGCGATGCGATCGCCGGCCTGCTGATCCTGTTCATCAACGTGATCGGCGGCCTGATCCTCGGCCCGGTCAGCCATGGCCTGTCGCTGGGCGAGGCGGCGCAGACCTATGTGCTGCTCGCCATCGGCGATGCGCTGGTCGCGCAGATTCCCGCATTGCTGCTCTCGATCGCCGCTGCGGCGATCGTCACCCGCGTCGCGTCGAGCACGGATCAGGACCTCACCGGACAGATCGGCACCCAGTTCGGCAGCCACCGTACCTGGACCCCGGTCGCGGTCATCACCGGCCTGCTCGGCCTGCTGCCCGGAATGCCCGCCTTCATCATCCTTCCCGCCGCCGCCGGATCGGGCTTCATGGCGTGGAAGATGTACCGCGCGAGCAAGCTGCCGCCCCCGCCCGCAACCGTCGCGCCTACCGAACCCACCGATCCCTCACGCATCGGCTGGGACGAGGTGACCGATAACATGCAGGTGATGATCGACATCGGCTATGGCCTGGTGCCGCTGGTCGATGAGCGCCGCGGCGGTGCGCTGATGGGCCGGATCACCGGCGTGCGGCGCCAGCTGTCGAAGGAGCTCGGCTTCGTCGTGCCGCAGGTGCGGGTGCGCGACGACATCAACATGCAGCCCTTTGCCTATCGCATCGTCGTCGGCGGTGTGGTGATCGGCGAGGACAGCGTCTCGCCCGACGAGATGCTGGCGCTCGATACCGGCCAGGCGGTCGGCAGCCTTCCGGGCAAGAAGGTGAAGGATCCGACCTTCGGTCTCGACGCGATCTGGATCGCCGCGGCGGATGCCGATGCGGCGACGGGGCAGGGCTGGCTGGTGGTCGATCCCGGCACGGTGATGGCGACCCACCTCAACCAGACGCTGATCCAGAATGCCGCCGACCTGCTGGGTCCGGACGAGGTCCAGGCGCTGCTCGACGGGCTGCGCGAGCGCGCGGCACAGCTGGTCGCCTCGCTCTCGCCCAACCCGCTGCCGATCACGACGCTGACCCAGGTGCTGCGCGGCCTGCTCGCGGAGAATATCCCGCTCAAGGAATTCCGCCGCATTGCCGCCGCGATCGCGCTCGCCGCGCAGAAGAGCGCGGACGCCGACGAGATCATCGAGCTGATCCGCCCCGAGCTCGGCCCGCTGATCATTCAGCGGCTGTGCGGGGTGCGCGAACCGCTTCGGGTGATGACGTTGGAGGGGCAGCTCGAGGCGCTGCTCGGCCAGGCGGTGCGCTCCGATCCCGCCAAGCGCCACACCATCGAGCCCGATCTCGGCCGCCGCATCGTCGACGCGCTCCAGCGCGCCGCGCAGCCTTTGGTGTCCGAAGCCAAGCCCTTTGCCCTGGTCGTCCAGCCGTCGATCCGCATCGCGATCCGTAAGCTGGTCCGCACCGTGTTGCCGGATACCCCCGTGATGAGCTTTTTCGAGGTTCCCGAAGACAAGTCGGTCGAAGTCGTCGCCGTGATCGGCGCACCGGAGGCGCTTGCCGCATGACCTACCAGCCAGCCCCCAACGAATTCGCCCTGACCTATGCGCGCACCGGCGAGACCCGGCGCGACATGGATGCGCTGGTGCGCAAGCATATGCCGCTTGTCCGGCGCCTCGCCTGGCACGTCCATGGATCGATGAGCGCGCTGATCGATGTCGAGGATCTGGTCCAGATCGGCCTCGTCGCGCTGGTCGAGGCATCGACGAGCTTCGAGGATCGTGGTCTCGTCAGCTTCGACCAGTATCTCCATACCCGCGTGCGCGGCGCGATGATCGACGAATTGCGGCGACAGGCGACGCTGACCCGCGGCGCGATGAAGCGGCGGCGTGCCTATCAGGATGCGGTCGCGGCGCTCAGCGTCGATGGCGGGAGGCCCGACGAAGCGGCGGTCGCGGCGCGGCTGGGCGTCAGCGTCGACAAGCTGCGCAGCGACTATGCGACGGCGGAGGCGGTGCGTTTCGACCCGATCGACGATGTCTATTCGGACGAGGGCCCGTGGTTCATGTCTGACGAACCCAGCGCCTTCGACCAGCTCGCCGATGCCGACCAGCGCGAGGCGCTGATCGGCGCGATTTCCGAACTGCCGGAAAAGGAGCAGCTGGTGATCCAGCTCTATTATGTCGAGGAACTGAATCTCGAAGAAATCGGCCAGGTGCTCGGCGTCGGCGCCGCGCGCGTGTGCCAGATCAAGAAGAGCGCGCATGATCGGCTGAAGAAGGGGCTGATGCGGCGGCTGGGGTAGAGTCGTTTTCAGTTAGGCGGCACCGGCCCGCTCCCCCACCCGGCAACCCACCGCCAGTGTATTCTATGGGTGGTCGGGTGGGGGAGCGGACCGGTGCCGTGTCAGCGTTGCCGAAAGCGACTCTAACTACCCTCGCGTGCCCATTTCTCGAAACGTGCCGCATAGGGTGAATCCGGATCGAGCAGCGCGATCAGGTCCCGCATCGGCGCAATGCCGCGGCGCATCGGCACGTTCAAAAAGATGATAAGGCCGTCGCGTGAGGGCAGGTCGCTATAGGCGATGGTGAGTTGCGACCAGTCACCGCCCTCATGCCCGATCGTCCGGCGACCGCCCATATCGACCATGTCGAAGCCCAGGCCGTAGCCCTGACGCTTCGGACAGATCACGCGCGGCTGGGTGCAATCGACCACCGATTCCCCGCCGCGATCGGTGACGATGCGATTCCGCTCGCGCCGCAGGCCGATGCCGTAGCCGCCGCCGTCGCTGATCGCGGCCATCACCTTTGCATAGTCACGCAGCGTGATGAGCATCCCGCCCGCTGCCGACCATTGGCCCTCCGGCCAGCAAAAGCCCGGTCGGCATCCGGGATCGTAACGCTTGCCCTGCTCGTCGACGCCCAGCGCGACATTGACGCGATCGGCCCGATCAACCGTCAGCGTCGCGGAGGTGACGCCGATCGGGCGGAGGAGATAGCGATCGGCCAGCACCGGAAAACTGGCGCCATGTCTGCGCTCCATCGCGCGCCAGAGATATTCGATCCCCTCGCCCGAATAACCATAGCCGCTGCCGGGATTGCGTTCGAAGGCCAGCTTTCTGTCGGCACGGAAGAGACGCCAGTTGGGCAGGCCGCTGCGATGGGTCAGGATCATCCGCGCAGTGAGCAGTCGGTGACGCGGGTCGCCTTGCACATCGGGGTCGACCCAATAGCGGGAAAGCGGCGTGTCGAGCTCAGCCTGGCCCGCAGCCACCATGCGCAGATAGGTCTCGGCCGCAACTGTCTTGGTGATCGACGCGACGTCAAACCGCGTGTCCGGATTGGCCGGGGTTCCACCCGCATCGCCATGGTAATGTTCGAACACCAGGCGACCGCCGCGCATCACGCCGATCCCGGCGGTCGTGATTCCGCCCTTCGTCAGGATTGCATCGATCTGGCCATGCAGGACGGGCTCCGCGACCGGCAAGGGCGACGGGCCCGGCCCGGCGGATGGCGTGGCGCAGCCGGCGAGGGCGAGCGGGAGAGCGAGGAGAAAGCGGATCATGCCGTGACCCTTGCCGTCCGCCGGAGCCCTTCTGCGGAAAATCCGGTGAAGTGACACCAGCGCAGCGTGAAGCGACAATCAGCTCGAAAGAGCCCGAATCAGGCGGGCGCCTTCGCGGCTCGTGGTCACCGCGTCGCCGTCGGAAAGGTGCAGCGTCAGTCGCCCGTTGCCGGCCGGTTCGGCGCTCACGATCGCGCCATGCCGCACGATATGCGACCGGTGGACGCGAAGAAAATCGCCGGGGAGCGTTTCGGCCAGGCTAGAGAGCGTGCGGCCCGACAGGAAGCTGCGTGTCGCGGTGACGATCTCTGCATAGCCGCTGGCGGCGCTGATCTGCACGATATCGGCCAGCTCGATCGCGATGATCTCGTCGCCGCGGCGCACCAGCAACGGCGCCCGCGGGTCGGCAGGCGTGAGTACTCCAGCCGGCGGTTTGGCGTCGCCGGTCGCCGGATAATGGGTCCGCTCACACCAAAGGACAAGCAACGCATAGAGCGTGACGCCCTGGAAGAGCTGCCAGACCAGCGCATTTTCGCCGAACGCGCGCGCGACCAGACCACCGCGCAGCCAGTTCGCGCCGATCGAAAAACCGACCAGCACCAGCAGATACCATAGAAAGGCGAAGGCGACGGCGCCGACGACATGGATCGCAAGCATCCATCGCAGGGCGAGCGCGGACCTCCGCACGATTCGGATCACCACCGTTGCGGCAATACCCGAGATCGCGGCAGCGGCGACATTGACCGCTGCCGACGAGAGCGCGTCGGCGAGGTGTGCGCCGCTCAATGCAAACGCGAGGGCGTAGGCCGCGAACAGCGCTGCGAGTGCGAGCGGAACAGGTGCGGCCACCATCGCGGCGTCGCGTCGCGTCGCTTCCTCTCTCCCCGGGCGGTCCATCGCGCAAGCTGTGGCGTCACCGATCGGGATTGGCAATCGGCACGTTATTCTTGGAGCGGCTTGCTCTTATGCCGTGCTACGCAAGGGCCGTGCGTCGTCATCTCTATCTGATTGCCGGCTTCCTCTGCCTCGGCCTTGCGGTGATCGGCGCGCTGTTGCCGGTGATGCCGACCACGGTGTTCGTCATCATGGCGGCCTATTGCTTCGCGCGCAGTTCGCCGCGATTGGAGGCGCGGTTGCTGGAGCATCCGCGCTTCGGCCCGCATATCGTGCGGTGGCGGGAAAAGGGCGCGGTCAGTCGATCGGGCAAGGTGGCGGCGAGCATCGCCTTTGCGGTCAGCATCGTGCTCACGCTCGCATTGACCGCGATGCCCTGGCCGTTGGTTACCATCGCAGCTGCGGTCGTCATCGGCGGCTGGCTTTGGAGCCGCCCCGAAGCCTGACGGCTTGCCCGGCACGGTGCTGGCGTTAGGGTCCCTCGATCTGTTTGAGGGGATTCCATGAAATATCAGTTCGCCGCCGCATTGCTGCTCGCCACCGCGACGACGACGCCGCACGCCACCGCCCAGACTGCGACTCCGGCACCGGTGGTCAGCGCGGCCCCGGCCGAGGACTGGACGGTCAAACCCGAATGGATCGCGGCGCATGTCCGCTTCCTCGCCGGGCCGGAATTGCGGGGGCGCGGCAGCGCCACGCGGGACGAGGCGATCGCCGCCGCTTATGTCGCCGCGCGCTTCCAGGGCTATGGGCTTGCGCCCGCACCCGGCGCCGATTCCTATCTCCAGAAGGTGAAGGTGATCCGGCCCCGGCTCGATGGCGATCCGGCGCTGACCGTGGATGGCAAGGCGGTCGCGGGCGCAACCTTGCTCCTCGGTGGCGCGGAAAAGGTGGAGGGAACCGCGACCCTGTTCACTGGCGACGACGCGGCGGCGATGCCGACGGGTGACGTGATTTTATCCGCCAGCGCCAAATTGTCGCCCTCCGCCGCGCTGCGTGCGGTGCGGGGCAAGGGGACCAAATTGCTGGTGTTGCGCGCAAGCGACCAGACCGCAAAGCTGTGGGACCAGATTGGCCGCCAGCCGCGCCTGACCGCCTATCTCGCGTCGCAGCCACCGCGCGACGGGCTGTCGGTGTTGATTCTCCCTGCCGAGGCGTTCGACCGGGCGGCCAAAGCGGCGGGCAAGCCCGTGGCGATGACCCTTCCGGGATTGGTGCGCGAGGAGGTCGAGACGACCAATGCGATCGGCTATCTTCCCGGTACCGATCCCAAGGCGGGGGTGATCCTGCTCGCCGCGCATCTCGATCATCTCGGCGTCCAGCCCGACGGGACGGTGATGCACGGCGCCAATGACAATGCGTCGGGTACCGCCGCCATACTCGAACTCGCCCATGCGCTGTCGTCGGGGAAGCGGCATCGGCGCGGCATCCTGTTCGCGGCGTTCGGGGCGGAGGAGCTGGGTGGCTTCGGATCGCGCGCGTTCGCCGATGCGCCGCCGGTGCCGCTGACCGATATCGTCGCGAATATCGCGATCGAGATGATCGGCGCGCAAGACCCAAAGCTGCCCGCAGGCACGATGATGATGACCGGCTATGAGCGATCCACCCTGGGTCCCGCGCTTGCGGAACGCGGCGCGCTGGTGGTGAAGGACCCCTATCCCGAGCAGAATTTCTTCGAACGGTCGGATAACTATGCGCTCGCCCGGCGCGGGGTGGTGGCGCACACGATTTCGGGCTGGGCGGTTACGCCGACCTATCATTCGCCGAAGGACACGATCGACGCGCTCGATATCCCGTTCATGGCGGGCGCGGTCCAGTCGCTGATCGGCCCGGCGCGCTGGCTCGCCGACAGCGACTTCCGCCCCGACTGGACGCCGGGCGGCAAGCCGGGGGAGTAAGGGGCTGGAGTCTGCCATTCCTCCCCTGAGCTTGTCTCAGGGGAGGGGGACCGCCCGCGTAGCGGGTGGTGGAGGGGCTGCCCCGCAGAGGGCAGAATTTTGCCGAGTCGTTTCGGCCGTCTACGCGGCCGCCCCCCCGTTATCGCTGCGCGATGCCACCTCCCCTGCGGGGCAGGGGAGGAATGAGGAAAGCCAAGCCAGCCAAAGCCGAAAAACCCCGGCGGTCTTGCGACCACCGGGGCTTCCTCGCATGCCCTTCCATAGGGAAGGGTGACCGGCCGTGGCGCCTGTCAGGGGGGTGACACCCCGACCGGCTCACGCTTAGCGAAGCAGCGAAAGAACGTTCTGCTGCGACTGGTTGGCCTGTGCCAGCATCGCGGTGGATGCCTGGCCCAGGATCTGGGCCTTGGCGAGCGCCATCGTTTCGGCCGAGAAATCGGCGTCCTCGATGCGGCTGCGCGCTTCGGACAGGTTGGTCGAGTTGGTCGTCAGGTTGTTGACCACCGATTCGAGGCGGCTCTGCGCGGCGCCCAGGCTGGCCCGGGTGGATGCCACCGCGTCGAGCGCGTCGTCGATCGTCTTGAGCGCGGTCGACGCCTCGGTGCGGGTGCCGATCTGAAGCACGGTGGCTTCGCCGCCGGTTCCTTCGCCCTCGCCCTCGCCTGCGCCCTCACCGGCCTCGGCTGCGACCCATACCTTGTCGCCTTCGGCGAGCTTGATCTGGTCGCCTTCCGCCGGTTCGGCGAACGCGCTGATCACCGCATCGTTATCGATGTCGTCCTGGGTGACGGTGTGCCAGTCGTCCAGTTCGGTATCGCCATCGGCGAGCGTCTTGAGGCCACCTGCACCGGCATTTGCCGTAGCATCCCAAATCTGGTCGCCCGCCTTGAGCATGACCTGACGGTCGACCGCCATCGCGAATTCGGCGCCATTCTCGACGTCGTCGGCCGTGACGGTGTACTCGCTGTCGATCCGCTCGTCGCCGGCGCCCAACGTGTCGAGCTCACCCGAAGCTTCCTCTGCGCCCTCGGCCTCGCCAGCCTCGGCCGACGCCCATACCTTGTCGCCTTCGGCGAGCTTGATCTGGTCGCCTTCCGCCGGTTCGGCGAACGCGCTGATCACCGCATCGTTATCGATGTCGTCCTGGGTGACGGTGTGCCAGTCGTCCAGTTCGGTATCGCCATCGGCGAGCGTCTTGAGGCCACCTGCACCGGCATTTGCCGTAGCATCCCAAATCTGGTCGCCCGCCTTGAGCATGACCTGACGGTCGACCGCCATCGCGAATTCGGCGCCATTCTCGACGTCGTCGGCCGTGACGGTGTACTCGCTGTCGATCCGCTCGTCGCCGGCGCCGATCGTCTGGAGTTCGAACGTCCCCTCGCCTTCACCTTCGCCTTCACCCGCGCCGCCCTCGACCGCTTCGACCGGAGCCGCGATGGTATGGCCGGTGATCGACGACAGGTCGAGCTTGGTGATCTTCAGCGACACCGTCTGGTCGGCGCTCGATCCGACCTGGATCGTCTTGGTGATGTCCGCGTCGGTCGCGAACAGCTGGACATTGTTGAACTTGGTGTTCTTCAGGATGTCGTTGATCTGACCCGACAGCTCGGTGACTTCCGTCTGCATATTCTTGCGGTCGTCGTCCGAATAGGTACCCGACGATGCCTGGGTCGCCAGTTCCTTCATGCGCTGAAGCATGTTGGTGACTTCGCCCAGCGCACCTTCCGCAGTCTGAGCGAGGCTGATGCCATCGTTCGCATTGCGGATCGATACGGTCATCGATTTGATCTGGCTGGTCATGCGGCTCGCAATGGCCAGACCCGCTGCGTCGTCCTTGGCGCTGTTGATGCGCTTGCCGGTCGACAGGCGCTCCATCGCGCTCTGCAGCGAGGTCGACGCCATCTTGGACGCATTCGCGGCGCGCAGGCTCGCGATATTCGTTCCGATAACAGTCATGTCCGTTCTCCGTTCAGTCCCAGCGTCCCCGCGATACCCCCCTGAATGCGAAGGAACCCGAGCCGCCAAAGGGGTGAACGGCAAGGCGCATCGGCGATTAAGCACTTTTCTGAACCAGCTTTCGCAAAGCCCTCGCGCGTGTGCGTAGAGGCGCGCGCGGCAATCTGGAGCCGGAGAGGCTATTTTTTGCCGGATGGTTTACCGCTCGTTTACCATCAATCCCGCATTCACCCTGCAACAGGGGGGTTCTTGAATGCAGACCATCTTTCCGTCGGCTGCCGTTCTTCGCCAGAATTATGCGCTGGTCTCGGCGCTTCGGGCGCAGGGCTTCACGATCGGCGCGGCCGACAAGGTGAAGCCGTTGCCCGGCGACCTGTTCATGATCGTCGAGGGCGAGGCGCCCCCGGTTTCCTCGCGCACGCTGGTGCTGGCCGAAGGGCCGGTCGCGGCGGTTCCCTTTAGCGACGGCAATCCGGCCCGGCTGTCCTACGGTCCCGACGACGCGGCGGTTGCGAGCGGCTTTGCCAGCGCGATGCTGCGCGGCGCCCATGCGCCCGTCGCCGCCGATCCCGAAAGTCTCGCGCTCTATGCGCTGGCAGAGCGGGTCGCCGCCGCCGACATCACCGTGCTGGTCAACGGACCCACCGGAACCGGCAAGGAGGTGCTGGCACGCGCAATCCACATGGGCTCCACCCGCCGCGACGGCCCGTTCATCGCGGTGAATTGCGCGGCGCTGCCCGAAACGATGCTCGAAGCCTTGTTGTTCGGCCACCAGAAAGGATCGTTCACGGGCGCGAACGCGGCGGGAGAGGGCTTTTTCCGCGCCGCCAATGGCGGAACGTTGCTGCTTGACGAGGTGGCGGAAATGCCGCTCGCGCTCCAGGCCAAGCTGCTGCGCGCTCTTCAGGAGCGCGAGGTGGTGCCGATCGGCGCGACGACGCCGGAGAAGATCGACGTGCGCGTCATTGCGTGTGCCAACCGCGACCTTCAGACCGAGGTGACCGAAGGCCGGTTCCGTGCCGACCTTTACTACCGCCTCTCGGTCTTCCCGCTGTCCACCAAGCCGCTTGCCGAACGGCCCGGCGATGTCGCCGCGCTCGCCGCAACGATGGTGCTGCGCCATGCTGGCGGTCGCGCCCGCCTGCCCTGGGTGACGCGCGCCGCGCTGGCGGTGCTTCAGGCCCACGACTGGCCGGGCAATGTCCGCGAGCTTGAAAATGTGATCCAGCGCGCGCTGCTGCTCTGCGGCGGTGACGCGATCACCCCCGACCACCTGATCTTCGATCGCGCTCCGGCTGCCGAGGCTCCGCTCCGCGCGGACGGTGCCCAGTTGAGTAACATTGTTCAGCTCAGCGAATTCGCCGCCATCCGCGAAACGCTGGCGGCGTGCGGCGGCAGCCGCACCGAGACCGCCCGGCGGCTCGGCATTTCCGAGCGCACGCTGCGCTACCGCCTCGCCAAGGCGCGCGAGCAGGGTGAGGACCTTGTCCGGAGGGCTAGCGCATGAGCGGGATCGATGGGATCGGCGGCGTCGATCGGGTGATGCAGCTGCGCGCCCAGATTCTCGAACGCAACGAGGCGCTGCAGCGCGCCACCAGCGGCGTTGCCGCCCCGGCTGCGGCGCCCGCTGGCCAGCCCACGGGTCCGTCCAGCTTCATCGACACGATGCAGCAGGCGGTGGCCAATGTGAACGACGCACAGAGCCGCGCCGGCGACCTCGCCGCCGCTTATGAGCGCGGCGAGACGGTCGACATCGCCAAGGTGATGCTCGCCCGCCAGGAGGCGTCGGTCGGATTCGAGGCGACGCTTCAGGTCAGGAACAAGCTCCTGACCGCCTATCGTGACATCATGAGCATGCCGGTCTGATCATGAGCAACGCACTCTCCGTATCCGACGCGCCCGCCGCTCCCGCTCCTGCGGGTCTCGGCATGGCCAATCCGATCAAGCAGCTGGGCGGCATCCTGTCCCAGCCCGCGGTGAAGCGCAGCCTGCCGCTGATCTTCATGCTCGCCCTGATCGGCGCCGCCGCGCTCGCCTGGGCGAGCCTGTCGACCCCGCCGCAGCGCGTGCTGTTCGCCAGTCTGCCCGAAAGCGACAAGGCTGCTGTGGCGCAGGCACTGGATGCCGCGAGCATCCCCAACCGCATCGACAATGGCGGGTCGATCACCGTCAACGAGGACGATTATCACAAGGCGCGGATGCTGCTCGCCGGGCAGGATCTGCCCAAGGCGGCGCCGGGCGGTTATGCACTGCTCGACCAGATGCCGATGGGCGCGTCGCGCGCGGTGGAAGGCGAGCGGCTGCGCCAGGCGCGCGAAACCGAACTCGCCCGCTCGATCGGCGAGATCGATACGGTGGCCGAGGCGCGCGTGCATCTCGCCACGCCCGAGGCGACGGTATTCGTGCGCGACAAGGCCGAACCCTCGGCATCGGTGATCGTCAAACTCCAGCCGGGCCGCTCGCTGTCCGAGGCGCAGGTGCGCTCGATCGTCAATCTGGTCGCCTCGTCGGTGCCGGGCATGAAGCCCGACGCCGTCACGATCGTCGACCAGATGGGCGAACTGCTGAGCAAATCGGGGCAGGAAAAGAGCGTCGGCGACGCGCGCATCGAATTTCAGGGACGGGTCGAGGACAAGGTACGCCAGCAGCTCGTGACGCTGCTCACCCCCCTGCTCGGCGCGGGCAACTTCAGCGCCGAGGTGCAGGCCGAGGTCGATCTGGACGAGAGCCAGGCGACCCGCGAAAGCTATGACAAGGAAGGCGCCGTGGTGCGCGCCGAACAGGGCAACTGGACCGGCGCGCCGCGCGATGGTGCCAATGCGCCCGGCGGCATTCCCGGCGCCCTCTCCAATGTTCCGCCGCCGTCCGCCACGGTCGCGACCCCTTCGCCGGACGGCACCGCCGCCGCGGCACCGGGGCAGGTCGCAGCGGCGGCGGCACCCGCGATGAAGCAGAGCGACAGCTTCGTGCGCAGCTACAACACCGGCAAGGAAATCTCGGTCACCCGCAACGCGCCGGGCAGCGTCCGCCGCCTGTCGGTCGCGGTGGTGCTGCGCGAGGAGCCGGGCAAGCCGCGCGGACAGGTCGAGCTGCGCCAGATCGACAGCCTGGTGAAGGCCGCGGTCGGCTTTAAGGCCGAGCGCCAGGATCAGGTGACGGTCGTCAGCCGCAAGTTCAGCACCAACGCCGCCGATGCGAGCGAGGGCGCCCCCTTCTACGAAACCGGCTGGTTCGCGATGGTCGCGCGCAACGTCACTGCGCTGGTGATCGCGCTGCTCGTGCTGCTGCTGGGTGTGCGTCCGCTGGCCAAGGCGCTGCTCCGCAAGCGCGAGGATGCGCGACCGACGACCGGTGCGCTGCCGATCGCCGGGGACGGCGTCCAGCTGCCCGCGCAGGTCAGCCCGGAAATGCTCGCCGGGACCGGCCTGACCCTGGGCGATCGGGTGGGGCTGGTGCGCGACTTCACCCGCGAAAATCCCGCGCGCGCCGCATTGGCGGTGCGCGACATGATCCGTACCGAGGCGAACTAAGATGAACGCGCCCCGCAAGTTCAACGGCATCGAACGCGCCGCCGTGCTGATGATGGTCGTCGGCGACGAGGAAGCAGCAGCCATCCTCCAAAAGCTCGATCCCGACGAGGTGCGCCAGCTCGGCTCGGCGATGATGAGCGTTGCCGATGTCAGCGAATGGGAAATGGCGCAGGTTCTCGACGATTTCACCGGCCGCGCGCAGGAGCGCAGCGCGATTCAGTTCGACCCCCGCCCCAAGCTCGAATCGGTGGTCACCAAGGCGCTGGGGCCGGAGCGGGCAGGCGCCGTGCTTGCGCGCATCCTGCCACCCCAGCCAAATGAATCGATCGCCGCGCTCGCCTGGATGGAGCCGACCGAAATTGCGGCGATGCTGGAGGAGGAACATCCCCAGATCGCTGCGGTGCTGATGGCGCATCTTGAGTCCGCTATCGCCGCGCAGGTGCTGGAAATGCTGCCCGAGGCGATGCAGCCCCAGGTGCTGCGTCGCGTCGCGCGGCTGGGTCCGGTGACCTCGGAGGCGATCGCCGCGCTCACCGAGGTGCTCGAGCGTCATGCGCGCCAGCCGCGCCGCGCGGCGGGCGTCCAGATGGGCGGCACGCGCGAGGCGGCGAAGATCATGTCGTCGGCGCGCAAGATCACCGAGCAGAAGGTGATGCCCAAGCTCGCCAAGCTCGACCGCGAGATCGCCCGCGCGATCGAGGAGCAGATGTTCGTGTTCGACAATCTGCTCGAGCTGGACGACAAGAATATGGGCACGCTGCTGCGCAACATCGACAGCGACATACTGGTCCGCAGCCTGAAGGGCGTGGACGAGGCGGCCCGCACCCGCTTCCTGTCGTGCATGTCGAGCCGCGCCGCCGACACGATCCGCGACGAGATGGAAGCGCGCGGGCCGATGAAGATGGCCGAGGTGCTCGAAGCGCAGAAGACCATGATCGCGATCGCCCGCCAGCTGGTGAAGGACGGCACGATCACCATGCCGGGCGGCGGCGGAGACGACGATTATGTCTGACTTCACGCCCGGGCTTGCGGCACGCGGCGAGGGGATTGCCGAAGCGCTCAAGCGCGCCTTTGCACCAACGCAGGGCTTTGCCCCGCGCGCGGTCCCGGCGGCGCGAGACGCGGTGAAGCCGCGCCACTTCGCGCCCGAAGCCCCGGGTCACAAGCCGACCGAGGGCTGGGACATGTTCGACGCCGACGCGCTGGTCGATCCAGCGCCCGAACCCGCATCGAAGAGCTTTGTCGATCCGGTCGCCGCCGCGCGCGCGGCGGGCTATGCCGAGGGCTATGCCGCAGGTCGGGCCGAAGCCGATGCCGCCGCCGCGCAACAGGCGGCGTTGCTCGAACAGGTCAGCGACGCGTTGACCAAGGGGGCCCATTTCGACCGCGAACGCATGGCCGGGCATCTGCGCCAGACGGTGCTGCACCTCGTCACCCGGATGATCGGTGAGGCGGGGATCGCGCCCGACATACTCGCCGCGCGGATCGAGGCAGCCACTGACATGCTGGCCGACAGCGCCGAATCGGCGATCCTGCGCCTGCATCCCGACGATGTCGCGCTGATCGAGGGGCATCTGCCCAAGAATGTCTTCCCGGCCGGCGATCCGCATGTCGCGCGCGGCGGATTCGTCATCGAAAGCGCGTCCACCATCGTCGAGGACGGGCCGGAATTGTGGCTCGAACAACTGGCCGACGCCATCGATCGCGTTCCCATTCCCCCCGCCATCTAGGGTTCCCCAATGCTGAACCGCTTCACCGCCGATTATCTCGACGGCCTTGTCTGCGGCGATTTCCGCCCGCGGCCCAAGATCTCCGGTCGGCTTTCCTCCTATGACGGATTGTTGATGGAGGCGGTCGGCCTCTCGCTTCCGGTCGGCACGGTCTGTGCGATCGGCACCGGCACCAGCCGGATTGAAGCCGAAGTGATCGGCTTTCGCGGCGGCAAGACGTTGCTGATGAACCTGGGTGGCCCCGCCGCGCTCCTGCCCAATGCTCCGGTGCGCCCGATCGGCCCGCCGGGCGAGGCGGAGGTGGGTGACGCGCTGCTCGGCAGGGTGGTCGATGGCGCGGGCAAGCCGATCGATGGCCTCGGCCCGATAAGGGGCGCCGGTAAGTGGCCGCTCGCGGGCAAGATCCAGTCGCCGCTCGATCGCGGGCGCGTGCTGCAACCGATGGATGTCGGCGTGCGTGCGATCAACGGGTTGCTTACCATCGGCCAGGGCCAGCGTGTCGGGATCATGGCTGGGTCGGGCGTTGGCAAGTCGGTCCTGCTCGGCATGATGGTCCGCGCGGCCAAGGCGGATGTGATCGTCATCGGCCTGATCGGCGAGCGCTCGCGCGAGGTTTCGGATTTTCTGGAGACCAAGGTGGCGGGCGCGGCGCGGGCGCGCTCGGTCGTCGTCGCGGTCCCGGCCAATCATTCGCCGGTGCTGCGCATTCGCGGCGCGCTGCGCGCCACCGCCATCGCCGAATCCTTTCGCGCCGAGGGCAAGAAGGTGCTGCTCATCATGGATTCGCTGACCCGCGTCGCCCATGCCGGACGCGAGATCGGACTGGCATTGGGCGAACCCGCGAGCGCGCGCGGCTATCCGCCCAGCGCGATCGCGATGCTGCCCAGTCTGATCGAACGGGCCGGAACCGACGTCCATAGCGGCGGATCGATCACCGCGATCTACACCGTGCTCGCCGATGGCGACGACGGCAACGACCCGGTGGTCGACAGCGCGCGATCGATCCTGGACGGGCATATCGTGCTGAGCCGGGCGCTCGCCGAACGCGGCGTCTATCCCGCGATCGACCTGGGGCCGTCGGTGAGCCGGGTGATGACCGATATCGCGAGCAAAGAGCATATCGCCGCCGCGCGCGTGCTGCGCCGCCACCTCGCCACCTATGAGGAGAATCGCGATCTGGTGCTGATGGGCGCCTATCGCCCCGGCGCCGATGCACAGATCGACGCGGCGATCGCCTGCCACGACACGGTGCTCGACTATATTCGCCAGCCCTATGACGAAACCGTCGGGCTGGATGAAGCGGTGACCGAGCTGGTGGGCGTGTTCGGGAATGCTTGAGGAAGATTTGGGCGCCCTTTATGGCCGATAAACACGCCGAGAAGCTCGGGCGGCTGTTGCGCGTCCGCACGTTGCAACTCGACATGGTCCGCGCGAGCGAGGCGGCGGCGCGCGACAAGGTCGCGGCCGAACAGGCGCTGCGCGCGCGGATCGAACAGCTTGCCCAGGGTGTCGCTCCGGCTCCAGCTCCTGTTCCGGGCAGCGCGACGAGCCTGATCGCCGCCGCCCATTATCGCGATCGGCTCCACCAATCGGCTGCTGCCGCCGAACGCCGCGTGATCGATGCCGAACGCGGTCTGCGAACCGCGCGCGCCGCCACGCAGGAAGCGAAGCGCGACCAGAGCGCGATCGAAAAGCTGCTCGAACGCGCCGAGGCCAGCGCCGCGCGCCGCGCGATGCGCGCGCTGGAGGACATGCCCGCGATCCCGCGAAAACGGCACGATCCTTGCTGATCCACGGGCGAAGGAGATTCGCCCGCCGTGCCACCCCTGCTCGCCACCACCGCCTTGCCCGCATTCGCTCCGGCCATCCTGTCGCGCACCGCCCCTGTCGCGCTGCCCGACACGGGTTCGCCGGGTGAGGCGTTCGCGCTGGCGCTGGATGCGCTCGTCCCGCCGGGGATCGCGCTGCCCGGCAAGGGCAATGGCAAGGCAGTTGCCGCTGGCGGCAAGGATTTGCCGGTGGCGGATGCCGGGACCGACACCGAGGATGATGATGCGCTGCTCACCTGGCTTCCGGGCCAGCCGGTACCGCTTCCCGATCCGTCGCCCCTGCCGGGCATCACGTTCACCGTCGTGCCGGACGGTGCTGAGGCCGAGGCGCTCACGCCGCCGGATTCGGCCGCTTTCGAGGCCCCGATCGCCGAGCAAACCGCGCTGCCGGGCGAAAGTTCGGTCGCTGAAGTTGCCGACTTCGCCGCCGACACATGCGATTCCCTTACCGCGCTTCCCACCCGATCCGCGACGGTTCCGGCCCAGGCCGAGCCGCGCATCGGGGGCGGGGATGCCGCAACGCCGGAGACGCGCATCGCGCGCGCCATCGGCGTTGCGGCACCTGAACACCAGCCAGCGCCTCTACCGAACGCGACCCAGGCTGCGGCGCCGGCCGCACAGGTCTTCGCCGCCGCGCTCGCCGCGCCGCTGGCCGACCCCGTCGAAAGCACAGCGCGCACGGTCGATCCCGTCGTGATCGAAGCCCAGGCCACGCGTGCTGCCGAGACGCAGCGCACCAGCGTGCAGGCGATGACCCAGGCCGATCAGGCGCCGCTCGACCTCAGCCGCGAGGAGTGGACCGGCAAGATGATCGATCGCATCGCCACCCTGCGCGACGCGGCCGAGGCGGCGGATACCCGAATTCGCCTCGCGCCCGAACATCTCGGCTCGGTCGAGGTCTCGATCCGCCGCGATGGCGATCGCCTGCACGTCCATTTCAACGCCGAAACTCCGGCGACCCGTCACCTGCTTGCCGAGGCCGCGCCCCGGCTTGCCGAACTGGCGGAGTCGCGCGGGGTGAAGCTCGGCCAGACCAGCGTCGGCGGCGGCACTGGCGGTCAGGATGGCCGCCAGGACTCGCCGCCGTCGCACAGCAACCGGCCCGCGCGCCCGGCATCCGCCGCTCCCGCCACGGCCACCCCCGCTCCGAGCGAGCGGATCGCATGAACAGCCCCAGGGGGAATGAGAAATGAGCGAGACTGAAGCGACGGCTGCGACGCCCAAGAAAAAGGGCGGCGCGATGAAATGGCTCCTGATCGGCACCGGGCTGATCGTGCTGATCGGCGGCGGCGTCGGTGGCGGGCTGTATGCGGCGAATTCGGGCCTGATCGGCGGCACCGGCGCACAGGGTGCCGCCGCCGCCGCCGATATCCCCCAACTCGTCCCGAAGAGCGACGAAGTCCGCGCCGTGGCGAAGGGGGAGGGCGGTGAGGAGGGCGACGCCGGTGCCGGTATGCCGACCCCCAAGGGGCAGGGCGGGGACAAATATGCCTCGACCTATTACCAGCTCGAAAAGGAATTCACCTCCAACCTGCGCGAGAGCGTCCATTTCGTGCAGGTCGGGGTCGCGATCTCGACGCCTTATGACAGTCGCGTGATCGAGAACATCAAAACGCATGAGCTCGCGGTGCGCTCGGCGATCCTGATGGCGCTGGGCGAGACGGGTGAGGACGATGTCTTCACCGCCGACGGCAAGAAGAAGCTCCAGAAGCGCCTTGTGGCTGCAATTAACGGAGTCCTGAAGGAAAAAGAGGGATTTGGCGGGATTGGTAACGTCTACTTTACCAATTTCATTGTTCAGTGAACGGGCATGGTTAACGGCCCTTCAGATTTGGTGACGCCCGAACGGCGCGAGCGGACCCGATCCGGTGCGGAGCACGCACCGGCGCTCGGGACCGCGAACCTCAATCCGTTCGGCGATCTGCACGGGGTGCAGCATCTGACCGCGCGGCTCGCCAAGACGTTGAAGCCCGTGTTCGAGCCGCTGGTCGGCGAAGGACTGCGCATCTGGGCCGAGCCGCTGGCGGTGCAGCGGTTCGCCGATTATCGCGCCGAGCGGCCCGACGGCCTTACCGCCTGGCTGCCGCTGGCGATGGCGCCGGGGCGGGGCCGTGCGCTGATCGCGATCGAGGGCAAGCTGACCTATGAGATGCTCGACCGCTTCTTCGGTGGCGATGGCGAGGCGCCGCAGCCGCTTCCCAGCGACTTCACCGGATCGGCGGAGATGCTGCTGACCCGGCTCGCAAACCGTATCGCCGAACAGCTTCGGCCTGCCTGGGACGTGCTGGCGCAGATCGATTTCGCGCCGGTCCCGGTTCACGCGCCGCTGTCGGTCGCGCCGGAGATCGAGGGGGGGGACGCGATGGTCGTCACCCGGATCGGCGTCGCGCAGGGCAATGCCAAGCCGCACTGGATCGACATCCTCTACCCCGTGTCCGCGCTCAAGCCCTACACCCCCTCGCTGACCGCGCGGGTGATCGGCGGCGAGCCTGAGGCGGAGCCCGAATGGCGCAACGCGCTGACCCGCGCAGCTTTGGGGGTTCGCCTGCCCGTCCGCTCGGTGCTCGCCGAGCCGGTGGTGCCGGTGCAGATGCTGATGGCGCTGAAGCCCGGCGACGTCATCCCGATCAGCTTCGGTCCCGACGTACCGGTGATGGTCGCGCGCCGCGCGATCGGCGCCGGGACGGTCGGCACCGCCAACGGACGCGCCGCGATCCGCATGACCCGTTTCGACCCGCTTGAACTCGAGGACGCACGATGAACGACATGAGCGCCAGCTTCGCCGCCGAGACCGCGGCTGCGGCCAATTTCCACCTGATCCAGGATGTCGGGGTCAAGCTGACCGTCGAAATCGGATCGACCACGCTGACGCTGCGCGAACTGCTCGCGCTGACCGAGGCGAGCGTGATCGAGCTGGACCGCGAGGCGGACGAACTGCTCGACGTGTTCGTCAACGGCACGTTGATCGGCCGGGGCGAGGTGGTGACCGTCGGCGACAAGTTCGGGGTGCGCATGACCGAGCTGGTCGCGCCCGAAAAGCGGGGCTGATCGACCCATGATGTGGTCCTACATCCTCAAGCTGGTCGTGCTGCTGCCGCTGGTCTGCGGGCTGCTGATCGGCTGCCTCTATCTCTGGCGCAAGCTCGAGGCGCGGCTGCCCGGCAACCAGGGCGACCGGATGCTGAAGGTGCGTGAGACGATGATGGTCTCGACCGGCACCCGCATCGCGGTGCTCGAGGTCGAGGGCAAACGTATCCTCGTCTCGGTCAGCCGCAACGGCGTCTCGCTGATCGACCGGATCGACGCATGAGCCCGATGCTGCGCCATCTGCTGCTGCTGCTCGGCGCGCTGGCGCTGGCGCTGTTCGTGGTTTCGCCCGCTTTCGCCCAGGCAGCGGCGCCGGCGGCGCCCGTCGCGGTGCCGACGCCCGGAGCGGGGGACGCGATCGATCGCGCGCTGGGCGAGCTTGGCGGCGGCGATGCGCCGCTGTCGCTGTCGCTTCAGGTCCTCATCATCATGGGCCTGCTCACGATCCTGCCGGGCATCCTGCTGATGATGACCAGCTTCACCCGGATCATCATCGTGCTGGCGATCCTGCGCCAGGCGCTGGGGCTGCAACAGACGCCGCCCAATCAGGTGCTGGTCGGCCTGTCGCTGTTCCTGTCCTTCTTCATCATGGCGCCCACGCTGAACCAGATCAACAGCGTCGCGATCCAGCCCTATGCGGAAGGACGCATCGGCGCGACCGAGATGATCGAAAAGGCCGGCGCCCCGCTCCACGCCTTCATGCTCGCGCAGACCCGGGTGAAGGACATCACCATGTTCGCCGGCATCGCCAAAATGGGGCCGATCGCAGAACCCAAGGATACACCCTTTTCGATCCTGCTCCCGGCATTCGTCACCAGCGAGCTCAAGACCGCGTTCCAGATCGGTTTCCTGATCTTTCTGCCCTTCATCGTCATCGACCTGATCGTCGCCACCGTGCTGATGAGCCTTGGCATGATGATGATGTCGCCGACGATCATCTCGATGCCGTTCAAGCTGCTGCTCTTCGTCCTGGTGGACGGCTGGGCGCTGACGATGGGCAGCCTCGCCTCAAGTTTCTCGGGATAGCGACCAATGAACGGCGCCTGCCCGCTCCCCCACCCGGCCACCCAGCCAGGCTACCCTATGGGTGGCTGGATGGGGGAGCGGGCCGGCACCGCGAAGGACCAATGAAATGGACGCCGATTATTTCCTGTCGGTCGCGCGCGAGGCGATGTGGATCCTTGCGCTTGCCTCGGCACCGATCCTGATCCCGGCGTTGCTGTCGGGTCTGATCCTCGGCATGATTCAGGCCGCGACCTCGATCCAGGAACAGACGCTGACCTTCGTGCCGAAACTGGCGATCGTCGGGCTCAGCCTGGTGATCTTCGGCGGCATGATCATGACGCTGCTGGGCGATTTCACCACCGGCATCTTCGAGCGTATTCCGGATTTGGTGCGCTAGTGACGGATCCAGCTTCGCTCGATGGCGGTGCCGCACGTACTTCGGCGCAGCCGAAGGGCCCTCAACGCTGATGCTCGGCCTCGGCCTTTCGATTGAGCCACAGTTGTGGACGCTGCTGTTCACGATGGTGCGCGTTGGCGCTGCGTTCCTCGCCGCGCCGGTGTTCAGCGCGGTGTCGGTGCCGCTCAACGTGCGCGTCCTTCTGACCGGTGCGGTCGCGATCCTGTCGATGAACGCCGCGCCGATCGAGCCGCCCGCAGAGATCTTCGGTCTCACCACGATCCTGTCGGTCGCGGCCGAGGCGCTGGTCGGACTCGCGCTCGGCTTCATCCTCCAGATCGCCTTCGCCGCGCCCTTGGTCGCAAGCGAGATGATCGGCGTGTCGATGGGGCTGAGCTTTGCGACCGCGATCAACCCGCAGACCGGCCAGTCGACCCCGGCGCTCGGCCAGTTCCTGACGATCCTGCTGACGTTGCTCTTCCTCGCCGTCGACGGCCACCTCGTGCTCGTCGATCTGGTCGTGCGCTCCTATACGCTGCTGCCGCCGGGCGGCGCGTGGCTGGCGCCGGGCAAGCTCATGAACATCGCGCTGTTCGGCGGCTATGCCTTTCTTGCCGGGCTGCTGCTCGCGCTCCCGGTCGGCTTCCTGTTGCTGTGTCTCAACATCGTCGTCGGGATGCTGTCGCGCTCGGCGCCGGCGCTCAACCTGTTCGCGATCGGTATTCCCGCCAGCCTGGCGATGGGCGTGCTGGCATTGCTCGTGGGTATGCCCGCAATGGGTGACTATATGCTGGTGATCGTCCGCGAGGCGCTCGACGCGGCACAGATGCTGGTGCTCGGCTGATGTCGGAAAGCGCAGGCGAAAAGACACAAGCCCCAACACCCAAGCGCAAGCAAAAGGCGCTGGACGATGGCGACCTCATCAAATCGCGGGATTTCGGTGCGGCGCTGATCGTGCTGCTCGGGTGCGGGTGGATGGTGCTGATGGGGCCGCAGCTGCTCGCCGCGATCCGCGAGGTCATGTCCGCCAGCTTCAGTTTCGGGCGCGACGATATCGAGAATTTCCAGCCCTGGAAGCCGCTGGCCATTGCCGGATGGAAGCTCGCGCCCTCGCTTGGCGCGCTGCTTGCGGTGACGTTGGTCGGCGCGGTGTTCAGCCAGGCGGCGCTCGGCGCGCTGCGCTTCAACGGCAAGCTGCTGGCGCCCAAGGGCAATCGCATCAATCCCGGATCGGGCCTGAAACGCATCTTCGGTCCGAACGGCTGGATCGAGCTCGGCAAGTCGCTGCTCAAGGTCATCCTGCTCGGCGGCATGGGTGCCTGGATGCTGTGGAGCGCGGCGGGGCCGACCATGGGGCTGGTCTCGTCCGATCTCGGCACGGCGGTGAAGTCGCTGGGCGATACCTTCGCGACGCTGATCTTCGTGATGGCGGGCGGATTGCTGCTGATCGCGGGCGTCGATCTGCCGATCCAGATCTTCCGCCATATGCAACGGCTCAAGATGAGTTTTCAGGAGGTAAAGGACGAGCACAAACAGACCGAGGGCTCGCCCGAGGCTAAGGCGGCCCGCCGCCAGCGGCAGCGCGAGCTGGCCAAGGGCGGGATGCGCAAGGCGATGGCAACCGCGCATGTCGTGCTCACCAATCCGACCCATTTCTCGGTCGCGCTGCGCTATGACGCGGGCAAGGATCAGGTGCCGGTGGTGGTCGCCAAGGGGCGCGGCGAGATCGCGCTGGCGATCCGCGAACTGGCCGACGAGCTGGCGGTGCCGCGCATCGAACTGCCCCCGCTCGCCCGCGCCATCTATTTCACCAGCCGCGAGGGACAGGAGATTCGCGACGACCTCTATATGGCCGTCGCGACGGTGCTCGCCTTCGTCTTCGGCCTCGACAAGCGCGCCGGGTCGCAGCTGCCGCAGGTCACCGTTCCGCCGACCGCACAATTCGACGAGGAAGGCCGCCAGATTGACCTTAAGGGTAGGGCGTGATGGCCGTTAACCCGATCAGAGGGGGGCGACATGGCCATTGAATCGATCGCCAAGACGATTGGTACCGGGTCGGGCATCGACACGACCGCGCTCGTCCAGAGCCTGGTCGATGCGCAGTTCGAGCCGAAGAATGCGCAGATCACCGCGCGCGAAGAAAAGCTCACCGCCCAGATTACCGCCGCCTCGACGCACAAGGCGAATATCACCGGCTTTGCCAGCGCGCTCACCACGCTGACGCGCGGCGGCACGCTGTCCACCCAGCCGACCAGTTCGAACAGTGCGATCCTGGGCGTCTCGCGCCTTGCCGGTGCCGATCTCGCCAATCTCAACGCCAAGGTCGAGGTGCGCCAGCTTGCCGCCGCGCAAAGCGCCGCATCGGCGCCGGTCGCCGATCGCACGGCGGCGGTAGGACAGGGCGTGCTCACGCTTACTCTCGGCACCGCGACGGTCGTCGATGGAACGATGACCGGCTTCGTACCCGGCGAAGGCGATCCGGTCGCCATCGCCATCGGTCCTGAGGATGCGAGCCTCGACGGCATCGCCGCAAAGATCAACGCCGCCAATGCCGGGGTCACCGCCAGCATCCTGACCGATGCGGACGGCGCACGGCTGGTCATCAAGGGCGCAAGCGGCGAGGAACGCGCCTTCACGCTCGCCGCGACCGAGACGGTGGGACAGGAAGGGCTGGCCGCGCTCGCGGTTGGCGTGGGCGCGACCGGCACGACGATCGGCAGCGCCGCTTCCGATGCGATCGTCGCGATCGACGGGGTCGCGCTGCGGCGTGATTCGAACAGTATTTCCGATCTGGTGCCCGGCGTGCGGCTCGACCTCGCCGCGGCCCAGCCGGGAACGATCATATCGATCGGCAAGTCGTTGCCGACCTCCGCGCTGATCCAGGCCGCGCAGGATTTCGTCGCGACCTATAACGAGATGCTGTCGGGGCTGAACGTCGATCTCGATCCGATGGGCGGCGCGCTGCGCGCCGACAGCGCAGCGAAGACGCTCAAGCGCCAGCTGCAACAGCTCACCGTCGCGCAGATCACCAGCGGCGCGAACGGCACCCCGACGACGCTCGCGCAGATCGGCATCCGCACCGAACGTGACGGATCACTGACCGTCGATACCACTGCGCTCACCCGCGCGCTGGTCGATTATCCCGATGCAGTCGAAAAGATGTTCGCCGAACCGGTGGGTTCGTCCGCAACCGCAAATGGCGTCGCGGGCGCGCTCAACGCCATCGCGACCGAAGCGGCGAGCACCGTCCGCGGGCTTGGTGCCAGCGAGCTCAGCTATTCGCGCAGCAAGACCGATCTCGCCGACGCCAAGGCCGACGCGCTGGAGGCGGCGGAGTCGCTGCGTACCCGGATGACCCGCCAGTTCGCGACGATGGATGCCAAGGTCGCGGCGTACAAATCGACCATGACCTTCCTCGAGAATCAGGTCGATGCATGGAACAAGCAGGATTGATGCGATGCGCTTTCCCATGCACCTCAGCACCGATGCGGCCGCCACCTATCGCTCGATCGATGCGGTGGGGCGGACGGCGACCGCCGATCCGCACCAGCTGGTCGAACTGATGTACAAGGAATGTGTCGCGGCACTCCGCTCCGCCGCATTCGCCACCGAAAAGCGCCAGCTGTCGGTCAAGAGCGAGCGGATCGCGCGTGCCACCGCGATCCTGTTCGCGCTCGAAGGCGGGCTTGATTTCGAGCGTGGTGGCGATGTGTCCCGCACGCTGGCGACGCTCTATCACGGGCTGCGCGCCCAGATCGTTCAGGCGAGCCTTGGCCGTGACCCGACGCCGTTCCGCGCGGTCGCCGACGATCTTGAGGAAATCGCCGGGGCATGGAGCCAGGCGCGGGCGGCGTAGGTTTATCGCATCCGGTAGCGAGACCCGTTTCAGCTTCGCTGAAGCGGCACCGGCCCTCTCCCCCACCCGGCCACCCATAGAATACACTGCCGTTGGGTGACCGGGTGGGGGAGCGGGACGGTGCCGCCTAACCAAAAACGAGACTAAGGCCGATCCACAGCGTGCGCGGGGTAGCGCGTTCGACCACGCCGGTGCCGCTCACTCCGGTTTCGACCTGCGTGTCCGTGAGATTCTCGCCGCGCAACTCCAGTCCGAAGCGCTCGGTGAGCGGCAGGCTCAGCCGTGCGTCGAAGGTCAGCGCGTCGGCGAGCGCGCGACCGTTGAGATCGTCCTCGAACTGTGCCGCAGCGTAGCGCGCGGTAACCGACCCGCCCGCGCGTTCGCCGCGATAGCCGAGGCTGGCCGAAAGCTGATGCGGCGCGGTCTGGGCGGGACGCATCCCGTCCAGCGCTGCCGCCGCGCCCGACGCCTTCACCCGCGCATCGGTATAGGCCCAGGACGCGCGCGCCCGCCACGGTCCCGCCTGCCAGCGCAGATCGATCTCCACCCCGCGCGCGTCGATCGCATCGAGATTCAGCCGCTGGCGATAGGCGCCGCCGGCCGGAACGAAGCCGACCCCGGGAAAACTGCCCGGGCCGGTCGCCAGCGTCACATTGCCGATCGCATTGTCCAGCCGGTTGAGAAACCCGGTCGCGCGCAGACTGAGCCCGGTAGCCGGGGTCAGATCGACCCCGATCTCGACTCCGCGCAGTCGCTCGGGATCGAGCAGGGCATTGGCGGCGGTGGCATCGGTCCCGGCGCGGAACGGGCGGTAGAGTTCATTGAGGGTGGGCAGCCGCCAGCCTGTATATCCCGCTGCGCGCAGCGTGACGGCGTCATCCGCGCGCCAGGCGACGCCCGCCCGCCCGCTCGCTTCCCACCCGCTGCGATCGGAAAACTGCGTATCGGTAAGCGGAAGGCCGCCCGCCAGCGGCGCCTCGAACAGGCTGCCGTCGCGGATCGCCCAGCGATCGATCCGCCCGCCTCCGCTCAGCGTCCAGTCGCCACGCTCGACGCTCAGATCGGCGAAGGCGCCGGTAGTGTCGCTCGCGCCGCCCGCGCTGCGCCGCCGGGTCGGGCTGCCCGCCACGAAGCTGTACAGCTCCTGGGTCCGCCCGCGCACGCTGCGCAGATCCGCGCCGATACGCAGCGTCACGCCCGATCCCAGCGGCGGTTCGATCTCGATCCGCGCGCCATGGCCGCTTGCCGGGACATGCTGGTCGAGCACCGCGCTCGCCGTGTCGCGGGTTGCATCGACGCTGGCGAAGCCGCTCGAAAAGTCGCGATGCTGGAGAAAGGCGAGCGCCGACCAGCGCCACGTGCCGCGTCCGACGAGGCGAAGGCTGGCATCCGTCCCCTTGCTGTCGACGGGCGTGAAGGCGGTGCCGCGTTCGCGCGAATCGGCGAAGGCGGAGAGATTGGTCTGAAGTTCCACCCCCGATGCGACAGAAGCGACGCCACGTAGCGCCAGGCTGGCCTGGCGATAGGGTGCCGCACGGTCGGCAGCGCCGCGATCCTCCGCCACGGTCGGGGTGAAGCCGTCGCCGCGCGCGAACTGGGCCGCAACCGTCACCTCGCCTGCGCCGAGCCGGGTGCCGCCCGTCGCGACCAGATCGATCGACTCTCGGCTCCCATACCAGCCGGTCAGCGCCAGCGGTCCCAGTTCGTCTGCGCTCGCGCTGGTCAGTTCGACCGTGCCGACGAGCGCACCTGCGCCATGATAGCCGCTTCCCCCGCCCCGGGTGACGCGGATCCCGGCCAGCCGCTGGGGCAGATAGGCGGGAAAGGGGACCCAGCCGCCGAACGGATCGGCCTGGGGCACCCCATCGAGCACGAGCAGTGCGCGGCTCGAGGCATTGCCGCCGATCCCGCGCAGGCTGATTCCCTGCGCGGTCGGATGCGAAGACCGCGAATCGGCGCGCCGGAACTGCGCGATGCCCGCGACATCGCGCAGCACGTCCTCGATCCGGCCGCTCGCGCTCTCCTCGATCCGCTCCCGATCGATTTCGGCCACGGCATAGGCGGCGTCGCCCGGCGGGGCGTCGAGCCCGCGCCCGGTGACGATGATCTCCTGCGCGGCGGTGGGAAGGGGCAAGGCGAGGAGGAGCAGGAGGGGCGCGCCCCTCATTGCGGTTTGGCCCAGTCCGGGCTGGCAGCGACGAAGGCGTCCAGTGTGCCCGCCGCCGCATCGGCTGCGACCAGCGTCGGGAAGGCGTCGAGCGGCGTGTCGAACCGGCGCGCATTGTACATCTGGGGAACCAGAAAGACGTCTGCGATATTCGGTGCGGTGCCGCCCAGGAACGGGCCGGGCGCGGCATTGGCCGCGGCCATCGCCTCAAGCGCGGTGAAGCCCTCGCCGATCCAGTGACGATACCAGTCGGCCTTTGCCGCCTCGTCCGCGCCGAACTGCGACTCGAGCCGCTTGAGCACGCGCAGATTGTTGAGCGGGTGGATGTCGGCGGCGATGCTCAGTGCCATCGCCATGGTCGCGGCGCGCGCCAGCGGGTCGAGCGGGATCAGACGCGGCTCGGGATAGGTCGCATCGAGCCATTCGATGATCGCCAGGCTCTGGCTCAGCACCCGTCCGCCGCCGATATCGAGCGCGGGGACGAAGCCCTGGGGATTGCGCGCGAGATGCGCGTCGCTGCGCTGGTCACCCTTTACCAGATGCACTTCGCGCCGCTCATGCGGCACGTCCTTGAGGTTTAGCGCAATGCGAACGCGATAGGCGGCGCTCGATCGGAAATAATCGTAGAGTATCATGCGTTGGCGGACTCCGGTTCGGAGGCGAGGGGGTCGGGGGCGGGGCCGTCATCCCCATCGCGTCCAAAGCCCGCCGCGATCGCTTGTTCCGAACGGCGCTCCAGCGCGACCTTGATCATCGCCACGATCGGGTCGGCCAGTGCAAGGCCGAGAAAGCCGAACAATGTGCTCATCAAGATCTGCGACGAGACGGTGAGCGCCGGGGGCATATCGACGGTGCGTTTGGCGACGAGCGGAAGCAGCACATAGCCGTCGAATGTCTGCACCCCGAAATAGATGGCGATCGCCCACAGACCCTCGGTCGGTCCCGCGCTGAAGCCCACCGCGACCATCAGCACGCCTGAGATGAACGCGCCGATATTGGGGATGAAGGCGAGCATACCGGTGAGGATGCCCAGCAGCAGCGCCATCGGCACCCCGGCAATCGACAGAAGAATCCAGGTAACGATCCCTTCAAACACCATGCCGAGCAGGCGCCCGGCGAGCAGAATCCGCATGGTGCGCGCCATCCGGGCGACGGTGATCGCAAACTGGTCGCGCGATCCCATGGGCACCATCCATTGCAGGCCGCGCTCGTACAGACGCGGCTCCATCGCGACGAACAGGCCGATGACGAGGACGAGGAAAAAGCTGGCGATCGCGCCCAGTGCGCCGCCGATCAGCGACGTGACCCGACCCACCGACCCCAGCGCCTGCTGCGCCAGCCCGGCAAGATCCTGCGCGCCCGGAACGATGCCGAGTTCGGTCAGCCATGCGCCGATGCGCAGCGCCTGCGCCTCCAGCGTCGCGCGCAACTGTTCGGCCTGGGTCGCGATCTCGACCCCGGTAAGGTAGAAAACGCCGCCGATAAAGGCGACCACCGCGATCACGACGATGCTGAGCGCCAGCCCGCGCGGGATCGGGATATAGCGACGGATCAGCCTTGCCCCGCCGTCCAGCATCGATGCGACGACGAGTCCCGCAAAGATCAACAGCAGCGGCTGGATCAGCAGAACAACCAGCGCGACGGCGATGGCGAGGCCGAACCATACCGATGCGCGCCGCATCTCCGCGCGCATCACCGGATCGCGCATTTCGTTGGGGCCGGGGGACCGGGTGACATTCACATCGTCCCGCGCGTCGCTCACCGCCTTATTCCTCCGGGCGATCAGGATGGAGCGAATTGCCCGCCCGGCCCGATCGGAAGGATCCGGCCCAGCTGAGCGGGTTCCAGCTTGCGCTGCCGTCCAGGCTGAAGGTGATGAATTCGGCGCGGCCGCCGATATTTTCGATCGGCACCGCGCCGCCCAGCCCGCTCTGCGCAATCGTCATGCGGCTGTCGGCGCTGTTGTCGCGATTGTCGCCCATCAGCCAGACATGGCCCGCCGGAACGCGCAACGGCGCGAAATTGTCCGCCGTGGTCGGACCGATGTCGATCGTGTCGTAGCTGGCGCCATCCGGCAACGTCTCCCGCACGATCTGGACATTGCACACCAGCGCTCCGGTTGCGTCGCGGCCCAGCGCGCCGGGATAATGGTCCGGATCGCACTTCAGATTGTCGTCGACCTTGAGCGCACGCATTCCCAGCCGCTCGCGCTCCACCGCCTTGCCGTTGATATAGAGAATCCCGCCATGCATCTCGACAAGATCGCCCGGCAGGCCGATCACGCGCTTGATATAATCGGTGCGCGCATCGGTCGGCGTGACGATGACGATGTCGCCGCGCTTGGGCAGGCTGCCGAACAGCCGTCCGTCGATAAAGGGGAGGATATGGAAGGTCGGGGTGACGTAGCTATAGCCATAGGGATATTTGGTCACCACCAGCCGATCGCCGACGAGCAGCGCGGGCATCATCGATTCCGACGGGATGTAGAAGGGCTTGGCGACCAGGCTGTGGAATCCGAGCACCGCAAGGACGAGCCAGAAAATGCCGCGCGCCTCGGCCCACCAGTCGGTCCCGGTCCGGCGGTGTTCGTCCTCGCCCTTCAACGCCAGCTCCTCGGCCATGCCCGTCCCGTTCCTCATTCCGCCGCCCGGGGCAACGCCTCGATCACCACTAGCGCCTGTGCCCAGGGATGGTCATCGGTGAGCGTCAGATGCACCTTCACGACGTGACCGGGCGGGGTCATCGCGTCAAGCCGCGCCTTTGCCCCGCCGGTCAGCGCCAGGGTCGGCGCGCCCGACGGCGCATTGACCACGCCGATGTCGCGCATGAACACGCCGGATTTGAATCCGGTCCCCACCGCCTTGGAAAAAGCCTCTTTGGCGGCGAACCGCTTCGCGAGCGTTGCGGCATAGCCCATCGGCCGCCGCGCCGCCTTGCGCAATTCGACATCGGTGAAGACGCGTTGTTCGAAGCGCATTCCGAACCGGTCGAGCGATGACTGGATGCGCTCGATGTTGCAGAGGTCGGAGCCGATGCCGATGATCATGACGGCACCGCCGTTGCCCCGGCGAAAGCCGGGGTCTGGTGCGTCAGGCCGTTCGCTCTGAAACGGGAGATCCCGGCTTTCGCCGGGATGACGGAGTTTCCAGTCCTCACCGCGCTTCGTCCATCAGGTCGCGCATCCGCTTTACCACCGGCGCCAGCCCGTCGAAGATCGCCTCGCCGATCAGAAAATGGCCGATATTGAGTTCGGCGAGCTGCGGGATCGCCGCGATTGGCACGACATTGTCGAAGGTCAGGCCGTGCCCCGCATGAACCTCGATCCCGTTCTTAGCGGCCAGCGCGGCGGCGTCGGCGATGCGGCGCAGCTCGGCGGTGCGCGCCTCGCCCTCCAGCTCGCAATAACGGCCGGTATGAAGCTCCACGACCGGCGCGCCGAGCCGGATCGCCGCCTCGATCTGTGCGGGATCGGGTTCGATGAACAGCGACACGCGGATATTCGCGCCCCTGAGTTCGGACACCATCGGTGCGAGCACATTATGCTGCCCCGCCGCATCCAGCCCGCCCTCGGTCGTGCGCTCCTCGCGCCGTTCGGGCACGATGCAGGCGGCGTGCGGGCGGTGACGCAGCGCGATTGCCAGCATCTCGTCGGTCGCCGCCATTTCGAGGTTCAGCGGGATCGTCAGTTCGGTCGCCAGCCGGGCGATATCGTCATCGGTGATGTGCCGTCGATCCTCGCGCAGATGCGCGGTGATCCCGTCTGCTCCCGCCTCCGCCGCCAGCAAAGCCGCACGCACCGGATCGGGATAGCCGCTGCCCCGCGCATTCCGCACGGTGGCGACATGATCGATGTTCACGCCCAGGCGCAGATGGCCGCTCATTCCCGAATCCTCTTGCCGCACGCTGCGGCACTCAACAGATCATGCGAAAAGCCGGTGCCCTGCCACACCTCGCCAAAGTCGAACGGCGCGCGGTCGGAAAAGGCGATCACGGCGCGACCGATCTCGGGCAGGATGAAGTTGCGCACCTCGACCCCGCCGACCCCGCCGCGTCGCTCGATGATTCGGACCGGCTTGTCACAACCCTTGAGCGGGGCCTCGAACGCCCATTGCCCCAGCGCCATATAGCCCAGGGCAGGATCGCCCTTCCACAGCACGGCCAGCGCGTCCTTTGGGAGCAGCGTCCCGTCCATCAGCGCCAGATCGAATCTGGCGAGAGCGTCGACCGATCCATACAGCCCGGCCGCCGCGCCGTAGCTCGCCAGATCGATCGCGGGTTCCGGCTTGCCCTCGATCATGCCGATGCGGGTATAGCGCTCGCCGGGATAGGCGGCGAGGAAATCGATCTTCAGCGGCCTGGCGATGCGCTGCTCGACCAGCGCGGCCCAGGGCGTGCCGGTCACCGCCTCCAGCAGCGCGCCCAACACCGAATAGTCGCAATTATTGTACGACCAGTCGCCGCCCGGCGCGCCCTTGACCGGTCCCGCGCAATAGCCGGCCAGCGGATCGCGGCTGCCGGCGTAGCCGGGCTGATAATAGGACGGAAAGCCGCCGGTCCCTACCGGGCTGTCGTCCGGATTGGGCAGGCCGGAGCGGTGCTGGAGCAGCTGGCGGACCGTCACCGTCGCGGCATTGGCGCTGCGAAATCCGGGGAGATAGGCGGCGATCGGGCGGTCGAGCTCGACTCGTCCAGCGACGACTTCCTGCATCACCAGTACGGCGACGACCTGTTTGGTGACCGACGCCCAGCGCCAGGTCGCGCCGTCCTCGCCCCCGCGCGCGGGCTGCGGGAGCGTCCCGACCCAACCCCAGCCGCCGCCCTGCGCATCGGCGATCCGGATATCACCGCTGAATTCCGACGCCTCGACCAACGCGTCCACTGCTTGTGCGTCGATCGGGGGCGCCGTCTGCGCCGTTGCTGCCTGCAGCAGCAGCGCGGCGAGCGCTATCTTCACGCCGCCGCCCGGCTTCCCGGCTTGACGGCCGGGATCGCCGCCAGCTCGGGCGGAAGCGCGTCGGGCGCATAGCTCGGAACGTCCAGGCGGATCAGCGGGAAGAAGGGAACGCCGAGATCGACGGTGCCGTTCGACCGGTCGACCAGGCTCGCCGCTGCGATCACCTCGCCCCCGGCGTGCGCGATCGCTCGGATCGCCTCGCGCGACGAAAGCCCGGTGGTGACGACATCCTCCATCATCAGCACCTGCTGTCCCGGCTCCAGCGCAAATCCGCGCCGCAGTTCGAAGGTGCCGGTGGGGCGTTCGACGAACATCGCATCGACGTTCAGCGCGCGCGCGACCTCCTGCCCGGCGATCACGCCGCCCATCGCCGGGGAGACGACCGCGCTGATCCGTGCGCGCAGATCGGCGGGAATCTGTCCCGCCACCGCTTGCGCCAGCCGCGCGGCGCGCGCCGGGTGCATCAGCACGCGTGCGCATTGCAGGTAGCGAGGGCTGCGAAGCCCCGACGACAGGATGAAATGCCCCTCAAGCAGCGCCTGCGCCGCCCGGAATTCGTCCAGAACCTCGTCCTCGGTCACGCCGCCGCCTGCTCCCTTGTGGTTGCCGAGCATCTAGGCATGTGCCGGTTCCCCCGCAACTGGAGGTTCAAAAAGAGCAAGCCCCCCGGCGCCCGCGGGTCAAAAAGAGCAAGCGTTGTGCTTGAGGCCCGCGATTGTGGTGCTATAGGCCAGCCTCAACGGGCGGAATGCGCCCGCGCGACCGGAGAGCCGGCGCCCCCATAATCGGGGAAGACGGAAAACATGGGGTACAACGACACGATGCGCATGGATGGATTGAAGGCGATCGTCCTGGCTGCGGGCCTGGCGCTGGCCGGGGGCATGACGGCTCAGGCGCAGCAGGCACCTGCGGCACCGGTTGTCGGCGCGCCCGAGGCACCCGCACCGGTTGCGGTCGAATCGCCCGCGGCCGCAGCGGCGCCCGCTGCGACGACGCCCGCCGATCCGTTGCTCAATGCCGACGGCACGCACAAAAATGGCCCGACCGAAGCGGTTGGTCAGCCGGTCGACGGCAAGCTGGGCATTCAGCCCCAGGTGACCCAGCTGGGTCAGCGCGCCGCGAACTTCCACAATTATCTGCTGCTGCCGATCATCGTGGTGATCTCGATCTTCGTCCTGCTGCTGCTCGGCTGGACGATCCTGCGCTATCGCCGCGCGCGCAATCCGGTGCCGTCGAAGACCACGCACAACACGATGATCGAAATCGTGTGGACGCTGGTGCCGGTGCTGATCCTGGCGGTCATCGCCTGGCCGTCGATCTCCCTGCTCGCCAAGCAGTTCAAGCCTGCGCCCGATAACGCCGTGACGATCAAGGCGATCGGCAACCAATGGTATTGGTCCTACGAATATCCCGACCATGGCGGCATTTCGATCACCGCGAACATGCTGAAGGAAAAGGATGAGGTTGCGGCGGGCGCACGGTTCCGCACCGATACCGATGGCCCGCGCCTGCTCGCGGTCGACAACCGCATCGTCGTGCCGGTCGGCACCCCGATCCGCATCATCGCCACGGCGAATGATGTGATCCACAGCTGGGCGATTCCCGCTTTCTGGATCAAGATCGACGCGGTCCCAGGCCGCCTGAACGAGACCAGCTTCACCGTCGACAAGCCGGGCGTCTATTTCGGTCAGTGCAGCGAGCTGTGCGGCGCGCGCCATGCCTATATGCCGATCGTGGTCGAGGCGGTTGAGCCCGCCGTGTTCGCGCAATGGATCGCGGCCAAGGGCGGCACGATGCCGGCGGCCAATACGCCGTCCGCCGCCGCCCCGGCCCAGCCGGGCAGCGATGCGGCCGACGCCACCGCGACCCCGCTGGAGGGCACCGTTCCCACCGGCAACGACACGATCGAAGCGACCGCCGCGGGCGCGACCACCAATCAAGCCGCCACCGGCAACACGGACCAGTAAGCCATGACCGACGCAGCACGCGACGCGCACGCCTTCCAGGCGCATGACGACCACCATCACGATGCGGATCACAAGCCCGGTTTTTTCGCGCGCTGGTTCCTGTCGACCAATCACAAGGACATCGGCACGCTGTACCTGATCTTCGCGATCGTCGCGGGGATCATCGGCGGCGGTATTTCGGGCATCATGCGCCTCGAGCTGGCCGAGCCGGGCATCCAGCATCTCGGCTGGATCGCGGAATTCGTCCATGGCGGCCCGCAGACCTTTGATGAATCGCTGCACTTCTGGAACGTGCTGATCACGGCGCACGGCCTGATCATGGTGTTCTTCATGGTCATGCCGGCGATGATCGGCGGCTTCGGCAACTGGTTCGTCCCGATCATGATCGGTGCGCCGGACATGGCGTTCCCGCGCATGAACAACCTGTCCTTCTGGCTGCTCATCCCGGCCTTCCTCCTGCTCCTCGCCTCCCCCTTCTTCGGTGGTGGCGCGGGCGTGGGCTGGACGGTCTATGCCCCGCTCTCCACCTATGGCGAGCCGGGTCCGGCGGTCGATATGGCGATCCTGTCACTCCACCTCGCGGGCGCCAGCTCAATCCTGGGTGCGATCAACTTCATCACCACCATCTTCAACATGCGCGCGCCGGGCATGACCCTGCACAAGATGCCGCTGTTCGTGTGGTCGGTGCTGATCACCGCCTTCCTGCTGCTGCTCGCGCTGCCGGTTCTGGCGGCGGCGATCACCATGCTGCTGACCGACCGTAACTTCGGCACCACCTTCTACGATCCCGCCGGCGGCGGCGATCCGGTGCTGTACCAGCATCTCTTCTGGTTCTTCGGCCACCCCGAAGTGTACATCATGATCCTGCCGGGCTTCGGCATCATCAGCCAGATCGTCGCGACGTTCAGCCGCAAGCCGGTGTTCGGCTATCTCGGCATGGCATACGCAATGGTCGCGATCGGCGTGGTCGGCTTCGTCGTATGGGCGCACCACATGTTCACGACCGGCATGAGCGTGAACGTGAAGATGTACTTCACCGCCGCGACGATGATCATCGCGGTGCCCACCGGCATCAAGATCTTCTCGTGGATCGCGACGATGTGGGGCGGATCGATGAGCTTCAAGACCCCGATGGTCTGGGCGATCGGCTTCATCTTCATGTTCACCGTGGGCGGCGTGACCGGCGTGGTGCTCGCGAACGGCGGCGTCGACGACTATATGCACGACACCTATTATGTCGTCGCGCACTTCCACTATGTGCTCTCGCTGGGCGCAGTGTTCGGGCTGTTCGCCGGCTTCTATTACTGGTTCCCGAAAATGTCGGGCAAGATGTACAGCGAGCTGCTCGGCCAGCTGCACTTCTGGGTGTTCTTCGTCGGCGTGAACGTGCTGTTCTTCCCGCAGCATTTCCTGGGCCTTCAGGGTATGCCGCGCCGCTATCCCGACTATCCGGATGCCTATGCCCATTGGAACGAGATTTCGTCCTATGGCTATCTGATCATGCTGGCGGGCATGGCGATCTTCTTCGCCAACCTGTTCTGGTCGCTGGCCGCGGGTAAGAAGGCGCCAGACAATCCCTGGGGCGAAGGCGCGACGACGCTGGAATGGACCTTGTCCAGCCCGCCGCCGTTCCACCAGTTCGAAACGCTGCCGGTGATCGACGACGACAAGCATCACTGAGGTTTGGCGACGGCTGAAACGCGAAGCGCCCCGGGGGAAACTCCGGGGCGTTTTGGTTCGTGAAGGATGCAATGGTCAGCGCTCGTAGCTTGTAAAGACGTCGTCTTGTGCTTATAATGTTCTCGTGGAGGCTGCTATGCGCGATAGTCGATCAGTGGCCAACCGCTTCCTCGATCTAGCACTGGAACGCGGTGACGCGGTCACTCCCATGCAACTTTTGAAGTTGGTGTACATCGCTCACGGATGGATGCTCGGGCTTCACGGCAGGCCGTTGATCCGTGACGAGGTTGAGGCTTGGCAATATGGGCCGGTTATTCCGCGGCTATATAATGCAATCCGCCGTTTTCGGAGTCAGCCAGTTGAAGGCCCGTTGTCCGCGGAGAACGCTGCGCTGGATGCGACGGAAGACAGCATCGTTCGGCAAGTCTATGATATCTATGGTAACCGGTCCGGGCCTGCCCTCTCTCGTTTGACGCACCAGAAGGGTAGCCCGTGGGATGCGGTCTACGACCACGGGTCTTATGGAACCGTCATTCCCAACGATTTGATCGAAGATCACTACGCTAGACTCGCTAAGAAAGCTGCGGCTTGAGCGACGAGAGGCAGGCGCAAATTCCTCCGTTGGCGGAGGAAGATGCGCCTGTCGCTGGCGTCGATCTTGGACAAGCGGAAGCGTTTTCGCTAGGGCGGGGATTGCCTGCCCGCGACCTTCGCCGAGAAGCAGAAGAGTCCGATCACGAGCGAAACGAGAAATTTAAGCGTCACTTCGACAAGATCGGGATATGCGCGCTATATGTATTGGCGGGCGCGATGCTCCTATCTGGAGGCGCATGGTTCTGGCACATTGTCACCCCGTGGCACTTTTTGAGCGTAGAGCAACTCGCTCATCTTCAGAATCTATTGACCGGTGGCGTTCTTGTAAGCGTCGGCACCTCCTATTTGAAGAAGCGACTGACCTAAGCGACCGCTCTTCCCCCGCGCCCCATCCCCGCCTATAGCGCCCGACAAATGTCCGTCGCCAACCACGCCCTGACCATCCCCGCCGACTGGCGCGATTTTCTCGCGCTGACCAAGCCGCGGGTGATGAGCCTTGTCGTGTTTACCGGGCTGTGCGGGATGCTCGCGGCACCCGCGCCGATCCATCCGGTGATCGGCTTTACCGCGATCCTCTGCATCGCGCTGGGGGCGGGCGCGGCGGGGGCGCTCAACCAATGGTATGAGGCGGACCTCGACGGCAAGATGAAGCGGACGCAGGGTCGCCCGCTGCCCGCCGGGCGGATGGATCGCCAGTCGGCGCTGCATTTCGGGGTCGCCGTCGCCGCGCTGTCGGTGATCCTGATGGGGCTTGCGGTGAACTATGTCGCGGCGGGCATATTGCTGCTGTCGATCCTGTTCTACGTGCTGGTCTATACTGTCTGGCTCAAGCGGCGGACGCCGCAGAATATCGTTATCGGCGGCGCGGCCGGGGCGTTTCCGCCGCTGATCGGCTGGGCCGCGGCGATGGGGGATGTGGCGCTGCTCCCCGTGCTCCTGTTCGGCCTCGTCTTCCTGTGGACCCCGCCCCATTTCTGGGCGCTCGCGCTGTTCGTGAAGACCGATTATGCCAATGCGGGTGTGCCGATGCTGCCCGTGGTGGCGGGCGAAAGGGCGACGCGGGCGCAGATCGGCCTCTACACGATTCCCATGGCGGCGGTGGCGGTCGCGCCCTGGCCGCTCGGGCTGACTGGCGCGCTGTACGGAATCGTTTCGATCGTCACGACGGCGCTGTTCGCACTGCTGGCGCTCCAGGTCGCGACGCGGATGGCGGTCGAGGGGGATGCGATGAAGCCCGAAAAGCGGCTGTTCGCCTATTCGATCTCCTATCTCTTCATCTTGTTCGGCGCGGTCGCGGCGGATAGGTGGTTCGCATGAACCCCGAGGAAGAAGACCTGATCCGCGCGCGGCAGAAATCACGCGCCCGCATCATGGCGGTGCTGCTGCTCGCCTTTGTCGTGCTGGTGTTCGCGATCGCCATCGTGAAGATCCAGGCCGGAATGCCGTTGAGGGCCGAATGAACCTCGCTCTTCCCATCGATCGCAAGCTGCGCACCGCGCTGCTCGCCGTGCTCGGCGTCGTCGCGATGACTGGCGTCGCGTTTGCCAGCGTGCCGCTCTACCGACTCTTCTGCCAGGTCACCGGCTTTGGCGGGACGACCCAGCGCGCCGACGACGCCCCCGGCGCGGTCGATGCCAAGGTCACCGTCGCGTTCGATTCGAACATCAGCCCCGCGCTGACCTGGAAGTTCAAACCCGAGGTCGCGTCCGACAAGATCGCCATCGGCGCGCGCGACATGGCGTTCTATATCGCGACCAACACCGGTACCGTACCGGTCACCGGCACCGCGACCTACAATGTCACCCCGGCCCAGGCGGGCAAATATTTCACCAAGATCGAGTGTTTCTGCTTCACCGAGCAGACGCTGCAACCCGGTGAAAGCGTCCGGATGCCGGTGATCTATTATGTCGACCCGAAGATCCTGACCGATCCGGATACGAAGGACGTCGAAAAGATCACGCTTTCCTACACATTTTACCCAGTGGATTCCGCCAAGCCCAAAGGCTAGGGAAGCCAGCGAACAACGCCAGAAACGAACAGGGACGGACGATGGCAGGCGCCAAGAACCACGATTACCACATTCTCCCGCCCAGCCCGTGGCCGATGCTCAGCTCGCTCGCCGCCCTGTGGCTGGCGGCGGGTGGCCTGATGTACATGAAAGAGCATCCGGCGGGCTTCTGGGTGATGCTCTCGGGCCTTGCCGCCGTGCTGTTCTGTATGGCGTCCTGGTGGGTCGACGTGATCAAGGAAGCCAATGCAGGCGACCATACCCCGGTGGTCCAGCTGCACCTGCGCTATGGCATGATCCTGTTCATCGCGTCGGAAGTCATGTTCTTCGTCGGCTGGTTCTGGGCGTGGTTCGATTTCGCGCTGTTCCCGGTGGCGATGAACGTCACCGAACATGGCAGCGTGGTGGATCTGGTGCAGGGCGCGGTCGCGACCTTCCCGCCCAAGGGGATGGAAGTCCTCCCCGCGTTCGAACTGCCGCTGCTCAACACCTTCATCCTGCTGCTGTCGGGCACCACGGTGACCTGGGCGCATCACGGCCTGATCCACAATCAGCGTGGCGGTGCGCTGCGCGGCCTGTGGGGCGCGATCGGCGTGGGTGAGAATGATGTGGTGAAGAAGGGCCTGTGGCTCACCATCATCCTCGGCCTGATATTCTCGGGCATCCAGGCCTATGAGTATGCGCACGCGCCGTTTGTGTTCGGCAAGACCAATTATTCGTCGGCCTTCTACATGGCGACCGGCTTCCACGGCTTCCACGTCATCGTCGGCACGATCTTCCTGATGGTCTGCCTGCTCCGCGCCTATCAGGGCGATTTCACCCCGCGCCAGCATTTCGGCTTCGAAGCGGCGGCCTGGTACTGGCACTTCGTCGACGTGGTGTGGCTGTTCCTGTTCGTCGCCGTCTATGTCTGGGGCAGCGCCGGGGCGCCGGTCCATGGCGGCTGACTCGGGACGATGAGCGAGGCACCGCCTCCGGTCATCGAAACGGCAGTGAAGGGGGCGTGTCCGCGGTGCGGCGCGCCCTCGCTGTTTTCCGGCTGGGTCAAATTCGCGGATCGCTGTCCTTCATGCGGTCTCGACTATAGCGCGTTCAACGTCGGCGATGGTCCGGCGGCGTTTCTGACGCTGATCGTCGGCACGATCATCGTCGTGCTGTCGATCTGGCTGGAGCTGGCGGCCGAGCCGCCGGTCTGGGTCCATCTGCTGATCTGGCCGCCGCTGACCTTGCTGCTGGTGATCTTTAGCCTGCGCTGGGCCAAGGGAGCGCTGCTCGCACTCGAATATCGCAACGCCGCGCGTGAGGGGCGATTGAAGGACCCCGAGGCGTGAGACTTCCGCTATTCCCCACGATCCTGGTCGGCCTCGCCGTCGCGGCGATGATCGGGCTCGGCATCTGGCAGCTCGACCGAAGCGGCGAGAAGGAAGCGATGATCGCCCGCCTCGCCGCCAATCGCGCGCTCCCCGAAATGGCGTTTCCCAGCCCTCCGGTCGGCGACGAACACCTGTTCCGCCGCGCGGGGTTCATGTGCCTCGAGGTCGCGGGGTGGAGCGAGCAGGCGGGGCGCAAGGCCGATGGCAAGAGCGGCTGGCGCCACCTCGCCGAATGCCGCATCGGGGCGGAGGGAATGGGCGTCAAGGTCGATATGGGCGTCAGCGACCAGCCGGGCGTGACCCCGCAATGGAAGGGCGGGCAGGTCAGCGGGGTGATCACCCACGCCCCCGATTCGACGCCCTTGCTCGCATCGCTCTTCGGCAAACGGCCGCCGCGTAACCTGATGCTCGTCGCCGACACGCCTGCGCCGGGCCTGTCCGCCAGCGCCCCGCCCGATCCATCCAGCGTGCCCAACAACCACCTCGCCTATGCGGTGCAGTGGTTCCTCTTCGCGGGGATCGCGCTGGTGATCTACCTCCTCGCGCTGCGGCGGCGAGAGCGCCGCGCTACGCCGCCATCCGATCCGGCGCAAAGCTAGTCTTTCTTGCTGCCCGGCGGTGCGGCGGCTAGGTCCGCGAGCCATGCGCTACCAGAGCACGCGCGGCACCGCGCCCGAACTCGATTTCCGTGAAGTCACCCTCGCCGGGCTGGCGAGCGACGGCGGCCTGTATATCCCGGTCGAATGGCCGCGCTTCACCGCCGACCAGATCGCGGACATGGCGGGCCTCTCCTATGTCGAGACCGCCGTGCGCGTCATGGCGCCGTTCGTCGCGGGGAGCCTCACCGAGGACGAGCTGCGCGATCTGTGTACCCGTGCCTATGGCCGGTTCAGCCACGCCGCGGTGACCCCGCTGGTGCAGCTCGACCACCGCCATTTCCTGCTCGAACTGTTCCATGGGCCCACGCTCGCGTTCAAGGATGTCGCGCTCCAGCTGCTCGGATTGCTGTTCGAGAAGTTTCTGACCGGCACCGACCGGCATTTGACCATCGTCGGGGCGACCAGCGGCGACACCGGCTCTGCCGCGATCGACGCGGTGGCGGGGCGCGAGAAGATCGACATCTTCATGCTCCACCCCAAGGGGCGGGTCAGCGACGTCCAGCGCCGCCAGATGACCACCGTGCTCGCGCCCAATGTCCACAACATCGCGATCGAGGGCAGTTTCGACGACGCGCAGGCGCTGGTGAAGGCGATGTTCAACGACGGGGACTTCTCGGGCCGCTTCCACGTCACCGCGGTCAATTCGATCAACTGGGCGCGACTGATGGCGCAGGTGGTCTATTATTTCTACGCTGCCGTCCGCCTCGGCGCCCCGGCACGCGAAGTGGCGTTCAGCGTCCCCACCGGCAATTTCGGCGACGTGTTTGCTGGCTATGTCGCGGCGAAGATGGGCCTTCCGGTCGCCAAGCTGATCGTCGCGACCAACGTCAACGACATCCTCCACCGCGCGCTGTCGAGCGGCGATTATTCCGCCGGCGCCGTCACCCCCACCGCCGCGCCGAGCATGGACATCCAGGTCAGCTCGAACTTCGAACGCCTGTTGTTCGACCTCGCCGGGAGCGACGGCCCGGCACTCGCCGGCCAAATGGCGGGATTCGAATCGAGCCGGGCGATGCGCCTGACCAACGCGCAGCAACAGGGCGCCGCCGCGCTGTTCGCCAGCGACCGGATCGAGCCGGACGACATGTCGCGCGCGATGGCATGGGCCTGTTCGAACGCGAACGAGATCCTGGATCCGCACACCGCGATCGGCCTTGCCGCCGCGCGCCGCGCCGATCTTGCGCCGCACGTGCCGATCGTCACGCTCGCGACCGCGCATCCGGCCAAGTTCGACGACGCGGTCGAGCGCGCCACCGGCATCCGCCCGACGCTGCCGCCGCGCGTCGGCGACCTGTTCGATCGCGAGGAGCGTTACGACGTCCTCCCCGCGACGTTCGAGGCGATCACCGGTTATGTCGCGGAGCGCGGGACGCCCAAATCCTGACCATTCCTCCCCTGAGCTTGTCTCAGGGGAGGGGGACCGCCGGCGAAGCCGGTGGCGGAGGGGCGGCCGCGCAGACGGCCGTGCACAGCTCGGCAAAATTCCGCCCTCTGCGGGGCGGCCCCTCCACCATGCTTCGCATGGTCCCCCTCCCCCGTTGGGGGAGGAACGGCTAAGAGACCCCCATGAACCTCATTACCCTCACCGGCGAGCCTTGGGCCGATTACGGCCTCGTCGACTCCGGCCATGGCCGCAAGCTAGAACGTTACGGCGACTACCGCTTCATCCGCCCCGAGCCGCAGGCGATGTGGGCGCCCGCGTCGCCCGACTGGGACGCGCATGGCGAATTCATGCCCGCCCCCGATGACGAAGGCGGTGGCCGCTGGGTCTTCACCAAGCCCGTGCCGCGCGAAGGCTGGCCGCTCGCGTGGAACGAGGCGAAGTTCACCGCGCAGACCACCCCGTTCCGCCATCTCGGCTTCTTCCCCGACATGGCGCCGGTATGGAGCTGGATGCGCGAGCAGACCGCCGGGGTCGATGCACCCACGGTGATGAACCTGTTCGGCTATACCGGCGTCGGCACGCTGGCGATGGCGGCGAGCGGCGCGCACATGGTCCATGTCGATGCGTCGAAAAAGTCGGTCGAGGCGGCCAAGGGCAATGCCGCGCTGTCGGGGATGACCGACAAGCCGGTGCGCTGGATCATCGACGACGCCGCCAAGTTCGTCGCGCGCGAAGTGCGCCGCGGCCGCCGCTACGAAGGCATCCTGCTCGACCCGCCCAAATATGGCCGCGGCCCGACCGGCGAAGTGTGGCAACTCGAACGCGACCTCCCCGGCCTGATCGCCGATTGCCGCCAGCTATTGGACGCCGACTCGCGCTTCCTGTTCCTCACCGTCTACGCAATCCGCATGTCGGCGCTCGCGATCGGCGAATTGCTCAACCAGCATTTTGCCGACCTCGGCGGCAAGGTCGAGTGCGGCGAACTTGGTGTGCGCGAGGAGGCGCGGGGGCTGGTGCTGCCGACCGCGATCTTTGCGCGGTGGAGTCGGTAGGATCAGCTTGAGTAGATAATGTTCGCGACTCGATTCGCGATCCAGACGAACGCCAGAAAGCCCGATGTCTCCAGACCGATGAGCAGATAGTTTCGACGCCAGCGTAATGCTCGACTTCCGGCGAAACAGATTAGCGCGATCACCGCGCCCGGAAACAATGGGAGCCGCTCAATCGGATGGGAGGGTATATAGGGTAAGGTGAAAGCTAGCGCGCAAAATAGAAGTGTTACCTCGGCGAACTTGCTTAGCCAGTCCTTCATGATCACCCCCGCCCCATCCGCATCGCCGCGCCCGCCACGAACGGGCACCCCGCTACCAGCAGCAAGCTCACCGCGCCCAGCAGCTTCATCGCGCTCGGATCAGTTCCCATCGCCCCCGCGCCAAAGATCAGCAGCGGCACCGCAAAGGGGAGCATCACCAGCCCCGCCACCGCGCCCGCGCCGCGCAGGCCCGCCGTCAACGCGGCGGTCGCGACGCCCAGAGCCGCGAGCCCCGGCGTGCCGATCAGCAAACTCAGTCCCGCCGCCAGTGCCTGCTCCAGCGACAGGCCCAGCAACCCGCTCGCCACCGCGCACGCCAGCAGCAAGGCGGGCGCAAAGCCCAGCCAATGCCCGACGATCTTCGCCGCCGCGACGCTCGCGTCGTTCCAGCCACGAACGCTCAGTTGATCGAGCACCCCGCTCTCCAGATCGGGCGCCACCAGCCGCTCGACCGGCAGCAACGCCGCGAGCAACGCCGCTGCCCAGATCACCCCGCCGCCGATCCGCGCCAGCAACTTTGGCTCCGGCCCTACCGCGAATGGGAACAGGATCGCGACCAGCAGGAAGAAGGCTACGGGCAGGGTGAGGCCTCCCGCCGCCCAGGCGCGGCGCAGTTCGCGCGCTATGAGTGCGCCGAAGCCGCTCATTTTGGAACGCCCTGATATTCCCCTGCGAAAGCAGGGGTCCAGTGACATGGAGGGAAATCCCGCGTGACCCTAGGCTCCTGCTTTCGCAGGAGGACGGGCCGGGGATGCGTCGCAGCGCTCACCCTCCACCCCCGATCAATATCTCCCGCGCGCCCTGCATCCGGATCGGCAGATGCGTCGCCACCACCGCGATCCCGCCCGCCGCGCGGTGCGCCGCGATCAACCCGCCCAGCACCCCGATCGCGCCATGGTCCAGCCCGTTCGCGGGCTCATCGAGCAACCAGATCGGCGCCCCGCTCGCCACCACCCGTGCAATCCCAACGCGCTTGCGCTGTCCGGTCGACAACATCCGCACGGGCACCGGAGTGAGATGCAGCAACCCGACCGCCTCCAGCGCGTCCGCAACCGCGTCACGCCGCCCATCCAGTCCGGCCCAGAAGCGAAGCGCCTCGCCCACCGGCAATTCCGGGTCCAGCCCCGCCGCCACGGCCAGCAACGCCTTCTCCCCCGTCACCGACACGTGCCCTGCGCTGGCGTTCAGCAAGCCCGCGACGATCCGGATCAAACTCGACTTGCCCGCGCCATTCGGCCCGGTCACCAGCAGCCCGCCCCCCGGCTCCAGCGCCAGATCGAGCCCCTCGAACAGCATCCGCCCGCCGCGCGCGCACGCCACGCCCTCCAGCCGGATGCCGCAATCGCTCACGCGACGCTGTCTTCCAGCGCGTGCATGTCGTCATCCGAAAGCCCGAAATGATGCCCCACCTCATGCACCACGACATGCGTGACGAGCGCTTCCAGGCTCACCCCGGTCTCGACCCATTCGGCGAGCAGCGGGACGCGGTAGAGGTGAATCGTGTCCGGCTGCGGGATTTCGCCGATCGCGAACCCCTCCTTCTCGCCCACTGGCCGTCCCGAATAGAGGCCGGTCAGCTCGAACGGATCCTCCATCCCCATCTCGCGCAGGATCGTCTCGTCGGCGAAATCCTCGACGATCAGCACGATGTCGGGCAGATGCCCTGCGAACGGCTCGGGGATGCGGGCCAACGCCGCGCGCGCGAGCGCTTCCATCTGTTCCGCACTCGGCGCGAAGGTCTCGGTTTTCTCCGTCATCGTCCCGCGCTATGCCGCACCCAGCACAGGAGGGGAAGAATGGTCGAGCAACTGAGCCAGGCGGAGCGCGACGACGCGCTCGAGGGGCTGCCCGAATGGGACCATGACGATGGCCGCGACGCGATCACGCGCAGTTTCACCTTCGACGATTTCAGTCAGGCGTTTGCCTTCATGACCCAGGTCGCGCTGCTCGCGGAAAAGGCGAACCATCACCCCGAATGGTCGAACGTGTGGAACCGCGTCGACATCCTGCTCACCACGCATGACGCGGGCGGCCTGTCCGGGCGCGATATCGAGATGGCACAGGCGATCGACGCGCTGGTGGATTGAGGGACTGGGGTTGAGGCCGGGCGCGCCCCTCCCCTTCAGGGGAGGGGATGGGGGTGGGGCGTCTCAGTCTCACCGAGACCGACGGGCCAAGAATATAGGCCCCACCCCAACCCCTCCCCTAAAGGGGGGGCTTTAGCTATATCCCCGCCTTCTCCGCCAGCCACCGCGCCGCCTCATCCGGCGTCCGCTTGTCCACATCCCGATCGACCATCAGATTCGCCTCGCGCATCGCCGCAACCGGAATCTTGCCGATCAGCGGCTGCAGCGCTGCGACGAACCGCGTATCCTCCGCCCTGTCCGGCGCGACCAGCAGGATCGCGTCATAGCCGGGGATCGCTCCCTTGGGATCGTCCAGCACCACCAGCCTGTCCGCCGCAATTCGCCCGTCGGAGGAAAAGGCCGGGATCACATCCGCCCGCCCGCTCGCCAGCGCGCGGTACATGAAGGTCGGCTGATACGGCCGCGCCGATTTGAAGCGTAGGCCATAGGCATCGCGCACCGCGCGCCACTCCGGCCGCTCCAGAAACTCGACATCGGTGGCGAGGTTCAGTTGCGGTGCCTGCGCCGCCAGATCGGCCAGCGTCGCGATCCCGCGCCGCCGCGCGTCGTCGCCGCGCATCGCAAACGCATAGGCATTTTCGAAGCCGAGCGACCCCAGCAGGCCAACCCCATGCTGCGCCTTCGCCCATTCACCGACCCCGGCGACGATCGCCTCGCGCGGGGGTACGTCGCTGCGCTGCATCTGGTTGGTCCAGATCGTCCCCGAATAATCGACATAGACATCGACATCGCCGCCCGCGAGCGCGCCGAACGCCACTGCGGATCCCAGCCCCTCGCGATATTCGACGCGATAGCCCGCGGCTTCCAGGCGCTGGCCGATCAGCCGGGCAAGGATGAACTGTTCGGAAAAGCCCTTGGCGCCGACCACCACCGTCTTGCCGCCGGCAGCGGGGGCGAGCGCAATGGCCGCCGCCGCGATGATCGCGATAAGCGCGCCGACCCCGGCCCAGACCCGCGCGCGGTTGCGCGTCCGGATGCCCCCCTCTGCCAGCGCCAGGATCAGGTCCACCCCCATCGCCAGCGTTGCGGCGCCAATGCACCCGGCGAGCACCAGCGCCCAATTCTGGGTCTGGAGTCCCGCAAAGATCAGGTCGCCCAGGCTCGGCTGGCCCACGGTCGTGGAGAGCGTCGCGGCGCCGATCGTCCACACCGCCGCAGTGCGAATGCCCGCCATCACCACCGGTGCGGCGATCGGCGCCTCGACCAGCCATAATTTCTGCTGCGCGGTCATTCCCACACCATCCGCCGCCTCACGCAGCGCGGGATCGAGTGTCGTCAGCGCGGTGGTAGTGTTCCGCAGCACAGGGAGGATCGCGTAGAGGGTCAGCGCGAGCAGCGCGGGGAGAAAGCCGAGCGCCGGTAGCCAGTCGCCCACCACGCCGCGCAGGGCCAGCAGCACAGGATAGAAGAGCGCGAGCAGCGCCAGCGAGGGGATCGTCTGGACCAGGCTCGCCGCACCCAGTACCGCCCGGCCCAAGCGGGGATGCCGCGCCGCCGCGACGCCCAAGGGCAGGCTGATCGCAATCCCCAATGCCAATGCCGCCATCGCCAGCAGCAAATGGCTCGCCATCAATTCGGGCACGCGGGTGAATGCGGCGGTCATGCCTTCAGCGCCTCGAGCGCGTCGGCCTGTGCCATCGGTACCGCGATCAGCGCCTGTGCCTCCGGCCCGCCGCCGCCCCGCGCCAATTCGGCGGGCGTCGCATCGGCAACGATCCCCCCGGCCTTCATCACCAGCACGCGATCGGCCAGCAACAGCGCCTCCGCCATGTCGTGCGTCACCAGGATCGTCGTCAGACCCAACCGGTCGTGCAGCGCGCGCACCGCGCGACCGAGATCGTCGCGAGTCACTGGATCGAGCGCACCGAACGGTTCGTCCATCAACATCAGGCGAGGCTGCGTCGCCAGCGCCCGAGCCACGCCGACGCGCTGCCGCTGTCCGCCCGACAGCTGATCCGGCATCCGCGCGGCGGCATCGCCGGGAAGATCGACCAGCGCCAGCAGATCCGCCACCCGTGCCGTATTGTCGCGCTCCCCGGTGATGCGCAGGCCGACGGCGATATTCTCCGCCACGCTCATATGCGGAAACAAGCCGATACCCTGAAACACATAGCCGATCCGGCGCCGCAGCGCATGGGACGGACCGCCGCGCACATCGGCATCGCCGATCCGCACGGTTCCGGCATCGGGTTCGACCAGCCGGTTGATCGTCTTGAGCAGAGTCGATTTGCCCGACCCCGACTGCCCCACCAGTGCGACGAAGCTGCCCGCCGCGATCTCCAGCGACACGCCGTCCAGCGCCCGCGTCGCGCCATAGCTTTTGGTCACGCCCTCAAGGACGACCGAAGGGCCGGTTTGCGCTGGCATCGTTTCGCATGATGGGGAATGATCGCGCCAAGGTCAAAGATTGGGAGGGGTGGTATGCAGGCGATCTTCATCACCGGCGGCGGTTCGGGCATCGGTCGCGCGGTTGCGAAGCATTTCGCGGCGCAGGGCTGGCGCGTCGGCTTGGCCGATATCAGCGAGGCCGGGATGGCGGAAACCGCGTCAATGCTCGGCGATGCCCCGGTGACCACCCATATCCTCGACGTGCGCGACCGCGCGGCATGGGACGGTGCGCTGGCGGACTTCACCACAGCGAGCGGCGGGCGGCTGGACGTATTGTTCAACAATGCCGGGATCGGCGTCGGCGGGGTGTTCGCCGATACGCCGGTGGATGAGCTGCAACGCTGCGTCGATATCAACCTGATGGGCGTCGTCTGGGGTGCCCATGCGGGCCATAAATATCTCAAGGCATCGCAGGGTTGCCTGCTCAATACGGCATCGGCGGCCGGCATTTACGGCACCGGCGGGGTCGCGATCTATTCGGCGACCAAATTTGCGGTGCGCGGCTTCACCGAATCGCTCGACGGCGAATGGGTCGCCGACGGCATTCGCGTGCGTGCGCTGCTGCCGAGCTTTATCGACACCGCGATTCTCGACGGGCTGCCGGTGGGCAGCAATGCGACGATGCGCGAGCGGGTGCGCGCCGCGCGGCTGGAGTTCACGCCCGTCGAAGAGGCGGCACGGCTCGCCTGGGAAGCCGTGCACGGCGACCAGTTGCACACTCTGGTCGGCAAGACCGCGCGGCGGATGTGGTTCGCGTCGCGCTTCATGCGCGGGTCGATGCGCAAACAGGCGCGGGGCGGCAAATGAGGGCGTTATTCGCGGTTACGACCGCGTTCGCCTGTGCGGGATGCGCCGGGACCTCCGCTACACCCGACCCGCAGGATGCGTTCATGCGTCAGATCGCCGCGCACTGCGGCAAGGCTTATGCCGGACGCGTCGTCACGACCGATGCCGCTGATGCGGCCTTTGCCAGCAAGCCATTGATGATGCACGTCGCGGCATGTGGGTCCGACCGCGTCCATATCCCCTTCCATGTCGGGGAAGACCGCTCGCGCACCTGGGTGCTCACCCGCACCGCGACGGGCATCCGCCTCAAGCACGATCACCGGCACCGGGACGGGACGAGCGACGTGTTGACAATGTATGGCGGCGACACCGCCACGCCCGGAACCGCCGAACGTCAGGACTTTCCGGTCGATGCCGAATCGATCGCGCTGTTCAAGGCGAACGATGCCGCCGTATCGGTCACCAATATCTGGGCGATGGAAGTGACGCCGATCCGCTTCGCCTATGAACTGCGCCGCGCCAACCGCCATTTCCGCGTCGAGTTCGACCTCACCACGCCGGTGGCGCCGCCACCCATGCCCTGGGGCTGGACCGACTAGGCCCTTATCGTCCCGGCCCAGGCATAGCCGCGCAGCAGCGTCTCGAACCCGAAGGTCTGGTCATTGGTGCGGCTGACATGGCGCAGCGCGACGGGCAGTTCGCGCCGGGGGGTCACGTGGAAGTGCGCGAGCCAGGCGAACAGCATCGTCCGCCACCAGCGCGGCATCCGCTCCTGCTGCCCGAAATCGACGATGTGCAGCACCCCGCCCGGCGCCAGTACCTGCGCCGCCTGTGCGATCGCGCCCAGCCAGTCGGGGATCATCGACAGCGTATAGCTTGCGAACACCCGGTCGAACGCCGCGACGCCGAACAGCGTCTGGGGGTCGAACGCGGTCGCATCGCCCTGTGCCAGCATGATCCGGTCGGACAGTCCGGCCTTCGCGACCTTCGCCCGCGCCGTCGCCAGCATCGCTTCGGAGATATCGACGCCGAAAAAGCGCGCGTCGGGCCAGCGCCGCGCCGCCGCGATCAGATTGCGCGCAGTGCCGCAGCCGACCTCCAGCACGCTGCCGCCCGGTGGCGGTGCCAGTTCCTCGATCAGCCGGTCGCGCCCCAGCAGATAATATTTGCGGGTGACGTCATAGATGTGCCGCTGCGCCGCATAGACGGCGTCCATGCGCCCGGCATGTCCGGCGTCTGCGGTCACGGCTTGAGGCGGTAGAGATGCACGCCGCCATAAATGGCCGAACGGTCCCGCGCGGTAAAGTCCAGCGACTCGGCTTCGGCATAGTCCCAGCGCGAGAGGATCGCGTCGGGCACACGGCCGGGCAACAGGGTCGGCGCGGCGGCGGTACGGAACAGCACGCGCGCACCCGGCTTCGCGGTCCGCGTAATCGCACCCCACAACCGGGTCAGCTGCGCATCGGTCATCCAGTCCTGCGCGTCGAGCAGGATGTAGCGGTCGAGTGAGCCGTCGGGCATCGATTCGAGATATTCGACGAAATTCTGGTGGCGCACCTCGACCCGCTCGGCACGGTCGCGCACCACATCGTAATTGCCCGCCTGCAGATAGGGCGGAAGCGGCGCGTCGGCGCCTTCGCCATAGCCGCGCCCGAATGCCTGCCAGGCGAAGTAATTGTCCGACAGGTCAAAATCGCAGGCCAGCTTCTCCAGTCGTCGCCGCAGCACCGCGCCGATCCCACGCGGATCGTCGCCGGCCAGCGCCTCATATTGCGCCGGCGGAATGCCCAGGCCGAACAGCGATGCTGGCTGGTCGATCAGCCAGCGCACGAACTTTTTGTCGAACACCGGTGCAAGCCGCGTTTCGAAGATCGCGCGCTGCTCTTCCACGCTCTTCGCTGCGAGCAATTCGCGCGGGTCGATGCGATAGAGTTTGGCAAGCAGGTGCGCCGCGCCGATGAATCCGCCGAGCAGCCCGCGCTTGTAGAAGCCCCCGGCAAAACCCTTGATCCGCCGCCGCCCGGCGAGATCGCGGCCTTCCCAGTAACGGCGGGTGGCATCGTCGAGCTGCGGGCGCAGCCACTCCTTGTAGGCCGCGACATTCTCCGGCCGGTTTGCCTGGGCAAAGAAGCGGTGAAACGCGGCATAGTCGGGCAGATGCTGGGCTGCTGCGCGCTTGAGCTTGTTGAGCGCGATATGCGCGGTGTTTAGGTCCACCGCAGTGATCTTCGCCGGGTTCGCGGTCAGATAGGACAGGACGTTGCACCCGCCGCTCGCGATCGTCACGATATGGCAATCGGGCGTGATCGCCAGCGCCTCCATATCGACCTGCGGGTCTTCCCATATCTGCGCATAGACCAGGCCGCGAAAGGCGAAGGTGAAAGCGCGCTCCAGCAGCCCTTCCTTGCTCAGATGGTCATGGCGGTGGACGGCGTTGCGGACAGCCCCGTTGCGCGGCTGGCTGGCGTTCGAACCCATCAAATCGGCTCCCGGGGGAAATCGCTCCCCGGGGCGCGCTTATGGCGGTTCCATGTCAGTCGCGTGACCGTGGCCGTCATGGAACCGTCACGGATCAATCCCGGCAATAGCCTTCGCCCGGCGCAACGATCAGGCAGTCCTTCTTGTCCGCCAGCCATTTGAGGCCCGTCGCCGCACCATCGCCCGCGACCAGCCGGACGCGCTCCTCCCCGCGGCGAAAGACGATGCCGCGCGCGCTCGCCCTGCCGTTAAAGGTTCCGGTATCGCCCGCATCTACGCTCCAGGTGTTGGTGATGCGATAGCGGCCCGGTGCGTCGCCCTTGGCAATCTCCAGAACCAGTCCCTCGACTCCCACCCATTTGCCGATCCAGGCATCCCGCTCGGGCGCGCGCTCGGCCAGCCGCTCGCGCCGTGCCTCGCGCGTCACATTCTGCGCCATCGCCTCGGCATTGGCGATTGCGTTCTCGACCAAAGCCGCCTGTTGCTCATTGCTCAGATCTCCGCCGCAGCCGGACAGCAACGCAACAGCACCCATCCACAGCAAAATCCGCACGCTACATCTCCACCGGTCGAATAGTGCGATCCGGTGTAGCCATCGCCGCGGCGAACGCCTAGAGAGCGCGTCATCCATTCAGCTCAGGGGTCGAACCGCTCTTCCCATGCGTATCGCCATTGCTTCGGACCACGCCGCCATCGACCTCAAGGCGGCGCTTGCCGACTGGTTGCGCGGCGCGGGCCATGACGTCGCCGATCTGGGACCGGACAGCGCCGCCAGCGTCGATTATCCCGATTACGGATACAAGCTCGCCGCCGCCATCGCGGCCGGGAGCGCCGAGCGCGGAATCGCGCTGTGCGGCAGCGGCATCGGCATCTCGATCGCGGTCAACCGCAATCCGGCCGCGCGCTGTGCCCTGGTGTCGGAGCCGCTCTCCGCCACTCTCGCGCGCGAGCATAATGATGCGAACGTCATCGCCATGGGCGCCCGGCTGATCGGGATCGAGATGGCAAAGGCCTGCATCACCGCATTCCTCGCCACCGAATTCGGCGGCGACCGGCACCAGCGCCGCGTGGACAAGCTGACTCAGCCCACGTTCTAGGCCCGGCTTTCTGAAGGACAGACTTATGAGCACCAACCCCATCAGCGCCATCCGGTCGGACGGCTTCTTCACCACCACGCTCGCCGACGCAGACCCCGCCGTGTTCGCGGGCGTCGCGCACGAACTGGAGCGCGAGCAGTTTCAGATCGAGCTGATCGCCAGCGAAAACATCGTGTCGAAGGCGGTGCTGGAAGCGCAGGGCAGCGTCTTCACCAACAAATATGCCGAGGGTTATCCCGGCAAGCGCTATTATCAGGGCTGCCACCCCTCGGACGAGGTCGAGAGCCTTGCGATCGACCGCGCCAAACAGCTGTTCGGCTGCGGCTTCGCCAACGTCCAGCCGCATTCGGGCGCCCAGGCGAACGGCGCAGTGATGCTGGCGCTGACCAAGCCCGGCGACACGATCATGGGCCTCAGCCTCGATTCGGGCGGCCACCTGACCCACGGGGCCAAGGCGGCGATGTCGGGCAAGTGGTTCAATGCGGTCCAGTATGGTGTCGACCCGGTCACGCACCTGATCGATTTCGACGAGGTCGCGGCCAAGGCGCGCGAGCATCAGCCCAAGCTGATCATCGCCGGCGGCTCGGCCTATCCGCGCCATATCGATTTCGCGAAGTTCCGCGCGATCGCGGATGAGGTCGGCGCGCTGTTCATGGTCGACATGGCGCATTTCGCCGGCCTCGTCGCGGGCGGCGTCCACCCCACGCCATTCGGCCACGCGCATGTCGTCACCACCACCACGCACAAGACGCTGCGCGGTCCGCGTGGCGGCATGATCATGACCGATGACGAAGCCATCGCGAAGAAGATCAACTCGGCGGTGTTCCCCGGCCTGCAGGGCGGCCCGCTGATGCACGTCATCGCCGCCAAGGCCGTCGCGTTCGGCGAAGCGCTGCGCCCCGAGTTCAGAAGCTATGCCGCTGCGGTGGTCGAAAATGCCAAGGTGCTTGCCGCGACGCTGACCGAGCGGGGCGCGGCGGTCGTCTCGGGCGGCACCGACACCCACCTCGCGCTGATCGACCTGACCCCTCTGGGCGTCACCGGCAAGGACGCCGACGAGGCGCTCGAGCGTGCGGCGATTACCTGCAACAAGAACGGCATTCCCAACGATCCTTTGCCCCCGGTCAAGACCAGCGGCATCCGCGTTGGTTCACCCGCCGGCACCACCCGCGGCTTCGGCCCGGCCGAATTCCGCGAGATCGGCAACATGGTCGCCGATGTGCTCGAAGGGCTGCGCAGCAAGGGCGAGGGCGGCGACCCCGAGGTCGAAGCCAATGTCCGCCAGCGCGTCCGCGCGCTGTGCGAACGCTTCCCGATCTATCCGGAGGGTTGATGCGCCTTCTCCCTCTCCCCTTCAGGGGAGAGGGCCGGGGAGAGGGGCCTGAACCAAGCTCCGACCTCTCTGCCCCTCTCCCGACCTCGCTTCGCGCTGCCACCCTCTCCCCTGAAGGGGAGAGGGGATAATGCGCTGCCCCTTCTGCGGCCATGAAGCCAGCCAGGTAAAAGACAGCCGCCCCACCGAGGACGGCGCGGCGATCCGTCGTCGGCGCCAGTGCGAGGCGTGCGCCGCGCGCTTCACCACGTTCGAGCGCATCCAGCTGCGCGAACTGATCGTCCTCAAGTCCGAAGACAAGCGCGAGCCGTTCGACCGCGACAAGCTGATCCGATCGGTCTCGCTCGCCTGTCGCAAGCGGCCGATCGACGCCAATCAGGTCGAAAAGCTCGTTTCCGGAATCCAGCGTCAGCTGGAAACGCTGGGCGAAACCGAGATTCCGACCAAACGGATCGGCGAAATGGTGATGGAGGGACTGAAACACCTCGATTCGGTCGCCTATATCCGCTTCGCCAGCGTCTATCGCGATTTCCGCGAGGCAAAGGATTTCGAGGAATTTGCGAGCAATATCAGCGAGGTCGGGAAGCAGTGAACCCGGTCATCGTTCTGGTTCGACCACAGCTGGGCGAGAATATCGGCAAGGCGGCGCGCGCGATGCTCAATTTCGGGCTGACGCAGATGCGCCTGGTGACACCGCGCGATGGCTGGCCCAATCCTTCGGCGGGTCCGGCCGCGAGCGGCGCCGACATCGTGCTTGAGCAGGCGCAGGTCTTCGAGAGCGTCGCGGACGCCGTCGCCGATTGCGAACATGTCTATGCCACCACCGTGCGCAAGCGTGGCGTGACCAAGCCGGTCGTCACCCCGGTCGAGGCCGCGGCCGAGATTCACACCGCGCCGGGGCGCAGCGCGATCCTGTTCGGTCCCGAGCGTTCCGGCCTTGCGACCGAGGATGTCGCGCTCGCCCGCGCGATCCTCACCGTGCCGATTAATCCCGAATTCGGCTCGCTCAATCTCGCCCAGGCGGTCATCCTCGTCGCCTATGAATGGTCGAAGGGGCAGGGGCTGGCCCAGCCGCCGCGCACCGATCTCGATCCGCCCGCACCGCAGGCGGAACTGGAAGGGCTGATCGGCCATCTGGACATGCTGCTGGAGCGCAGCGGCTTCTATTATCCCCCCGATCGCGTGCCGACGACGCGCCTCACCCTGCGCAGCGTGTTGACCAAGCCCGGATGGAACGCGCAGGAAATCCGTACATTGCGGGGTGTGCTCTCGGCATTGGAAGGCAAAAAGCGCCCTCCACATTGAAATTCAACGTTATTTTTTTCTTGTGCGATGCAACAAAGTATGGCGAGATACGGGTTTGACGACTTTAGGGGGTCCTCATGTTGCTTGCCGCTTTCGCGCTCTCGCTTTCCGTCTCGCCCGTATTGATCGAAAAAAGCCCGGACGACATCGTCTGCCGGTCGAAGATTGACCGCCGCACCAAGATGCGCGGCCCCAAAATCTGCAAGACCCGCGCGGAGTGGGAAGGAAAATATGAGGAGGAGGACGCCGCGCTCGCCGCCGGTGCGCCGCTTCCGCGCACGGCGGAGCAGGTGAGCACGGCTCCAAAGCCCCAGTAATCAGGCGGGCGGCGATGGTAATGGCGCGTTGCGCGCCGCGCACAACTGGTTCATATCGCCGCTAAATATTTGGTCTTGGAAGGGTTGGTCCATGCTTGTCGCCGCTTTCGGTTTTGCCATCGCACTCGCTTCTGCCGCGCCGAGCGGGGATGACAATGTCGTCGCCGCGCCAGTGAAGGAAAAGAAAATCTGCAAGGCGGAAGCGGCGACCGGAACACGCCTCGCCCGCCGCAAGATCTGTCGCACCGCCGCCGAATGGGACGCGATCCAGAAGCAGGCGGTTCAGGATGCCCGCGAGATTCAGGACAATACCCAGAATCGCTACAGCGGCAACTAAGTCGGGCATTGCTTGACTCGACGGGCGTCCCCGTCTAGGCGCGCGCCTTCGCAATTGGCTCCGCACTCCGGTGAAGCGGCGGCCCTGTGCTTGCGCACAGGCGATACCGGAATCGCGATCAGGTGGTCTCCGCCGGGTCAACGTCGTAGCAATTGGTAGGAATTTTACATGTCGAAGCGCTCCAGCGCCAAGTACAAGCTCGACCGCCGGATGGGCGAGAACATCTGGGGTCGTCCCAAGTCGCCCGTCAACAAGCGCGAATACGGCCCCGGCCAGCACGGCCAGCGCCGCAAGGGCAAGATGTCGGACTTCGGCATCCAGCTGCGCGCCAAGCAGAAGCTCAAGGGCTATTATGGCGACGTGACTGAGAAGCAGTTCAAGCGCGCTTATGAAGATGCGTCGCGCATGAAGGGCGATACCGGCCAGAACCTGATCGGCCTGCTCGAGCAGCGCCTCGACATGATCGTCTATCGCGCCAAGTTCGCGCCGACGATCTTTGCCGCGCGCCAGCTGGTCAACCACGGCCACGTCAAGGTCAATGGCGAGAAGTGCAACATCGGTTCGCGCCGCATCAAGCCGGGCGAGACGGTCGAGCTGGGCTCGAAAGCGCAGGAAATGGCGCTGGTGATGGAAGCGCAGGCGCTGGCCGAGCGCGACATCCCCGATTACGTCGCCCCCGATGGTGCGTCGAAGATCACCTTCACCCGCGTGCCGACCCTCGACGAAGTGCCGTACCCGGTGAAGATGGAGCCGAACCTGGTCGTCGAATTCTATTCGCGCTAAGTCCGGTTTCTGGTCCAAATGCGAAAGGGCGGTCCCTGCGGGGCCGCCCTTTTCATTTGGCCTGCCCGCTGTCACAAGTCGCGCCATCTGAAGTATCCCGGGAGACCAACCCATGCGCTTCGCGCTGCTCGCCCTTTTGGGCCTTGCCGCCTGCTCGACCGCTTCCGACACCGCCGCGGTACCGGATGTCGCATTGCCCGCCATGCCCATGGACCTGATGAAGGAGGCAACGCGAACCCTCTCCTCGGATGAATTTGAGGGCCGCGCGCCCGGCACGCCGGGTGAGGAAAAGACGCTCGCCTATCTGGTCGAGCAGTTCCAGAAGGCGGGGCTTCAGCCCGGCAATGAAGGCAGCTGGTTCCAGGACGTACCGCTCGTCGCGATCACGGCGCAGAATGTCTCGCCGCTGACCTTCACCGGCGGCACCCAGGCGATGAGCCTGAAGTACGGCCCCGAAATGGTCGTCGGCACCTATCGCGTGACCCCCAAGATCGCGGTCAAGGACAGCCCGGTCGTCTTTGTGGGCTATGGCATCAACGCCCCCGAAAAAGGCTGGAACGACTATGCCGGGGTGGACGTGAAGGGGAAGACCGTCGTCATCCTCGTCAACGACCCCGACTGGGAGACCGCGGGCCTTCAGGGCGAGTTCAACGGCCAGGCGATGACCTATTATGGCCGCTGGACCTACAAGTACGAAGAGGCAGCACGTCAGGGCGCCGCCGCCGCGATCATCGTCCACGATACCCAGCCCGCCGCCTATGGCTGGAACGTCGTCGAATCGAGCTGGACCGGCGAGCAGCAGGTCGCCGACGCCGCCAACGGCCATATGGACCAGACCGCCGCCAACGGCTGGATTCAGCTCGACAAGGCCAAGGCGCTGTTCGCCAGCGCGGGTCAGGATTTCGACAAGCTCGCCGCCGCCGCCAAGGTGAAGGGGTTCAAGGCGGTGCCGCTCGGCGACGTCAAGGCATCGGTCAGCTTCGACAATGTCATCCGCAAGCACGCGTCGAAGAATGTCATCGGCATCCTCCCCGGTGCCAAACGCCCCGACGAAGTTGTCCTCTACACCGCGCATTGGGATCATCTCGGTCGCTGCCAGGCGGCGAGCGATGGCGACAATATCTGCAACGGCGCGGTCGACAACGCCACCGGCACCGCGGCGCTGATCGCGATTGCGAAGGCGAACAAGGATGCCGGCGCGCCCGACCGCAGCCTCGTCTTCCTCGCCGTCACCGCCGAGGAATCGGGGCTGCTCGGCTCCAAATATTATGGCGACAACCCGGTCTATCCGCTCGCCAAGACCGTGGGTGGCGTGAACATCGACGCGATGAACCTGACGCCCCCGGCCAGGAATGTCGTCGTCGTCGGCATGGGCAAGTCGGAGCTCGACAGTTACCTCAAGGCCGCGCTCGCCAAGCAGAACCGCATGGCCAACGCCGAACCGACCCCCGAAAAGGGCTTCTACTACCGTTCGGACCATTTCATGCTGGCGAAGCACGGCGTGCCGATGCTCTATTTCGACGCCGGCGACGACCTGGTCGAGGGTGGCCGCGATGCCGGCCGCGCCGCCGCTGCGGATTATGAGAAGAACAAATATCACGGCCCGAAGGACGAGTTCGATCCCAGCTGGAACTGGGCGGGCGCGGAGAAGGATCTTCAGGTCTATTACGCGGTCGGTCGTATGCTCGCGATGACGACCGCCTGGCCCAATTGGGTCGAGGGCGACGAATTCCGCGCCGCCCGCGATAAATCCCGCGCAGGAGCCAAGTAAGCCCGTGACCACCCCGCACCTCCCCCCCGAATGGGCGCCGCACAAGGCAGTCTGGATCGGCTTTCCCAGCCATCCCGAATTGTGGGACTCGCTCGGCGCCGCGCGTGCCGAGGTGGCGGCGTTCGCGCGCGCTGTCCATGCCGATGGCGCGGGCGAACCGGTGCTGCTGGTCGCCGCCGATGACGAAGCGGCCGGCGCGGCGGCGCTGCTGGTCGGCGATACGGCCAAGGTGGTGGTCGCCCCGTTCGGCGATATCTGGCTGCGCGACACCGGGGTGATCGTCGACGACACGGGGCTCGGCCACGCCTTCGGCTTCAACGGCTGGGGCGGGAAGTACGAATATGACGGCGACGCGGATATCGGCCGCCGCCTCGCCGCAAAGAAGCGGATGGATACGGTCGAGCATGACTGGATTCTCGAGGGCGGATCGATCGACTGGGACGGCACCGGCCTGGTCGTCACGACCGAACAATGCCTGCTCAACCGCAACCGCAATCCCGGCCTGTCGCAGGGTGAGGCAGAGCGGCGGCTGCGCGCGGATCTCGGCTTCGATCGCGTCCTGTGGCTCGGCAACGGCCTCGCGCACGACCACACCGACGGCCATGTCGACAACCTCGCCCGCTTCGTCGGAGAAAATCGGCTGGCGATCCCGGTGCCGGAGGAAAACGACCCCAACTGGCTGGTCTATGCCGACGCCAGACGCCGCGCCGAAGCGTTCGGGGTCGAAGTGGTGCCCATTCCCTCGCCCGGCCGCGTCATCCATGGCGACGAGGTGGTGCCGGCAAGCTACATGAACTTCTACATCGGCAACGCCGCCGTGGTCGTCCCGGTCTACGGCCAGCCTAATGACCGCAAGGCGGTGGAAACGATCGGCGCGCTCTTCCCCGGTCGCGAGGCGGTGGGGTTGCGCGCGGACCATATCCTGACCGGCGGCGGCAGCTTCCACTGCATCTCGCAGCAGATTCCGAAGTGACGCCCCCTGGCCCCTCCCGCTTGCGCGAGGGGTTGGGAGGGTCTTCTCCTTTCTCGCACTGACAGAAACAACCCGCCCCGCCCACGAAGCGCCAAGCGCCGCTTCACAATCCTAGCCCCTCCCCTTCAGGGGAGTGGATGGGGGTGGGGCGTTTCAGTCTCACCGAGACCATCGCCCAGAGGATAGGCCCCACCCCAACCCCTCCGGTGAAGGGGAGGGGGCTTACGAAAAGCGCACCATCTAACAACAATCGTCACACCGGCCCCCGTGCCGGGGTCTACCCCGCCGCCAGCGCAGCGCTCACCAACAAGCCGCTACGCCCGCTGCCCCGTGGACCCCGGAACAAGTCCGGGGTGACGAAGGGAACCCCACCCCCTAAATACCCCCGCATGACCCAGATCACCGTCGCCGCACTCCAGCTCGCCTTCACCACCGACACGGCGCAGAACATCGCCAACGTCACCGATCTCGTGCGCGAGGCGGCGGGGAAGGGCGCACAGGTCGTCCTCCCCCCCGAATTGTTCGAAGGCGAATATTTCTGCCGGGTCGAGGATGAGGCGCTGTTCGCGACCGCCAGGCCGCTCGCCAGCCACCCCGCCGTCACCGCGATGCAGGCGCTCGCGGCGGAGCTTCAGATTCACATCCCGACCAGCTTCTTCGAGGCGGACGGGCCGCATTTCTACAACAGCCTCGCGATGATCGGCCCCGACGGCCAGGTTGCGGGGGTCTATCGCAAGAGCCACATTCCCGACGGGCCCGGCTATGAAGAGAAATATTATTTCCGCCCCGGCAATACCGGCTTCAAGGTGTGGGACGGCCCGGCCGCCGACGCGGCGCTCGGCGTCGGCATCTGCTGGGACCAATGGTATCCCGAAACCGCGCGCACGATGATGCTGATGGGCGCGCAATTGCTGTTCTACCCGACCGCGATCGGGTCGGAACCCTATGATGCCGATCTCGACACCAGCCGCATGTGGCGCCGCGCGATGATCGGCCATGCCGTGTCCAACGTCGTCCCCGTCATCGCGTCGAACCGCATCGGGACCGAGGGCGACCAGCGTTTCTATGGCCACAGCTTCATCTGCGACGAATGGGGCGACATCCTCGCCGAATTCGGCGCAGAGGAAACCGGCGTCCTCACCGCCACGCTCGACCTGGACCGCGCGCGCAAGCACCGCGCCGGCATGGGCTTCTTCCGCGACCGCCGGCCCGAACTGTACAAGCGAATGGTCGAGGACGTTTAGAGTCGGGTTCAGCTGCGCTGAATCGCGGCACCGGCCGCTCCCACACCCGGCCCCCCATCGAAGATGCCCTAAGGTGGGTGGCCGGGTGGGGGAGCGGGCCGGTGCCGTAAACTTAAGCGCCCGCTATTTCGCGCTCAATCCTCGCGCCAGCATCTCCGCAACCGTATCCGCGACCGCACTGGCCTCGGCGTCCTCGCTCCACACGCCGTAGCGCAGGCCCAGGAACACGTTCATCCCCATGATCGCCCAGGCGTGGACATCGGACACGTCGCTGCGCACCTCGCCGCGCTCGGCGGCCGCCTTGAGCCGCTTCTCGATCCGCTCGGCGGTGGTCTGATAGTGGAGGCGGAAGCTCTCGGGATCGACGAATTCGGCCTCGTCGATGATTCGGTAGATTTCCTTGTGCTTGCGCACGAAGCCGATGAACTGCTCGAGCCCCGCGCGCTCGGCGGCGATCTGTTCCGGCGCGGCGCGGATTGCGGGGGCGACATGTTCGCGCACCTGGTCGCTCATGTCGCGGACCAGCGCGCGGAACACCGCGTCCTTCGAATCGAAATAGGTGTAGAAGCTGCCCAGTGCCACGCCCGCGCGCCGGGTGATTCCGCTCACCGATCCCTCGTGAAAGCCCTTCTCGCCAAACTCCGCTGCTGCCGCGTCGAGGATCGCGCGCAGCGTACGGCGACCGCGTGCGGTGCGCGGTTCCTTGCCTTCGCTCGCGGCCCCTTCACCCGAATGAAGAGCGCCCGAATGAACTGGGGCGAGTGTGGCATCAGAGCCACGTTTTTGCGTCATTCATCCCCTCCCTCATCCGGAAGTTGAAACCCGGTTCAGGTTTCACTATAGGCATCTGCAACGTCTTACAAGCCGGGGTGCGCCCGGCCATATCTGGGGAGGAAACCATGCACCGCCTGAGTCCATCTGTCCGCTCGATTCTCGTTACCGGCGCCGCGCTGGGCGCGCTCGCCGCCACCCCTGCGCTCGCACAGGATGCGCCCGTCGAGGCGGCCGCCGTCGAAGAAGCGACCGAGGGTGAAATCGTCGTCACCGCCCGCCGCCGCGAGGAAAGCCTGATCGACGTGCCGATCTCGATGTCGGTCGTTACCGGCGATTCGCTCGTCGCCAGCGGCGCGGCGGACATCACCGCGCTTCAGGACAAGACCCCGAACCTCACGCTCCAGATCGCGCGCGGTTCCAACTCGACGCTGATCGCCTTCAGCCGCGGCGTCGGTCAGCAGGACCCGCTCTGGGGCTTCGAACCCGGCGTCGCCCTCTATATCGACGATGTCTATGTCGCACGGCCCCAGGGCGCAGTGCTCGACATTTTCGATGTCGAGCGGGTCGAGGTGCTGCGCGGGCCGCAGGGAACGCTCTATGGCCGCAACACCATCGGCGGCGCCGTCAAATACGTCACCCGGCGTCTGGGCAATGATTACAAGGCATCGTTCCGCGGCTCCTATGGCTCCTATAACCAGATCGATCTGGTCGGGCAGGTGGTCGTGCCGCTGGGCGACACGCTCTCGCTCGGCGCTGCGGTCGCGCAATATTGGCGCGACGGCTACGGCACTAACCTCACCACCGGCGCCGAGCATTACGACAAGGACGTGCTCGCCGCGCGCGTTTCGGCGGAGTTCACCCCGACCGACAACATCTTCGTCCGCGTCGCTGGCGACCGCACGCTCGACCGGTCGAACCCGCGTCACGGCACGCGCCTGCTCCCCAACGGCGCCGACCCCATCTACGCGCCGACCGACAGCGTCTATGACACGCGTGCCGGAATCGGCGACGACAACCGCGTCGAGACGCGCGGCCTGTCGATCACGGGTGAGATCGGCCTGTCCGACATGCTGACGTTCAAGACGATCACCGCCTGGCGCGACGGCAGCACCGATACGCTGATCGATTTCGACAACACCATCCAGCCGACGCTCGACATCCCGGCGGAATATTCCGATCGCCAGTTCACCCAGGAACTGCAGCTGCTCTATGAAGGCGACCGCATTCAGGGCGTGTTTGGCGTCTACTACCTCAACGGCCGCGCAAGCGGCGCGTTCGATACCGTCGTGGGCCTGCTCAACACCACCACGCTGACCGCGGGCGAGGTCTTCACCAAGAGCTACGCCGCATTCGGCGATTTCAGCTTCGACCTGACCGACCAGTTCAAGATTTCGGCAGGGCTGCGCTACACGCGCGACGAAAAGACCGGCAGTGTCTATCGTCAGAACTTCACCGGCATCCGCAGCCCGTGGTTCGGCAACGCGACCGCGGTTCCCGGCCTGATCCGCTCGGACTATACCAACAGCCGCGATTTCGAAAAGCTGACCCCCCGCCTGAGCCTCAGCTACCAGCCGCATTCGGACCTCAACCTCTATGCGAGCTATGGAAAGGGCTTCAAATCGGGCGGGTTCGACATGCGCGGCGACGTCGTGCTGACCCCGACTACGGTCAATGGCTACAACCCCGAAACGATCGACAGCTATGAGATCGGCATGAAGGGCGCCTTCCTCGATCGCAAATTGTTCGTGAACCTCGCCGGCTTCTATTCGGACTATAAGGATCAGCAGGTCACCATCCAGGTTCCGGCGCTGCCCAGCGGTATCGCCAGCTTCGTCGACAATGCGGGCAAGGGCGAGATCTACGGCTTCGAGCTCGAGACGCGGATGGTGCCCTCACGTCACTTCCAGGCAAGCGTCGTGGTCGGCTACACCCATGCCGACTATAAGGAGTTCCTGACGTTCATCGGCGGCGGTACCACGCCCGTCGACGTGTCGGACCAGCGGGCGTTCCAGAATACGCCCGAATGGACCGCCAACGCGTCCTTCACCTGGTCGAACGACGTCGCGGGCGGGGTTCTCGCCTTCACCCCCGCAATCTCGTTCCGCAGCGATACGCAGATGTTCGAACTGGCGACCCCGGCGCTCGACCAGGACGGGTATGCGCTGGTCGACGCCGCGCTCAACTGGACCTCGGGCGATGGCCGCTACCGGGTCGGCGTTGCCGCGCGCAACCTGACCGACGCGCGCTATCGCGTCGGCGGCTACAATTTCCCGGGCGCGCTGCTCGGCAATTCGGTGATCGGCTATTACGGCCCGCCGCGCACCGTCACGGGGACGTTCGAGATCAAGTTCTGATCGCTTTCGGGCTTTGAGTTTGCCAGACTGACCGGGCCGGGCGTCGAAAGGGGGCGTCCGGCCCATTTTTTTGAAGGGGAGGGTACGGATGAGCGCCACCAACGGGGCGGCACCGACTGTGCAGGGCCATGGCACGCCGGGCTATCGCGCCGCCGTTCTGGCGATGCTGCTGCTGGTCTATACCTTCAACTTTCTCGACCGGCAGATCCTCGGCATCCTTGCGGTGCCGATCAAGGCGGATCTGGGGCTCACCGATACCCAGCTCGGCGCGCTTGGCGGCATCGCCTTTGCCTTTCTCTATTCCACACTCGGCGTTCCGCTCGCGCTGCTGGCCGACCGGACGAGCCGCACCTGGGTCGTGACGATTTCGCTCACCGTGTGGAGCGGTTTCACCGCGCTTTGCGGCCTCGCCAACAGTTTCTGGACCCTGTTTCTCTATCGCATCGGCGTCGGCGTCGGCGAGGCAGGGGGCGTTGCGCCGTCCTATGCGATCATTGCCGATTATTTCCCCCCGCATCAGCGCGCCCGCGCGCTCGCCATCTATTCGCTCGGCATCCCGATCGGCCTCGCTTCGGGCACGTTGCTGGGCGCATGGATCGCGGCGAGCGTCGATTGGCGCATGGCGTTCATCGTCGTCGGGCTGGCCGGGGTGATCATTGCGCCCTTCTTTCGGATGGTCGTCAAGGAGCCGCCGCGTCCGGCGGTCAGCGCAGAGCATCAGCGCGTTCCGCTCGGCCGGGTGTTCGCCATCCTCGCGAAAAAGCCCAGTTTCTGGCTGATGGCGATCGGCGCAGGGTTCAGTTCGATGTGCGGCTATGGCCTCGCTTTCTGGGCACCGACCTTCTTCGTGCGCAGCTTCGGCTTCGATCTCGCCACGACCAGCTATTTCTTCGGGTCGATCCTGCTGGTGGGCGGCACGATCGGCGTGTTCATGGGCGGGGTTCTGGCGGACCGGCTCGGCGGCGGCGATCGCGGCGTCTATGCCAAGCTGCCGGCCTTTGCGTGGCTGATCTGCGTGCCCTTGTTCGCCGGCGGTTTCCTGACGAACAATGTGGTACTCGCCTGGTTCCTGTTCCTGATCCCGAATGGGCTGAACATCCTCTGGCTCGGCCCGGTGACGACCGCGGTCCAGAATCTCGTCCCGCCGCATATGCGCGCCACCGCGAGCGCGAGCTTCCTGCTGATCAACAACCTGATCGGCTTGGGCGCAGGATCGTGGGTGATGGGCGCGATGTCGGACGCGATGACCGCAAGCTATGGCAACGAAGCGCTGCGCTATTCCGCGGTAACGGCGCTGTCCTTCTACCTGATCGCGGCGGTGCTGATGCTCTTCGCCGTCCGCACGCTGCGCAAGGACTGGGTGGAGTGATTGACCAGGCTGCGCTTGATTTGACCCGTTTGTGCTGAGCTTGTCGAAGCACCACTCATGCGCTCGGTGATGACGGGAGGCAGCCTTCGACAATGACCAGGGCTTACCCTTCGACAAGCTCAGGGCAGACGGGTTGGGGTGGTCCAGATTTGGGGTTCGACGCTTCACTCCCCCTGGCGGGGGAGGAATCATATTCAATCCGCGAACAACAAGACCGGCGTCTCGAGCAGCTTGCGCAGCGCCTGGACATAGCTCGCCGCGTCCCAGCCATCGACGACGCGGTGGTCGCAGCTGATCGACAGGTTCATCAGCTTGGCGCGGACGATGTCGTCGCCGACGAAGATCGGGCGCTCGACAATCTTGTTCGGGCCGATGATCGCCACCTCGGGCCGGTTGATCACCGGCGTCGTCGCGATGCCGCCCAAAGGTCCAAGCGACGTAATCGTGATCGTCCCGCCCTGCAGTTCTTCCGACTTGATCTTGCCGGTGCGCGCCGCCTCGGCGAGGCGACCGATCTCGCTCGCCAGCTGCCACACATTCATGTCCTGCGCGTCGCGGATCACGGGGACGGTCAGGCCCGAATCGGTCTGCGTCGCCATACCCATGTGGACGCGGCCATGGCGCGTCACCACGCCGCCCTCATCGTCATAGCGCGCATTGAGCATCGGGAAGTCGGGCAGGGTGCGGCAGATCGCGACGATCAGGAACGGCAGCATCGTCAGCTTGGGCCGCGTTCCGCGATTGGCGTTGAGGTCGGCGCGCATCGCCTCCAGCGCGGTGACGTCGATCTCGTCGACATAGGTGAAATGCGGGATCGCGCGCTTCGCCGCCGCCATATTCTCGGCGATGCGGCGACGCATCCCGATGACCTTGACCGCCTCGTCCTCCCGCGCGCGGCTGGCGTGCGGGGCGTGATAGCCCTGCCCACTGCCATAGCGCAGATAGGCGTCGAGATCGGAATGGCGGATATGCTGCCCGTCATGCTTCACATCGGCCAAGTCGACGCCCAGATCTTTGGCGCGCGCGCGCACGGCGGGGGAGGCGAGGACGTGCCTGCTCTCCCTCTCCCCTTCAGGGGAGAGGGTCGGGGAGAGGGGCATATCCACAGGCGGCGGCGCTTCAGGAGAGTCCCCCTCTCCCAACCCTCTCCCCTCAAGGGGAGAGGGCTTTTCATCGACCACCTCCGGAACCCCCGGCGTCTCCGCCTCGACCTGCTCCTCGACGTCCTCAGCAACCGGCGCATCTGCTACCGCAGCCGGAGCCTCCTCGGCAACCGCGTCCTCGGTCTCCACCACCATCAGCGACGCGCCGATCGCCACCTGATCGCCGACCTCGCCGGCCAGCTCGACCACCACGCCCGACACCGGCGATTCCATTTCGACGGTCGCCTTGTCGGTCATCATATCGGCGACTTGCTGATCCTCCTCGATCCGGTCGCCGACCTTGACGTGCCAAGCGACGATCTCGGCTTCGGCAATGCCTTCGCCAATATCCGGAAGACGAAACGTAAAGCGCGCCATGCCGATCAGTCCTTCAGGAGTTTCTTGAGTGCCTGTCCGATGCGGACCGGCCCGGGGAAATAGGCCCATTCGAGCGAATGGGGATAAGGCGTGTCGAACCCGGTGACGCGCTCGATCGGCGCCTCGAGGTGATAGAAGCACCGCTCCTGCACCAACGCCGACAGTTCCGCGCCGAACCCGCCGGTCCGCGTCGCCTCATGCACCACCATGCACCGTCCGGTCTTCTTGACCGACTCCTCGATCGTCTCGATGTCGAGCGGAACCAGCGTGCGCAGATCGATGATCTCGGCATCGATCGCCATGTCCTCGACCGTGGCCTTGGCGACATGCACCATCGTGCCATAGGCCAGGATCGTCAGCGCATTGCCCGGCCGCACGATCGCCGCCTTGCCCAGCTCGATCCGGTAATAACCCTCGGGCACAGCGCCAGCGGGATGCTTCGACCAGTTCTCCGCCGGGCGGTCCCAATGGCCGTTGAACGGGCCGTTATAGATGCGCTTGGGCTCGAAGAAGATGACGGGATCATTGTCCTCGATCGACGCGATCAACAGCCCCTTGGCGTCGTATGGCGTCGACGGGATCACCGTCTTCACGCCCGACACATGGGTGAAGATGCCCTCGGGGCTCTGGCTGTGCGTCTGTCCGCCGAAAATGCCGCCGCCGAACGGCGAGCGTACGGTCAGCGGCGCGGTGAACTGCCCGGCCGAGCGATAGCGCAACCGCGCCGCCTCGCTCACCAGCTGGTCGAGCGCGGGATAGATATAGTCGGCGAACTGGATCTCCGGCACCGGGCGCAGGCCGTAGGCGCCCATGCCGATCGCCACGCCGATGATGCCGCATTCGGTGATCGGCGTGTCGAACACGCGAGTCTTGCCGAACTTCTCCTGCAGCCCCGCGGTCGCGCGGAACACGCCGCCAAAATAGCCGACATCCTCGCCCATCACGATCACGTTCGGATCGCGTTCCATCATCACCGCCATCGCGGAGTTGATCGCCTGGATCATGTTCATGCGGACGGTCTCGCCCGCTTCGCCGGTCTGAGAGGTTTCTACGACTTCGTTCACGGCAAAACCTCCGTCATCCCCGCGAAAGCGGGGACCCACCTCCCGCACTGTCCACCCTGCCGCGCGGCGCGGAGATGGGCCCCCGCTTTCGCGGGGGTGACGATCAAAGAATGATAGGGCATCACGATTTCCTCGCCCATGGACGGCCGCTTGCCTCTTCCTCGTCCAGCATCTGCTGGCGCTGCTCGCGCAGATGCCAGGGCATCTCCTCGAACACCCCGTCGAACAGCGTGTCGAGTGGCTGGTGCAGGCCATGGCCCAGGATGCCGTTCTTCTCGGCTTCCTTCTGCGCCGCCTTGACCCGTTCGGCGACCTCGCGGTCCTGTGCGGCGTGGCGCTCCTCGTCCCACTCGCCGATCGCGATCAGATGCGCCTTGAGCCGCGCGATCGGGTCGCCCAGCGGCCACGCGCCCGGCTCGCCCGCGCTGCGATATTGGCCTGGATCGTCGGAGGTCGAATGGCCCTCGGCGCGATAGGTGAAATGCTCGATCAGCGTCGGGCCCTGATTGGTCCGCGCGCGCTCCGCCGCCCATTGCGTCGCCGCATAGACCGCCAGCGCGTCATTGCCGTCGATGCGCAGCCCGGCCATGCCATATCCGATCGCCCGCGCGGCAAAGGTCGTCGCCTCGGCCCCGGCAAAGCCCGAAAAGCTCGAAATCGCCCATTGGTTGTTGACGACGTTGAGGATGACCGGCGCCTTGTACACTGTCGCGAAGGTCATCGCCGAGTGGAAGTCGCCTTCGGCCGTCGATCCCTCGCCGCACCACACCGCCGCGATACGCGTATCGCCCTTGGCCGCGCTTGCCATCGCCCAGCCCACCGCCTGCGGATATTGCGTGGCGAGGTTGCCTGAGATCGAGAAGAAACCGTCCTCCTTGGACGAATACATGATCGGCAGCTGCTTGCCCTGCAGATTGTCGCCGCTGTTCGAATAGATCTGGTTCATCATCTGAACCAGGCTGTAATCGCGCGCGATCAGGATGCCCTGCTGGCGATAGCTCGGGAAGCACATATCGTCGCGGCTCAGCGCATGGGTGGCGGCGATCGCCACCGCCTCTTCGCCGGTGCACTTCATGTAGAAGCTGGTCTTGCCCTGCCGCTGCGCGCGGAACATCCGCTCGTCGAATGCGCGAACGAGCGCCATGTCGCGCAGCATCGCACGCAACGTGTCGGGGTCGAGTCGCGGATCCCACGGGCCGACCGCGCGCCCCTCATCGTCGAGCACGCGAACCAGCGTATAGGCAAGGTCATGGAAGCTCGCCGGATCGGCGGCGGTGTCGGGGCGGGGTTGGGCGCCGGCGGGGGGCACCTCTACGCTCGCGAAATCGACCGCATCGCCGGGCCGGAAGCGCGGCTCCGGCACATGCAGGCTGAGCGGGGGAAGATTGGGGCGCAGGGCGTCCGCCGTCATGCTCTCTCCAGCGTCTAAAGGGCCTCCACATCGCCTGGCGGCGTGCGGAATAGTATTTCAGCGCCTGATTATATTGTTTCAACGCGCGAGTCGAGATGGGACAGCATCACTGTCCTGAAATAGGCCGTTCCCGCGCGTCGGGCTGCCAGCGCGCACTCTAAACCAAACGCCCTCTTTTCGCGAGCGATCCACACAAGGGGCCGGACCCATAGTCGGCAACCGCGAAGCGGCGGGCGAAAATTGGCGCATGGAGGGCGTCGCTCTGCGGTCACGAGGGATAGCCATCGCTCCCTCCTCGCTCCTACCCATGCGCCAATTTTCGCTCCGTCCCGACCATTGCCGACTATGGGTCCGGCCCCTAAGGGGGAGACAATTCCATGACACTCGCTGGGGAGCGGCGCGCATATGAAACTGATGGCTGGCAACTCGAACCTGCCGCTCGCTCAGGCGATCGCCTCCTATCTCGAGATTCCGCTGACCCAGGCCAATGTCCGGCGCTTCGCCGACGAGGAAATCTTCGTCGAGATTCTCGAAAATGTCCGGGGCGAGGATGTGTTCGTGCTCCAGTCGACCGCCTATCCGGCCAACGACAACCTGATGGAATTGCTGATCATGATCGATGCGCTGCGCCGCGCATCGGCCAAGCGGATCACCGCCGTCCTCCCCTATTTCGGCTATGCTCGCCAGGATCGCAAACCCGGCCCGCGCACCCCGATCTCGGCCAAGCTGGTCGCCAATCTGATCACCACTGCGGGCGCCAACCGCGTCCTGTCGGTCGATCTCCACGCCGGGCAGATCCAGGGCTTTTTCGACATTCCCACCGACAATCTCTTCGCCGCCCCGGTGATGAGCGAGGATATCAAGGCGCGCTTTTCCGACAAGAATCTGATGGTCGTGTCGCCCGATGTCGGTGGCGTGGTCCGCGCCCGTGCGCTCGCCAAACGCCTCGACAACGCGCCGCTCGCGATCGTCGACAAGCGCCGTGAAAAGGCCGGCGAATCGGAAGTGATGAACATCATCGGCGAGGTCGAGGGCCGCTTCTGCGTCCTGATCGACGACATCGTCGATTCGGCCGGCACGCTGTGCAACGCGGCCGCCGCGCTCAAGGAAGCCGGCGCCGAGGATGTCGTCGCCTATTGCACCCATGGCGTGCTGTCGGGCGGCGCGGTCGCGCGGGTCGACGGCTCGGCGCTGCGTGAGCTGGTCATTACCGACACGATCGGCAACCACGCCGTGGTCGGCCAGGCCGAGCGCATCCGCCACCTCACCATCGCCCCGCTGATCGCCGAAGCAATCCGCCGCATCGCGGACGAAAGCTCGGTGTCGAGCCTGTTCGATTGAGGGTCGCGTGAAGCCGCGTCTGCCCGTGCGATGAAAAAGGGGCATGGTCTTCGGCGCGCCTTGCCGCTTGTGGCGCGCGCCGACCTGGAATCCATGCCGACCGGCGCGCTTCTGGCCCGGCTCAAGCGACTGCGATGGTGCGAGGACAGCCCCGAATCTAGCGACCTCCTGGAGGAGGAGCGGGCGAGCGCAAGTCATATGATCCTGTTCAAGACCGATCCCGCCTGGCGCCGCGCCTATACCGATCTCAAGGACGTCCTGGCGACCCGTGAACACCTCGACGTGAAGCCGTAGGGCGCGTCAGCCCAACGCTTTCCCCACCAGCACCACGCCCACCCCGATCATCAGCCAGTAGATCGCGGTATAGAATCGCTCCGGCGAAACCCGCCGTACCAGCCATACCCCGGCAAAGGTCGAGGCGATCGCCACCGGCATCAACGCCGCCGCAGTCGTCAGATTCGCCCGCGTGAACTGCCCCAGCGCGAGATATGCGGGCACCTTGATCCAGTTCACCGCTGCGAAATAGACTGCGGTCGTCCCGACCAGATAGGCGGGCGCAAGCCGGCGCGGCATTACCCATAGCTGCCAGGGGGGCGCGCCGGCATGGGCGATCTGGCTGGTGAAGCCCGACGCGACCCCGAACAGCGACCCTACCCAGCCGGGCGAATCGGATGCCGTGGTCGCGCCCAGCCGGTCGCGCCGCAGCTGATAGGCGCCGAACAGGATCGAGATCGCCCCGACCATTGCCAGCACCATGTCCGGCGACACGCTCGCCGCGAAGAGATAGCCGATGGCGATGCCGACGATCGCCCCCGCCAGCGTCCAGCCCATCACATACCAGTCGATGCTGCGGCGGAACGCCCAGACGCTCACTGCGTCCTGCACGATCAGGATCGGCAGCAGGATCGCGGCGGCCTGGACCGGGTCGGTGGCAAAGGCGACCATCGGCAGCGAGAGTGACCCGGCCCCGGCAAAGCCACCCTTGCCCAGCCCCATCAGGACGACCGCCGGCACCGCCAGCGCGTAAAAGAGCGGATCGACGATCAGAACCGGCCAACCGGCTCGCGTATTCCGGCGTTGCCGCGCGCCTTGAGCTGCGCCTTGAGCGTCTCGGGTGCGGGCGCCCACAGAAAGCCGAAGCTGACCGTGCCCTGCTTGGTCTCGACCACATGGTGCAGCCGGTGCGCCTGGATGATCCGCTTCATGTAATTCGACTTGGGGATGTAGCGGGTGTCGAGCCGCTTGTGCACGATCACGTCGTGGAATCCGAAATAGATCGCACCATAGGCGGCGATCCCCGCGCCGATCCACGCATATCCCTGCCACCACCCCAGATGCACCCCGCCCAGCAGCAACACGAACGACGGCACGGCAAAGATCACCGCATACAGGTCGTTCAGCTCCCAGTTCCCGGTCCGCGGCGAGTGGTGGCTCTTGTGCAGGAACCAGCCCGGCCCGTGCATCACCCAGCGGTGCGCGACATAGGCGAACCCCTCCATCAGAATGATGGTGACGAAGAAGAGCAGGATGCCAAGCGCGGGATTCATGCGGCTGATATAGCGCGGCGCCATGTCCGTTGCGAGCCAGGTGATTTCCCCGATTGCGGCGACTCGCTGCATCCGTCGCTTGCGAGAGGCGCTAGGCCAAGCCGCCCGGTGACAGGTTCGCAATACCCGACCCCGCGCCGATCCAATGCCATTATTGCAACTGCGTCGCACTTCCAGTTTTTCCGGATTTGATTCCGCCGCGCCCCTGTGCTTAAGCGGCGCCGATTTGCTGCGAACGCGAAGGGCTGCCTCATGAACATTCACGAATATCAGGCCAAGGAACTGCTGGCGAAGTACGGCGCGCCGATCGCGGCCGGCCACGCCGCCTTCACCGTCGAGGAAGCGGTCGAAGCCGCCAAGAAGCTCCCCGGACCGCTCTATGTCGTGAAGTCGCAGATCCATGCCGGCGGCCGCGGCAAGGGCAAGTTCAAGGAACTGGCCCCCGAAGCCAAGGGCGGCGTCCGCCTCGCCTTCAGCCTCGATGAAGTCGAGTCGCACGCCAGGGACATGCTCGGCAACACGCTGGTGACGATCCAGACCGGCGAAGCGGGCAAGCAGGTCAACCGCCTCTATGTCACCGACGGCGCCGACATCGCCAAGGAATTCTACCTCGCGCTCCTCGTCGATCGCGCCACCAGCCGCGTCGCCTTCGTCGTCTCGACCGAAGGCGGCATGGACATTGAGGAGGTCGCGCATTCGACGCCTGAAAAGATCCGCAGCTTCTCGGTCGATCCGGCGACCGGCTTCATGCCGCATCACGGTCGCACCGTTGCTGCCGCGCTCGGTCTGACCGGCGACCAGGCGAAACAGGCAGCGAAGGTAGCAGCCTCGCTCTACGCCGCGTTCCTCGCCACCGATGCCGAGCAGATCGAGATCAACCCGCTCGCGCTGACCGAGCAGGGCAATCTGCTCGTCCTCGACGCCAAGGTCGGCTTCGACGGCAACGCCATGTTCCGCCACAAGGATCTGATGGAACTGCGCGACACCACCGAAGAGGATCCGATGGAGCTCGAGGCGTCGAAATACGACCTCGCCTACATCAAGCTCGACGGCGATATCGGCTGCATGGTCAACGGCGCGGGCCTCGCCATGGCGACGATGGACATCATCAAGCTCAACGGCATGTTCCCGGCCAACTTCCTCGACGTCGGCGGCGGCGCGAACAAGGAAAAGGTCACCGCCGCGTTCAAGATCATTCTCGCCGATCCGGCGGTGAAAGGCATCCTCGTCAACATCTTCGGCGGGATCATGAAGTGCGACATTATCGCCGAAGGCATTGTCGCCGCGGCGAAGGAAGTGAACCTGTCGGTCCCGCTGGTCGTTCGCCTCGAAGGCACCAATGTCCAGCAGGGCAAGGACATCCTCGCCAATTCCGGCCTCCCGATCGTTCCCGCGAACGATCTGGGCGATGCGGCGAAGAAGATCGTGGCGGAGGTCAAGGCGGCTGCTTGATCGCGGCCACCTGAACGCCCATTGAAGGGGGGTCCGGCGCGGTTCGCGTGCCGGACCCCTTTTCGTTTGCGCGGGTGACGCTACGGCAATCGGTCGATTCCATACCGGACTTGCGAAAACGGCCAGAACCCTACTAGGGAACGACAGACTCGAACCTTTAAAACGACGCGATTGGAGCGGAGGACGCGATGAAAGTGCTGGTGCCGGTCAAGCGTGTGCTTGACTATAACGTAAAGCCCCGCGTGAAGGCGGACGGGACGGGCGTGGATCTCGCCAACGTCAAGATGAGCATGAACCCCTTCGACGAGATCGCGGTCGAGGAAGCGATTCGCCTCAAGGAAAAGGGCGTGGCGACCGAGATTATCGTCGTCTCGATCGGCGAGCAAAAGGCGCAGGAAACGCTGCGCACCGCGCTGGCGATGGGCGCGGATCGTGCGATCCTGATCGTCAGCGAGGACCGCGTCGAGCCGCTCGGCGTCGCGAAATTGCTCGCCAAGGTCGCTGAGGAGGAGCAGCCCGGCCTGGTCATCCTCGGCAAGCAGGCGATCGACGACGACAACAACCAGACCGGCCAGATGCTCGGCGCACTGCTCGGCTGGGGCCAGGGCACCTTCGCGTCAAAGGTCGAGGTGTCGGGCGACAGCGTCGAGGTCACCCGCGAAGTCGATGGCGGTCTCGAGACGGTCAAGCTCAACATCCCGGCGATCGTCACCACCGATCTTCGCCTCAACGAGCCGCGCTACGCCTCGCTGCCCAACATCATGAAGGCAAAGAGCAAGCCGCTCGCGCAGAAGACTCCGGCGGATTACGGCGTCGATGTTACCCCCCGCCTCACCGTGGTGAAGGTCGCTGAGCCGGCCAAGCGCACCGCGGGCGTCAAGGTCGCGGATGTGGATGAGCTGGTGATGAAGCTCAAGGCGATGGGCGTTGCAAAATAGGGCCAACCTCCGTTTGCCCTGAGCGTGTCGAAGGGCGATGCGTGCCATCAAGGATAGGGCGAGTCCCGGATCTGACCCGGGGTCAGCCCAAACGGATTGAGAGGAACATGAGATGACCGTTCTGGTCTGGGTCGAACACGACAATGCGTCGGTGAAGGACGCGACGCTCGCCGCGGTCACCGCCGCGGGCAAGCTGGGCGACGTGGTCGCTTTGGTCGCGGGGCAGGGCGCACAGGGTGCTGCCGACGCCGCCGCGAAGATCGCCGGCGTGTCGAAGGTGCTGCTCGCCGATGATGCGGCCTATGGCCACGCGCTGGCCGAAAATGTCGCGCCGCTGATCGTCGATCTGATGAGCGACTATGACGCCTTCGTCGCGCCCGCCACCACCACCGGCAAGAATATCGCACCGCGCGTCGCTGCCCTGCTCGACGTGATGCAGCTCAGCGAGGTTCTCTCGATCGAGGGCGACCAGTTCACGCGCCCGATCTACGCAGGCAACGCGATCGCGACGGTCACCTCGTCGGATGCGAAGAAGGTGCTGACGATCCGCGGAACGGCCTTCGACAAGGCAGCGACCGAAGGGGGCAGCGCCAGCGTCGAAACCGTCTCCGGCATGGGTGACAAGGGCCTGTCGCGCTTCGTCGGCGCGGAAATCGCCAAGAGCGAGCGTCCCGAACTGACGAGCGCGAAGGTGATCGTCTCGGGCGGCCGCGCGCTGCAGAGCGGTGAGAATTTCCACAGCATCATCGAACCGCTCGCCGACAAGCTCGGCGCCGCAGTCGGCGCCAGCCGCGCGGCGGTCGATGCGGGCTATGTCCCCAACGACTATCAGGTCGGCCAAACCGGCAAGATCGTCGCCCCGGAAGTCTATGTCGCCATCGGCATCTCCGGCGCGATCCAGCATCTGGCTGGCATGAAGGACAGCAAGACGATCATCGCGATCAACAAGGACGAAGACGCCCCGATCTTCCAGGTCGCGGACCTCGGCCTGGTCGGCGACCTGTTCAAGGTCGTCCCGGAGCTGACCGAGAAACTCTGAGCAAATTCGAACCGGAGAAAAGGGCGACGCATCTTCGGTGCGCCGCCCTTTTCTTTTGCGTGGACCGGGCGCGTCGCTAAACACGAAGCATCTGTTTGGAAGGGGGGTTATGAAACTCGTGAAGACGCTCTGCGCGGTTGCCGCGCTCACCCTCTCGGGCCTCGGGACAGCTACCGCGCAAACGCTGGAATATGACTGCGACACGCAGGCCGAACATTTCTCGGTGCTCAAGGCGGTCCAGAGCGGCCCCGATTATCGGGTGACGGGCAACATCTCGCTACGCGAGACTTTCGCGGTCAAAAAATACCTCACGCTCGGCGTGGTGCAGTTCGAGCCGGAGGATGGCAGTTGGCGCGCGCGCCTTGGCATCGTTGTGCTGCCTTCGGGCAAGCAGACGACCGTCATCGGAACGCTCGAAGTCACGCGCAACGGGGTCGAAGACCCCCCCAAGATCCTCGGCGAGGTTGGCGCGTTCGTGAAAGGACAAACCTATCCGATCGCGCTGACGCTCGGTGCCGGTGGCGGGACTGCGACGCTGGGTCGATATAGCGCGCCCGTCACCGTGCCGGCATCCGGAAAAGTGGACGCATCAATCATCTGCTCGGGCGGGGAATTCCTGTTCACCGATCTGAAGCTCGGCGGCTGAACACCACAAACAAGTAAGCCCCGTCGCTTTCGCGGCGGGGCTCCCTGGACGATCCGTTCCACATGGGTTCGGGTCGTCTAAATGCTCTTTCTCTCGATCAAGCTAGGTAACAACGTCCGCCGGACGCGATTGGTTCCACCCGCCGCGAAAAAATTCTCGCGCCTCAGAACCCGCTCAAAAAGCTCGCGACATTTGCCCCAAGCGCGTCGACCGCATAGCCGCCTTCCATCACGATCGCCGTCGGCAGGCCAGCTGCGGAGAGGTCGGCGCCCAGCACCGCATAGTCGGCGGTCTCCAGCGCGAATTGCGAGATCGGATCGCCGACATAGGTGTCCGCGCCAAAGCTCACCAGCAACAGCTCCGCCCCGAACCCCTCAATTGCCGCCAGCGCCTGTTCCTGCGCCCTCCGGAAGGCATCGATCCCGGTCCCGCGCGGCAGAGGCAGGTTGAGCGTCGCGCCTTCGCCGGCGCCCTCGCCCCGCTCATCCGCATGGCCCCAGTAAAAGGGGAAATCGGTCGCCGGATCGGCATGGATCGAGGCGAAGAACACGTCCCCGCGCTCCCAAAAGATATCCTGCGTCCCGTTGCCGTGATGATAGTCGATATCGAGGATCGCGACCCGCTCTACCCCCGCATCGCGCGCCGCCTGCGCCGCGACCGCGACATGGTTGAGGTAGCAATATCCGCCCAGATAATCCGCGCCCGCATGATGCCCCGGCGGCCGCGACAGCGCGAATGCCGCGCGCTCGCCTTCCAATACCGCGTGCGTCGCCCCCAGCGCGCTCTGCACGCTGCGATAGGCGGCGTCCCATGTCTGCGCGGTCAGCGGGGTCGATGCGTCGATGCTGTACTGCCCCGCCAGCGCGTCGATGCGGTCGAGCTTCAGTGCGCGCTTGCGCACCGTCGGCCAGATATAGCCGATGACATCGCCCGGCCGCCCCGCCTCTGCCCAACGCGCGGGCGCGGTCTTGAGGAACTCGATATAGTCAGCGTCATGCACGGCGCGGATCGGCGCCTCGCCGCGATCCTGCGGCAGTTCGGTGCTGCCCAATGTTGCGGCGATCCCGGCAGCGCGACCGGGCTTTTCGGCATAGGGGACGAATTCGCCATTATGCAGCTCCGTAGCGGGCGCATGGGCGAGCTGCCCCGGATCGTGAAAGCAGCGCATCAGACTGCCTGCGTCACGCTGGCATCGCAATCGGCATCGCCGCGCCGACCGTCGTTCCACCGGGGAGAGAACCGCAGGATGAGGAAGCCGACCACCGCCGACAATATCGATCCGGTCAGCACGCCGATCTTCACCTCGTCCACCAGCAATTCATTGCCCGGGAAGGCGAGCCCGCCGATGAACAGGCTCATCGTAAAGCCGATTCCACACAGCATCGCGACGCCATAGAGTTGCAGCCAGGTCGCGCCGCCCGGCGGCGAGGCAAAGCCGGTCTTCGCCGCCGCCCACACGCTTCCGAAGATGCCGACCTGCTTGCCGATGAACAGGCCCGCCGCGATGCCGAGCGGTAGCGGCTCGAGCAGGATCGCAGGCGACATGCCCGCCAGGCTGACGCCTGCATTGGCAAAGCCGAACACCGGGACGATCAGATAGGCGACCCAGGGCGCGAGCGCGTGCTCCAGCCGGTGCAGCGGCGATTCGGCATCGTCGCGCACACCCGGGCTCGCGGTGATCGGCACCATCATCGCGGTCAGCACGCCCGCGATCGTCGCATGGACGCCCGACATGAACACAAAATACCACAAAGCCGCGCCAAGCAGCAGATAGGGGGTCAGCTTTTTCACCCCGCTGCGGTTCAGCACATACATCGTCGCCATTAACAGCGCGCCCAGCGCCAGGTACAGCGTCGACAGTTCCGCGGTATAGGCAATGGCGATGATCGCCACCGCGCCCATATCATCGACGATCGCGACGGTGGTCAGGAACAGTTTGAGCGAGGCGGGCGCCCGGCTTCCGAGCAGCGCCAGCACGCCGATCGCGAACGCGATGTCGGTCGCCGCAGGGATCGCCCAGCCATTGACCAGCGGCCCGCTCCAGCCCGCGATGAACAGATAGACCAGCGCGGGACCCACCATCCCCGCTGCCGCGGCGACGATCGGCAGGCGGCGATGCTCCCATGTCGCCAGCCGCCCGTCGACGAACTCGCGCTTGATCTCGAGCCCCACGAACAGGAAGAAAATCGCCATCAGCGCATCGTTGATCCACAAATGCACGGTCATCGACCCGTATTTGGGGCTGATCACCGGGCCGGTATCGGCGTGCAGGAAGTGGAAATATCCCTCGGACAGGCCGGGCAGATTGGCGACGATCATCGCCAGTGCCGCTGCCGCCATCAGGATGATGCCGCCCGCAGCTTCGCTCTGCAGGAAATCGCGCAGTGCAGAGCGTGCGACTCGATCGTTCTTGGCTGCCATGACGTCCCCTGATTTCCAGCCCTGATGTACGTGGCTCGCCCCCTGCCTAACCGCTGGCGGCGCCGGGGCAAACCCCTTACAGCCCCGCCGATGAGCATCACCTTGTTGAAGCCCGACAATCCGGTCGTCGCCTGGTGGAGGGCGCGGGTGATCGCGTCGGTCGATCATGTCGAGGTCGTCGAAAAGGTCCGCGACGAAGCCGGATTCACCGGCCGCTATGCGTTCATGACGCTGATGTCGGCGGGCATCGCGGTGCTCGGCCTGTTGCTGTCCTCGCCTGCAGTCGTGATCGGCGCGATGCTGATCTCGCCGCTGATGGGGCCGATCATCGGCCTCGGCTTCGGACTCGCCACCTTCGACTGGGACGAGATTCGCACCGCCTGCATCTCGCTCGCGCTCGGCGTGGTGATCGCGGTGCTGTTCACTGCGCTGCTGGTGCTGGTCTCGCCGATCCAGAATGTGACGGCAGAGATCGCCGCGCGCACCCGGCCCAATCTGTTCGACCTGCTGGTCGCGCTCTTCTCCGCGCTGGCGGGTGCCTATGCGATGATCCGCGGCCGGGCGGGCACCGTCGTCGGCGTCGCCATCGCCACCGCATTGATGCCGCCGATCGCGGTGGTGGGCTTCGGTCTCGCGACCTGGAACTGGACGGTGTTCGCCGGCTCGCTGCTGCTGTTCCTGACCAACCTCATCACCATCGCGGTCGCCGCCGCAGTCGTCGCGCGGCTTTATGGCTTCGGCTCGCACCTCTCGCCCCAGCATACGATGCTCCAGACGATCGTGGTCACCGTGACGCTGTCGGCCTTTGCAATCCCGCTGGGCTTGGTGCTGGTTCAGCTCGGCTGGGAAGCCAATGCCTCACGCCAGATCCGTGAGGTCATCGGCGCCGAGTTCGAAGGCGCGGCGCGCCTCAGCCAGGTCGATATCGATTATCAGCGCGATCCGATCCGGGTGAGCGCCACGGTGCTGACCCCGCGGGTGCGCACCGATGTCGACCGGCGGGCCGCCGCGACGCTGACCCAGCTGATCGGTCGCAAGGTCGCGATCGAGCTGGAACAGATTCGCGTCGGCACCGGCGCGCAGGCCGAAGCGGCGCAGGTCGCGGCGGCGCAGGCATCCAGCGCATCGGCGGCCAACCGCGTCGCTTTACGCGCGCAGGAACAGCTTGCGTTGATCGCGGGGGTCAAGCCGGATGCGGTGCTGCTCGACCGCGACAATCGCCGCGCGGTGGTCAACGCCGCGCCGCTGCCCGGTGCCAATCTCGCCGCCTATCGCGCGCTGGAGGCGCGGGTCGCGACCGGGGTGCAGGGCTGGAGCGTCACGCTGGTCCCGCCCGCTACCGCGCTGCCCGATATTGCGGTGGTCGAGGACAAGCCCGATGCCGATGCGCTCGCCACCGCGATCTGGGCCGCGCGCCGGATCAAGCTGCCAATCGGCGTATCGGGCGCCGATGCAGAGGTCGTGGTCGATGCGCTGAGTGACGCCGGGGTGGACGCGCGCGTCACCGGCAACGGCAATGGCGCCGCCCGGCTCCGCTGGCTGGCGCCCGAAGCGACGGAGTAACGGCTCCCAATTCCTCCCCTAGGCGGGGGCGGGTTGCGCCTCAAACCTTTGCCAGCGCTTCGCCGATCAGCTTGCGCGAATTGGCGATCCCATAGAGCGCAATGAAGCTGCCCATGCGCGGTCCCTGGCTTGATCCCAGCAGCGTCTCGTACAGCGCCTTGAACCAGTCGCGCAGCGCCTCCTTGCCGAACCGCGCCTTGCCGACTTCATAGACCGCGTCCTGGATCGCGTCGGCGGCAGCGTCGCGGGGCATCGCCGCAAGCAGCCGGTCGAGATCCTCCAACGCCGCCACCTCCACGCCTTCGGGCGCACGACGCTTCAATGTCGGTGCGATGAAGTCGCGGCCATAGGCCAGCGCATAGCCGATCAGCGCGTCGAGCGCCGGATGCTTCTCAGGAGACGCATCGGGAACATAATTGGCGAGATAGCCCCACACCTGTTCCTTGCTCGCCTCGCCCATCACCCCGACCAGGTTCAGCAACAGGCCGAACGTCACCGGCAGGCTTTCCTCCGGCACATCGCCATTATGGATATGGTGGACCGGGTTGCCCAGCTTCTGTTCGACCGGCTGGCCCGCATAATTGGCGCGGAATTGCCAGTAATCGTCGATCGCGCGCGGGATCACCCCCATGTGCAGCGCCTTGGCCTTTTTGGGCTCGCGATAGATGTAGAAGGCGAGGCTCTCGTCGGTGCCATAGGTCAGCCATTGATCCAGGCTCAGCCCATTGCCCTTGGACTTGGAGATCTTCTCGCCCTTTTCGTCGAGGAACATCTCGTAATTGAAGCCCTCGGGCGGACGCCCGCCCAGCACGCGTGCGATCTTGCTCGACTGGATCACCGAATCGATCAGATCCTTGCCTGCCATTTCATAGTCGACGCCGAGCGCCACCCAGCGCATCGCCCAGTCGACCTTCCATTGCAGCTTGGCCTTGCCGCGCAGGATCGACTGCTCGATCCGCTCGCCATCGCTATCGGTAAAGGCGATCATCCCCGTTTCGGCGTCCAGCACCTCGATCGGGACCTGAAGGACGATGCCGCTCTTCGGGCTGATCGGAAGCACCGGCGAATAGGTCGCCTGGCGCTCGGCGCGCAGCGTCGGCAGCATCACGTCCATGATGCCCTGATAGTGGCGCAGCACGCCCCTGAGCGCGTCGTCGAACGTCCCGTCGGTATAATAATCGGTGGAGGAGGCGAACTCGTAATCGAAGCCGAACCGGTCGAGAAATTCGCGCAGCTTGGCATTGTTGTGATGCGCAAAGCTCTCATACTGTCCGAACGGATCGGGCACCTGCGTCAGCGGCTTGCCGAGATGCGCGGCCAGCATCCCCTTGTTCGGCACATTGTCCGGCACCTTGCGCAGTCCGTCCATATCGTCGCTAAACGCGATCAGCCGGGTCGGCGTGTCCGACAACGTCTCGAACGCATGACGGACCATCGTCGTGCGCAGCACCTCGTTGAACGTGCCGATATGCGGCAGGCCCGAGGGACCATATCCGGTTTCGAACAGCACCGGCTTCCCGCCCGGTTTCCCCTCCGGATAGCGCTTGAGCAGCTTGCGGGCCTCTTCATAGGGCCAGGCCTTGGAGGTGAGGGCGGCGTCGCGGAAAGCGGTGTCGGTCATCGGTGTCAGTCTATCTGGAGGCAAAGCCTGCGGGTGCGCGATGGCGACAAGATTTGCAACCCACCCATTCCTCCCCCAGCTTGCTGGGGGAGGGGGACCGCCGCCGCAGGCGGTGGTGGAGGGGCCGCCCCGCAGAGGGCGGAATTTTGCCGAGCTGCCCACGGCCGTCTGCGCGGCCGCCCCTCCGTCATCGCTGCGCGATGCCACCTCCCCTGCGCGGCAGGGGAGGAATGGATTCGTCATTCCCGCTGGCTTTTCCCCGTCGCACTTGATAATCGCTCGCAACATGAGTGACTCGCTGGCCCGCGCTGTGCGCAATGTTCCCGGAACCGTTGCGTCGATCGACTGGGACGCCCTTGCCCCGCATGAAGCGCGGCGGCTGCGCGAATTCGGGCTGGACGAGGGGGTCGAGGTCGAACTGATCAAGCCCGGCGGCTGGATGGGCGGCCCGGCGGCGGTGCGGATCGGGCGGATGACCGTCGCGCTGCGCCGTCATGTGGCGGAAGCGATCCGGATCGTGGTCCCGGCCGAATGAACCCCGCCCCGCTCGTTGCCCTGGTCGGCAATCCCAATGCCGGCAAGACCGCCCTGTTCAACGCGCTCACCGGTGCGCGGCAAAAGGTCGGCAATTATCCCGGCGTCACGGTCGAGCGGCATTCGGGCCGCCTCGCGCTCGACGATGGCCGCCCGGTCGAGCTGGTCGACCTGCCCGGCACCTACAGCCTCGATCCCTCCAGTCCCGACGAAGCGGTCACCCGCGACGTTGTGCTGGGGAAACAAGCGGGAGAGCGCCTCCCCGACGCGCTGATCGTCGTCGCCGACGCCTCCAATCTCGAAAACCATCTGCGCTTCGTGCTTCAGCTGCGTCAGCTCGGCCGCCCGATGGTCGTGGCGCTCAACATGATCGACATGGCGACGCGCGACGGCATGACCATCGACGCCGATGCACTGTCGGCGGAGCTCGGCGTCCCCGTCGTCACCACCGTAGCGGTGCGCAAGCGCGGCCTGGACGAACTCCGCGCGGCGCTGGGCGGCGTGCTGCTGGGCAGCCGACCCGCCGCCCCCGAAGCCCCCGAATCCGATATCACTTATTTTCAGCGCGACGCCCGCCGCATCGCCGCGCTCGCCATCACCGATCAACCGCGCAGCCGCGCCTTCACCCGCGCGGTCGATAACGTCGTCCTCCACCCCGTAGCGGGCTGGCTGATCCTGCTCGCGCTGTTCTTCGTCATGTTCCAGGCGGTGTACAGCTGGTCGGAGGCGCCAATCGGCTGGATCGAGGGGACACAGGAATGGCTCGGCGCGCACGCGCAGGAAAACCTCCCCAGCGGCTTCATCGGCGACCTGGTAGTTCAGGGGATTATCGCCGGCGTCGGATCGGTGGTGGTGTTCCTGCCCCAGATCCTGATCCTGTTCTTCTTCATCCTGCTGCTCGAAGCGACCGGCTATATGGTCCGCGCCGCCTTCCTGATGGACCGGCTGATGTCGCTGGTCGGCCTGTCGGGCCGCGCCTTCATTCCGTTGCTCTCATCCTTCGCCTGCGCGATTCCCGGCATCATGGCCGCGCGCTCGATCGACGATCCGAAAGAGCGGCTGACCACGATCCTGATCGCCCCGCTGATGACCTGCTCCGCGCGACTGCCGGTCTATATGCTGATCATCGGCGCCTTCATCCCCGCGCGCGACGTTGCGCCCGGCATCGGGCTTCAGGGGCTGGTCCTGTTCGGCCTCTATGTCTTCGGCATTGTCGGCGCGATCCTCGCCGCCTTTGTCCTGCGCCTGACCGCGACGCGCGGCAAGAGCGGCGGCTTCATGATGGAAATGCCGCGCTACCAGCTTCCCTCGATCCGCGATCTGCTGATCGGGCTTTGGCAGCGCGCCTATGTCTTCCTGCGCCGCGCGGGGACGATCATCATGGGGGTCACCGTGGCCCTCTGGCTGCTCGCCTCCTATCCCGTCGCGCCGGAGGGCGTGAAGCAGAGCGAATATTCGGTCGCCGGCCGCATCGCATCGGGCCTCGAAGTCGTCCTCGCCCCGATCGGCTTCAACCACGAAATGAGCCTCGCGGTGATCCCCGCCATGGCCGCGCGCGAAGTCGCGGTCTCGGCGCTCCAGACCGTCTACGCGATCGACGCGCCCGATGAGGAAACCGGCGCAGCGGCGCTCGGCGACCGCCTCGCCGACAGTTGGCCGCTCCCCACCGCACTGGCCTTCCTCGCCTGGTTCGTCTTCGCCCCGCAATGCCTCTCGACCATCGCCGTCGCCCGGCGCGAGACCAATGGCTGGAAATGGCCGATCGTGATGATCGTCTATCTGTTCGCGGCGGCCTATGCGGCGGCGGGGCTCACCTATTGGGGGGCGAAGGGGTTGGGGCTTTAGGCGGGCGGGAGAAGTGCCACCGCTTCGAGCGGGACAGCTAACAATCATTCGGTTTCTGAAAGCTACCTTTCCGGACGCGACCCCATTGCGGACATTGGTCTTGGGTGACATGCTGGTGGCGCATTAAGGAGCGCTAGTCACTGATGGGATTGTCGGCCGAACTGCGTTGGTTAGAACATCGCGACCGCTTGGCCGCAGACCTCGGAGATGCCGCTAGCGTCCTTGTTGAGATACCGGGCTGGGAACCAGTGGACTTGGATGAAGGACTGCGTTGGCTGCGGCCTCCTACTATGAGGCGTTCAAGGTCGATCATGAAATTGTTCGAGCTGGAAAACAGGCGGTGGTGCGCTTCCGGTCGTGGGAAGCTTGGGACGGTTGAGTAACGGACACATTGCACCGGCGGCTTCCCACCCAATTTCAGCGGCTCCCGCGCTCCAGGCGCGACTCCAGAAACGGCCCGACCGCAAAACGACCCCATCGCGGTCGTTCGCGTAGCGCAGCTACGAGTGATGATAAGGAGGAGTGATGCGGCTATTTGGCAGAAAGGAACAGCAACATCCGCTGGCAGAAACGCCAGTATGGATTGTGCCACTGCACGTTCGAGCGGGTTTGGAGCAGCTTCCGCCGCCTCTAATCGGTGCCTATGTTCAGGTTTTCTGCCGTGCTGACGATCCCACAACAGCGGCATGGGCCGCGATTCAAGCCGTTGAAGCTATGGGTTATTCCGTTTCAGAAAATCCGAAGACGGTGAACCAGATGCCAGCCGCCGACTATGATTCCTTCGTTTCGTCACAGTGGCCGGATCAACGCGCGGAGCTGCCGAGCCAAGCGGAGTTTTACGACAGAATGGCTGAATACCGATCAGTGTTCGGGCCATTTGGCGGATACGACACCCCAGCATCCAACGGCAGCTAACCACCCAAATCCAGCCGTTAGGCCAGCATCCCGAAAGCGGCCATTCATGAGTTCACGACCTGGTATGACGGCCGCCACGCCGCGCCCGACGCGACCGCGCCTCGCGCTGTTCGCCTTCGGGGACTTCGCCTTCAACCTCTACTGGCAGAGCGCGATGCTCTTCCTGCTCTTCTACTACACCGACGCGCTGGGCCTGCCGGTCGGTGTGGCGGCGGCGATCTTCATGGCGGCTTCGGTGTGGGACGGCGTCGCGAACTTCGCCGCGGGGCTGCTCGCCGACCGGCGCGAGCCGCGCGACGGGCTGGGGCGGCTGGTGGCGATCGGCGGCATCCCGCTCGGTGCGGGGTTCGTGCTGGCCTATCTACCGCCGCTGGTACCCGGCATCTGGGGTCTGGCGGGGGTGTGCGTCGGCCATATCCTATTTCGCACCGCCTATGCCTTTATCAACGTCCCCTATCTGGCGATGAGCGCGCGGGTCAGCGCCGACAGCAACGACCGCGCCTTTGTCGCGGGAATGCGAATGCTGTCCGGCACGCTTGCCGCCGTGGTGGTGGCGCTTGGCACCGTGCCCCTCGGGACGGCATTGCTGGGCGCCAAGAGCGCCGCCGACGCCTATATCGGCGCCGCGTTGCTGTTTGCTGTGGTCGGAGCGGCGATCCTTGCCTGGGTGGGGCTGACCTATCGTGAGGCGGATGTGCCGGAGCGGCGTGCGCCTGTCCCGGTGATCGCCGCCTTACGCGCGATCGCCGCCAACCGCGCCTTCGTCACGCTCAACCTTGCGATGATGGCGGTGATCGTCGCGGTGACGATCCTCAACAAGTCTGTGCTTTATTATTTCAAATATTTCCTCGACGACGAGGGCGGAGGCCAGCTTGCGCTCGCATCGATGAGCGTGGTCAGCGCGGTATCGGTGCCGTTATGGATGTGGCTTCGCCGGAGCCTGGGTGCGCGGGCGCTCTGGTTCCTGGCTTCTGCGCTGGCGATGGCGGGCCTGGCCGCGTTCGCGCTGTTCGACATCCACCGCGCCGGGGTGATGCAGGCTTATCTGATGGCGATGCAGGCGATGATCGTCGGACTCAATTTCGTTTTCTGGGCAATGCTGCCCAACACGATCGAATATGGCGAGCGGCACGGTGGCCTGCGCGTCGAGGGTGCGGTGTTCGGCATGGCGGCCCTGCTCCAGCGGGTCGCGATCGGCGTCGCCACCGCGATCCTCGGCTTCGGGTTCGATTCGGCGGGCTATGTCGCCAATGTCGCCCAGAGCGATTCGACGCTGCTGGCGATGCGGTTGACGATCGCATTGGTGCCGCTGGGATTCCTTGCGTTGTCCTGCGTGATGATGGCGCTCAACCCGCTGGGTCGGGGCGCACATGCCCGGATCCTGAAGGACCTGGATCGATAAGAAGGCGGGCTGGGGCGCCAAGCTGCGGGAGCGGGTCGGTCCGTCTCGACAAAAAAGCGTCCGGCACCGCCCCGGGGAGGAGGGGGAGGCGAAGCGGTGCCGGACCCCCCGGACGTTGCCGGGGATCAGTGTTGCGCGCGGATCAGGCGGCGGCGAGGGTGAAGGTCGAATGCACCCCCTGCGCCTGCGCCGACGGGGCGATCCACACGTCGAACAGACCCGGCTCCACCGTCGGCTCCAGTTTCTGGCCGATGAACATCAGATCCTTTCGACGCAGGACGAAGCGCACCGTTTCCGACGCGCCGGGCGCCAGCGCGACCTTGGCAAATGCCTTCAGCTCGCGCACCGGCCGGGTAATGCTCGCCGCACGGTCGCGGATATAGAGCTGGACCACTTCCTCGGCGGCGCGGGTGCCGCGATTGGTCACCGTCGCGGTGAAGGCGATCTCACCATCCCAGGCCAGCGTGCCTTGTTGCGGCGCGAGGCCCGCATATTCGATCTTTCCATAGGTCAGGCCATGGCCGAACGGATAGAGCGCCGAATTGGGGATCGTCCGGTAATGGGTCTTGTACTCCTCCAGCGTGTCGTCGCTGGGGTTGGGACGCCCGGTCGGCTTGTGGCTGTAATAGAAGGGCTGCTGCCCCGGCTCACGCGGGAAGCTGATCGGAAGGCGGCCCGAGGGGCTGTAGTCGCCGAACAGCACATCGGCAATCGCATTGCCGCTCTCCGACCCCAGGAACCAGGTGACGAGGATCGCAGGCGCGTTCTTGACCGCGCCCTCCAGCGCCAGCGCGCGTCCGTTTTTTAGGATGACGATCACCGGCTTGCCGGCCGCCGCGACCGCTTCGGCCAGCGCCTGTTGCGGGGCGGGCACGGTGATGCTGGTGCGCGACTGCGCCTCGCCCGACATGCGCTCGCTTTCGCCGATCGCGAGCAGCACGACGTCGGCGGCGTGTGCCGCAGCGACCGCCGCCTCGATCCCACCGGGTAACGGCGCCTCGACCTCCGACCCTTCGACTACGGTAATGTCGGCGTTCTTGCCGAGCGCGTTGCGGATGCCGGTCTCCAGATCGATCGCCAGCTTGTTGTCGCCATAGACGCACCACGGGCCGTTCAGGTCGTGCTGCCCGGCTGCGAACGGACCGATGACCGCGATCTTCTGCCCGCCTTTGCGCAGCGGGAGGATGTCGCCGTCGTTCTTGAGCAGGACGATCGACTTCTTCGCCATCTCGCGCGACAGCGCGATGGTCGCCTTGTTTCGGCTGCGCGCGACTTCGCGCTTTTCGTCGATGCGGCGGAACGGGTCCTCGAACAGCCCCAGCTTCGCCTTGATCGCCAGCACCTTGCGCACCGACGCGTCGAGCCGCTCCATCGGCACCTCGCCCTTCTCGACCAGGTCGGGGAGATGGTCGCGATAGAAACCGCTGGTCATGCTCATATCGACCCCGGCCATGAAGGCGAGCTTGGTCGCCTCGCGCGCATCGGCGGCAAAGCCGTGCGCGATCATCTCCATGTCGCCGGTATAGTCGGACACGACGAAGCCCTGATATTTCCACTCGTCGCGCAGCACGGTGCGCATCAGCCATTCATTGCCGGTCGCCGGCACGCCCGAAATCTCGTTGAACGCCGCCATCACCGATGGGGCGCCCGCGTCGAACGCCGCCTGGAAGGGGGGGAAATAGACTTCGCGCAGGGTGCGCTCGGACACGTCGACCGTGTTGTAGTCGAGCCCCGCCTCGGCCGCGCCATAGGCGGCGAAATGCTTGGCGCACGCCATCATCGCGTCGATCGCCTTGAGGTCATTGCCCTGGAAGCCGCGCACACGCGCGGCGGCGAAGAGGTTGCCGAGCAACACGTCCTCGCCCGCACCTTCCATCGTGCGGCCCCAGCGCTGGTCGCGCGAGATGTCGACCATCGGCGCGAAAGTCCAGTCGACGCCTGCGGCTGCGGCTTCATAGGATGCCGCACGCGCGGTCTTTTCGGCCAGCGCCGGTTCGAAGCTCGCCGCCTCGCCCACCGGGACCGGGAAAATGGTGCGGTGGCCGTGGATGATGTCCGCGGCGAAGATCAGCGGGATCTTGAGCCGCGAGTCCTTGACCGCGGCAGTCTGCATGACGCGGCACATGTTGGTGCCGCTGCCGTTGAACACGCCGGTGATCATGCCCTTGCGGACTTCCTCGACCTGCTCGTCGAAATTGGCGTTCGACCCGCTGGCCGGGTTGATCGCCGTGCTGCCGCCCCAGGCCGATGCCATCAGGCTGAGCTGACCAGCCTTTTCGGCCAGCGTCATCTTGGAAACGAGCGCGTCGACGAACCCCGGGACCGGAACCTGCGCCGCCTGCGTCATCAGCGCGCGTGCCGGGCTGTGCAGCCACGCCGCGATCGCGCCAGCGCCCATCAGTGCCGCGCGGCGGGAAATCCGGGTGTCGAGCATTTTCTTCCTCTCCTGAACGCATCGCGCCGCGAGCGGCACGGGGGAAATGCGATGGATGGCCACGCCCGATTTGGGGCTTGTCGCGGCGTTCCGTAACCGGTTACATGCCGCCCGGCGACGCAATTTGCAATCGCCAATGACCCGGCCGAGAAGGATTCTTCGGCAATGGGGAGAGAGGATCGATGAGCGAGGCGACGATTCGGGATGTGGCGCGACGCGCGCAGGTGTCGATCGCATCGGTCAGCCGCGCGCTCAACGGGCTGGACAACGTCCGCGCCGAGACCCGCGACCGCGTGCTCGCTGCCGCTTCCGAGCTCGGCTATGTGCCCCATGCCGGCGCGCGCAGCCTGAGCCTTGCCCGCGCTCATGCGATCGGCGTCGTGCTGCCCGACCTGCATGGCGAGTTCTTCAGTGAATTCGTGCGCGGCATGGATCGCGAGGCGGGACGGCGCGGCTATGTGATGCTGCTGTCCAACATCCATGACGAGAGCGAGCAGGCTGCGGCGGCACTGCGGGCGATGCGCGGACGTGTCGATGGCCTGATCGTGATGGCGCCGCATCTGAGCGAGGCGATGCTACGGCGTTCGCTTCCCGCCGGGCTGCCCTCGTTGCTCATCAACGGTCCGGAGGGGATGGAGGATGGTCCCACCGTCCGGCTCGACAATGATGCTGCCGTCGAAGCGATGATCGCGCATCTCGTCGCCACCGGACGGCGGCGGATCGCGCACATCGCCGGTCCGGAGGGCAATGTCGACGCCCGCGAGCGCGTTGCGGCATTTCGCGCCAGCATGGCGCGCCATCTGCCCGACGCCGACCCAGTCATCGTCGCGGGTGATTTCAGCGAAGAGGGCGGCGAAGCCACAGCGCGGGCGATCATCGCCGGGCAGATCGATTGCGACGCGGTATTCGCCGCGAACGACATGATGGCGCTCGGCTGCCTTCAGGCACTCCGCTCCGCCGGAGTCGATGTACCGGGGCGGATCGCGGTGGCGGGGTTCGATGACGTACCGCTCGCCCGTTATCTCGGGCTGACCACGATGCGCGTGCGGATCGCCGAGATGGGCGCGCGCGCGATCACCAGGCTGATCGATATTTTGGAAGGCAAGGGCGCCGATGACGCCGCCGAACGCCATCAGGCCGAACTGGTGGTGCGATCGACGACTGGAGCGCGCGCAACCTGACGCGCGCCGCCCCCGACAGGAGAGGAAGTTATGCGTAACCCGATCACCCGCCGCACGATGCTCGCGGCTCCCGCACTGGCAGGCGCCGCCACGCTCCTGCCCGGCTGTGCCTCCACCCTCGCCTCGGGGGGCGGGGCGGCGAAGCCCGCGCTGCCCGACTGGTATGCCGATCTTGAGAAGCGGACCTTCGACTTTTTCTGGGAGCGGGTGAATCGCAGCAACGGGCTGGTGCCCGATCGCTGGCCAACCCCGGCCTTTTGCTCGATCGCCTCGGTCGGCTATGCGCTGACGTGCTACCCGATCGGGGTCGAGCGCGGGTGGTGCAGCCGCGCCGACGCGGCCGAACTCACCCGCACGACGCTGCGCTTCTTCTGGAATGCGCCCCAGGGCGCCGCCGCGACCGGCACGGCGGGCCATAAGGGATTTTTCTATCATTTCATCGATATGGAGCGCGGACTGCGGTTCCGGCAGGTCGAACTGTCGAGCGTCGATACGACCATCCTGTTCATGGGCGTGCTGTTCGCCGCCGAATATTATGATGGCGACAATCCGGTCGAGGCCGAGATCCGTAAGCTCGCCGCCAATCTTTATGCCCGCGCCGACTGGAATTTCTTCCGCGCCGACGGGCGCGCGCAGATTTCGATGGGCTGGCACCCGGAGACGGGCCTGATCGCGCGCAACTGGGACGGCTACAACGAGGGGATGTTCGTCTACATCCTCGCGCTCGCATCGCCGACCCACCCGGTTCCGGCGGACAGCTGGCAGGCGTGGACCGCGCCCTATCCCAACTTCTGGCGCGGATCGGGCGAAACTCGCCATCTCGCCTTCGCGCCGCTGTTCGGACACCAGTACAGCCATATCTGGATCGATTTCCGCGGCATTCAGGATGCGGTGATGCGCGCCGAGAACATGGACTATTTCGAGAACAGCCGCCGCGCCACCTATGCCAACCGCGCCTATTGCATGGCCAATCCGATGGGCTGGACCGGCTATTCGCGCGACATCTGGGGCCTCACCGCGTGCGACGGACCGGGCAATTACCAGCTGCCCTTCAAGGGCCAGACCCGGACCTTTTATGGCTATTCCGCACGCGGCCCGCTGGGCCAGCCCGACGAGCGCGACGACGGGACGATCGCACCGACCGCCGCGCTCGGCTCATTGCCCTTCGCGCCGGAGATCGTGATCCCCGCCGCCAATGCGCTGCGCCAATGGCCCGGCCTGTACGATCGCTACGGCTTTCTCGATGCGATCAACCCCAGCTTCACCTGGTCTGACAAGAAGCTGGAGGTGGGCAGGATCAATGGCGAGCATGGCTGGCTCGGTACCGATTATCTCGGCATCGACCAGGGGCCCATCCTGACGCAAGCGGCCAACTACCGCGATGACTTCGTCTGGCGCCACATGCGCCGGTCGCCCGAGATTCGACTGGGGCTGGAGCGCGCCGGGTTCACCGGCGGGTGGCTGGCCCAGGGATGACCGATTGCCGCCCCCGCCACCGAGCGGCGGGGGCGGCCGGAATCACCGGATCGCGACCGGGGCGCTGCGGGCCGAAACGCCGGTTTCGTTGAACGCCTCGACCGCCGCATAATAGCCGACGCCGACATTGAGCGCGCGCAGGTCGAGCTTCGCGTCGCTCCCGCCGCCCAGTTCGTCGGCAAAGACCTGATAGGTCAGCGTCAACCGGTCCGGCCGCACGCCCCACATGACATTGTAGCCGGTCGCGCCGCGCACCTTGCGCCACGTCACCTGCGCATTGCGCGCGTCCTTCTCCCGCAGCGCTTTCACCGCGCCGGGCATCGCAGGCGCCGTGCCATCGGCATTGCCGAACACGCGCAGGTCGTTGATCGCCAGATGTGCCCCGCCGATATGGCCATGGACGTAGCGGACGTAGCGGACCTTTGCCGGTGCCTTGAGCTGGAAATAGGCATTGGGCCGGTCGCGGCGGGGCTTTTCGGTCTCGGCGAGCTTCGTCCAGCGCTTGCCGTCCACCGAGCCTTCCAGCACGAATTCGGTATAGATATCGGGCGCGTCGGCGTAGCGCCCCGCCTTGTAATCCGCGAAATTGACCTGGATTGCGCGCACGGTCTTCACCGCGCCCAGGTCCATCGTCAGCGTCTCGCCCGGCGCCTTGCTCTTCGCGACCCAGAAGGTGCGCGGATTCTCGTCCGCGGCGCGGCTGGCATCATATTCGCCGAGCGTCGAGGAGGCGATCAGCTGCTTGCGATAGGAGAGCAGCATCCATCCGGTGAACAGCTTCTCGATATCCTCGACCGGCCCTTCCGGCATCCAGTGCGGGAAATCGCCGAAGCGCGATGAGGACCACATCTGCCCGTCCGCCTCGAACCGGGTCGGGAACATGTTGATGCGCCGCTCAAACGTCCAGTTGGCGCCAAGCCACGGCGTGCCGGTGTTCCACCAATTGCCGTGATTGTCCTGCACCGTCGAGCCATGGCCCGCGCCCTCGACGAACCCGCCGGGCTTGTAGGCGACCGGGTTCCACGGCGCGTACTCCCACGGTCCCAGCGGCGATTTCGAGGTGTAGGTGCCATTGGCATAGGCATTGTACTCGGTGCCGGGCGCGCCATACTGGAGATAATAGGTCCCGGCGACCTTCGTCATCCAGGCGCCCTCCATGAACGGTTTGATCGCCGTTCCGTCGGGCAGGCCGCCCGAATGATCCTGGCCGAACCGTTCCCAGCCATGGCGTTCGGGGTGGAGCTTGAACATCTCCTTCGCCCGACCCTTGTAGATCAGCTTTCCGTCGGTGAATTCGATCTCCATGCCATAGAGCGGAAAGACGTTGGACGAGCCCCAATAGAGATACCATTTGCCGTCATCGTCGAGGAACAGCGCCGGGTCCCATGGGCCGGGCGGGATCTCGCCCAGCTTCATCTTCTCCTCTTCGCCCGGGCGCACCTGACCCGGCAGGCGGGGCATCTTGCGCACGAAATAGTCGAGCTTGCCGGTCTCCGGCGCGTCGGAGACATAGATGGCGCCCGGCTCCATCATCGATGGCATCAGGTATAGCCGCTCACCGTCCGACCAGGCGGCAGGCGCGACGAAGCTGTCATTCTCCCACCGGCTCGGCGTGATGAACTGCCAGTCGACGAGGTTGGTCGAGCGCCAATAGCCATCGGCGAGCGTCTGGAAGAGGTAGAAGGCGCTCTTGTGCCGCACGATCACCGGATCGGCGCCGGTGCGATAGGAGATGCCCTCGTTGATCTGCTCGAAATTATAGCGGTAATCGATGTCGATCGGGTTGGCGTAGCTGCGCTTGGCCTGCTGCGCGGCACTGCCGGTCGCGACGAGAGCGGTGGCGGCGGCGAGAAGGGCGAGGCTGCGCATGGCGAATTCCTATTTGATACGGACGAAAATATTGGCGGTCAGGCGACCGCGACGGGGATCGGCGTCAAGCGGAAGGTCGGCCGGAATGATGCCGGAATGCAGCAGGTTGCTGGGATAGATGACGATCCGGTCGCGCACCGCATCGACGCGGCCGATCTGTTCGAAATGCGCATTGCTGGCGTTGAGATAACCGGACAGATCGACGCTCGCCGCGCGCGCGGCGGCGATGAAGCCGGGCCGGTTCTCCTCGCTCACCACCTCGATCCCGGTCGCGCGCTGGCGGTAAAAGGCGGTGCCGCTGCCGGGCGCGTCCGACAAATAATGGAGGATGGCGAGATAGGCGGGATCGGTCGAGTCGAAATGGGGGATGCGCTGGGGGAGGTTGAGCGCCGCGGCGGGGGTGGTGACGATCGAGAAGCTCGCCTCCGTCAGGTCGAAGGCGCCGGTGTCGAAGGCGCCGGCGATGAACGGCGCCGAAGCTTCCAGCAACCGGTCGACATAGGCGACCGCGTCGCGATCCTGCGCGGTGAGAATCCGGCGCACGCCGGGATAATAGGTGTTGCTGACCGGAAAGGGCGCGAGTGCTGCGGCGATATCGGTCGCCGATTCCGGATCGCCACTGATCCCGTCCACGACCACCACGGGCACATCGGCAGTTCCGAAACGGTGCAGCACAGGCGTCATCGACAGGTCTCCGGAGGGAAATGGGGAGGGAAGCGTAGCGCCTCCCTCCCCGAAAATCCCACCTCGACTTAGAAGCGGTATTTGAGGCCCGCCTGGAAGGTGCGGGCGTATCCGACAGTCGAATTCTCCTCGAGCGGCGGGTTCGCCCCGCTGCCCGCACCCCAGGTCGAGTAGTTGCGGTTGACCCAGTCGAAGACGTTGAAGACCTCGAAATCGGCGGTCAGTTCGCCGCCGATGCCCGGCACCTTGAAGGTCTTGGCGATGCGCAGGTCGAGATTCTTGTAGGCGATGTCGTCCTTCGGACTGAACACGCCGGCATCGTTGTAATAGACGCAGCCGCCGGGCGTCACGCCATCGGCCTGTACGCAGTTGGGTGACGGCGTCCGGCTGAAATCGACATTGCCGAAGCGTGGGCCCGAACCGAGCGTCAAGGTCCCCGCAATCTGGAATCCCCAGGGCAAATCGCCGATCCCGCTTGCGACAAAACGCCAGCGCTCGAGCCCGCGGGTCGGTTGCCAGCCGAACGCATCCTGCCGACCCGCGTTGAACATCTGACCCTCGTCGAAACCGATCGCCTGGTTCGACTTGGCGTCGGAGATGGTGAGCGATGCGGTCGCGCCCCAGCCCGATGCCTTGGTATAGGTCTTGTCCGCGGTCAGGTAGAGCGCGGTGTAGCGCGCCTCACCCTCGCTCGAGCCGATGTTGAGGCGACCGGTATAGCCCGCCGGACGGCCATCGGCCGGGAAGTTGTCGCGGATCCAGCCATCACCGTCCGGAGTGTAGTTGCCATCGGGCTGACGATTGCCGCGCACGAAGATGAAGGCGTCGTGCGAGCGGTTGTGCGCAACGGCCGCCGAAAGCTGGATATCGCCCAGCCGCTTGCGAACGCCCAGCGTGAACTGATCGGTGTAGGGCACCTTGGCGTCGTTGTTGATGACCCAGATGTCTCCGCTCAGCCCCGTCTGCCCGACCGCGGCGCGCAACGCATTGGGGTCGCGATAGGAGGGATCCCACTGAAGCTGTCCTGCCGTGCCATTACAGGTCGGCAATCCCGTCGCGCCGCAAAAATTCACCGTCGCATCGCTGCGAATGTTGTTGAACAGCGTTTCGAGCGAGGCGAGGTAGAAGATGTTGCGGTCATAATAGCGGCCCGCACCCGCGAACAACACCAGATCCCGGTCGCCATTGACGTCATAGGAGACGCCAATGCGCGGCTGGAAGGCACCCGTGAACGGCTTACGCCGGGTCCCGTCGGTGATGTAATCCTCCGGATTGATACCCGCCGCCTGCCAAGGCTGATAGTTGCGCAGCGCGGTCGCGACCTTTTCGGGCGTGTGATAGTTGTTATTGAAATTGTTGGTTTCATAATCCCAGCGCAGACCGAGATTGACGGTCCAGTGATCGTCGATCGTCCAGTCGTCCTGGACGAACAGTCCCACCTGGACATTGTCCGCCTCCATCGGCGTCGGCGGCAGAAGCGAGATGGTCGCTCGAACCGGCGTGCTCGAATCGAAGCCGGTAAAGCCCACCGCGTTGAAGCTGTAGGAGCCGTTGGCGAAGGCGTCCTCGACACGGGTGAGGGTGTTCATCGACACCTTCAAACCCGCCTTCACAACGTGCCGATCCCAGCCGGTATAGGTGAAGTTGTTCTTGAACGTGTAGCTTTCCTGATCGTTCGCCTGCTGGAACGAATTGGCGCCGCCGATCAGCACTTCGCCGCCCGACGGGTTGAGCAGCTTGTATTCCGGCCCTTCGCTGATCGTCGGGGTGCCGGTGAAGCTCTTGAAATAGCTCAGTGACAGTTCGTTGAGGAAACCCTCGCCACGGTGCGACCACTCGAACTGCGCGGTCTTGCTTTCCGTGCCCAGATCGCGACCGCCCTCGCGCAGACGCGTGCCGCCATAGTCGCGGACGTCCGATTCCTGGCGCAGGAAATAGCTGGCATTGAGCGTGTCGCGGTCGGACGCGAACAGCGTCAGCTTGCCGAAATACAGGTCCTGCTTGAAATCGGCCGGGAAGCTGCCGCTGTTCGCGGACACCAGATCGGCGGGGATGCTTGGATCGGTCAGGTTGACCGCGAGGCCCGGCTGAGTCTTGCGCTGACCTTCATAGGTGGCGAAGAAATGAAGCACGCCGGGGATGATCGGGCCACCCAGATCGGCGCCGAATTCCCACCGCTTATAGTCCGGCTTTTCGCGATCGCCATTGGGATTGTTCGCTTCGCCGGGGCGATCGAAGAACGGGCGACCGTAGAAGGATTTCGGGATGAACTTCCCGAACGCACCGCCGCTGAACTGCTCGCCACCCGTCTTGGTGATCGCGGTGATGATCGCCGAACCAGCATTCTCATATTCGGCCTTGAAGTTCTGCGTCTCAACGCGGAATTCCTGGATCGCCGATTGCGGGAAGGGATTACCCTGACTGAAATTCTGGCCCGCGACGCCGCCGAACCCGACCTGGTTCTTCTGGCTGGTACCGTCGACAAAAACGTTGACGTTGTTCGAGCTGACACCGCCCGCCTGGATGCGCTTGTTGTTCTCGTCCGCCGATAGGGTGACGCCGGGCGCGAGCGCGGCGAAGTTGAGGAAGTTGCGGCTGCTCTGGGGCAGGCTTTCGATCTGCGCCTGGCTGACGCTGGTGCCGATCGTCGCGGTTCGCACCTCGGCGCGGCTGCGCGAGCCGGTAATGACGACTTCCTCGCCTGCGGCGACCTGGGCCGGGGGCGCGAGTTCGACATTGACCGTTTCGCCGACCGGGAGGGACACGTCCTGCGTCTCCTGCCCTTCGGCCTCGACGCGGTAGGTGCTGGGGCGCAGACCGACGATGGTGAAGCGACCGTCAGGGCCGACCGTCGCGGTGGTGCTGCGGCCCGTCACGGTGTCGGTAACGGTCACGGTAGTGCCGGCTGTCGCGCCTTCGACGCGGCCCTGAAGCGTACCGGTGGTCTGGGCGAGGGCGGCGGTGCTCGCCATCAGGGCAATGGCAAAGGCCCCTGCCGAAGCCCCGCGAATCAGGGCGGAACGCTTGCTGCGGAAATTCATCATCAATCTGCTCCCCTAAACACCGGAATCCCACAGCTTCGCTGCGGAAATGTAACCGGTTACAGCGTTTTCAACGCTTTTTACATCGCCTAACGCAGCGTCTTCAAACGCCTTTGTGACTACGTTGTCAACGGGGATTTGACGGTTTCAGATAGCCGGGGCGGATCCGCCCCGGCTGCGATCCAATCATTCCCACCAATAGGGGCGGCGTTTCGAAGCCCCCGTCTCGACCTCGTTCATCGTGCGCGGGTCGTACATCCGGCCGCCCAGCATGACGCGATGGATATTGTCGCTGTTGCGGATATCCGCCGTCGGATCGGCGTCGAGCACCAGCAGATCGGCGAGCTTGCCCGGTTCGAGCGAGCCGACATCCTTTGCAAAGCCGAGCGAACGCGCCGAATCGATCGTACCGGTGCGCAGCGCCTCGACCGGGGTCATCCCGCCGCGCACGAAGGACCACAGCTCCCAATGCACACCGATTCCCGCCTGTTGCCCGTGCGCGCCGATCGCGACCAGCTTGCCCGCTTCCATCACCTTCTTCGCCTCGCGTGCATTGTCGTCATCGACGAAATTGCTTTCGGGCGCCTTGGTCACCCGCATCGTCGCCGCGCGCAGCTGTGCAGGCGGCGTGTGGATCATCAATGGGTTTTCCCAGACATTGGTCGCCTGCCGCCAATAGGGATCGCCCGCCAGACCGCCATAGGTGACCACCAGCGTGGGCGTGTAGTTGGTATCGCTCTGGCCGAAGAACTGGAGGACGTCCTTGTAGAAGATATCGACCGGGACATTGTGCTCCAGCGTCGAATTGCCGTCGGCGATCAGGTTCATGTCCATCCCGAACAGCGACCCGCCCTCGGCCACCACCTGCATCCCCTCCGCCCGCGCGGCGGCGACGACCATCTGGCGCTGCTCGCGCCGGGGCTGGTTATAGTTCTTCACCGAATGCGCGCCCTGCGCCTTCAGCCGCCGGACATGATTGAGCGCGTCCTCGTAAGTGTCGATTTGCGCATAGACGCTGGCGTTCTTCGCACCATAGATGATCTCCCCGGTCGAGAAGATGCGCGGACCCAGGATCTTGCCCGCGCGCTGCATCTCCTGCGCCGGGAACACGACGCGCGCGCCCGAGGACGGATCGTGGATTGTCGTCGAGCCGAGCGCGAGATTCTGGATCAGCGACCAGTTCTGCTGGGGCACCAGCTCGCCATCGCCATAGGGGCCGTGCGCGTGCGCATCGACCAGACCCGGGATGATCGTCCGCCCCGTCACATCGACCATCTTTGTCCCTGCGGGCAGCTGAATCGCTGCGGTTGGCGCGACGGTGACGATCCGGTCGCCTTCGATCAGGATCGTGCCATTCTCGATGATCCCGCCATCGGCGCCTGCCATGGTCACGATGCGGGCGCCGGTCAGCGCGATCGTGCCGCCTGGTTTCGCCGCCTTCACTTCCATGGCGAGCGAAGTCGTGCGCGGGGTCAAAGCCGCCTTGGGGGCATCGGGCGCCGACGCGAAGAAGGCAGCGCGATCCACCGTCTTGAGCGTCGGCCCTAGGCTCCAGTGGAGCTGCGCGCCGTCGCCGGACCAGCCGATATAGTCGCCGCCATCCTCACTCACCCGGACGACCGGCAGTGCGTTCGCCTTGGGCGCGACCGCCACCTGCTGCCCGCCCGGCATCAGCGGCATTGCGAACACCTGATAATTCTGGCGGAAGGCGACGCTCTTGCCGTCGGGCGCGACGATGAAGTCGCTGGCGAGCTCGCCATTGGCATGGACGCGCTTGTCCTGACCGTTGAGATCGGTGCTGACGAGCTGGAGCTTCTCGCCGCGTTCGAGCATGAAGATGCGATCGTTCGACGCGCCATATTGCGGACGGCTATAGTCACGCGAGACCAGGACCGGCGTCCCGCCCGCCGCAGCGACGCGATAGACGCCCGGATTTTCGGACCATTCGGGGTCGACGATCCCGTCGCTCCCGCCCTTTTCGAAGACGATGGTCCGGCCGTCGGGGGAGAATTTGGGGCGCGCATAATGACCGCGCTGCCCCGTCACGTCGCGCGCCGAGCCGCCCGATGCGGAGATGATGCGCAGCTTGCCGAGCGTTTCGTCATTCCATTCGACGAAGACGATGCTGCGCCCATCGCGCGACCAGGACGGGAACAGCTCGAACCCGGCATTCTCGGCGAGGCCGGTCAGCCGCTTGGCTGCGCCGCCCGTAACGGGCTTGATCCACAGCTTGCCCAGACTCTCGAACACCACCCGACCGCCATCGGGCGACACGGTGGCGAAACGCGGCATTTTCGTCGTGAAGCTGTCCGGCGCGACGGCAATCTGCGGATGCGGCGCATCGGAGACCGCGCGGGTGTCGGCGACCCGGAACGGGATGACGGCCGCGTTCGATCCGTCGGCATCCACCCGGCGGATCTTGCCGCCCGCCCAGAAGACGATCGATTCGCCATCGGGGGTCCAGTCCATATTGGGATAGACGCCGGTGACCGCCCACGTCTCTTGTACGTCCTGATCGAGCGCATCGTAGATCATTCGCTCGACGCCGCTTTCGATGTCCTTGACCCAGAGCTTGGACTTGCCCGCCTCCCGCCGGACAAAGGCGATCTTCTTGCCGTCAGGCGACGGAGTCGGACGTACCGATCCGCCAAGGCCGGAGACGGCGGTGGTCGTCTCACCGGTTTCGAGGTCGTAGCGCTCGATGTTGAACAGGTTGCTGTTCGAATCCTGCGCATATTCGAAGATCGGGCCGGGGGTGATGTTGCGGGTGAAATAGACGCCCTTGCCATCGGCCGAATAGACCGGCTCGCCCAGCTCCTTCTGGTGGCGCTCGCTCACCCGCTTGACCAGCTGGACGCCCGCGCCGCCCGAGACATGGTACAGCCACACCTCGCCGGTTCCGAGCGAGCGGCCGGTGGTGAAATGCTTCTTGGCAACGATATATTGGCCGTCGGGCGACCAGCTCGGCTGATTGAGAAGGCGGAAATCCTCCTTGGTCAGCTGCTTCTTGTCGCTGCCATCGGCGTTCATGATCCAGATATTGTCGCCGCCGCCCCGGTCGGAGGTGAAGGCGATGCGGCGGCCGTCGGGCGAGAAGCGCGGATGCACCTCCCACGCCATGCCCTCCGCGATCCGCGTCGGCGTGCCGCCTGTAATCGGCATGGTGTAGATGTCGCCGAGCAAGGCGAAAGCGACGCTCTTGCCATCCGGGCTGACATCGACATCGATCCAGGTGCCCTCATCCGTGTCGATCTTCGCCTGTTTCAACGTCGCCCCCTGTGGCGCGTTGACGTCCCATTTGGGCTTTTCGGCGGGCTTGTCCTGCGCATGAGCCTGACCCATGACGAACAGCGCGGCGAGGACGCCGGCGACCGACTGACGCATATGATGATGCTCCCTGAAATTCTTCTGGAGCAAATCGTAACGGGCGAAACCGCCCGCGTCATCTGCGCTCGACCGAAAACTATCTCTTCAGCAGGAAGACGGCGTGTTCGGCGCGAAAATTGGCTGCCGCCGAACTGGTCAGTTGGTCGCCCGACAGGAACCACGCCTGTTCGACTGTGATCCCCTGTTCGCGGACATAGGCGCGGAAATCGTCGATCGTGACATGGTGGATGTTCGGCGTTTCGTACCAGGCGACGGGCAGCAGCCGCGTCACCGGCATCCGTCCGCCCCACAATAACGACAACCGCACCCGCCAATGCGCGAAATTGGGGAAGGAGACGACCGCACGCTCGCCGATCCGCAGCAGGTGATCGAGCACGACATGGGGTCGCATCGTCGTCTGCAGCGTCTGGCTGAGGATCGCATAGTCGAAGCTGGCGTCGGGATAGTCGGCGAGATCGGTGTCGGCGTCGCCCTGAATCACCGACAAACCGTAGGAAACTGCAGTAGCGACATTGTGCGGATCGATCTCCAGCCCCCGCGCATCGCAATCTCGATAGTTTCGGAGCGCGGCCATCAGGCGCCCATCGCCGCAACCGACATCAAGGATTCTGCTACCGCGATCAATGTTCCGGAAAATGACGTTGAGGTCCGGACGCAGGTTGGGTGCTGCGGGCGTAAGAACGTTGGAACCGCTGACCTTCATGCTTGCCCTGCCCCCAAGAAACCCTCAACGACCCGATTCAACTCCGGCGCATCGAGCAGAAAGGCGTCGTGGCCATAGGGAGAGCTCAGCTCAACGAAGCTGACCGGCGCACCGGCGGCATTGAGCGCATGGACGATCGCGCGAGAGTCACGGGTCGGGTAGAGCCAGTCGGTATCGAAGCTGACGAGACAGAAGCGCGCCCGCGTTTCGCGGAAGGCATTCGCCAGCACCCCGCCATGCTCCTCCGCCAGGTCGAAATAGTCCATCGCGCGGGTGATGTAGAGATAGGCGTTGGCGTCGAAACGATCGACGAAGCTAAGCCCCTGATGGCGCAGATAGCTTTCGACCTGAAAGTCGGCGTCGAAGCCGAACGACTTGGCCTCGCGCGCCTGGAGCCGCCGTCCGAATTTCTCGGTCAGCCCTGCTTCGGACAGATAGGTGATATGCGCCGCCATCCGCGCCACCGCGAGGCCCGATGCGGGCGGTTCACCGTCATAATAGGCGCCTCCGTTCCAGCGCGGATCGGCCATCACCGCCTGCCGCCCGACTTCATGGAACGCGATATTCTGCGCCGAATGCCGCGCGGTCGAGGCGATCACCACCGCCGCCTCGACCCGATCCGGGAAGGTCGCGGGCCAGCTGAGCGCCTGCATCCCGCCCATCGACCCGCCGACCACGGCCTTGAGCCGAGCAACGCCGAGATGGTCGAGCAGCATCGCCTGCGCACGCACCATGTCGCGGATGGTGATGACCGGAAAGCCCATGCCCCAGGGCGCGCCGGTCGCCGGGTTGACCGTCGCCGGGCCGGAACTGCCCATGCAACTGCCCAGCACATTGGCGCAGATCACGAAATGCCGCGCGGGATCGATCGGCTTGCCGGGGCCGACCATCCGCGTCCACCAGCCAGGCTTGCCGGTAACCGGGTGGTTCGACGCGACATGCTGATCGCCAGTCAGCGCATGGCAGATCAGGATCGCATTGCCGCCATCCGCGGCCAGTTCACCATAGGTTTCATAGGCGATCTCGACGGGCGAGAGCAGCACCCCGCCGTCGAGGCGCAGCGGCCCCGGCAGCGTCACGCGGCGATCGAGGCCAAAGCGCTGGTCGTCGGACATGCGCGCGTGCGTAGAAGCCGCGCCCGGTCCGTTCAAGCGGATACAATCGGGACCGCCCGCCCGATAATCGCCTGCGCCGCCAGCCGTCCGGTCTGCGCGCCGCCATTCATATAGCCGGGATAGGCGTCCGAGAGGTGCTCGCCCGCGAAGATCACCCGACCGAGAGCGGGCGCGGACCCGATCGCGGTGCCGTCCTCCCCCTCCATCCACAACATGCGTCCAAAGCGGGTGAGATAGCCGGGCGGCGAGCTGCCATAGGCGCCGCCGATCCACGGGTCGCGATGCCATGTGGTGCGGCGCACCGGCGCGTCGCCGCACGCTGCGGCCATGTCGCCGAGAACCTCGCCCGTGTCGGCGGCATAGCGCGCCGCCAGCGCGCGGGCCGGGGTCGGGTCCGCGACGGCATCCCCGCCCAGATACCAGGTCCAGACCGGCGGCCCCCCGGCACCCCGCACGCTGCTGTCCCAGCCGCTCGCCCAGCCGCTCGCCCAGCCGGGCGCGTCTCCGCCGGTCTGCCACACATCGCCCCCCGCGCCGATCGCCTCTTGCCAGCGCGGATCGGCAGCGGCGGCGAGGATCTTCTCGTTCCGCCCCAGCGCCATCGCCCCGATGAACTCACGCCAGACCATGGGGAGCGGTACGGCGAAGTCGATGCGGCGGGTGACGGGCCCGGGCACGGCAACGATCACGCTGTCCGCCCGGATCGCGCTGGCATCGGCAAAGACGAGGCGCACGCCGCCGGTCGCACGCTCGATGCGTCGCAGCGGTCTCCCGGTCTCGATCTGCGCGGCGTGGCGGGCGGCGAGGGCGTCGATCAGCGCGCCGCTGCCGCCGTCGATCATGTAGCGCTCGTCCGATCCGCCCAGCACATCGGCGCGCGCGCCATTAACGGTCGGAAGGTTGAAGATCAGCGACAGCGCCGAAGTGGCGTCGGGTTCCGCGCCATATTCGGTTCGCCCCGTCGCTTCGAGCAGGCGCCGGACCCAGGGTTGCGGCAGCAGCGCGGCGTGGCGGTCGAGATAATCGGCGACCGAAATCGCATCGAGCGCCGCCAGCGCCTGCGGGTCGCCGTCGATCCGGTCGGCATCCCGACCGATCTGTGCGGCGATCGGCCGCAGCGCTTCCGCCAGCGCCGCATCGGATATGGCGCGGCCATTCGCCAGAACGATGCTGCGATGCGCCTGTGCCTTGCGATCTACCAGAGCGATGCCGAACCGGCGGGCGAGCGCATGGATGTCGTTGTGATCGCTATTGACCAGCTGAGCGCCCATCTCAAACACCGGGCCGTTGCTGGATTTCAGCGTGAAGATCCGTCCGCCAAGTCGCCCGCGCGCCTCGTACAGCCGCGCATCGACCCCGGCCTCGCGCAGGTGATGGAGCGCGCTCAGCCCCGCGATTCCGCCGCCGATGATCGCGACCCGGCCGCCGTTCGGACGTGCGGGCGCGGCGGTGGGGATCGCTGCGGCGACACCGCCCGCGGCGAAGCCCTTGAGCAAGGCGCGGCGCGTCGCGGCGGGGCTCGCCGGGGCCGGCGCAGCTTCGCCCGCCGCGGCGAGATTATGCCGCCGCGCCGCCGCCAGTGCGTGCCAGAAAAAGCCCCCGCTTCGCATCCCGTCCCCAAACCCGTTGGGCGGGGGATAAAGCCATGACCTTGCTATTGCGTAACCGTTCGGCAAAGGGGACGGCCATGACCGGACCGACCCCCAAGCCGTGGATCATGGAAATCGCCCCCTATGTGCCGGGCAAGTCGAAGACCGACGACGGGCGCAAGGCGGTGAAACTGTCGTCCAACGAAAATCCGCTCGGCACCTCGCCCGCCGCGCGCGCGGCCTTTGCGACCGCCGCGAACAGCCTCGAACGCTATCCCGACGCCAGCGGCACCGAATTGCGCGAGGCGCTGGCAGACAAGCACGGGCTCGATCCCGCGCGGATCATCTATGGCAATGGATCGGACGAGGTGCTGCATCTTGCCGCGGGCGCGTTCGCCGGGCCGGGCGACGAGATCATCTATGTGAATTACGGCTTCACCGTCTATCCCATCGCCACGCGACGGGTCGGCGCGACGCCGGTGGTGGCGCCCGACCGCGACTATGCGACCGATGTCGACGCGATCCTCGCGAGCGTCACCGATCGCACCCGCATCGTGTTCGTCGCCAATCCCAACAATCCGACCGGCACCTATGCCAGTCGCGAAGAGATCGCGCGGCTCCATGCCGGGCTGCGCGACGACATCCTGCTCGTGCTCGACCATGCCTATGCCGAATATATCGAGGGCGATATCGACGATGGCGGGATGGAACTGGCAAAATCCGCGCCGAATGTCCTCGTCACCCGTACCTTCTCCAAAATGTACGGCCTCGCCGCCGAGCGGATCGGCTGGGGTTATGGGTCGGCGGAAATCATCGAGGCGATGCACCGCATCCGCCTTCCCTTCAGCATCACCATCGCCGGTACCGCCGCCGCGATTGCCGCGCTGAACGACGATGATTTCGTCGCGCGCTGCAAGAGCGAGAATGCGAAATGGCGCCGCTGGTTCAGCGACGAGATCGGCAAGCTGGGCAATGCAGGGCTACGTGCGGTGCCGAGCCAGGCGAATTTCGTGCTGGTGCTGTTCGAGGGCAAGCTGACCGGCGAGGCGGCCTATAAGGGGCTGATGGAGGCGGGCTATATCGTTCGCTGGTTGCCCGGCCAGGGATTGCCCCACGGCCTGCGCATCACCATCGGCAACGAGGAGGAGACGCGCGCCGTCGCCGCGATCCTGCAACAGCTGGTGACCGACGCGCAGCGCGACGCGGGATGAAGCGCTTCGGCATCATTGGCTTCGGCCGGTTCGGACAGCTTGCCGCTCGCCATCTGCGCGACCATTTCGACGTGGTCGTCTGCGACGCGCACGACCCCGTCGAAGACGCCGGGCGGATCGGCGTGCGCACCGGATCGCTGGCGGAGATCGCGGGCTGTGACACCGTGATGCTCGCGGTCCCGGTCCAGGCGCTGGAGCAAATGCTGGCGGAGATCGCACCCCATGTCCGTCCCGGCGCGCTTGTGGTCGACGTCGCTTCGGTCAAGATGCTCCCGGCGCGCTGGATGGCCGAAGCGCTGCCTGAGAGCGTGGACATCGTCGCCACCCACCCGCTGTTCGGCCCGCAAAGCGCGCGGCGGGGGCTGGAGGGGCAGCCTCTGGTGATCTGTCCGGTGCGCGGTGAGGCGCATCACCGAGTGGCCGAATTCGGCCGCACGCTGGGCCTCAAGGTCTCGATCACCACGCCCGAGGAACATGATCGCGAAATGGCCTATGTCCAGGCGCTGACGCACCTGATCGGCCGCACCCTGGTCAATATCCGCATCCCCGACGAGGAACTGAAGACGGACAGCTACCAGCATCTGCTCGAGCTGTGCGCGCTGATCGGCGACGATAGCGAGGAACTGTTCTTCGCGATCCAGAACCTCAATCCGTTCGCACAGGAAATCACCCAACAATTCATCGGCCAGGCGAACGGGCTGCTCGACCGCAGCCTCAAGGCCGGGAACCGGAGTGCCCCCGCGCGGAATTAGGAGCGGTCGGCCGGTCCGAGTTCGAAGGCGTTGATGCCGCGATGGACGGCGGCCTCGACCTCCTCGCGCGGCAGCCGGGCGGGGATCGGCTCACCGAAGCGGAAGGTGACGACACCCGGGCGCTTCGGCCCGTTGCGCGACCAGACCCGGCCGGTCTCGCACGCGACGGGGACCACCGGCAGATGGATTGCGCGGTAAAGGCCCGCAAAGCCTGAACGCAATGGCGGCATCTCGCCCGGCGCGACGCGCGTGCCCTCTGGAAAGATCACGACCGATCGCCCCGCGGCCACCGCTGCGCGCGCTTCCTTCATCATTGCCCGCAGCGCCTTGGCCGATCCGGCGCGGTCGATCACGATCACGCCGTAACGCCGCGCGACCCAGCCCCAGATCGGAATGCGCGCCAGTTCCTGCTTCATCACAATCGCAGGCGCATCCAGCAGCGTCGCCATCGCCAGCGTCTCGAACATCGACTGGTGCTTGACCGCATAGAGCGCCGGGCCGTCGGCGTGGCATCCCTCGATCGTCACGCGAATGCCCAATATCTGGTGCGCCAGCAACAGGCCGAGGCCGGCCCAGGCGGTCGAATAGCGACGGATCGCGCGCGTCCCGAACAGCGCCGCGATCGGCGCGGCGAGCACGATCGGGACCGACAGGCCATAGAAGATGGCCGAGAATAACAGGGTGCGGGCGCGGTCAGCCATCGCCGATCCCAAGCAGCAGAGCGAACCGTCGCACCAGATATTTATGATATTCGCGCAGCAGCATCGAGAGCGCGGGCGTGGTCGGCACGCCATCGCCGCGAATCTCGATTTCCGGCCCCAGCGCATTGGCCAGCTCCAGCTTCGCGCGTGCCATATGCCAGTCGGCGGTGACGAGGCGCACCGACTTATAGCCATGACGCGCGACCCAGGCGGCGGTCTCATCCGCGTTGGAGCGGGTATCCACAGCCTCATGCCCCAGGTCGATGCAGCAGCGGAACAGCCGCGCGGGCGCGTCATATTCGACGGCCAGTTCGATCGGACGCACCGTCGGATCGGTGCCGGTGATAAGCATCCGCTTCGCCGTCTTGGCCTGGAGCAGCTGGATTCCGCGGTCGATCCGCCCCGGCCCGCCGGTCGGCACGACGATCGCGTCGGTCTTGACCTCGTCGCCGAGCGGCTTGCCCAGCGACAGCATGAACAGCCCGAAGCCGAGCGCCCAGGCGAGGAGCAGGAGCAGCGGGATGCGCCAGATCACAGCGTCCTCCCCAGCGTGCGGAGCACCGCGACCCGCGCAGCCGCCATGGCGAGCAGCGCGAACAGGAGCGGCATGGTCGCGAGCAGGATCCAGTCCGCCTGTGCCAGCCCGATCCCGCTCATCAGTTCCGACCCCAGCGTCGCACTCTGGCGCCCGAGCAGCGCAACGATGCCGAGTGCGGCAGCGGTCCCGAGCACGCCGCCGATCAGCGTATCGAGCGCGATGCGGCGCTGGAACAGCCGGGCGACCTGGGTATCGGTGGAGCCGAGCATGTGCAGCACCGCGATCGTGTCGCGATGCGTGTCCAGCCCCGCCCGCGCGGCGAGCAACACCACGGCGGCGGTCGCGCTTGCCATCAGCAGGACGAGTCCACCCGCAAACCAGGTGAGCGTGGCGATGAAGGACGCGACAGGGGACAGCCATTGCGCGTGCTGATCCACGCGCGCTGCGGGCGATACCGCGCGTGCGGTCTGGCGCACGCGTTCGATCAGCGCCGGATCACCGCTCGAAAGATCGATATCAATCATCGCGGGCATCGGCAGTTCGGGATCCAGCCCTGCATCGCCCAGCCAGGGGCGCAGCAATTCGGCGAGCCGGGCACGATCGACCTCCTCAACCCGCTCGACCCCGGGGATTGCGCGCACCCGCTCCAGGATCGCGCGGGCATTGGCGTCACGCTTGCCCGCATCCGCCTCGACCAGCTGGACGGTCAGCCGCCCGGCGAGCTGACGCTCCAGCGAACGCCCCGCCCCCGCCATGCCGAAGCCGAGCGCCCCCGCCAGCACCGTCAGGAACAGCATGATCGCCATAATCCAGATCATCGCCCGCGTCCGCTGCCCCTCATCGAGCAGTCGGCGTTCGGGTCGGGGACGGCTGAAGGGCAGCTTCATCCCTCGTCACCCCCCGGCGGAAAGCGCAACGCGCCGGTCGGATCGAGCAGGCGCCCCTTTTCGATCCGCATCATCCGCGCGTTGGGAATGCGGTTGAGCAGGTGGAAATCATGCGTTGCGACCACCACGGTGGTGCCCAGCCGGTTGAGCGAATCGAACAGATGCAGCAGCCGTTCGGCCATGTCGGGATCGACGTTGCCGGTCGGCTCATCGGCGACCAGCATTTCGGGGCGGGTGATAACCGCCCGTGCGATCGCGATGCGCTGTTGCTCGCCGCCCGACAGCGTGGGCGGCTTGGCACGGCCGCGGTCGGTCAGCCCGACCCAGGCGAGCATCTCGCGCACCGGCGCCTCGATCTCCCCTTCCGGCATTCCGGCGACGCGCAGCGGCAGCGCGATATTGTCATAGGCGGAAAGGTGCGGAAGCAGGCGGAAATCCTGAAACACCACGCCGATGCGGCGGCGAAAGCCGGGCAGGCGCTTGCGGGGCAAGGCGCCCGCATCCTCGCCGAACAGCCGCACCACGCCGCGCGTCGGCCGCTGGGCGAGATAGAGCAATTTGAGCAGCGAGGTCTTGCCCGCGCCCGACGCGCCGGTGAGAAAATAGAAGGCGCCAGCGCTCAGCGTGAAGCTGACATCGCTCAGCGTCTCGGCCCCGGTGCCGTAGCGCAGGCCGACATTCTCGAACTGAACGATATTCGCCATGTGTCGGCGCGCGGCCGCTCCTGATCCTTCTACCCCGCCGCCAGCCATCGCACAGCCGCAAGGCTGGCTCAAGCGGTGCGACTCGGGCCTTGCCATTCGGGCGGCAGGGGTGTTTAGATTCGCGATCGGCAAGCTGTTGTCGTTGCCGAGCAAGACGTGCCGCCATGATCCTTGAATGCCCCGAATGCCGCACCCGATACCTGGTCCCCGATTCCGCGATCGGCGCGGACGGCCGGACGGTGCGCTGCGCCAGCTGCAAGCATAGCTGGCACCAACGGCCCGCCGGAGCGGCACCGACCGCGCCCGCCCCGGACGTGGTGCGCGCCGACGCCTATTCCAAACCCGCCCCGGCGCAGGAGCGTGGGCGCGATTACGATCCCTTTGCGCATGAGCCGCCCTTCAAGCCGCGCCGCAACCCTGAGAAACGCTGGACCGCCGCGGCGGTCATTGCAGGCCTGTCGATGACGGCGGGCGCGGTGGCGATCGTCTGGACCGGCGCGCCGGGAATCGCCGCGCAGCTTGGCCTGCCAATCGGGGCGGCGCGCACCCCCTTGATCTTCACCGCCCAGTCGGTCGAGCGCAAGCCACGCCTCAATGGCGGCGAACTGTTCGTGGTCAGCGGACAGGTGATGAACCCGACGAAGGAGCGCCAGCGCGTCCCCAACATCCTCGCCGAACTGCGCGACGGCAACAACACGATCGTCTATAGCTGGACGATCACGCCGGACCCGCGCGCGCTGCCTCCGGGCGGCAGCCTTGAGTTCAACAGCGGCAAGCTCGACGTGCCGCAGACCGGCAAGACGATCCAGTTCAGCTTTTCAGGCGAAGCCGGCGGCTGATCCACCAGAGCCGTCCGCCGTTGAGCACGGCCGCAGCGATCATGCCGCTGCCCGACGCCCAGACCAGCCCCATCGCGCCCCAGCCGTGATGGACCGTCCAAAGTCCGATCGCGCCGGTGAGCAGGAAGAAGGCGGCGATGCCGTTCAATCCCGCTACCACCTGATCGCCGAGCGAGCGCAGCGCATAGACGAACACCACCTGGACTCCGTCGAACAGGATGAACGGCGCCCAGAAGGCGAGCATCATTGCTGCCAGCGCGCCCACCTCCGGCGTCGCGGGAAAGCCCGACACGACCCAGCCGGGGATGAGGATCAGCGGGAGCGCCAGCAGGCCCAGCACGCCCGCCGCCAGCCCCGCAGCGATCGCCGTGCGCGGCCCCGCCTCCGCCGGAACGCCCTCCCCCACCGCATTGCCCGCACGCACTCCCGCCGCCGAGCCGAGGCCGAGCGCGAACGCGAAAGTGACGTTGTGGACCGAGAACACGATCTGGAAGGCGTGGGTCACCTGCTCCCCCAACTGGGTCGACAGCGCGATCAGGATCGAGAAGCCTGCAAGCTCCAGCCCCGACGCGACCGCCGGGACAATGCCGAAGGCGAGCAGGCGCCCCACGCCCTGCCGCATCGCGCGCGACCCGAAGTCGCTCCAGTCGCGCACGCCCCGCTCCTGCGCACGCGGAAGGGTGAGGGCGGCGACGACCATGGCGATCGCGCCGATCACCGTCGCCGCCACCGTGGCGCTGGCGGCGCCGACCGCGCCCAGTGCCGGCAGGCCGAACTGCCCGGTTGCCAGCACCCAGGCGAGAACGGCGTTGAGCGGCAGGATCGAGAGGTTGACCGCCATCACGCGGCGCGGGCGGCTGACGCCTTCCAGGAAGAAGCTGGCGGCGACGATCAGCAGCTGAAACGGATAGGCGATCGCCATCACCCGAACCACGCGCGCTGCATCCGCCGCGATCCCCGCCTCCACGCCGACCCCGTGCAGCATCGGCAACGCAAAGGCATAGAGCACGCCCCCGCTGGCGAGGCCGAGGATCGTGCCGAGCACCAACCCCTGGCGCAGCACGGCGCCGGTCGCGGGTAGATCCTTCGCCCCGTCGGCGCGCGAGGCGAAGACCAGCACGCCAGTGAGCCAGCCCAGCGCGACGACGATCCCGATAAAGGTCAGCGTGCGACTGGCGCCGAGCGCCGCGACTTCGTGCGTGCTGACCAGCCCGACGACGACCACGTCGGTGACGTGCAGGATCGTCCAGTTGAGACTAGTGAGCACGACCGGCCAGGCCAGCGCGAGGATGCGGCGCATCTCGGCGCGGGTATCGGCGGGAAGGGGCATGGGGGCGCTCCTTTAACCGCCGATCGGAAGAGTTGAAAGGGAGGTTGCGCGGCCCGCATCGCTTTGCTAGGGGCCGCTGCCTTACCAGCCGCCGGTCGATCCGGCGTGCGATATCCGTGCGGCCATGGCGGAATTGGTAGACGCGCAACGTTGAGGTCGTTGTGGGCGAAAGCCCGTGGAAGTTCGAGTCTTCTTGGCCGCACCAAATTCGCTGGACCTTGGGGTCCTCAATCAGATGATATTGTGGGCATCGCCCCCTGCACGGGGTTTCTGACGCGGTTCGGTGAACGCTGGTCGCGTAACGGGTGCTGCCATATCAACGGGCGATTACGGCACGATGATCGCCGTTGCGGCGTCGCGCTCCGACGCGACAAATGGAACGGCGCGCGCGACGAGGGGCGGCCCTTGCGTTGTCGTCCGTTGTTCGTCGGTGGGCGATAACGACGCATGGTGCTTCGAGGCGGCCCGATGAAGTTCTGCGAGCCGTATATGCACGACACGGGCCGCAGCGGAGGAGGCCAACCGCGCACGGACTTCCTCCTCATAGGCGCGCGCGCGATGACACTCGGCGGGTGATGCGCCCGGTCGACGCGGTGTCCAGAGTCGGAACCTTGATGCGTTGGCCGTTATCGGCTTCACGCCGCACGCTCAGCGCGAACCCCTGGTTGGTTCGCCGCAATCCACCGGGCTACCTGCGCGACGCGCAACGGGCGGGAGAAGGTCATTCCCACCCGCTCGCCTCTCACCCAGCGGACACGCGCATGTTTGATGCCGACCCCCTCGATGTCGATCTCCACCGCTTCGCCGATCTCTACCGGCAGGTCCGTCTCGATCTTGGCACCGCCCTGCGACAAATCGCGCAACGGCACGAGGTGCCAGATCGAGCCGATGCGCACGCGGCTGCGGCTGTCGAGCACGATCCGCGGACCCCGCGGCATGTGATCGGGCGAACGCACATTGTGCACGCTGAGATAGGAGGGCACATCGATCGGGCTATCAAATGCGATTCCAGCCTGCCGGTCTTGCGACCAGCGGACCACACCGCACAGCGGATCGCACAGCTTGGGCTCGATCCGCACCCGCGTGTCCGGTTCCAGCGGCGCGTACACTTCGAGCATCATGCCGCCCGAGCCGATATTGCGGATGAGGCAGAGATGCTGCTCGCCCTGTTCGGTCAGAATACGGGCGACCTGAAACAAGGTGGTGTAGCGCTCGTCTACCCGGCGATCCTCGTTGGCAGGCGCAAAATCTTCAAGCGGCTCCATTCCATTCACGGGCGTCCTCCCCGCGAGCAGTATGTGTCCGGCAGAAAGAGTGCTCGCAGCTCCAGCTCCGGCCCCAGCCCCAACCGTAATCGCTACTCATATCATCCATTCGAAAAGGTTATCGGGTACGGATAATCTTCATTGACCATCTGCACGGCGGTGGCGCCGGTCTCGGTCGCGCGCTACGAGCAGGCGAGCGGTGTGTCCGCGCGGTCGGGGAACGGGAATGGAGTTCAACATCGTGATCGTCGGCGGCGGTACCGCCGGCTGGATGACCGCGGCGCTGCTGTCCAAGCTGTTCTTTCGCGGCCATTCCGTCACGCTGGTCGAATCCGAAGAGATTGGCACGATCGGCGTGGGCGAGGCGACGATCCCTGGGATCAAGGACTATAACCGGCTGGCGGGCATCGACCTGACCGAGATGATCCGCGCGACCCAGGCGACGTTCAAGCTGGGCATCGAATTCGTCGACTGGCGCGCGCCGGGGTCGAGCTACATCCATGGCTTCGGGAAGATCGGCACCGACCTGATGTGGCTGCACCCGCACCAGCTGTGGCTGAAGCTGAAGGCGATGGGCAAGGCGCGGCATTTCGACGATTATGCGCTCAATTGCCTGGCCGCGCGGCAGAACAAATTCTGCTTCCCCGACCCGCGCAATCCCGGATCGCCGATCGGGCATATCGACTATGCCTATCATTTCGATGCATCGCTCTATGCCCGGTTTCTGCGCAGCCGGGCGGAGGCGCAGGGCGTCGCCCGCATTGAGGGGCGGATCGTCGCGGTGAAGCAGCGGCCCGAGGACGGATTTGTCGACCATGTCGTTCTGGCCGACGGGCGGACGATCGCGGGCGACCTGTTCGTCGATTGTTCGGGGATGCGCGCGCTGCTGCTCGGGCAGACATTGGGCGTAGGCTATGAGGACTGGAGCCGCTGGCTGCTGTGCGACCGCGCGCTTGCCGTACCGTGCGAGCGGGTGGCGCCGCTCACCCCCTATACCCGCTCGACCGCGCACGATGCGGGCTGGCAGTGGCGTATTCCGCTCCAGCATCGGACCGGAAATGGCCATGTCTATGCCAGCGCGCTGATCGACGACGATACCGCCGCGCGAACGCTGATCGACAATCTCGACGGCCGCCCGCTCGGCGATCCGCGTCCGGTCAGCTTCCGACCGGGCAAGCGGCACAAGGCATGGGAGAAGAATGTCGTCGGGATCGGCCTGTCGAGCGGGTTCCTCGAACCGCTCGAATCGACCAGCATCCACCTGATCCAGACCGCGATTCTGCGCCTCGTCGCGCTGTTCCCGGGGCGCGGGTTCGACGATGCGGATATCGCCGAATATAACCGCCAGCATCATTTCGAGTTCGACGATGTCCGCGACTTCATCATCGCGCACTACAAGGTCACCCAGCGGTCGGGCACGCCCTTCTGGGACCATGTTCGCACCATGGACGTGCCGGACAGCCTGGCCGAACGGCTCGAGCTGTTCCGCGCCTCCGCCCGCTTCTTCGTGCATGGCAAGGCCGAGCTGTTCCGCGAGGAAAGCTGGGTCCAGGTCCTGCTGGGACAGGGCATGGACATGACCTATGACCCGATGGTCGACATGTTTCCCGAGGAAGACGTAGTCGAATTCATGAACGACATCGCCGAGACCAATGCAGAGGTCGCCGCGGCGATGCCGACGCATGAGGCGTTCATCGAGCGGCACTGCCGGGCGCCGAGCCTGGCCTGATTTGCCTGTTCCCCTGCGCAAGCAGGGGCCCAGAGTCGCACGGGTTCATGCTTGGTGACCCTGGGCTCCTGCTTTCGCAGGAGAGCAGCGTGGGCTCAGAACGGCACGTCGTCGTCGAGATCGTCGGGAAAGCCGCCGCCCGAGCTGCTGCCACCGCCGCGGCTGGCGCCGCCGCCATAGCCGCCCCCGCCGCCACGATTGCTCGACTGGCCGGCAAATGCGTCATCGCCGCCGCCCCAGTCGTCGGCACCCCGGCTGCCGCCCCCGCCACCGCCGCCCTGACCGCCGCCGGGACCGTCGAGCATCACCAGCTTGGCATCGAAGCCCTGCAGCACGATCTCGGTTGAATAGCGGTCATTGCCCTGCTGGTCCTGCCATTTGCGGGTCTGGAGCTGGCCTTCGAGATAGACTTTCGAGCCTTTGCGCAGATAGCGTTCGGCGACATTGGCAAGTCCCTCGGAAAAGAGCTTGACCGTGTGCCATTCGGTGCGCTCCTTGCGCTCGCCCGAATTGCGGTCCTTCCAGCTTTCCGAGGTGGCGACGCGCAGTTCGACCACCTTGCCGCCGTTGGAAAAGGACCGGCTTTCGGGATCGCGCCCGAGATTGCCGACCAGGATGACCTTGTTGACGCTGCCCGCCATGGAAACTCCGATGCTAATTCGATATCGAGAGACGAATGGCCGATATCCTTAACCTCAACAAGGCGCGAAAGGCACGCGCTAAGGCGCAGGCGACCGCAAAGGCTGTGGAGAACCGCGCCAAATTCGGGCGCACCAAGGCGCAGAAAGCGGCGGACGCAGCAGAGCCTGGCCGGATTTCGGAAAATCTGGAGGGCGCGCGGCGGGAGTGAGGTTCGACTTTGGCCTGGCCATGGTCAGAGCATAGCAGAATGAGAACATGTGGGAAACATGTTCGATATTCTCACGTGGGATCAGTAATTTAATAAGCAATCGCGAAACTGGCCGCGCCGAATCCGATCGCTTGGGACGGCGCTGCGGATTTGGCGAAGCGAATATGTCGCGGGTTTGCGCGCCATCGGTCCGGTTTGGGGTGTCGCTTTTCTCCAGGCGTAAGTCCCGGAACGACAAGGACGCGTGGGCAAATGTCGACCTTTACCGAATGTCCGGTTTCTGCCCGCCTGATTGAGCGGCGCAATGTCGCAGCGTGGGTGGGAAACTGCCGGTCCCCTGCGCTCACTCAAGCGGCAGAACCGAAGGATAGTCTCTCTTTACGGTCTTCCTTACGGTGATGACCCTGGTAAATCCTGACTTGAGAACAATGGATTTGGCAATCCGTAAACAGCCTTGGTCTTCACGCGAAGCCAAATTAAGTATACTTGCCGTGTTTTGTCAGATAGGCCTTCCATCCATTCACGGACGTCCGAGCGACGTAACATGATCATGTCTTGGATCAGGAACTCACAACCACCCTCTGCTTTTCGCACAAAGATGGGGTAGCCGACGGGTTGCATGGCCAGCGCTGACGAAAGGGCGAGGAGACTGAGCAGCATTCCGGTATCCTAGTCGTCGCCTCTGGAGCCAGCAAAGGGGTCGGAAGCCGACCGGCCGGTTTTATGAACAGACGGCTATGGCGCTCACTCCGCCGCCAACAGCGATTCGGCGCCGCCCAGGTCGACGGACACCAGTCGGCTGACGCCGCGCTCGACCATCGTCACGCCGAACAGGCGGTGCATCCGGCTCATCGTTGCGGCATTATGGGTGACGATCAGGTAGCGGGTCGCAGTCTCGCGCGTCATCGCGTCGAGCAGGTCGCAGAAACGCTCGATATTGGCGTCGTCGAGCGGCGCGTCGACCTCGTCGAGCACGCAGATCGGCGCGGGATTGGTCAGGAACAGCGCAAAGATCAGTGCCACCGCGGTAAGCGCCTGCTCGCCGCCCGACAACAGGGTCAGCGACTGGAGCTTCTTGCCCGGAGGCTGGGCCATGATCTCGAGCCCCGCCTCGAGCGGATCGTCCGAATCGATGAGCTCGAGATGCGCCTGGCCGCCGTTGAACAAGGTGGTGAACAGCCGCCGGAAATGCTGGTCGACCGCCTCGAACGCGGCGAGCAGGCGCTGGCGCCCTTCGCGGTTGAGCGTGCCGATGCTGCCGCGCAGCCGATGGACCGCCTGGATCAGCTCGTCGCGTTCGGCGGCGGCGGTCTGGGCGGCGGTGGTCAGCTCGGCGAGTTCGGTTTCGGCGACGAGGTTGACCGGGCCGATCCGCTCGCGCTCGGCGATCAGCCGGTCGTGTGCGGAGGATTCGTCCTGTGGGCCGCGCACGCTGTCCGCCTCAAACCCGACGCGTTCGGGCAGCAGGGGTGGGGGGCATTCGAACCGTTCGCCCGACAGCCGGCCCATCTCGATCCGGCGGCTTTCCTGATTCTCGGCCCGTGCGGCGGCGCCTGCGCGATGCTCGCGCGCCTCGCCGAGTGCGTCTCCGGCTGTCCGCACTGCGCCCTCGGTCCCGCGCAGGGCCGCTTCGGCCTCGCGTTCGGCGAGCTGGGCGGCTGCGCTTTCGATCCGCGCTTCTTCGCTGGCGGATTCGGCCTGTGCAACGGCGGCGTCGAGCTCGGCGGGCTTTTCGGCCAGCGCCGCGCCGCTCTCCGCCAATTCGGTGGCGCGCGCATCCATCTCCGCCGCCCGGCGTGCGGCTTCTCCTGCGCGGGAGGTCCAGCTGCGACGCTCGGCCTGCGCAGCGGCCAGCCGTTCACGTGCGGCGGCGATGTCGCGCTCCAGCGTGCCGCGTTCGGCGCGGGCGCTGGCGGCGGCATTGCGGCGCGCTTCCGCATCGGTGGTCAGGGTCGCAACCCGCGCGCGTGTGTCGCTGCCATCGGGAAGCGCTGCGCGAGCAGTCTGGGCGCGGGCAACCTCGCTCGCCGCTTCTTGCTGCTCGGCTGACGTGCGGGCGCGCCGACCCTCCAGGTCGATGCGCTGCGCCTCCAGCCGTTCGATTGCGGCGGCGGCGCGGTCCTCCGCGCGCGCGGCCTCGCGCCCCGCACTATCGCTATGGTCGAGCAGGCGGCGGCAATCGGCGGCGGCGCGTTTCGCTTCGGCGATATCCTCCTCGATCCGCGCGAGATCGGCATCGGCGGCGTCCACTGCACGCACGGCGGCGGGGCGTGCCTTTTCGAGCGCATGAAGCCGGTTGACCCGCTCCAGCCGCTCTGCTGCCGCCGCACCGCCCGATCGCGCGACATAACCGTCCCAACGGCGCAGCGCGCCCGCGAGCGTCACCAGCCGCTGGCCGACGGCGAGCGGCTGGCCCATGTCGGTCTCAGCCACCAGCACCTGCGCCAGCCGCCGGGCGAGCGCGGCGGGGGCGACGACATGCGCGGCGAGCGGGGTGGTTCCGCCGGGCGCATCGGGATCGGCGGGCAATGGGTCGGCGCCGGCCCAGTACCGCTCGCCGGCCGGATCGAGTCCCGCCTCCAGATCGTCGCCCAGCGCGGCGGCGAGCGCACGTTCATAGCCGGGATCGACCTTGAGCCGGTCGAGCAGCCGGTCCTTGCCGCTTGGCCGCGTCGCCTTGGCCAGCGCAGCCGATTCGCTGTCGATCTGGGCGAGTTCGGCATGTGCCTCGGCCCGCACTGATTGCGCGCGGCTGCGCGAGTCGATCGCCGCACGCTCGGCGGCGTCGGCACGGGCAAGGCCGGTGCGGGCGGCCTCCGCCTGACGCGCGGCCTGCGCGCGCGCATCGGCGGCGCGCTGGCGCTCGGCGGCGAGCGGAGCGGGGTCGCCCAGCGCGCGCAGTTCCGCATCCGCACGGGCAGAGTCGCGTTCGGCGCGTTCGGCGCGGGTGCGGGCGGCGGCGAGCGCAGCTTCGGCGACGCGCGCTTCGGCGGCTTCGGCGGCCTGTGCGGCGAGCGCCTGGGCGAGCGCGACCTCGGCATCGCGTGCGGCGCGTTCCGCATCGGCGAGTGCGGTGTCGAGCGCGGGCATCTGCGCAGCTCCGTCGGCGATGCGTGCCTCCAGCGTTTCCGCCTCGGCGTCGAGCCGGGCGAGCGCATCGGCCGCGTCGCGCGCCAGCGCACCCTCACGTGCCTTGTCCTGTTCCAGCCGCTCGGCGGCGTCGCGCAGCTCGGCGATCCGGCGATCCACCGTGGCGCGCTCGCTGCGCAGCGTGGCGAGTCGGTGCATCGCCTCGCTCGCGCGGTCGCGGACGCTGAGCGCGGCGGCGCGCACCCCGGCCAGCGCGGTCGCGGCCTCCTGTTGCGCGGCCAGCGCTTCCTCTTGGGCCGCAGTCCGCTCGGCGACGACCGCCTCGGCCGCGGCGGCTTCCGTCTTCGCTTCGTCCGCGGCCGCAGCAGCGTCGCGCCAGCGGGCGAAGATCATTCGGGCCTCGGCGACGCGGATGCGGTCCGAAAGTTCGCGATAGCGTTCGGCCTGCCGCGCCTGGCGCTTCAACGCGGCGGCGCGTGCCTCCTGGTCCGAGATCATCTCGTCGAGCCGGGTCAGGTTGGTCTCGGTCGCGCGCAGTTTCTGTTCGGCGTCCTTGCGGCGGACGTGCAGGCCGGAAATACCCGCCGCTTCCTCCAGCATCTGGCGCCGCTCGCCTGGTTTCGCCTGGATGATCGCACCGATCCGTCCCTGGCTGACCAGAGCGGGCGAATGCGCCCCCGTCGCCGAATCGGCGAAGAGCAGCCCGACATCCTTGGCGCGCACGTCGCGACCGTTGATGCGATAGGCCGAACCCGCGCCACGCTCAATCCGACGGACAACCTCCAGTTCGCCCTCATCGGGTCCGCCCGCCTGTTCGGCGAGGATCGATACTTCGGCAAAATCGCGCTGCGGGCGGCTGGCGGTGCCCGCGAAGATCACGTCCTCCATCCCCGCGCCGCGCATCGACTTGGCGCTGTTCTCGCCCATCGCCCAGCGCAGTGCTTCGAGCAGGTTGGACTTGCCGCAACCATTGGGGCCGACGATCCCCGTCAGCCCGGGTTCGATGCGCAGGTCGGCGGGGTCGACGAAGCTCTTGAACCCGGTCAGGCGGAGCCGCTTGATCTGCATGTCAGCGGCCCCGCCCCGCTATCCGGGTCAGGCGCCCGCGGACTTCAGCGCCGCTTCGACCTGCGGCCAGGTGCCGGTATTTTCCAGTACCTTTCCGTTCAGGATGAAGGTCGGCGTGCCGGGGATGCTATATTGCTTTACCGCTGCCTCGTTTGCCTTGACCAGCGCCTCGGTCGCGGCGGTGTCGGCCAGGCACTGGCGCGCCTGCGCCTCTGGAATGCCGCGCTGCTGGACGAAGGCGAGATAGCCGAACTTTTCGGCAGCAAAAGCGATGCGCTGCTGCGGCGTCATCGATTGGGCCTGCTCCAGAGAGGGATCACCCTGCTTGGGGCCGCTGGATAGCAATGCACTCTGCTGTTCGTACATCTGGTCCATGATCGGGAAGAAGGGGCCGGGGCCGCCGCACTGGCCGAGGAGCGCCGCGCCCACATCGATTTCGTTGAGCAGGAAGTCGCGGAATTCGAAGCTTACCTTGCCGCTGGCGATATAGGGCTTGATCGGCTCCATCGCGGCAACCGCGAAGGCGGCGCAATGGCCGCAGGTGCGCGAGCCGTATTCGATCAGCTTGATCGGCGCATCGGGGTTGCCCATGCGGAACCCGCCTTCCGGCGTCTTGACGACGGTATCGACCCACTGGGTTCCTGCCGGAGCGGCAGCGCCCGCCGCAGGCGAGGCTGCGGGCGCCGGGGCAGTGCCGTTGCCGACCTCTTCGCCGCCACCGCAGCTCGCCAGTGCCAGTGCCAGTGCCGATACCAGGCCGATTGCAATTCGCTTCAAGTCACGTCTCCAGAGTCGGGGAAAGGTCAGCGCGCCCCTGCGGCGCGCAGTTCGGGTTCCAGCGTGTGCCAATGTCCGCCACCGCCGGCCTTGCCGTTGACGACGAAGCTGGGGGTGCCGCTTATCGTCTTCCAGGCGGCGTCGGTCATCGCGGTCAGCTTGTCGAGATCGGTGTCGGTGGCGAAGCACTGGTTGATCCGGGCGGCGGTCATGCCGCGTTTTCGCATCAGCTGGGCAAGCCCCGATCCGTTCGCGAGCGCCTTGAACCGGACAAGCGGCGGCTGGCTCTCGATCGTCGCGGCGTTCGCCTGCCACCATTGCGCGCCCTGTTGATACCAGGTCGACTGCGCGGCGAAGAGCGCCTCGCTCGCGCCGACGAATCCGCGCGGACCGGAACAGCGCGCGAGCAGTGCGGCGGTCATGTCGAGCGGGTCGCGAATCGCATGGCGGAACTCGACCCGCACCTGCCCGCGCTTCACCAGATCGTCGTGCAGCGGCCCTTTCGATTCCTCCACGAAATGCGCGCAATGTGGACAGGTGTAGCTGAGATATTCGACCAGCTTCACCTTCGCCGCCGGATTGCCGATCAGGAACGCGCCCGACGGGGCCTGCACGACATGGGTACGCCAGTCGCGCGCAGGCCCCTGTGCGGGCGCGCCGACCGCGAACAGGCTTGCGGCGACCATGGCGAGGAGCAGGCGCAGCACGCGCATCAGTCGATCCTTCCCAGCTTCACGGGTGGGGCGGCAATGCCGCCCGCCAGCCCTTCCAGCACCGCGCGCAGCTCCGGATCGACGATCGCGCGCAGGCTGTCGCCGATTTCGGCAGGGACGGGAGCGGGTTCGGCGGGGACCACGGGCTTGGGTGGACGAGCCACCTCGCCCTGGCGGATCGCGACCCGGGCGACGGCGGGATAGCCGAAGAAGCGGTTCACCCGCTCGGCGATTTCCGGGGTGATGTGCTGCATCATCGGCGCGTGCGCGCCCTGGACGACGAGCGTGAGGACGCCGTTCGAGCGCTCCCCGCGCGGAAAGCGGATCGATTCGGGCGAGGAGACTCCGGCATAGCGTTCGCCGACAATCTCGCTCCAGCGACTCAGCACCGCGCTCTGCACGAAGCCGAACTTGCGGAACGCGACCCGACCGACATCGGGCACCAGATCCGCCACGGGGCGAATCCGGTTGCTGCGGCGCGGTTCGTCGCTGGGGGTGCGCGGCTTACTCATCCGCTCCGTCCATGCCATAGGCGGGGCGTGCCAGACAATGTTTCTCGCGTTCCCGCCCCCCAAGCGCCTGCCCGCGACGTCGCCGGGCCGCTGCTCGACTGGTACGATGCCCATGCCCGCGTCCTCCCATGGCGCGCGGCACCGGGATTGCCGCCGCCAGACCCCTATCGCGTCTGGCTGTCGGAGGTGATGCTGCAACAGACGCAGGTTGCGGCGGTCATCCCCTATTTCGAGACCTTTACCACGCGCTGGCCAGATTTCGCGGCATTGGCGGCGGCCGACGATGCCGATGTGATGAGCGCCTGGGCGGGGCTTGGCTATTATGCCCGGGCGCGTAACCTTCTCGCCGCCGCGCGGGTCGTCGCCAGCGCGCATGGCGGGCGGCTTCCCCGCGACGAGGCCGCGTTGCGCACGCTCCCAGGATTCGGCGCCTATACGGCTGCGGCGGTGGCGGCGATCGCCTTCGGACAGCGGGCGGTGGTGGTTGACGGCAATGTCGAGCGGGTGGTGGCGCGGCTGTTCGCGCTGGCCGAACCACTGCCGGGGGCGCGAGCAAAGCTGCGGTACCTGGCCGATTCGATCACCCCCGATGCGCGGCCGGGCGATTTCGCACAGGCGATGATGGACCTCGGCGCGACGATCTGCACGCCGCGCAGTCCCAAATGTCTGCTCTGTCCGCTCGCCAACCAGTGCGACGCGCGCCGCGCGGGAACGCCCGACGCCTATCCCGTCAAGGCGAAGAAGGCGGCCCGGCCGGTGCGGCACGGGACGTTCTTCTGGCTGGAGCGGGAGGGGGCGGTGCTGTTGGTCCGTCGCCCGCCGTGTGGGCTGCTGGGCGGGATGCGCGCGCTGCCGACCGGGCCGTGGGAAGCGGTGCCGCCGGGGATCGACGGGGCGCCGGTCGCGGCGGACTGGACGCTCCGCAACGCAACGATCCGTCATGTCTTCACCCATTTCGAACTGCACGGCACGCTTGCGACTGCAACATTGGGGCGTCACATAGGCGCGGTCGAAGGCGAATGGTGGCCGATCGAGCGACTGGGCGAGGCAGGTCTGCCGCGCCTGTTCGCCAAGGCGGTCGAGGCGATGGAGAGCGTGGCATGAAGCGTTACTGGATGATCGGCGGAGCGGCTGCGCTCGTACTGGCGACGGCACAATCCGCGGCGTTCGGCCAGGCGGCCCCGACCCAGACCCCCGCCGCGCAAAGCGCCGCCCCCGTCGAGACGCTGGTCAAGGACTATGTCGCGCAGGACCGCACCCCGGGCATCGTTATCGCATGGGGCAAGGGCGATACCGCGCCGGTCTTCGCGTCGGCCGGGCGGATCGCGGTCGAGGCGGATGCGCTCGCCGCCGGTCCCGATTCGCTGTGGCGCGTCTATTCGATGACCAAGCCGATCACCGCGATGGCGGCGATGATGCTGGTCGAGGACGGCAAGCTGAAGCTGGACCAGCCGATCGCGGACTTCTTCCCCGGCTTTCGCGACATGAAGGTGCTGACCGATCCGGACACCAGCCTCGCCAGCCGTCCGGCGACGACGCAGATCACCGTACGTCACCTGCTGACCCACACCGCCGGCCTTGGCTATACGATCATCACCAAGGGGCCTTTGCTCAAGGAATATGAGCGGCTGGGCATCACGCCTGGCGCGGTGAACGCGCTGTTCGAGGCGCAGGCGCGCCCGCTCCGCCCGTCGAGCCTCAAGGAATTTGCCGAGCGCGTCGCGACGCTGCCGCTGATCGCCGAGCCGGGGACGAAGTGGAGCTATTCGATCAGCATGGATCTGCTCGCCTCGGTGGTCGAGGCAGCGGCGGGAATGCCGTTCGAACGCTTCCTTGAAACGCGGATGTTCGGTCCGCTCAAGATGTCCTCGACCTATTGGACGGTGCCGCAGTCGGAACTCGGCCGGTTCGCGACCAACTATGCGTGGGCGGGCGACAATCGCGTGCCGTTCGATCCGGCTAAGACGTCGGCCTATGCGACGCCGCCGTCCTTCCCCTATGGCGGGGCGGGGCTCGTCATGTCGGCGCGCGACTATGATCGCTTCCTGCACATGCTGGTCAATGAAGGGACGCTTGACGGCGTTCGCGTGATGAAGGCCGAGACCGTGCGGCTCGCCATGTCGGATATCCTTCCGGCGGGCGTGACCTTCGCCGGCGCCCCCGGCGGCACCGGTGGCGATACCGCCCCCAAGATGGGCTATGGAGCCGGCGGCTCGGTCTATCTGGAAGGCGTGCCGGGCGGCCCGGGCAAGGGCACCTATGGCTGGGGCGGCGCTGCCGGGACGGTTGCCTGGGTCGATCCCGCGAACAAGGTGCGGGGCACCGTGATGGTCAACTATTTCCCGTCGGACAAATGGCCGCTGCGTGCCGATGCGGTTCGCGCGGTTTATGCTCAAGTCGCGCGCTGATGGATCTGAATTCAGCTTCGCTGAAACAGGCCCTGCCAGTCGGGTTCACCGGGGCGGCGCTCGACCGCGCCGACCGGGAGCGCAATGATCCGGAAGCACTCGCCGCCGCGCTGGGCGACTGGCGCGCGCGGCTGTTACGGCTGAACGGACTCGATCCCGAACTCGATGACGAAGGGCGGCTGGTATGGGGCAGCCTAGCCGACCTGCCCGACGGCAGCCAGCCGCTCTACCTCGGTTATATAGGCGGCAAGCCGCATTTCGTGCCGCTCCGCATGGGGGAGCGGCACGGGGCGGTTCGATCGCCCGCGCTGTTCGCGATGCTGGGTCTGATGCCGCACGATCAGGCGGGCCTCTATGCCTGCGCGCGCAGCCTGGTCGACTGGCACCAACGGCACGGCTTTTGCGCCGCTTGCGGGAGCGCGACCGAGTTGTTCCGTGCGGGCTGGGCGCGACGTTGCCCGAACTGCGCGGCGGAGCATTTTCCGCGCACCGACCCGGTAGTCATCATGCTCGCCGAGCATGACGGGCGCGCGTTGCTCGGGCGGCAGGCGGCCTGGCCCGCTGGCCGCTATTCGGCGCTGGCGGGGTTCGTCGAGGTCGGTGAATCGATCGAGGAAGCGGTGGCGCGCGAGACGCTGGAGGAAGCGGGAATAAAGGTGCGCGACGTGCGCTACATCGCCAGCCAGCCCTGGCCCTTTCCGTCGTCGCTGATGATCGCCTGCGTCGCGACCGCCGACGATGACCGGATCACGCTCGACACGCACGAACTCGAAGATGCGATCTGGGTTACGCGCGACGAGGTGCAAGCGGCCCTTGCGGGCGATGCCGATGTCCGATTCGTGGCGCCGCCGCGGTACGCCATCGCATGGTCGCTGCTGACCGCGTGGGTCGGCTCGGACGGCTGCGATTAGAGCTTGTCACGATCACGCTGAATCCTTGGGGAACTCCTGAACGGAGTCGTTCGGCTGACTGTCCTGTGAGGCGGTCGGAGCGGGGCTTTGCGCCACCGCGCGCGCCTGTGTCTTGCGCTTGCGCAAATTCTCGCGAAGTGCGGCGGCCAGCCGTTCCTTTTTCCCGGGGTCAGTCATAACAAGGCGATAAACCGCATGGCCACGCCTTGACAATGGGCCGCTCCCGCGCAAAAGGGCCGCTCCCCGCGCGGACCGGACCCTGCCGCCCGCGCCGAGTGCTGCCGTAGCTCAGTGGTAGAGCGCATCCTTGGTAAGGCTGAGGTCGTGAGTTCAATCCTCACCGGCAGCACCATTTTTCTTCGAGCTGCCGAGCGCTGTGCGCGACAGGCGCGCCGCGGTGCGCGGTCGGTAACCGCTGACGAAGTGTCGACGGGAGGCATTCTCCTACCCGGTCAGCAACGCCACAGCATATCCGACATCGGACAATTGCGTATTCCGGCAAGGAAGCGGTTGGCCAAAGATTTTCGCATGACTTGGACCCTCATCCGCCTTGAGCTCGCGCGCAGCCGCGAATTTCCTCAGGGTTCCGCCGCCCATGGCTACCTACTGCGCGTGCCGCTCGACGGTCATTCGATCGCCGACCCGCAAGCCCTTCTTGCCCACCCCGAGCGCGCGGAGGTGCTGCGCATCTGGCCCGATGAACCCGACCAGCGCGGCTATCTGGCCCAGCGCGGGAATCGCTGGATCTTTTCCTACGCGCCCGGCGAGGCCGATGACGAGCCGGTCTTCCATCTAGAGACGCATCCGCTGCGTCTCGGCGAATATGTCACGATCACTGAGCGCGACGGGAAGCCCCATGCTTTCCGGATCACCGAGTGCGAGACGCTCGCTGAGGCGTGAGCAGGCGCAGGAGGAGAGGTGTCTGAGGCAATTCAGCGCGGCGCGCAGAATATGGCGTGCAGCGTTTCCAGAATATGTCCGGCGCCTTCATGGACAATCGAATAATAGAGCGTCTGAGCGTCCCGGCGTGCGCTGACGATCCCGTCCTTTCGGAGCAGCGCAAGTTGCTGCGAGACGGCGGTGTCGCGGGCGCCGGTCAGGCGCACCAACTCGCCCACGGATTTTTCACCATCCGAGAGGTGACACAGGATCGCAAGCCGACTGCGTCCCGAGAGCGACTTGAGCAGTTCGGATGCCTGATCGATCGAGGCGAGCATATCGTCCTTCATAGCTACGGAGCTATGCAGCCTGTGCGTCGTGCGCAACCCCGTGGTCGCCGCGTAGAACGATGTAGATCGCTGGAATGACGAGTACGGTCAGCAAGGTCGATGAGGCCAGGCCGAACAGCAACGAGATCGCCAGCCCCTGGAAGATCGGATCGGTCAGGATCACCGCCGCGCCGATCATCGCTGCCAGCGCGGTCAGCAGGATTGGCTTGAAGCGGATTGAACCCGCCTCCAGCAGTACCTCGCGCAACGGTTTGCCGCTATTCTGCGCATGGCGGATGAAGTCGACGAGCAGAATCGAGTTACGCACGATGATACCTGCCAGCGCGATGAAGCCGATCATCGACGTCGCGGTGAATGGCGCGCCGAAGATCATGTGGCCGATGACGATGCCGATCAAGGTGAGGGGAATCGGCGTCAGGATGACCAGCGGCAGGCGGAAGCTGCGGAACTGCGCTACCACAAGGAAATAGATACCCAGCAGCGCCGCGCCGAACGCCGCTCCCATGTCGCGGAACGTGACCCAGGTGATCTCCCACTCCCCGTCCCAGAGCAAGGTGGGCCTGCTCTCGTCTTCGGGCTGGCCGTGCAGGCTCACCAGCGGCTTGACCAATCCCTTGCCCGACCAGTCATTGGCGTCGATCGCTTTCTGCACTGCGATCATGCCGTAGATTGGCGCCTCGTAATCGCCAGCCAGCTCTGCGGTGACCATGTCGGCGGCGCGTCCGTTGCGGCGGAAGATCACGGGACTCCCGCCCTCGCGCTCGACCCGCGCGATCTCGCCCAGCTCGACCAGTCGCCCCGCCCCCGCGCCGCGCGCAATGGCGACCGGTGTGGTCGCCAGCGTCTCGCTCCAGCGCCGCCCGGATTGTGGCAGCTCGATCGTGATCGGGAGCGGTGTGCGGCCACCTCCGCGCGGCGCATAGCCGAGGGTGCGCGAGCCGAGCAGCATTGCCACCGAGTCGTGGAGCTCGCGTTCGGACAGGCCATAATAATCGAGCCGGTCGCGCTCCGGCACGATCCGGAGTCGCGGGCGAGGCTGGCCGTAGCTGGTATCGACATCGACGATATAGGGCACTGCCTTGAACAGCCGCTCGACCTCCGCCGCGGTTGCCCGCCGCGTCGCGGCATCGGGGCCATATATCTCGGCGAGCAGGGTCGCGAGCACGGGCGGGCCCGGCGGCGTCTCGACCACCTTGATCGATCCGCCGGCGGGCAATTTGATCGCCTTGAACCGTTCGCGAAGCTCAAGCGCGACGACGTGGCTCGAGCGACTCCGCTCGCCCTTGGGGAGCAGCGTGATCATCACATCGCTCTGCTCGGGCCGGTCGCGCAGGAAATAATGGCGTACCAGGCCGTTGAAGTTGAACGGCGCCGAGGTGCCGACATAGAGTTCCATCGCCGAGGCTTCGGGCAGTCCGCGCGCGATGCCCGCCACCTGTTCGGCGATCCGCCCCGAGTCCTCCAGGCTCGTGCCCTCAGGCAGGTCGAGCACTACCTGCACTTCGGATTTGTTGTCGAACGGAAGCAGCTTCACCGTGACGGCTTCGAAATAGAACATCGAGCAGGCCAGCAGGGTCGCCACGCCAACGCCGCTCAGGAACAACCAGGCATTGCGCCGCGACGCGATCACGGGGGCCGCGAGCCGCCGATAGAGCGCGCCCAGCCTGCCTCCCCCCGCGTCGTCATGGCCGTGCGCGAGTGCCTTGCGCGCGAAGCGGACCATCAGCCAGGGAGCGATCACGACAGCGACGAAAAAGGAGAAGATCATCGCCGCCGAGGCGTTGACCGGAATCGGCGCCATATACGGCCCCATCAGCCCCGAGACGAAAAGCATCGGCAGCAGCGCCGCGACCACCGTGAGCGTTGCGATCACGGTCGGGTTGCCGACCTCTGCGACTGCGTCGACCGCAGCATCGACCCTCGATCGCGCGTCGTCCATCGCCCAGTGGCGTGCGATATTCTCGATCATCACGATCGCATCGTCGACGAGGATGCCGATCGAGAAGATCAGTGCGAACAGGCTGACCCGATTGATCGTGTAGCCCATCAGGTTGGACGCGAAGAGGGTGAGCAGGATCGTCGTCGGAATCACGATTGCGGTCACGCCGGCCTCACGCCAGCCGATCGCGAAGCCGATCAGCACGACGATCGAGACGGTGGCGAGCGCCAGATGGAAGAGAAGCTCGTTCGCCTTTTCGTTCGCGGTCTCGCCATAATTGCGGGTCACCGCGAGATCGAGGCTGTCGGGAAGAAGCGTTTCCCGCAGACTCTCCGCGCGGTGCAGCACGGATTCGGACACCGTCACGGCATTGGCGCCGGCGCGCTTGGCGATCGCGATGCTGATCGCCGGCGCCGCGTTCCACCCGTCCGCCCCCCGCACCCAGCGCAATACCTTTGCCTGGTCCTCGCCCGGCTGCTGGGTCACGTCGGCGACATCGCGAACATAGACCGGCGCGCCGCTCGCTGACGTGACGGTCAGCATTCCGATCGCATCGGCGCTCGCCAGCCTCGTGCCGACCGCGACCGACACGGCCTGTCCGCCGTCGCGCGCGCTGCCTGCCGGAGAGGCGCGGTTGGCTTGGCTGACCGTCTCGGCGAGCGCGCCGAGCGGGACGCCGTGGAGCGCGAGCCGCGCAGGATCCGGCGCAATGCGGATCTCCTCCGGCGCGCCGCCCGTGATGAAGGTCAGCCCGACATCGTCGACCTTGGCGATCTCGCTGCGCAGCCGCTCGGCGGTCTCCCGCAGCGTCGCCGGTGTCCACCGGGATGTCGCGTGCGGCTTTGGCGACAGGGTCAGCACGACGATGGGAACGTCGTTGATCCCCCGCACCGTCACCAGCGGTTCGGGAATTCCGACCGGGATGCGGTCCCAATTCGCGCGGAGCTTTTCATGGATGCGCACCGCGGCATCGTCCTGGTCCGACCCGACGAGGAAACGCGCGGTGACCAGCACGCCATCGTCCTCGGCCTGGGTGTAGACATGCTCGACGCCGTCTACCGAACGGACGATCGTCTCGAGAGGCTTGCCCGCCAGTTCGACGGCATCGGCGGCGCTGAGACCCGGGGCGGCGACGCGGATGTCGACCATCGGCACACTGATCTGCGGTTCCTCCTCTCGCGGGATCGAAAGCGTGGCGAGCAAGCCAAGCGCGATCGCCGCGAGCAGGAACAAGGGCGTGAGCGGCGAGCGAATCGTCGCGCGCGTCAGCGCACCCGAAAGGCCGAGGCTCATCGACCGGACTTTCCTGCGGCCACGACATCTCCAGGCGCGACGCCGGAGAGAATTTCGACCGAGTCCGAACCGGGGATCGGCGCGGTTTGCACCGGCACCAAACTCGTGCGGCCGTCCTTTCCGAGCAGCAGCACATAGTCGGTCCCGAATCGCGTCGTGACGAAACGCTGCGGAACCGCGATTCCGGAACGACTCCCCAGGGCAACCCGCACGCCGACCCGCCGACCGACCAGATCGGTGGTGAGCCCGGCAAGCGCGACATCGGCGCGCACGCGGCCGCCGGAAACCGCAGGATAGAGCTGGACCACGGTGCCGGTCTTGCCGCCAAGCTCTGACGCATCCTCGACCGTCACGCGCGTCCCGAGCTTCAGCGCGCGCGCGAGCGACTGGGGTATGTCGAGGCGCAGCAGAGGCGGTCCCGAGGTGATCGTCGCGATCGACATGCCCGGCGCGACGACCGATCCCCTGGGAATGTCCGCCCGAAGCACGCGCCCCGTCGCCGGGGCAAGAATCGTGCCCTGCCCGGCCAGGGCGGCGCTTGCGGATTGCTGGTCGCGCGCGGCGCGCACCTGCGCCTCGGCCGATCGTGCGGTAGCACGGGCCTGATCCAGCCGTGCCTTGGCATAGACGCCGCGGTTATAGAGATATTCGATCCGCGTCAGCTCGGCGCGCGCGGCTTCGGCCTGGGCTGAAGCTGCAGCCGCCTGAGCGCCCAGTGCGCGCGTCTCATAGCCGATGCGCGTGTCGATGATCCGCCCGATCCGCTGGCCCTGGCGCACGAGATCGCCTTCGCGCACGGTCAATTCGACCAGCGTGCCGGGAATTCGCGCCAGCGCTTCCGCCTGATCGCGGGTAGCGATCTCCGCCGCGAGCGGCTTGGTCGCGGCGATCGGGGTGCTGCGGATGGTGAGGCGCTCGCCGATCGCGGCGGCTGGCGCGGGAGCATCCTGCGGTTCGCCGCCGTCGCAGCTTGCAAGCAGGAGGGGCGCGGCGAGCAGCACAAGTGATCGAACCATGGGCGCTTTCTCCTGTCTGCCAGCGCGGCGCAGGGGCCCTGGACCGAGCGGCGCAACGCAGCAGACAGGCCCCGGGATATCGCCGGCGAGAGCGAGGACGAATCGGGACAATCCCTTATGGGAGTGCGGGGCCCTTTCCACGAACATGCCTCATCCATTGAACCTGTCACGCGAGAATATATGTGATTGCGCATATAACGCAAATACGAATATAAAGCGTATGCAGCGAGCGAGGAGAAGATCGTGGCCAAGCCGAAAATCGTCGTTCTGGGCGCCGGACTGGGCGGTACGCTGACGGCATTCGCCTTGCGCGAGAAGCTCGGCCACCGCGCCGAGATTTTCGCGCTCTCGGACAGCGATACCTACACGTTCGTCCCGTCCAATCCGTGGGTGGCGGTCCGCTGGCGCGAGGTCGAGGACGTTCAGGTCCATCTGCCGCCGGTGTTCGCACGGCTCGGCATCGCCTTTTCAGCCTCAGGCGCGAAGCGCGTGATCCCGAAGGAAAACCGGGTCGAACTGGGCGACGGCACCAGCCTCGACTATGACTATCTGGTCATCGCCACCGGTCCAGACCTCGCCTTTGACGAGATCGAGGGCCTTGGCCCGGAGGCAGGCTTTACCCAGTCCGTTTGCACCGCGAACCATGCCGAGGCCGCGGCCGACGCATTCGATCGCCTCATTGCCAAGCCCGGCCCGGTCGTGATCGGTGCCGCCCAGGGCGCGTCCTGCTATGGCCCTGCCTATGAATTCGCGATGATCGTCGATACCGAACTCCGCCGTCGGCGCATCCGGGACCGCGTTCCGATGACCTTCGTCACGGCAGAACCCTATATCGGCCATCTCGGTCTCGACGGGGTGGGCGATACCAAGTCGCTCCTCGAAAGTCGGATGCGTGACCGCGACATCAAGTGGGTTACCAGCGCCCGGATCGCGCGTGTCGAGGACGGCACGATGCATGTCGAGCAGATCGCCGACGACGGCTCGGTCGCGAAGACGCTGACGCTGCCGTTCACCTTCTCCATGATGTTGCCCGCGTTTCGCGGCGTCGAAGCGGTGCGTGGCGTCGAGGGGCTTGCGAACCCGCGCGGCTTCATCCTTGCCGACAGGCACCAGCGCAATCCGACCTTTCCGAACGTCTATTCGCTCGGCGTGTGCGTCGCGATTCCGCCGACTGGGCCGACTCCGGTGCCCGTGGGGGTCCCCAAGACCGGTTTCATGATCGAGAGCATGATGGCGGCAATCGTCGAGAACATCGCCGAGCAACTCGACTCGAAGGAACCGAGCCACGAGGCGAGCTGGAACGCGATCTGTCTGGCCGATTTCGGCGACGGCGGGGTCGCCTTCGTCGCACAGCCGCAGATTCCGCCGCGCAACGTCAACTGGGCCGCGCAAGGCAAATGGGTCCACCGGGCCAAGGTGCTGTTCGAGAAGTTCTTCCTCTACAAGGTCCGTCACGGCCAGGCCGAGCCATTCTACGAAAAGGCGGCGCTCCGGCTCCTCGGCGTCGGCAAGCTCAAGATCCGCCCCAGCCGGACCGAACATACCGAAAGCGCAGGAGTCCAGCCATGAACATCGATCGCGCCGTCCTCGTCTTTGCCGGTTGCGTCGTGCTGCTCGGCATTGTGCTGTCGCTGACCGTCCATCCCTGGTGGATCGCGCTCAGTGCCTTTGCCGGGCTCAACATGATCCAGGCTGCATTCACCGGTTTCTGCCCCGCCGCCATGCTGTTCAAGGCGCTGGGCGCGAGGCCGGGCAACGCCTTCCGCTGATCGAAGCGATGCTTGCAGCCCTCATCATGATTGCGGTCGCGGTCGCGCCACAGAGCGACGAGGCACCGCTCACTCTCGATCAGGCGATCACCGAGGCGCAGGCGAACGCGCCGATGGTCGCGGAGGCCGAAGCGGAGGGGGACGCCGCGGTTGCGCGCACACTCCAGGCGCGGGCGGCCGGTCTTCCGACCGCTACCGCGAGCGGATCGCTCGCGACCGGTCGCCTGGATCCGGGCGGGTTCTTTGGGCTGGGCGCCGCAGATGTGACGCCACGCGCCGCGCAGGTGAGTGTCGAGCAACCGCTCTTCACCGGCGGCCGGGTCGGCGCGGTCGTCGATCAGGCACGCGCCGGCGAGCGGGCCGCCGCATCGGGCCTCAACGCAGTGCGTGCCGGTCTGGCTGCCGATGTCGCCGATGCCTATGGCGGGCTAGTGGTCGCGGAGGAGCAGGAGCATCTCTACGCGCAGCTCGTCACCGTGACCCAAGGTCTTCTGAACCACGCTCAGGATCGCTTCGACGTCGGCGATGCGCCGCGTACCGACGTTTCGCAGGCCAAAGCGCGGCTGGCCGAGGCGCGCGCGGGGCTGGCGCAGGCAAATGGCCAGGCGCTGGTCGCGCGCGCGCGGCTCGCGCGGCTGATCGGGCGGGTGCCGGGCACCCTCGCCCCGCTGCCGCCACCGCCGGATACGCCCGCGACGCTCGAAGATGCGCTGCTGACCGCCCATGCGAACAATCCCGCGATCGCCCGGGCCCAGGCGGCGCTCGATGGCGCACGTGCCGCCGAGCGCGGCGCTCGCGCCAACGGGATGCCGACCCTTGGTGCGTTCGCCGATGCGTCGAGCGTACGCGATCAGTTCTTCCCCGGCTATCGCGGCGATTCGGTCGCGGTGGGGGTCCGGCTGCGCTGGCAGTTCTTCGATGGCGGTCGCACGCGCGGCCGGGCTTCCGAAGCAGAGGCCGGGGTTCGCGCGGCGAGAGCACGCCTCGATCAGGCGCGCGCGGGAATCAACGAGGCCGTGACCGCCGCCTTTGCGACGCTCTCGACCGCCGCGCTCGTCGAGGTCGCAACCGCCGATCGGGCGTCGGCTGCGGTCGAGGCGGCTGCCAATATCTCCGACGAGGTCCGCGTCGGACAAAAGCCGCAGATCGACCTGCTCGACGCCGAGCGCGAGGCCCTGGCAGCGCGCACCGCAGCGCTGCAGGCGCGCGCGCTTCGTGTTGCTGCCGCCTATCGCCTTCGCGCCCTGATGGGCAACGCTGGCACCAGGGAAGTTCAACCGTGACGCTCAAGGATCAGGGCTATGCACCTATCCAGGCGGATATGGTCATTTCCCCCGCGCGCACCGGTCGAGCGATTCGTCGCCATTGAAACGAGAGGATATCATGCCAATCAAGACGCTTGCTCCCGGTATCGGCGTGTCCGGCCAGGTCGATGCAGCCAGCATCGCGGCGGCGAAGGCCGCGGGCTTTCGCACGATCATCAACAATCGCCCCGACCGCGAGGAACCGGGCCAGCTTTCGAGCGCCGAGCTCGAGGCGCAGGCGCGTGCGGCGGGGTTCGACTATCGCCACATCCCGGTGGCGCCCGGGCAATATGACGATGCCGACATCGACCGGTTCTGCGACGCGATGGGCGGCTGCCAAGGCCCGGCGCTTGCCTTCTGCAAATCGGGGATGCGCGCGACGTCGCTCTGGGCGCTTTCGCAGGCGGGCAAGCTTCCGGTCGATGCGATCCTGCGCCAGGCCTCGGCGTGCGGCTATGATCTGGTGCCGCTGATCCCGCAGATCGAGGCGCGGGCGAAACGCGCGCGCGACTGAGCGGCTCGAACCGTTTCGATATCTGCTCGGCGCCGTCTCGAGCGGGCGCATCGGGTTCACGTCTGCCCTGGCGGCGGCAGGAAGGCTATCGACGCCTCCATTCTGGCTATTCGACCAGGATCGTCTCGACTTCGTCGGCGGAGAGGAGCGGGATGCTCGCGGCGTATCCGGCAAGGCCGATGGTGACGAGCAGGGTCACCGCGATACCGACCATTCGACCCGGACCCCAGCCGTCCATTCCGATCGGGTGCAGGATGCGCGCCAGGACGAACGCCCCGGCGACCGCCCACAACCAGCTTTCGGTGCCGATCGCCAGTTCGATCAGGCCGATCAGGATCAGCACGATCGGCGCATATTCGGCGAAGTTGAGCTGCGCGCGCATCCGCGCGATCAGCCGGGCGTTGCCGCCATCGCCGATCGAGATTTTCTCCGCGCGGCGCACATTGCCGATTCGGACGGCGAGCCACACATTGATGAGTGCGCAGGCGGCGGTTGCGGCCAGGGTCACCGGCAGAATGATCGCGTCCATTGAAATGAGTCCCCCTTGTGGAAGGGCATCGCTGCCACGCCGCGCGCCGCCTTGCAACTCGACGGAAATTCGCTATAGGCCCTCGCTCGCTTCGCGACTGGCCCAGGGCGGTCCGGCGAGTGCCGGACACCCCGGCGCTTGCCCGTTTGCCGCCGTGGTCGTATCGCGATCCAGGTTTTTAGACGACAGTTTCAAGAAGGTTTGCCGAAATGGCCGTCCCCAAGAGAAAAGTTTCGCCGAGCCGCCGCGGGATGCGCCGGTCGCACGACGCGCTGAAGGTTCAGGCGTTTCAGGAATGCCCCAATTGCGGCGAACTCAAGCGCCCGCATGTGCTGTGCGGTGCGTGCGGCCATTATAACGGCCGCGAAATCGTCTCGGTCGAGGGCTGAGCCCTAACAACCAGGGCCCAGACAATCGAGGACCGGCAGCCATGACCTCCAGCGCGCGAATCGCCGTCGATGCGATGGGCGGCGACGAGGGGCTGGCGGTGATGCTCGCTGGAGTCGCACGCGCGCGACGCCGGTATGATGGTATGCGATTCGTGCTGGTCGGCGATGAGGATGCGATTCGCGAAGGGCTGAAGAGCCATCCGAACCTCACCGCCGCGTCGGAAATCGTCCACGCGCCTGAAGTCGTCACCGCCGACGACAAGCCCAGCCAGGCGATTCGCCGCGCCAAGACGACGTCTATGGGTATCGCCATCGATCTGGTGAAGCGCGGCGAGGCTGCTGCTGCGGTGTCCTCGGGCAATACCGGCGCGCTGATGGCGATGGCGAAGCTGTCGCTGCGCACGATGCCGGGTATCGACCGCCCGGCGCTCGCGGCGCGGATGCCGACGCTGGGCGCCAACGACGTGGTGATGCTCGATCTCGGCGCGAATACCGAGGTCGACAGCCGCAACCTGATCCAGTTCGCGGTGATGGGCGCCGCCTATGCGCGCACCGTGCTGGATCTGAAGGCGCCGCGCGTCGCGCTGCTCAACATCGGCACCGAAGAGCTCAAGGGCACCGACATCATCCGCGAGGCCGCGCAGAAATTGCGCGCCGCGACGCACCTGCCGCTCGAATTCACCGGCTTCGTCGAAGGCAATGCGCTGTCGCGGGGCAATGTCGATGTGGTCGTGTGCGACGGATTTGCTGGCAATATCGCGCTCAAGACGGTCGAAGGGACCGCGCGGTTCGTCGCCGACCTGCTGCGACGCGCCTTTTCGAGCTCGATCCGCTCGAAGATCGGTTTCCTGATTTCGCGCCCGGCGACCGAATTGCTGCGCCATCACCTCGACCCCAACAACCATAATGGCGCGGTATTTCTCGGCCTCAACGGCATCGTCGTGAAGAGCCATGGCAGCGCCAACGAGATCGGGGTCGAAACCGCTATCGGCGTCGCGGCAAAGATGGTCCGCGACGATCTCACCCGCCGCATCGCCGAGGATCTCGGCAATTTCGAGGCCCAGGCAGCATGAGCGACATAGCGAGCGCGGCAACCACGCGGCGCGCGGTCATTACCGGAACCGGATCGGCGCTGCCCGTCCGGCGCGTCTCCAACGCGGAACTGGCCGAGCAGGTCGATACCTCGGACGAATGGATCGTCGAGCGGACCGGCATCCGCTTTCGCCATATCGCCGGACCCGACGAGACGACGTCGACGCTGGCGACCGATGCAGCCCGGGCGGCGCTCGCCGCAGCCGGGACCGATGCGAGGGACATCGACCTGATCGTGCTCGCGACGGCGACTCCCGACCAGACCTTTCCGGCCAGTGCCACCCGCGTCCAGGCGGCGCTGGGCATCGACGATTGCGTGGCGTTCGACGTCGCCGCCGTCTGCTCGGGCTTCCTCTACGCGGTGCAGGTCGCTGAGAGCATGATCCGCGCCGGTTCGGCCAATCGCGCGCTGGTGATCGGCGCCGAGACGTTCAGCCGCATCCTCGACTGGGAGGATCGTGCGACCTGCGTCCTCTTCGGCGACGGCGCAGGGGCGATCGTGATGGAAGCGCGGGAGACCGCGACCCAGGACGGGCGCGGCGTGCTCGCAACCAAGCTCCATGCCGATGGCCGACACAACCAGCTTCTCTATGTCGATGGCGGCCCCTCAACCACCGGCACGGTCGGCAAGCTGCGGATGAAGGGCAAGGAAGTGTTCCGCCATGCGGTGGTCAATCTTGCCGCAGTCATGAACGAGGGGCTGGCGGCGGCGGGTCTCGGCCCGGAGGATGTCGATTGGGTCGTCCCGCATCAGGCGAACGCCCGAATTCTGGATGCTACCGCCCGCAAATTGGGGCTTGCGCCCGAGAAGGTGGTGGTGACGGTCGATCAGCACGCTAACACTTCGGCTGCATCGGTGCCGCTGGCGCTCGACACTGCGGTGCGTGACGGGCGGATCAAGCCGGGCGACCTGCTGGTACTGGAGGCGATGGGCGGCGGATTCACCTGGGGCGCCGCGATCGTGCGCTTCTGACCTGTATTTCTACGTATCGTAACGAAAGCGCAACGATGCTTGCGTCAAACCCTCAATGTGTTACGGTAACAGGCCGGGGTAGGAGGGTTTTTCCGCGATGGCGACCGCCGCGACATTGACACGGGCCGATCTTGCCGATGCGCTGCATCGGGACGTTGGCCTATCGCGCGCCGACGCTTCGCGTCTCGTCGAGCAGATTCTGGGCCATATGTGCGAGGCGCTTGCCCGGGGCGAAAATGTGAAGATTTCCGGCTTTGGCAGCTTCATCCTGCGCGACAAGGGCGAACGGATCGGCCGCAACCCCAAGACCGGCGTCGAGGTGCCGATTGCGCCGCGCCGCGTGCTCACCTTCCGCGCCAGCCAGATGTTGCGCGACCGGATCGTCGGCGGGGGATGACATGGTCACCGGTCCCGAGAAGGGCCCCGAAGCCTTCCGGACGATCGGCGAACTTGCGCAGGAAATCGGGCGGCCCCAGCATATATTGAGATATTGGGAGACGCGCTTTCCGCAGTTACGCCCGCTGCAACGGGCGGGCGGGCGCCGCTATTATCGTCCCGACGATGTGGCGCTGGTGCGACGCATCGATGCGCTGCTCGGCAAGGAAGGCTATACGATCCGGGGCGTCCAGCGGCTGCTCGACTCCGAGCGCGGGGCGCGACGCACCCGTTCCGATGCCTTGAAGGCAGTGCGTGATCGCCTCCGCGCGGCGCTGGACGGGGACGGCTGAGCCGGGTTCAGCGGTCCGGCCCCAATGCGGGGTCGAGGTCGCGGGGCCGTACGAACCGGACCAATGTGGCGTCACCCGCGCGAACCATGTCCCAGTCGTCGGTATCGAAGCGCATCTCGACCAGCGCGGCGGTGGGAAATTTCTCCTCCACCGAGTCGCGCAGGGCATCGCCCGAACGATCGGGGACCAGCGTCAGGGTAAGATCTTCCAGCCCCGGATTATGCCCGATCAGCAACGCACTGCCCGCGCCCGCCGGAAGTTCGTGAATGACGTCGAGCAGGCTCGATGCCGAGGCGAGGTAGATGCGCCGGTCCCATGCCGGGGCCAGTTCGCTGCCATAGCCGGTTTCCAGATGCTGGATCGTCTCGACGACGCGCACCGCGGGCGAGGCGAGGACATGGTCGAACTGCAGCCCTTCGCCGCGCATATGCCGCCCCACGGTCGCGGCAGCCCGCTGGCCGCGCGCGTTGAGCGGTCGGTCGAAATCGCGTGCGACGGGATCGTCCCAGCTCGATTTGGCGTGGCGCAGCAACGTCAGCGTCTTCATCGGCCCTCCGGATCGACATGTTCGGGCGCCTTCTGCCCCAGCGATGCGACGGAGGAAAGACGTCGCACGCGTTCTACCGCCTCATCGAGCGGGAGCCGGGCAACCGGCGTGTCGGGCGGGAAAGCGGAGAGCAGCCGCGAGGGCATGGCGGAGGACAGGAGGACAAACGCGCCGCTGTCGTCCGCGCGGCGGATCAGCCGCCCGAACGCCTGGGCCAAGCGCGCGCGGACGATCCGGTCGTCATAGGCGCTGCCCCCGTTTGCGAGCCTTCGCGCCGCGTGCAGCACGCTGGGCTTGGGCCAGGGCACCCCCTCCATCACCACCAGCCGCAGCGAATGGCCGGGTACGTCGACCCCGTCCCGCAGCGCATCGGTCCCGATCAGCGAGGCGCGCGGATCGTCGCGAAAGATATCGACCAGCGTCCCGGTATCGATCGGATCGACATGCTGGGCATAGAGCGGCAGCCCTTCACGCGCGAGCCGATCGGCGATCCGGGCATGGACCGCGCGGAGCCGCCGGATCGCGGTGAACAGGCCGAGCGTGCCGCCCTGGGCGGCGACGATCAGCCGCGCATAGGCGGCAGCCAGCGCACCCATGTCGCCGCGCTTGATATCGGTGACGATCAGCACTTCCGACCGGCCCGCATAGTCGAAGGGCGATGGCGCCTCGAACCGCATCGGCGGGTGGAGCAGATGCTGGGCACCGCTGCGGCTCTCCGCCACCTCCCAGTCGCCCCCCGCGCGCAGCGTTGCCGAGGTAACGAGCGCGCCATGGGCGGGCTTGAGCACCGTTTCGGCAAAGGGCTTGGTCGGGTCGAGCCAGCGGCGATGCACGCCGATATCGATCTCGCGCCCCTCGATCCGCTCGACGGCGAGCCAGTCGACGAACTCCGCGCTTGCCGGGCCGCCGATCCGCGCGACCAGCGCCAGCCATGCGGCGACCGTTTCGGCGCGCCAGCCCAGCGAGGCGATGGCACCCTCGATCCGCGCGCGCGCCGCGCTGTCCATCCAGTCGGGCGCCTCGTCGAGCACGGCCTCCAGCCTGCGACCCAGCGCCATCAATGGGCGCAGCAGCTGTTCGAGCGCGGCCGCGGCACCGGCTATGGCGTCGATCAACGCCGCATCGGGCTCGACCAGTTCGGTTTCGATCCCGTAGCCGGCCTCGCCCGATCCGTCGGCGTCGCGCGCATAGACGAGGCCACGCACCGCGGCGAGCAGATGCTCGATCGGGCCGAACGGCTGCCCTTCGGCGACGCGCTGCAACCAGCCGTCGGATGGCAGCGCACGCGCCGCATCGACTGCCTCGGCGATCGCCTGCGCGCCCGCGTCGTCATAGCTCGCAACGTCGGACAGGCGCGCGGCGAGGCCGCGGCGGCGGCCGCGCGATCCGCTTTCCGGCCCGGTGACCCAGCGGCGGAGCTCAATCGTCTCCTGCCCCGACAGCGCCACGCCGAACATCGCGTCGGCGGCGTCGAACAGATGATGGCCCTCGTCGAAGACGTAGCGGGTGGGGCGGGTGCCGGTTTCGCGTCCGCGTGCGGCATTGACCATCACCAGCGCATGGTTGGCGATCACGATGTCGGCCTCCGCGCTGGCCCGCGCGGCGCGCTCGATGAAGCATTTGCGGTAGTGTGGGCACCCGGCATAGACGCACTCGCCGCGCCGGTCGGTCAGCGCGGTCGATCCGTTGCGGCGGAACAGGGCGGGCAGCCAGCCGGGCAGGTCGCCGCCGATCATGTCGCCATCGGCGCTATAGGCGGCCCAGCGCGCCACCAGCTGCGCCAGCACCGCGGCGCGCCCGGCAAAGCCGCCCTGCAGCGCATCCTCCAGGTTGAGCAGGCAGAGGTAATTCTCCCGCCCCTTGCGCGTGACGATCCGCTTGCGGCGCTGCTCCGGGTCGGCGAACAGCCGCTCGCTTTCATGCCCCAGCTGGCGTTGCAGCGCCTTGGTGAAGGTCGAGATCCAGACCGCACCATCCGCCTGGCTCGCCCACAGCGATGCGGGGGTGAGATAGCCCAGCGTCTTGCCGATCCCCGTCCCCGCTTCGGCGAGGACGAGATTGGGTGAATCGCGCAGCGCGCGCGGTGCAAAGGCGCTCGCCGCGGCCTCGGCATAGCGGCGCTGCCCCTCGCGCTCCTCGGCCCCGGCTCCGGTCAGCGACGCGAGCTGCGCACGGACGTCCTCGGGATCGAGCGACACCGTGCGCGGCGCGGTGCGCGGCGCGGATTCGCTCCATTCGGGCAGGCGCGAAAACAGCCAGCGCTCGGCCTTTTCGGGGCGATTGAGCCGGTGCGAAAGCATCGGCGCCCAGCTCCAGCGCAGCCGCGCGAGCGACTGGGCGGCGTGCCAGGCGCCCTCGCGCTCGGGCCACTCCCCATCGGCGATGGCGAGCATGGCTTGCGCGGCGCTGCGCAGGAACGGGGCCACCTCGGCGTCGCTGGCGGGCTCGTCGATGCCGAGCGTCCGGGCAAGGCCGCGGGGGGTGGGCACCATGAAGCGCGCCGGGCGCAGGAAGGCGAAGAGTTCGAGCAGGTCGAGGCCCGACAGATCGGGATAGCCCAGCCGCTGCGCGGCGAGCGGGGCGTTGAGCAGGATGACCGGCGTGTCCGCCGCGATCCGCACCGCCTCGCCGCGCCCGATGCTGCGCGTACCGTCTTCGGTCGCGATCCAGATGCCGCCGTGACTGGCGTAGAGGGCCGGATAGGGGAGCGCGATCACCGCGCGTTGTAGCGCAGTCGGCCGATGAAGCGCGACATGCTGAAGCGATGATCGGATCGTGCCGCCAGCTTCGCCTTGGCCTTTTCAAACGCCATGATGTTCTCGATCCGGCGCGCGAGGAAGGCGCGGCTGTCGGCCTGTCCCTCACTCTCGTCGTTCAGGAACGCCGCGATCGTGGCGGCATAGATGCCCGCGAGCATCGCGCGCTTGGTGTAATGATTGTAGTCGGTCGCGGTGTCGCCGGCCAGGCGCCACATCACGTCCGCCGAGCGCCAGCCGAGCCGGGTGGCGCGCGCGGCATTCTGCGGCATGGCCAGGATCGCGACCGCGCGGCGCAGCGCCTCGCGATCGGGGGCGAGGATGTCGAGGCGGGTTTCGACCAGCGCGGTGATCTTCTCGCGGATCTTCATCGTCGCCAGCCGTTCGGGCGGCAGGCGGCGGGCCATTTCGCGGTCGATATGCGCGAACCACAGGTCGATCATCTCGATCGGCTTTGCCGGGATCGCCAGCCGGGCAATGTCGGGATCGGCGCCAATCGCGCGCGCTGCTGCTGCGACGGCGGCTGCGCTCCAGCCATCGAATGCGGCGTTGGGGGCGAGATGCGGGGCGAGTGCCTCGCGCAGTTCGTCAAGCGTCATGTCGGCAACATCGGTCATGATACCGATTTAGCCTCTGCCTCGCTCGACGCAACCTGCCCGGGGGGCGATCTTCCGCGGCGGACGAGTACCAGCGCGATGGCGACCAGCGCGGCGCCGATCAGATCGGGGGCGCCGAGCCGTTCGCCATAGACGATCCAGCCGACGGTGCCGGCGACCACCGGCTGGGTGAGCAACGCGATCCCGACGACGAGCGGGGAGAGGTGGCCGAGCGCATAGATCATCAGCCCCTGCCCGACGACCTGACTGGCCAGCGCCAGGCCGACCAGCACGCCCCAGTTCTGCGGCCAGATTTGCTCGCCGAGCGCAACGGCGAAGAGCAGCATCGGGACGGTCCCGGCAAGGCTCGACCAGGCAAGCGCGGGCAGCGGCGCCATCGCCGCGCGGGCGCGGGCCATCATGATGAAATAGACGGTGTAGAGCGCGCCCGCGAGCAGGCAGAGCAGGTCGCCGACCAGATTTTGCGGCGAGAGCTCGTAGGAGCGGCCGAGCAGCAGTCCTGCGCCGATCGCGGCGAGGGCGAGCGCGATCCCTTGCTGCCGGGTCGGCCAGGCGCGGGCGATCAGAAATCCCCAGATCGGGTACATCAACGTCGCCGAATTGCCGAACAAGGCTGCGTTGGCGAGATTGGTCTGGAGGATGCCGATATGCCAGGCGGCAAGGTCGCCGGCGAACACGACGCCCGCGATCACCAGCACGCCCCACAGGCCGCGCGTGCCCTCCAGCGGCTTGCCCCGCCCGATCAGCAGGATGGCGAACAGGATCGGCACGCCCAGCGTCAGGCGCCAGAAGCCTGCCGCCACCGGTCCCACATCGGCGAGGCGCACGAACCACGGCCCGAAGGCGAGCGCGAGGTTGCCGAGCAGGAGGGCGGCGAAGGGCAATGCAGCCCCGCTTGGCTGGGGTTCAGCTTTTGTTGTCGCGGCGGAGTCGTGCATCTGGCCCTTAGCGCCCTAACTCTTGTGCAACGCAACCAATTTGAAGGGGAAGTCCATGCCCGACCTGTTCGATCCGATCCGCCTGGGCGCGATTGCGGCGCCCAACCGCATCCTGATGGCGCCGCTGACTCGCGGCCGCGCGACGCGTGACGCGGTGCCGACGCCGATCATGGCGGACTATTACGCGCAGCGTGCTTCTGCCGGTCTCATCATCTCGGAAGCGACCGGGATCAGCCGCCAGGGGCTTGGCTGGCCCTATGCGCCCGGCCTGTGGAACGACGCGCAGGTCGCGGGATGGAAGCCGGTGACCGCGGCGGTGCACGCCGCTGGTGGCCGTATCGTCGCGCAGCTGTGGCATATGGGGCGACAGGTCCACAGCTCGGTGATCGGCGCGCAGCCGGTGTCCGCGTCGGCGACGCGGACCGACGGACATGTCCACACCTATGAAGGTCGCCAGCCCTATGAACAGGCGCGCGCGCTCGACATCGACGAGCTTCCCGGCATCTTGGACGACTATGCCCGCGCCACCGAAAACGCGCTCAAGGCCGGGTTCGATGGCGTCCAGATCCACGCCGCGAACGGCTATCTGATCGACCAGTTCCTGCGCGACGGCGCCAACCTGCGGACCGACGCCTATGGTGGCAGCGTAGAGAATCGCATCCGTCTGTTGAGCGAGGTCACCGAACGCGTCGCCGGCGTCGCCGGGGCGGACCGCACCGGCGTGCGCCTGTCGCCCAACGGCGCGACCCAGGGCGTCGACGACAGTGATCCGCACGCTGTGTTCCTGCCCGCCGCGACGCGCCTGTCCGAGCTCGGCATCGCCTTTCTGGAGCTGCGCGAACCGGGACCCGACGGCACCTTCGGCCGCACCGACGTGCCGCGGCTGAGCCCCGCGATCCGCACGGTCTTCGACGGCCCGCTCGTCGTCAATTCCGACTATACGACGCGCGACGCGGCGCAGGCCGTGATTGACGCCGACACCGCCGATGCGGTGAGCTTCGGCCGGACCTTCCTCGCCAATCCCGACCTGCCCGAACGGCTGCGCACCGGCGCGCCGCTCAATGAGTCGAACATGGCGACCTGGTACAGCCAGGGGCCGGAAGGCTATGTGGATTATCCGGCGCTTGCCGATCAGGAGGCAGCCTGAACCTCGTCGAGCCGCGCGGTGATCCATTGCCGGATCGCCGCGCGGACCTTGGGCTGGAAGGCGAGGATGAAGGGCAGGACGATCAGCCAGGGGAAAAACAAAAAGGCGATCGAGATGGCGAAGAACAGGCCGATCAACCACCCGCCGATCGCCTTGCCGATCCTGTCGTTGAACCGGTCGTCCATCACGATCTGGCGCGGTGCCTTGAGGTCGTAGAAGGGCGAGGTGGTGAGGATCGCAGCGCCGCTGCGATCATCGACCCGGCGGGGTGCGGCGTCCGCCACAGGGCGCTCTGTCGTCCGCCGCGGCGCGTTCGGCGTGTGCGGCAGCGTCGATCCGACCTGGCCATGTTCCGGACTGGCGGGTTTCCCCGTCAGCGTGTCGATTACCACCAGTCGCCGTCCGCGCTCGACCACCTTGTAGCGGCTGGGCGGGATCGCGGTCATCGGGAGGGCCGCCCCGCGCGCCACTGGTCCGCACTCTGGCCCCACGCATCGACGGTGACGTCGGCATGGGGTGAGGGCAGGCGGACTGGCCCGCCATTGGTGGATCCCAGCCGCTGGGCGAGCCGGATCGAGCGCGTATTTTCGGGCGCGATCGTATGGATGATGCGGGCCCAGCCGAGGACGTCGACCGCATAATCCATCGCCGCGACCGCGCCTTCATAGGCATAGCCCCGGCCCGCGAACTCCGCCGCGACGCCCCAGCCGACCTCGGTCCCCGGCCAGCCCTCAGGCTGCCATGGCCCCAGCCGCCCGACCCATTTGCCAGTCGCGCGCTCGATCACGCTGAACATCGCGAAACCGTTGATCTCCCACGCGCCCGCCATGGTGCACAGCTGGCGCCACGCCGTCGCGCGATCGACGGGACCGCCGAGATGCTCGGTCGCCACGGGATCGGCGGCGAACCCGGCCCAGCCGTCGAGATCCTCCGCCGCCGGACGGCGCAGGATCAGCCGCTCGGTGAAAAGGATCGGATGGGTCATAGTCTTTGCTTGAGCGCCAGCATCGCGATGGCCGCTTCCGCCGCACCGCCACCCTTGTCGAACTGCGCGGGATCGGCGCGGCGGACCGCCTGCGCCTCGTCCTCGGTGGTGAGGACGCCGTTGCCGATCGGAATGCCGTCCATCGTCAGCGCCATGATGCCCCGCGCGCTCTCGTTCGAGACGATCTCGAAATGGTAGGTCTCGCCGCGGATCACCACGCCCAGCGCGACATAGGCGTCGAAGCGCTGCGTATCTTCGGCCAGCACGATCGCCCCGGGCAATTCGAGCGCGCCCGGAACGGTAATCGTCTCGTGCGAATGCCCCGCCGCCTCGATCGCGGCGCGCGCACCGGCGAGGAGCATGTCGTTCAGATGGTCATAGAACCGCGCTTCGACGATCAGGATATGCGCCATCATTCGCCTCCCAGATCGATCGCGCGCTCGCCCACGATGCGCAAGCCATAGCCGTCGAGACCGACCAGCGTGTGGTGGGTGTTGGTAAGCAGCACCATTTCCTCGACCCCCAATTCGGTCAGGATCATCGCGCCGACGCCATAGTCGCGCAACTCCTCCATATCCGCCTCGGTCCGCTTGCCGGCCCGGCGCTCGACCGCCATGGTGAAGGCGTCCGCGCGCGGCTTGTTGATCACGACGACCACGCCGGCGCCTTCCTCGCCGATGATCTCCATCGACCGCTGGAGCAGCTGTCCGCGCGCACCCGCCTCCCCGAACAGGTCGCCAAAGGGCGAGAGCGCGTGCATGCGCACCAGTGTCGGCCGGGCGGGGTCGATCCGCCCCTTGAGCAGGGCGATCTGCTCGGTCCCGGTCGCCTTGTTCCAGAAGGTGATCGCGCGCCAGTCGCCACCCCAGCGGCTGGGGAACACCGTTTCCGCCCGCCGCTCGACCAGATGGTCGTAGCGGCGGCGATAGGCGATCAGGTCGCGGATCGTGCCGATCTTCAGGTTATGGAACTGCGCGAAGGAAACGAGGTCGTCGAGCCGCGCCATCGTCCCGTCGTCCTTCATGATCTCGCAGATCACGCCCGACGGGTTGAGCCCGGCCAGCCGCGCGACATCCACTGCCGCTTCGGTATGACCGGCACGGACGAGGACGCCGCCCTCCCGCGCGACAAGCGGGAAGACATGTCCGGGGGAGACGATATCCGCGGCGCTCTTGGTCGCGTCGGTGGCGACGGCGATGGTCCGCGCGCGATCGGCGGCGGAGATGCCGGTGGTGACACCTTCCTTCGCCTCGATCGAGACGGTGAAGGCGGTGCCCATGCTCGTCCCGTTGCGCCGCGACATCGGCTCCAGCCCCAGCTGGTCGGCGCGCGACTGCGTGATGGCGAGGCAGATCAGCCCCCGGCCGTGGCGCGCCATGAAATTGACCGCGTCGGGGGTCGCCATCTGGCCCGGGATGATCAGATCGCCCTCATTCTCGCGATCCTCGTCATCGACCAGGATGAACATGCGGCCGTTGCGTGCCTCGTCGATGATCTCCTCGGGTGAGGAGAGGAAGGCGTGGGGAAGGCGGGAGAGTTCAGCTTTGGCCACGGACGGCCTCCATGCGTTGGAGATAGCGGGCGAGCACGTCGATCTCGAGATTGACGGCCTGGCCCTGGGTCAGGGCACCCAGGGTGGTAACGGCCTGGGTATGCGGGATGAGGTTGATCGCGAAATGCGCGCTGCCGTCGGACTGGTCCGAAACCTCGTTCACGGTCAGCGAGACGCCGTCGAGAGTGATCGACCCCTTGGCGGCGATGAACGGGGCGAGCGCGGCGGGAACGGCGATGCCGATCCGCTTCGAGTCGCCGTCCGGGCAAATGCCGAGCACGGTGCCGACACCGTCAACATGACCGGTGACGATATGGCCGCCCAGTTCGTCGCCGACCTTGAGCGCGCGCTCGAGATTGAGCTGGCGCCCGGCGACCCATTGGTCGGCGGTGCGCGACACGGTTTCGTGGCTGACATCGACCGCGAACCAGCCTGTCCCCTTGTCGACCACGGTCAGGCACACGCCCGAACAGGCGATCGACGCGCCCAGATCGACGGTTGCGGTGTCATAGGCGGTGGCGATGCGGATACGCAGGTCGCCGCGGTCCTCGACCGTTTCGATCGCGCCGACATCGGTGATGATTCCGGTGAACATGTCTTATCCTTTGACGCGCTCGTAAACCTCGATCTGGTCGCTGCCAAGCATCCGCGCGTCGATCAGGCCCCAGCGGCCATGGGCCGAATCGAGGTCGGCAAGGCCGAGATCGGCGAGACCCCGCTTGCCGCCGAGCAGGATGGGCGCGCGGTAGAGCAGCAGCCGGTCGACAAAGTCGGCGCGCAGGAAGGATGCGGCGGCCTGCGCGCCGCCTTCGACCAGCAGGTGGTCGACGCCCGTCAGCGACGCGATTGCTTCCGGCGCGCCGATCTGCTCCCAACCAGGCTCGGGCCGGGTGGACAGCAGGATGCGGCGTGGCGCCCGATCCTCAAGCCCCGGCACGCGGACATCGAGTTTCGGGTCGTCGGCAGCGAGCGTGCCGCGACCGACCAGGATCGCCTCATGCCGCGACCGCTCGACATGCGCATGGGTCCGTGCGCGGGGGCCGGTGATCCAGCGGCTTGTCCCATTGGCCAGCGCGATACAGCCGTCGAGCGAGGTGGCGAGCTTGAGCGTGACATGCGGGCGCTCCTGTTCACGTCGCGTGAGGAAGCCCGCCATGCTGCGCCGTGCTGCATCGGCGCGGATGTCCGTGATGACGTCGATTCCCGCTGCACGCAGCCGACCGATGCCCTGCCCGTCGGTGCGGGGATCGGGATCGCCCAGCGCGATAACGACGCGCGCGACCCCGGCAGCGATCAGCGAGTCGGTACAGGCCGGGCCGCGCGGCGACTCATGCGCACAGGGTTCCAGTGTCGTGTAGGCGGTCGCGCCGCGCGCGGCCTCCCCTGCCTGCGCCAGCGCCATCGCTTCGGCATGGGGGCGGCCGCCTGGCTGGGTCCAGCCGCGCCCGACGACGCGACCCCCCGCCTTGGCGGGGGCAGGCTGCACGATGACGCAGCCGACATTGGGGTTGGGCGCGGTTCGACCACGCGCGCGTTCGGCAAGCGCGAGCGCCGCGCCCATCCACGCGCCGTCATTCAAATGCCCAGTTCTTTCAGCTTGTCGTCGATCTTCTTATATTCCTGACGCCGCTTTTCCGCCCTGGCCTTTTCTTCGGCCAGCCGCTTCTGGCGGATCGGTTCGTCGATCTTCTGCTGCGCAATGATCTCGTCCAGCGTCCGGTCGGCGCGCCAGTTCTCGAAATAGATGATCTCGCGCTTGTACGGCGCCTTGAACGCCGAATCCTGGTAGAATCCGAACAGGATCAGCCCGGTGACGATCGCAGCGGCGAGCAGGAACCACCATTGATAGGCATGGCGGATGCGCAGCGCGTTGCGCAAATCCGCCAAAGCGCCGACCGGCGATATCGGACGATCGGGTTTGAAGAACCTCATGCGCGGCAAGATAGGGATTATGCCGCCCATGGGCCAGCCCCGGCTTTGCGTCGGCGGACGGCACCGGCCCGCTCCCCATCCGGCCACCAAGAGAATGCTGTCGCCGGGGGGGCGGGCGGGGGAGCGGGTCGGCGCCGACAGACCCTAATCCACCAGGCGGAAATTGAGCGTCATCGTCATCCAGCTTTCATAGGGGACGCCGTCGCGCGTCGCGGGTTTGAACCGCCATTTGGCGAGCGCGTGGCGGCGGGTTGCCTCGGTCAGGCCCTTGCTGGGCGACCGGGTGACTTCGATTGCCTTCACCCGTCCGTCGACGCCGACCAGCACCCGGGCGGTCAGCTTTCCTTCGGTCTGGGCGCGGATTTCGGAGCCTGGATAGGGCGGCTGGAGCGAATCGGCGTAGCGCGGATCGACGCTGGCGCCGACCATCACCGGGGCGCGGGGCGGGTCGATCGTGACTCCGGTGCTGGGCGGGCCGGGGTCGGCGGGCGCGTCGAGGGTGATGGGACTGAAGTCGGTCGTCGAGGCGATGGTTCCGGCGTCGCTCGGCGTCTTGACCAGCTGCTCGGGCTGGTGGGGCTTGGGACTCGTGCGCACGGTTACCGGCCTTTGATCCCGAACAGGCTCGACCGGCTCGGGGGGCGGCTTTGGCACCGGGTAGTTTGTGATAATCAGTGGCTCGGGCTTGAAGATATCGGGAACGATCTTCGGACCGACCAGCGTGGCGCCGAAGGCGAGGGTGGCAAGGACGAGCAGCGAGGCACCGGCGCTGGCCGGGCGGTGGGCGGATGGCTGATAGCGATTGGTGTGCATGACAGGCTCTCCATCCTTCCCGGTCTCTGCCGGTTTGAAGAATGATATACCATCACGCAATCCGTGCAAAATCGTTTCGTTCAAGGACTTATCTCTGACCGGAATGGGTCAGTCAGCCGCGCAGGCGCGCAATCGCCCGCTCGCGACCGATCAGCGGAAGCAGTGTGGCCATGTCGGGACCCGAATCGCGACCGGTAAGCGCGCGGCGCAGCGGCAGGAACAGGGCGCGGCCCTTGCGTCCCGTCGCATCCTTGAGCGCGCCGGTCAGCGCGCGCCAGGGATCGGCCGACCAGTCGATCGTCTCGGCGAGCGTGGCAGCAGCGATCAGGAAATCGCCGTCTTCCGGTTCGGGGTTGTGCGCCACCGGCCCTTCGATCACCTGCCACCACAAGGATGCACCGGCGACCGTCTCGAGATTGGGGCGGATCGCCTCCCAGGCGGCGGCGTCCAGCCCGGAGGGCAGACGGTCGGCGACCGCGTCGAAGGGCAGTTGGTGGACGATGCGGGCGTTGATCTGGGCGAGCTCGCCCTCATCGAATCGGGCGGGCGCACGGCCGAACCGGGCAAAGTCGAAGCTTTCGATCAGCGGCGCGACGTCGGCGACCGGTTCGACCGGGTCGCTGGTGCCCAGCCGCGCGAGCAGGGCGACGATCGCCTGCGGCTCGATCCCCGCATCGCGGAAATGATCCGCGCCGAGCGAGCCCATGCGTTTGGACAGCTTGCCCTCGCTCCCGGTCAGCAGCGCCTCATGTGCGAACGCTGGCGGCGCGGCGCCGAGCGCATCGAACATCTGGAGCTGGGCCGCGGTGTTCGACACATGGTCCTCGCCGCGCACCACATGGGTGATGTTCAGGTCGATATCGTCGATCACCGAAGGGAGCAGATAGAGCCACGACCCGTCGGCGCGACGCACCACCGGATCGCTCATCGTCGCCGGATCGAAGCGCTGGGGCCCGCGGATCAGGTCGTTCCATTCGATCGGTGCGCCATGGTCGAGCTTGAACCGCCAGTGCGGCTTGATCCCGTCCGCCTCCAGCCGGGCGTGGTCGGCATCGGTCAGCGCGAGTGCGGCGCGATCGTAGATCGGCGGCAGCCCGCGACCGAGCTGTACCTTGCGCCTGAGTTCAAGTTCCTGCTGGCTTTCATACGCGCGATAGACCCGGCCCGAAGCGATGAGTTCGGCGAACCGGCGCTCATACAGATCGAATCGCTGCGACTGCCGCGCTTCGCCGTCGAATGTCAGGCTCAGCCAGGCAAGATCGGCGCGGATCGCCGCGACATGTTCCTCTTTCGACCGCTCCGCATCGGTATCGTCGATCCGCAACAAAAACCGCCCCCCCGCCTTACGCGCCCACATCCAGTTGTGAAGCGCGGTGCGGATATTGCCGATATGCAGCCGCCCGGTGGGGCTGGGCGCGAAGCGGGTGATGACGGACGGCAGGCTGCTCATCCCCGCGCGCTAGCCGATTTGCAGCCGCGATGGAAAGTGCGGCTGCGATACAGCCTGTTTACGCGGGCCGCGCTTGGCACTATCGGGGCGCCTGCGGGCGCTTAGCTCAGTTGGTAGAGCATCTCGTTTACACCGAGAGGGTCGGCGGTTCGAGCCCGTCAGCGCCCACCATTTCCCCGCCGGTCAATTGGCGGAGAGTGTCGGCTTCCCGCCCGTCAGCTTGATCGTGACATAGCTGTTGTCGCAGATGTTCGCGCTCGAAAATGTCTCGGTTCCCCCGTCTTCGAAGGTCGCACGGACATCGTAGCGGCACTGGCTGGATGGACGATCGAGCCGCACGGTGGTCCGCGCCTTGGGTTTCAGCACGGGTTCGCGCCGTCCCTCTTCCTCCAGCCCGGCCTTCCAGTCGGTCGAGCCGGTCGGCGCCACCTCGATCAGTTTGATCGGTTTGCCGGTTTCGTTGATGAGCACGAAATCCCAGGGCTCCGCCAGCGCGGGCGCGGCAACGAGCATCGCGGCCACAAGGCCGATCGCAATTCGCATGGCATCCCTCCCCTAAAAAGGACGTGCCGGGAACATGCGCCTGTGCCGCCGCCGGCGCAAGACGGGGAAATAGCCTATTGCATCCTATAGCTGCCGGATAAGGCGCGTCGCGCAAGCGATCCAGGGCGGGTCGGCGATCACCTGTTGCCGCGCGCCGGGACCGAGCGGGAGGATGTTGAGCCGCCCGCCTTCGCCTTCATAGGCAATCAGGCGACCGAACAGAAATCGGCCCGCCGGGCGGGGAATGAGCACGTCGCGATTGAGCGCGTGCGCAAAGGCGTCGGGGCCGAGGCGTCGGCACCAGATCTGATCGCCCGCACGATAATCGCCGATACTGCCAGCGACCGTGACTGCGACCAGATCGGCTTCGGCAACGGGCGGCACTATGGTGGCGGGGCGGCGGAGCGGATGCGCCCCGGCGGCGTCGAGCGACGCGGCCACCGCGATGTCCGGGCGGTCGGGCAAGCGGACGAGATCGGCGGCATCGACCCCCAGCGCGGCGGCGATACGGTTGAGCCAGGCGACCGATACGGTGCGTGTTCCCGTCTCCAGCCGCCCGATCGTTTGCGCGGTGGTTGGCGGCGAACACCGCTCCGCCACCTCTTCCAGCGTCAATCCCTTGGCGCGGCGGACTTCGCGAATCGCGGAAATCATGCGTGCTCCTGATAACCGATACGGTTAAATCATTTTCCTACAAGCGTGACGTTGTGGCAAGCCCGATTCGGTAGGCAGGAGAATAAGCGGATGCGGGAACTGGTCGAGCGGACGATCGAGAACGGTCATGTGGTGCGGCACGCGCCCGCACGGCGCGGGGGGCGGCGGGTGAGCGTCAACGACGCCGAATCTCCCTTGGGCTGGCTACGCTCCCGGGGCCTGATCGATGCACGCGAGTTCGAGGCGGGGGAACGGCTGCGCGCCGACTACGAAGTGGCGGCGCTGGGACCGCGCGTCACGATGCGGTGGGATGTCGCACCCGCGGCGCGACGCAGTGGTGCGCCCCCGGTGGGACTCGATCCGACGCTGGCGCAGATTTCCGCCAAGCGTCGGTTCGACGCGGCGGTGGCTGCGTTGGGGCCGGGGCTGTCCGATATCGCCTGGCGGGTGATCTGCGCGGGGGAGAGCATGGCAGTGGCCGAAAAGGGCCTGGCCTGGCCTGCACGCGCCGGGCGCGTGGTGCTGACGCTGGCGCTGGACCGGCTGGCGGATCACTACCGCCTGCCCTGACCGCTCAGTTCATCAGCAGCAATATGTCGGCGGCGGCCGCGCCCGTGTTCGCCACCCGGGCGATGAGCGGGCCGTCGCCCGGCGCGATGCGGCAGGTCAGCAACGTGCTCCCGCTGGAATCGGCACAAAGCTGGCGGCCTGCCGCGTCCATGATGGTAAGCGCGACGGGTGCTGTGCCGATGCGACGCACGGCGATGGTCGCCGCGGCATCGGCGCTGCGCGTCAGCGGCAGCGACCAGGTGCCGCCCGCCGGAACGCTCTGGCGGATCGAGGTGGGGCCGTTGCCGAGAATGCCGCGTGTCGCTTCGGCTTGCGCGGCTTCGACCTCGGCCAGAAGCTTCGGATCTCCCGCGGCGATGGCGCGTGCCTCCGCCCGCATTTCGGCGCCGGTCACCGGCCGCGGGGCGTGCTGAGCAGCGAGGGGCGCAGCAACGACGACGAGACCGGCGGCGAGGATATGGGACACGGCGCGCATGGTTCAGGCGACCTTGGCGGCGACCGGGCCGGTCCAGACCGGTGCGCCGACGCGGAAGCGCATCTGCGGACGCGGCGTAGCGGTGAGGCCGATGCCGTTGCCGCGATAGGCGACGACCCAGCTTTCGGCGGCATAGCTGCCGGTCGACGGGCGGGAGAAGCCATATTGGACGGCGTTGATCTCGCCCAGCATCGCCCGGTCGCCGCGCGCGAGGAGCCGGGCTTCGGCGTAAAGGGCGGCGGGGGTCGTGGCGCCGGGGGTAAAGGTTTCGCGCGGAAGTGCGGCGAGCAGCTTGGCAGCCTCGATCATCGCGAGCGGATCGGCGGCGGCGCGGGCATAGCTGGCGAGTTCACCCGACAGCGCGATGTTGCGGGCGGCGTCGATGTCGATCTGGGCGGGGTCGGCGATATGGACGGTGCGGGTCATTGGCTCACTCCCTATTCGGTGTGTCCCGTTGGTGCCCGCCGGCTCAGTCGCCCGCCACTGACGCTTTCGGTCGCGCGGCGAGGAAACGGGTATAGACCCACCCGATCCCGATCAGCGCGATGCCAAGGCCGAGGAAGGAGAGGATGCGCAGCAGCCCGTCGAGCGCGGCGGCATCGATCAGGAAGACCTTGAGCGTCACGCCCGTCAACAGGGCGAGCCCGGCGAGGCGCAGGTCACGGCCGCCGCGCCGGATGCCGAGGGCGAGCCAGACAAGCGCGAGAATGAGGAGGGCCGCGGAATAGCCATAGGTTTCGCCGGTGCCGATGGGGCCGGTGAGGAGGGAGCCGTGGGCGGCCTGGCGGACCAGGGCGAGTACCGCGAGGAAGGTGAGCACCATCGCCGCGCGCGGGCCGGTTGGCCGGGGGAGGAGGGCGTGGGCCCAGAAGGCGGCAAGCGCGACGTGGAACACTGCGGCGTTGAGCAGGGGGATGCTGCCGACGTGCTGCTCGACCAAGACCGGGTTGAAGATCACCAGGTCGAACCAGAGGAACCGCGCAGCCGCAAGCGCGAACAGGGCGGTCGCGAGCGTGACAAGATCGGTGCGGCGGCGCAGGAGCCACGCAGCGGCGAACAGCGCCTGGGTGACGAGCATCCGCTCAACGAACCCCCAGGTGAGGAACCGCGCCTCGGTGAGGACGGCAAGCGGGAGCTTGGCGAAATGATAGACCAGCATCAGCATGATCGCGATGGCGAGCCCGAGTGTCGCGGCGCGCATCGGGGCGAACTGGCGCCTGTCGGGCGCGAGAAGTGCGACGGCGATAACCGGAGGCAACAGGGTACGCAGCGCATCGGCGAGCGCCGGGAGGGCGCGGGCGGGCAGCGTTTCCCCTATGATGGACTCGGCGATGAGCAGGACGTAGCCGCCGAGCGGCACCACAGCGGCGGCAACCATCGCGGCGACGCCGATCACGGGGAGGGCGAACAGGGTTCGATCGCCGGTGCGACGCGCCCACAGGCCGAGCGCGAGCGTCGCCAGCGCCAGCGGGACCGCGATCCAGTCGAACGGAAGCAGCTGTCCGATCCCCGTTGCTGCGAGAATGGCGGCGGCGAGCGCTCCGCCGATGAGGCCGGGATCGCGCTGGTCGATCGCGGCGCGGCGGCGCCAGCTGGTCCAGGCGGCGAGCGCCGCAGCGGCGAGTTCGAGCACAGCCCATTGCCAGGAAGCGAGCTGGCCCGGCGCGAACAGATTGGCGAGCAGGACCGGCCCGGCGAGCCCGCCGATCGCGAGGATGGCCCAGCTGCGCCCGCGATCGAGCAGGAGCAGTCCGGGAACGGCGAACAGGGCGGCGAGCAGCGGGGCTGCGGCCAGCGTTGCGCCGCGCTCCGGCGCGATCAGACTGGTGCCGAGCAGGACGAGCGCGAGGCCGAGTGCCGCGAGCGATCCCGAAAGATAGCGCGCGTCGCGCCAGGCGAGGAGCAGCGTCGCCGCGGCCAGGACGAGATAGAAGCCCCAGAGGAGCGCGTCGAACGCCAGCGCGGGGGCGAAGGCGAAGAGCTGGATCAGCCCGGCGAACAGCGGCCCGATATGTAGCCAGCGCGCGGTGGCTCCGGCCCGCGGAAGCGCGATGGTGGCGGCGATGGCGAGGAGCACGACGAATGCCGCCGGGGCGGCGAGGCTGCTGCTGCCCAATGCGAACAGCAGGAAATTGACCCAGGCGAACGCCGCGACCGTTGCGGCGATGGCCAGCCAGGCCCAGCGGCGGTGGATTGCGAGCAGGAACAGCGCGGCCGTGAACAAGGCGAGATAGGTGAGCAGCGGGCCGATTCCGGCGGCGTCATAGCCCGCGACGAGCGGGGCAACAAAGCCCCCGGCCAGCGCGAGTATGGCGGTGGGCGGGCCATGGCGGAGCGCAAGGGCAAGGCCGAGCGCGGTGACCGCGAGCATCAGACCGAACGCAGGCAGCGGCCCGATGAACCGGTAGATCGCCGCCGCGATGTATAGCGTCGCATAGCTGCTTGCGATGCCTGCGCCCGCAAGCGCCTGGCCGATACGCGAGTCATCGCGCAGTGCAGGGAGGCGGCGCGCCGCCTCGCTTGCCGCGACGAGCGCAGCGGCGAACAGCGCGGCGAGGAGCGTGCGGACGCCAGGGCCAAGCAGGCCGATCTCGATCGAATGGCGCACGAGGAAGAAGCCCGCGACCACCAGCGCGACCGCGCCGATCCAGACCGGCAGCCGCGCGCCGATCAGCGATTCGAGGCTGGGGCGGTCGGGTTTCGGGGCGGATGCAGGCGAGACCGGGGGCGGAGCATCGGCGCGCCGGGCCGCGGGGGTGCCGAGCGCAGGCGCGGCGCGGGCGGCTGCGAGTGCGGGGTCGGTCGCCAGCCCGGGATCGACAGTGGTGGCCGGAGTCGGCGCCGGATCGGCCGCGCGAACCGGCGGCACCTGCGCGCGCGGGCTGTGCTCGAGCCATTCGATTCGCCGCGTCAGCGCACGCACCCGCTGGCCCTGCGCAATCGCGACAATGCCGAGCGCCACTACGGCGAGGAACAGAATGCCGTCCATCGCGCGTCTTGTGGCAGGTTGACCGTCGCGGTGCCAGCGCGGGTTTGCGCGCGCCAAGCCGAACTGCGGTTGCGCCGGGGTGGCGGTGGCGTAGAGGTGGCGACATGGAACTGCACTTCACCAAATGCCACGGGTCGGGAAACGACTTCTGCCTGATCGATGCCGGCGACCTGCATCTCGACGATGCCAGCTGGGGGCGGATCGCGCAGATATTGAGCGATCGGGCCGGGCCGGTGGGAGCGGATGGCATCTTGTTGCTGACGCGCGGTGATGAGTTGTCTGCGTTTGGATTCCGGGTGTTCAACAGCGACGGGTCCGAGCCGGAGACCTGTCTGAACGGACTGCGTTGCGTGGCGCGCGCCGGCTTTGAGGCTTTGGGCGTGGATGCGGCGCGGGTGCGGTTGAAGACCAGCGACGCGCAGGTGGCGCGCGAAGCCGATCTGGCGAAGGGCGTTTATACCGTGCGGGAGACGGTGGGGCCGGTGGCGATCGACCCCGCGGCGGTGGGGGTGCGCGTCGCGGGGCCGGTGGTGGACGCGGCGATCGCGGGCGTGCCGAGCGACCGCGCCTTTACCGCGCTGGCGATGCCCAACCCGCATCTGATCGCGTTCGTCGACCGGGTCGATGTCGATGAACTGGTCGCGCTGGGCCAGTGGTGCGAGGCGGGACCGGAACTGCTGGTCGATCGCGCCAATGTGAGCTTTGTCGAGGTGCGGGGCAGCGACCTGTTCGTACAGACATTCGAGCGCGGGGTGGGGCTGACCGATGCGTGCGGCAGCGCGATGGCGGCGTCGGCCCATGCGGCGGGGCTGACCGGGCGGTTGCCGTTCGGGCAATGGCTGACGGTATTCAACCCCGGCGGTCGGGTGCGCGCGCGCGCCGAAGGACCGGTGGGCGGCGACGCGGTGACGATCGCGGGCAATGCAACGTTCGAGTGGGACGGGGTGGTCGAGCTGGACCCGGCGACCGGCGCCGCCGGGGAGTTGAGGATCGTGCGGCGGCGCGACGATGAAGTCGCCGCGTGGGAAGCTGCCCGCGCCTAGAGCGCCCTGTCTCCAGAGCGCTCTGTCTCGCTTTATCTTCAGCTAAGCGCGGGCAGCTTGTCGAGATATTTGTCCAGCGTCAGTGGATAGTCGCGCACGCGGACACCGGTCGCATTGTACACGGCGTTGGCAACCGCCGCGCCCGGCCCGCAGATGCCGAGTTCGCCGACGCCCTTTGCCTTGAGCGGCGAGATCACCGGATCGAGCGTATCGAGAAACACGCAATCCTGATGCGGAATATCGGCATGGACCGGCACTTCATAGCCGGCGAGGTCGTGGTTGACGAACAGGCCGAACCGCTTGTCCACCGCCAGCTCCTCCATCAGCGCGGCGCCCGCAGACATCACCATCGCGCCGATCACCTGACTGCGCGCCGAGAGCGGGTTGAGGATGCGGCCCGCATCGCACACCGCCAGCATCCGGCGAATGCGCGTCTCGCCGGTATAGGCGTCGACCGCAACCTCAGCGAAATGGGCGGCATAGGTACCCACGTCATAGTCGCGCTTGAACGCGCCGAAGCTCATGTCTCCTTCGGCCGACATTGCCCCCGCATCGGTCAGCGCGAGCGTGCGGTTGCCGAGCCTGATCTTGCCGTCCTGGAACTGCGCGGCGTCGCCGTCGAAGCCGAGCTTTTCGCCGATCGCCCGGCGCAGCGCGAGGCAGGCAGCATAGACGCCGGCCGTCGAACTTGCCGCACCCCATTGACCGCCAGAACCGGCCGCGACCGGAAAGTCGGAATCACCGAGTTCCACCGAAACATGATCGAGCGGTACGCCCATCGTCTCGGCGGCGGTCTGCGCGATGATCGTGTAGCTGCCGGTACCGATATCGGTCATATCGGTCTGGACGGTGAGGCGCCCGTCGGCTCCCAGCTTGATCCGCGCGGCGGACTTCATCGTCGGCGCGCCGCGATAGCCCGCCGCAACGCCCATGCCGACCAGCCAGCGCCCGTCGCGGGTCGCCCCCGCTTTCGGGTTGCGCTTGCTCCAGCCGAACCGGTCGGCCCCTTCGCGCAGGCAGCGGGTCAGGTGGCGGTCGGAAAAACGCTTCTTCGGATCGCCCGGGACCATGTCCGGCTCGTTGCGGATTCGCAGTTCGATCGGATCGATGCCGAGCTGTTCGGCCAGTTCGTCCATCGCGACTTCGAGCGCGAGATGCCCCGGTGCCTCGCCCGGCGCGCGCATCGCATTGCCCTCGGGCAGGTCGAGCGTCGCGATATAGTTGGCGGTGAGCCGGTTGGCTCCGGCATAGAGTTTGGGCGTCTGCAGCGTCCCATTCTCGCCATCCTCGCCATTGAGATTGCCCGACCAGTTTTCGTGCGCGATCGCGGTGATGCGACCATCCTGTCCGGCGCCGATCCGCAGCCGCTGGATCGTCGCATGGCGATGGGTGGCATTGTTCGCCATCAGCGGGCGCTGCATCGCGATCTTGACCGGCCGCCCGGCCGCCTTCGCGCCCAGCGCCGCGAGCACGGCGTCGGCGCGGACGAACAGTTTTCCGCCGAACCCTCCGCCGATATAGGGGGAATCGACGCGGATATTCTCGGCCGGGATGCCCAGGATCTGGCTCATCGACCGCTTGGCCCAGTTGATCATCTGGTTCGAGGTCCAGATCGTCAGCCGCTCGCCCTCCCACGCGGCGATGGTCGCGAACGGCTCCATCATCGCATGGCTTTCGTCCGCAGTGTGATAGCGTGTGTCGATCTTGACCGGCGCGGCCGCGAAGGCGGCGTCGAAATCGCCCAGCGTCTTGCGATCCGGCTTGTCCCCGCTGCCCTTGGCGAGCGGCGCGTCCGGCGCGGCCTTGGCGAGATCGAACGCGCCGTCGGTGCGCTCATAGCGGGTCTGGATCAGCGCTGCGGCGGCGCGCGCCTGTTCGAAGGTTTCGGCCACGACACAGGCGATCGCCTGGTGATAGTGCGAAATCTCGCTGCCGCCGAACAGCGGCGCATTGTTGAATTGCGGTTTGCCGACGGGCTTTGTTTCCGGCGCAGCAACGACCGCGAGGACGCCGGGCGCTGCCCTGGCAGCGGCGGTATCCATCGAAACGATCCGCCCCTTGGCGATCGCCGATCCGACGATGAAGCCATAGGCCTGGTTGGCGGCGACATCGTGGCGTTCGGCGGCATAGGGCGCGGTGCCGGTGGTCTTGAGCGGGCCATCGATGCGCGGCGTGGACTTGCCGACGATCCTGGCGGAGTCGAACACATTGGTCCCGGCGGGGGCGTCGAATTCCATCGGTCAGCTCCTCGCTTCGGCGAGCACGCCGGCGAGCGTCCGCTCGGCCAGCGTGATCTTGAACTTGTTCTCTTCGGTCGGGCGCGCATCGGCGAAGGCGCGCGCGACGACCGCGCTGGCGCCTTTCGGTAACAGCGGCTCGGCCGCCTCGACCCGCCACGGCTTCGGCGCGACACCGCCGAACGCGACCCGGCCGGTCCCGTCCTTGTGCAGCACGGCCGCCACCGACACGAGCGCGAAGGCATAGGAGCTGCGGTCGCGCACCTTGTGATACACATGCGCGCCGCCCAGCGGCTTGGGCAGGGTCACCGCCGTGATCAGCTCGCCGGGCTCGAGCGCGGTCTCGATCTGCGGCGTGTCGCCCCACAGGCGGTGGAAGTCGGCGATCGGAATCGCCCGGGTTTCGCCATCCGGCTTGACGGTCTCGACCACCGCATCGAGTAGGCGGAGCGCGACTGCCATGTCGCCGGGATAGGTGGCGATGCAGGCGTCCGAGGTGCCGATCACGCCGAGCTGGCGGGAGAAACCGCCGATCGCTGCGCAGCCGCTGCCCGGCTTGCGCTTGTTGCAGGGCATGTTGGGGTCGTAGAAATAGGGGCAGCGGGTGCGCTGCAGCAGGTTTCCGCCCGTCGTCGCCTTGTTGCGCAGCTGGCCCGATGCGCCCGCCATGATCGCGCGGGTGAGCACCGCATAGTCGCGCCGTACGCGCTTGTCGGCGGCGAGCGCGGTGTTGCGGACCATCGCACCGATGCGCAGCCCGCCCGCGTCCGTCTCCTCGATCGTGTCGAGACCGAGCCGGTTGATATCGATCAGCTGGGTCGGCGCTTCGATCTCCAGCTTCATCAGGTCGAGCAGATTGGTGCCGCCCGCGATGAAGCGCGCGCCCTGAACCCGCGACGCCATCGCCGTGGCCTCTGCGGGCGAGCCGGCGCGGGCGTAGGTGAACGCCTTCATGCCTTGGCTCCCGCCACTTCGGCCATCGCCTCGGCGATGTTCGAATAGGCGCCGCAGCGGCACAGATTGCCGCTCATCCGCTCGCGCATCTCGATATTGGTCGGGCGGGGCTTTGCGGTCACGTCCTTCTGGACGTGGCTGGGGATACCGCGCTTGATCTCGTCGAGCACCGCGACGGCAGAGCAGATCTGGCCCGGGGTGCAATAGCCGCACTGATAGCCGTCATGCTTGATGAAGGCTGCCTGCATCGGATGGAGCTTGTCGGGGGTGCCGAGCCCCTCGATCGTCGTGATCTTGTCGCCGTCGTGCATTACCGCGAGCGTGAGGCAGCTGTTGATCCGCTCGCCATTCACGATCACGGTGCAGGCGCCGCACTGGCCGTGGTCGCAGCCCTTTTTGGTGCCGGTCAGCTGAAGATGTTCGCGCAGCGCGTCGAGCAGGGTGGTGCGGACATCGAGGTCGAACGCTTGCGGCGTGCCATTGACAGTCAGGGTTACGGCCATGCTGTTCTCCACCGAAGCCGGGCGAGGGGCGGCCGCCGATACGCGGACCTGACTCGCCGCCAGACCAACGGCGCCCGCGGCAAGGACGCCACGCCGGGAAGGATCGAGCAAGTCCCGATCAGTCATGAGTCATGCCCCTTCTTTCACATATCGTCGCCAAGCGTAACGTACCGGGCGGCAAATTGTTACCGCTGGTCGCGCGTGGGGATGCACTTGAATTCGCTTTAACCGATCAAGCGGAGCGACCGACCTGAGACGAACCAAATGGGAACAAAGCGCTTGACAGCGTCACGCTCATTTGGTACATAACAGGAACGCTGAAGAATTGCGAGTCGCGGGGATCAGCCGCTGAGCGCCGGTTCGCCGCGTCTTTTGGAATGCAGGGTTGGAAATTCATCGAACCGGGCGGGGCGGCGACGCCTCTCGGCCCGGTTTTTCGTCGGGGGAGAGGCAGGGATGGGAACGCGGCGCGCCTATACCGATGCGGCGCATGCGCCGTTCGACCAGAAGCGAAAATGGGTCCGCTGGACCAAGACGATGCGCGAGACGTTCCTCGATCATCTCGCTGCCACCTGCAACGTCAGGGAATCGGCTGCGGTGATCGGGGTGATTCCGGGATCGGTTTATACGCTGCGCCGACGTGAGCCGGCGTTCGCGGCGGCGTGGGAAGAAGCGCTCGCGCTCGGCTATCAGATGCTGGAGACGCGCGTGGTCGGCCATGTGCTGGCAGGGCGCACGCGTCACGACCCGCTGGGTTGCGGGGTCGACAGCGCGCTCGGGCCGATCGATTTCGAGAGCGCGCTGCGCCTTCTGATGGCGCATCGCAATGTCCCCGGAAAGCCGCGCACCCATGGTCGAGGTCCGCAGTTCGCGGCACCCGACGAAACCGACGCGCTGCTGCTCAAACGACTGAAGGCGATCGAGACGCGGCGTGCGCGTGACGCCGAATGGGCGGCGCAGGTCGACGCGAAGACGGCAGGGTTGCTGACGCATGGTGCGGGGGCAGGCGGTCCGGTCCCGGTGCGCGATGCGGCGACCGAGCATGCGCCGCAAGCGGAGGTGGCGCACGATGGCGAGTGACGCGGAGATCGCGGCGTTCATCGATCGGCTGATCGCGCTTCCCGACGAAGAGCGTGGCCATGCCGTGCGCGGGATGACGGCGCCGATGCGGCGCGAGTTCCTCGCGCGGTGGCGGATCTGGGCGCATGACGGGCAGATGATGCCCCCGGGCGAGTGGCGGGTGTGGCTGATCCGGGCCGGGCGTGGCTTTGGCAAGACGCGGGCGGGGAGCGAATGGGTCAACCAGCTGGCGGCGGATGCGCCGGAGGGGCGGTTTGCGCTGGTCGGGGCGAGCCTGGACGAAGTGCGGCGGGTGATGATCGAAGGGCAATCGGGGCTGATCGCGGTGGCGCGGGCGGACCGCCGCCCGGTATGGAAGGCGAATGCGCGTGAGTTGCACTGGCCATCGGGGGCGGTCGGCTTCGCCTATTCGGCGGAATCCCCGGAAGGGCTGCGCGGGCCGGAACATCATGCCGCCTGGGCCGATGAGCTGGGCAAATGGGGGCGGCGCGGCGAGGCGGCGTGGGACAATCTGATGATGGGATTGCGGCTGGGGGACCGGCCGCGCGTACTGGTGACCACGACGCCGCGCCCGACGCGGCTGATGCGGCGGGTGATGGCGTTGCCGAACTGCGTCGAGACGCGCGGGAGGACGCGGGACAATCCGCATCTGCCCGCGAGTTTCGTCGCGGCGATGGAGGCCGATTATGGCGGCACGCGGCTGGGGCGGCAGGAGCTGGAGGGCGAGCTGCTGGTCGATGTGCCGGGGGCATTGTGGTCGTCGGCGATGATCGAGGCGGCGCGGGCGGTCGTGGTGGACGAACCTGTGCGTGTGGTGGTGGGCGTCGATCCGCCGGCGAGCGCGGAGGGCGATGCCTGCGGGATCGTCGCAGTGGCGATCGACGGCGTGGGGCGGCTGTGCGTGCTGGAGGATGCGAGCGTGGCGGGGCTGTCGCCCGAGGGCTGGGCGCAGGCGGTGGCGGCGTGCGCGCGGCGGCATGGCGCGGACCGGGTGGTCGCGGAGAAGAACCAGGGCGGCGACATGGTGATGAGCGTGCTGCGCGCTGCGGCGGTGGCGATGCCGGTGCGGCTGGTCCATGCCAGCCGGGGCAAGGCGGCGCGGGCGGAGCCGGTGGCGGCGCTGTACGAGCGGGGGACAGTGCGCCACGCGCGGAGCTTTGCGGCGCTGGAAGAGGAACTGTGCGGGCTGGTGCGCGGGGGCGGCTATGTGGGGCCGGGACGCTCGCCCGATCGGGCCGACGCGTTGGTGTGGGCGGCGTGGGAGCTGGCGTTGGGGTGGAAGGGGGAGGTGGGGGTGCGGGGGACGGGGTGAACGTGGCCGAACTCGACCCTAGCCGCGGCCCGCGCCCCCGGCTAAGCCTTGCGCGATGTGCGTATTGGCGCTGGCGTGGCGGATGCATCCCAACTGGCCTCTGGTCGCCGCGGGCAACCGCGACGAGCGGCATGAACGCGCGTCGGCGCCGCTGGGGCGGTGGATGGCGACGCAGCCGCACAACCATGCCGTGATTGGTGGGCGCGACCTCGTTGCGGGGGGAAGCTGGCTGGCGCTGAACGAGGCGGGGCGGCTGGCGGCGGTGACCAATGTGCGCGGGGAGGCGGCTGATCCCGCCAAGCTATCGCGCGGGTCGTTGGTCACCGACATGCTTGCCGGGCATGAGCCGGAGGATCTGAACGCGTATAACCCGTTCAACCTGATCGCGGTGGATCGCGATGGGCCGCTCTATCTGTCCAACCGGCCGGACCCGGTGCGGCGGCCGTTGAGTCCGGGAATGCATGGGCTGTCGAACGGGCTGTTCGATACGCTGTGGCCCAAGACGATCCGGGTGCAGATGGCGCTGACCGCCTGGCTGGAGGCGGGGAGCGCATCGCTGGAGCCGCTGTTCGCGGCGCTGGCCGACGAGCGACCGGCGGGGGCGGCGGAGCGGTACGAGCCCGATCCCTATGAGCCGGTGGATTCGCCGGTGTTCATCCGCAACCCGGTCTATGGGACGCGGTGCAGCACGGTGGTGGCGGTGGATCATCTGGGGCGCGGGCGGATCGCCGAGCGGCGGTTCAATGCGGCGGGATCGCTGGAGGGCGAGAGCGTGTTGCCGTTTACATGGGCCTGACGGCCCATGGCACCGAAGCACAGGAGAATAGGATGACGCCTCGCGAAGTGATCGGCGTGGCCGAGGTGCCGGGCGGAGAGCCGTTGCGGCTGGTTCAGCATGGCCGTGACTTCATCATCATGCTCGAGCGCAACGAGCTGATGTCGAGCCGGATGAGCGGATCGGAAGAGGCGCTGGCGGAGATGACGCTGGACCGGCTGAGCGACCCGGCATCGGCGCGGCTGTTGATTGGCGGATATGGCATGGGGTTTACGCTGCGCGCGGCGCTCAAGCGGCTGGGGCCTAAGGGGTGGGCGTGCGTGGTCGAGCTGGTGCCGGGCATCATCGAATGGGCGCGCGGACCGATGGCGGAACTGGCCGACGGGTGCCTGGACGACCCGCGCACGCAGCTGGTGATGGGCGATGTCGGGGGGGAGATCGCGCGCAGCCGGGGCAGCTGGGACGCGATCTTGCTGGATGTCGACAATGGCCCGGACGGGCTGACGCGCGACGCGAATAACGGGCTGTACACGATGCGCGGGCTGGAGCGGGCGCGGGCGGCGCTGGCACCGGGCGGGGTGCTGGCGGTGTGGTCGGCGGGGCCGGACCCGGCCTTTGCGCGGCGGATGCGCGACGCGGGCTTCGCGATCGAGGAGGTTCAGGTGCGGGCGCGGCAGAATGGCAAGGGGCCGCGGCACGTCATCTGGTTCGGGCGCCGGCCGGGCTGATATTCCGCCCATGCGGGCCTGCACCGCGCGATTTTCTCCGCTCCGGTGCTCACGTGCCATAAGCACGCTGCGCTCCGGTGCTCGAAAATCACGCGTTTCGGCTCCACCTGGACGAAATCTCAGCCCGACCGGGCAGCGCTAAGCGGAAATTCGGGAGATTCTTCATGAAATGGTTCGGGCGGAAGTCCGGGCGCGACGGATCGCGTCCGGTGTTGGCGCGTGGCGGCGGGACAATGGCGGCGATGGGCGAGTGGCCGCAAAGCTATGAGGCGCAGGTGCGGGCGGGTTATGCCGCGAATCCGGTGGCGCAGCGGGCGGTGCGGTTCGTGATGGATGCCTTTGCCGGGGCGCCGGTCGCGGCGAGCGATCCCGCGCTGCTGGCGCTGTCGAGCGCGCGCAGCCAGGGGCAGGAGCTGATCGCGATCCTGTCGGCGCATCTGATGCTGCACGGCAATGCCTATGTTCAGCTGCTGGGCGATGGCGCGGGCGGCGTGGCCGAGCTGTTCGCGCTGCGGCCCGAGCGGGTGAGCGTCGAGAGCGATGCGGGCGGCTGGCCGGTGGCCTATCGCTATCGCGTGGGCGGGAGCGTGAGCCGCATCGCGGCGGAGGATGCGGCGGGGCGGGCGCAGGTGATTCATATCCGCAGCTTCAATCCGCTGGACGATCATTATGGGCTGGGGTGCCTCGGCGCGGCGTCGGGCGCGATCGCGATCCACAATGCGGCGACGCGGTGGAACAAGGCGCTGCTCGACAATGCGGCGCGGCCATCGGGCGCGCTGGTCTACGAGCCGGGGGACGGGAGCGCCCTCAGCCCCGCCCAGTTCGACCGACTGAAGGGGGAGATGGAAGCGGGGTTTGCGGGCGCGGCCAATGCGGGGCGGCCGATGCTGCTGGAAGGCGGGCTCAAATGGCAGGCGATGAGCATGACCCCGGCGGACATGGATTTCGTGGGGCTGAAGGCCGCGGCGGCGCGCGAGATCGCGCTGGCGTTCGGGGTGCCGCCGATGCTGATCGGACTGCCCGGCGACAACAGCTATGCCAATTATCGCGAGGCGAACAAGGCGGTGTGGCGGATGACGATCCTGCCGCTGGCGGACATGGTGTTGAGCGCCTTGGGGCAGGGACTGTCGCCCTGGTTCCCCGAGGCGCGGCTGTGGGTCGAGATCGACAAGGTTCCGGCGATGGCCGAGGATCGCGAGCGGCTGTGGCGCAGCGTGTCGGGTGCCGAGTTCCTGAGCGACTCGGAGAAGCGGGCGATGTTGGGGATAGACCGATGAGCGCGCCGGTGGACGGACGGCTGCTGGCGCAACTGATCGCGCAGGGGACCGCCGAAGGCGCGGATATGGCGACGCTGCGCGGGATCGCCGAGGAGGCGGGCGAGCTGGGCGCGAGCAGGGCGCTGGCGCGGCTGGGACTCGACGATCCGAAGGCGGGCAAGGACATGGGCGAGCTGCGCGAATTGCTGGAGGCGTGGCGCGACGCCAAGCGATCGGCGGTGAAGGCGGTGGCCGGATGGGTGGTGCGGATGGTGCTGGCGCTGGTCGTGGTCGGGCTGGCGGTGAAACTGGGGTTTTGGGGGTTGGGGAAGTGAGGGGCGCGGGGTTCCGTTCTGTTGCGAACGCAGGAGCCCAGAGCCACGCGGCGAACCGCCCGCGACCCTGGACCCCTGCTTTCGCAGGGGAACAGGAGTCTTCAGGCGGGCCTGTTCGCTTTGCCGGTTATGCGGCGGTGTTCGATGTGCCGGACCGGGGCGGGGATGTGATCCGGCCCGGAGCGTTCGGGAGCCGGGTGCGGCGGGTGCCGTTGCTGTGGCAGCATCGGGGCAAGCCGGTCGGGGTGATCGAGGCGATCGGCGAGGACGCGCGGGGGCTGCGCGTGACAGCGCGGGTCGATGCGCCTGAGCTGGCGGCGTTGGTGGCGAAGGGGGCTGTCAACGGGCTGAGCTTCGGATACCGGACGGTCAAGACGCGGCAGGGGCGGTGGCGCGAGATCGAGGCGCTGGAGCTGTGCGAGGTGAGCCTGGTGGCGCGGCCGATGCAGGGACTCGCGCGGGTTCACGCGGTGGAGGGTGTGACTGCGGTCTCTGCGAGGCCTGACCGCCCCACCCAGCCCATTGTCGGGTCGGTCAGGCTGCCAGCCTGACCTGAACCGCACGGGTCACGGTTCACCCGGTAATCCTGAACGGGAGTGGCCTGTTCCGGCTATCCAAGCCGACGGGCATTGGCGCGGACCTTGCGGCGGTAGTGGGCGATCGCCTTGCGGGTGGTGGTGGCGGGGCTGAGGCCCATGGCGCCGGTCATGATTGCCATTTGCAGTTCGAACGCGGCGGTCATCTTTTCGGAGATCATGCGTTCGGTTTCGCGCTGCGCCTCGGCGCCGCCCTGGGCGATCTTTGCCGTGCGCAGCCCCATTACGGCGGCGGATTCCCAGCCGAGCGACCAGGCGTCGAATCCGGCGTTCATCCAGCTTTTGTTGGAGCGTTTCGACATTTGGAATTCCCGGAGTGGTGGTGACGCGGTCCTAACGATGCAGGATCCCGGATGGGCCCGCGTCGCCGCGCGTAAAATGGGCTGCTTGCTGATTTTCTGAGACGATGGGGCTCGCCTGACGCGGGCCCCCTCCACCATCGCTTTGCGATGGTCCCCCTCCCCGTTCCGGGGAGGATTTTTTGTGTGGGAGAACAACATGGAAACGAAGGCGGATGTCCTCGAACAATCGTTCGAGGCGATGGAAGCGGCTGGCGTGCCGGTGGCGCGGCCGATGTTGAGTGGCGCGCGCAGCACCAATGGCGCGGCGTTCGAGGGGTTTCTGCGCAGCGGGAGCGGCGCACTGGAGATGAAGGCGCTGTCGGGGACGAGCGGCGGTGAGGGCGGCTATGCCATTCCGCGCGAGATCGACGGGTTGGTCGATGCGACGCTTGCCAGCATCTCGCCGATCCGGGCGATCGCCAATGTCGTGACCGTGGGAAGCTCCGGCTATCGCAAGCTGGTGGCGTCGGGCGGGACGCCGTCAGGCTGGGCGAGCGAGACCGGTGCGCGCGACGAGACCGATACCGCGACGTTCAACGAGATCGCGCCGCCGATGGGCGACCTGTTCGCCAATCCTGCCGCGAGCCAGACGATGCTGGACGATGCGGCGTTCGACGTCGAAGCCTGGCTGGCCGACGAGATCGCACGCGAATTCGCCCGCGCCGAGGCTGCGGCGTTCGTGAGCGGCAACGGGATCAACAAGCCCAAGGGCTTCCTGTCCTATGCCACTGCGGCGACCGGCGACGACGCGCGCGCCTTCGGCACGTTGCAGCATGTGCCCTCGGGCGCGGCGGGCGCGTTCGGGGCGAACCCGGAGGAGACGCTGATCGACCTGGTCCAGGCGCTGCGGTCGCCCTATCGCCAGGGCGCGGTGTTCGTGATGAATTCGGCGACGCTGGCGCGGATCCGCAAGCTCAAGACGAGCGACGGGGCGTTCCTGTGGCAGCCGTCGCTGAGCGCGGGACAGCCGGCGAGCCTGCTGGGCTATCCGGTGGTCGAGGCCGAAGACATGCCCGACATCGCTGCGGGATCGCTGTCGATCGCGTTCGGCAACTTCAAGGCAGGCTATCTGATTGCCGAGCGCGGCGAGACGCAGGTGCTGCGCGATCCGTACAGCAACAAGCCGTTCGTCCACTTCTACGCCACCAAACGGGTCGGCGGGGCAGTGACCAATAGCGAGGCGATCAAGCTGTTGAAGTTCGCGACCGCCTGACGCCGTCGCGCGCGCGCTGCCGAAGTTCAGCGCGAGCTGATCGGGCGAACCATTTTTGGGGCGGGGGATGAGGTAAAGGTTCGCTTCGTGGCGGGCCACCTCGACCATGATGCGCATGGTCCCCCTCCCCGTTCCGGGGAGGATTTATGAGCGATCCATTTGCGAATCTGGCCGACACGGTGTCGGCGCCGGCGACCCGTGCGGTGGCGGTGACGCCGCATGACAGCAATCCGCTGACCGATAGTCCCAAGGCACTTTATGTCGGGACCGGGGGCAATATCACCATGCGCGGGGTGAACTGCACCGCCGACACGCTGTGGAAGAATGTTCCCGCCGGCACGGTGCTGCCGTTTCGCGCGCGATACGTGCGGGCGACCGGCACCAGCGCGGCCGACCTGCTGGCGCTGTACTGATGGGGGCGATCGGGATCGGGCCGTCGCTGGCGCTGCGGCAGCGCGGGTGGGTGCGCGGGTTCGACTTTTCGGGCGGGGCGATGCCCCCGGGGGCGGCGCTGACGCGGGCGTCGTCGGGGAGCCGCTGGACGACACAGGGTGTGCTGACGAGCGAAGCGGCGGACGTGGCGCGGTTCGATCACCATCCGGTGACGGGCGCGCGGCGGGGGCTGCTGATCGAGGGCGGGCAGACCAATATGCTTTCGAGGTCGGGTGCGCTGGCCAGTGCGCCCTGGACGGTGGCGAGCGCGGTGCTGACCGAAGGGCAGGCGTCGCCCGATGGCGCGAACGCCGCGACGCTGATGAACGACGCGGCCGGCGCGGCCTATGGTCAGGTGTGGCAGGGGCTGGCGGCGACGAGCGGGGTGGTTTGCCTGTCGGCCTATCTGCGCAAGGACGCGGTCGGCAAGGCAACGCGCTTTGCCTTGCTGCGCTTTGGCGGCACGATCGATCTGGGGGTCGATACCGCCACCGGGGAGGTCGCCGATGTGCGGGGCAATGCGACGGGGCACGGCGTCGAGGATTGCGGCGCATGGTGGCGCGTGTGGATCGCGACGGGGACGAGCGTAAACAGCGTCACGCTGCATCCGGCATGCGGTGCCGGGGCGATGGCGACGACGAGTTACAGCTCTGCCGTGACCGGCGCGGCCATTATCTGGGGCGTGCAGGTTGAAGCGCGTGCCACCCCGTCGAGCTATGTTGCGAGCGGCGCGTCCGCGGCGGCGCGCGCCGCCGATATGCTGACGCTGAACTGGGGGATGCACGGGGTTGCCGATGGCGCGACGACGATCCGCTTCACCTTTGACGATTTGAGCAGCCAGGATGTGGCGGCGACGATCGCGGGCGGCGTGGCGGTGGTGCCCACGACGCTGGCGCGGCCGTGGCTGCGCGCCGCGCAGATCGTCTGAAACCAACCCCATTATCGGGAGAGATGAGATGGACGCTGGCATTCCGGCGGACGCGATCGCGGCTGCGCGCGACGCGGTGAAGACGCATCTGCGCGCGGCGGGCGGGGGCGAAGATGGCCTGATCGCGCAGCACGCGGCGAGCGCGCTGGGGCTGTGCGAAGCCTATACCGGGCAGCTGCTGATCGTGCGTGCGCTGACCATGACGCTGGCTGCGCGACGCGACTGGCAGCGGCTAACCCATGCGCCGGTGCGGGCGATCAGCGGCGTCGCATGGCTGCCCGTGGTGGGGGAGCCGAGCGCGATTCCCGTAGGGGTCACCAGGCTGCCTTCCCAAGGCGTCCCACAACGTGCCGTAAACGGCTGTTTTCTGCGGTTTTTTGTGGTATAACCATCCCAGTCGGATCGGTGAAAAGCCACTCCATACCAACAATCTGATGGTATATCTGATGGCACGTCGCCGGTCGCTTCGATGGAGATACCATCATGGCGTTGTCGGTTGTGGCGATCAAAGCGGCTAGGAGTCGCGACAAGGCATACAAGCTCAGTGATAGCGACGGGCTCTACCTGCTCGTGACGCCTGCGGGCGGTCGCTACTGGCGGATGAACTACCGACATCTGGGAAAGCAGAAGACCCTCGCTTTCGGCGTATGGCCCGAGACCAGCCTCGCCGAAGCGCGCGCGGAGCGCGACGCAGCGCGAAAGGTACTCGCGCGCGGCGATGATCCAGCCGAGCGGATCAAGCTCGATCGGATCGCGGCTGCGGTAGCGGCTTCGAACAGCTTTCAGGCTGTCGCCGACGAATGGCTTTCCAAGGTCGAGAAGGAAGGTCGTTCGCCGGTCACGATGAAGAAGCTGCGCTGGCTGCTGGGGTTCATCAACGCAGCGATCGGCAGGCGCCCCATCGCCTCGATCTCCGCGCAGGAGCTTTTGCTGATGCTGCGAAAGATGGAGGGCAAAGGCCGTTACGAGACCGCCAAGCGCCTTCGCAGCACCTGTTCACAGGTGTTTCGGTACGCCATTGCGACGGCGCGAGCCGACCGGGATGTCGCAAGTGACCTGCGCGGCGCTCTGATCGTGCCGAAGCCAGTCCATCGCGCCGCCATCACGACGCCCCGAGAGGCTGGCGCGCTACTGCGTTCGATCGAAGCGTTTACGGACAGTGCCAACGTCAACGCAGCTTTACGGCTGCTGCCGCACGTCTTTGTCCGCCCCGGTGAACTGCGCTTCGCCGAATGGGCGGATATCGACCTCGACAAGGCCGTTTGGACCATTCCGGCGCACAAGACGAAGATGCGGCGCGCGCATAGCGTCCCCCTTTCCCGCCAGTCACTCGCGATCCTCCGCTCGATCGAGCACGACGAGGACTACAGCGGCTTTCTGTTTCCCTCACGTACCTCGGTTGATCGACCCATGTCGGAAAACACGATCAACGCCGCCCTGCGCCGCATGGGCTATGCTCAAGACCAGATGACCGGGCACGGGTTCCGGGCGATGGCGGCAACCCTACTCAATGAAATGGGCCTGTGGCACGCTGACGCGATCGAGCGACAGCTCGCCCACTGCGACAACAACGCGGTCCGCCGCGCCTACACCCGCGGCGAGTATTGGGACGAGCGCGTGCGCATGATGCAGCACTGGTCCGACCACCTCGATTTCCTGCGCGACGGCGCGACCGTGCTCAAGGGTAAATTTGGGAAGGCCGAAGGGGCACAATGAGCGGTTAATGGCGGCTGGAACTGGGCCGTGAGCCGACAGGCGGCTTTTGCAACTCACGCTGTCCTAAGCGGACGTGACGCACTCTGCCATCCGCGCCTTGGTAGCTTTTGATCACGTGTTCCTTGCATTCCGCTAGCCGCTTGAGCTCGCGCACCCTATGCAAGCTGATCAACGGCTTTGGGCAACAGTTGAATCTGCATTCCGTTTAATGGAGGTACGACACCGCGACGATGGACATCGGTTGGCTTGAGGACTTTCTGGCGCTGATCGAGCGCGGTGGATTTTCGCGTGCTGCGGAAAGTCGCGCCATGAGCCAGCCCAGTTTCAGTCGAAGGATCAAGGCGCTGGAGGATTGGGTCGGCGCGCCGCTGATCGACCGGCGCACCCATCGCATCCGTCTGACCGCCGCCGGCGAAAGTTTCCAGCTTGCCGCCGAGGAGACGCTGCGGCGCCTTCAACTCGGGCGCGAGGCGGCGCGGGCCGCCGATCGCACCGATCACGAGACGCTTCGCTTTGCCTCGACCCATGTGCTCTCGCTCACCTTCTTCCCGCGTTGGCTGCGGCGACTGGAGGAAGAGCAGCCACTTGGGGCAACGATCGCACTGACCGCCGATCATATGGTCGCGTGCGAACGGCGGATGGTTGAAGGCAAGGCGCATTTCCTGCTCTGTCATCACCATGAAGCTGCACCGACGCGTTTTGGCGGCGACTTCAGGTCGCTGAGCCTCGGGCGCGACTGGCTGTTGCCCGTCGCTGCGCCCGCGCTGCTGCGCGAGGGTGACCCGCGAAAGGCACCCCAGCTCGCCTTCACCGCCGAATCCGGCATGGGCCGCATCCTTGCCTCCGCATGGGAGCGTGGCGGGCGCAAGCCATCGGCACCGCCTGCTTTTTCGTCGCATCTTGCCAGCGTGCTCGCCGCGATGGCGCGCGATGGTCGCGGCGTTGCCTGGACTGCGCTCAGCCTGGTCAGGGAGGATCTCGAACAGGGGCGTCTCGCCCGTGCCGGGCCGGAGGCGGAGGATGTCGAAATGGAGATCCGCCTGTGGCGTCCGCGCGCGCGCCAGTCGCCGGCGGCAGAGGCGCTGTGGTCCCGCATCCTTGCGAGCCAGCTGGCCGATTAGCTCCGGACCCGGCATGATTTGATCGGGAATCAGCATTGGTGCTCATCCCCCTCCGCCCCTAGGTCCTTCCGCACGAGCTAGTTGCGGAGAGCATGATGTCCGGTCGGCGGGTTGTTGTTACCCAACGTTTTTTCGATGACGCGACGATCGCATATCTTGAAGCCAATGGCTGTGAGGTCGTGGTCGCCGACCTTCCGCCGGGGATGGCGGATGGCGGTCTCGACCACGACGCTTTGGTAGAGACTGTGCGGGGTGCAGCCGGCTGGATCGTCGGCCACGCCCGCGTAACGCGCGAGCTGATGACCGCGCTGCCCGAACTGCAGGTCATCTCGCGCCGCGGCGTCGGCTATGAGCGGGTCGATCTGGAAGCCGCGCGCGATCTCGGCCGGGTCGTCTGCATTGCGGTGGGCGGCAACGACGCCACGGTCGCGGATCATGCCGTCGCGCTCATGCTGGCGGTCGGCCATCGCTTCCGTGAGACGCAGGAGCGGATGATCGCAGGCGACTTCGCGATCCTGACCGGCAACGACCTGTTCGAGAAGGCCGTCGGCATCGTCGGAATGGGCCGAATCGGCCGCAGCCTTGCCAGACGGCTGCAGGGGTTTGATTGCCGCATCCTCGCGTCTACGCGCGCCGGGCTGTCGGATGCCGCCCCGCCCGGTGTCGAATGGGTCGATCTCGACACGCTGGTACGCGAAAGCGACTATATCTCGATCCACGCGCCGTTGACCGACGAAACCCGCTTCCTGTTCGACGCGACCCGGATCGCGCAGATGAAGCGGTCGGCCTACCTCATCAACACTGCGCGCGGCGGGCTGGTCGATGACCGCGCGCTGCTCCACGCACTGCGCAACGGCGTGATCGCGGGGGCCGGGCTCGACGTCTATGTCAGCGAGAGCGATCCCGCGATGCAGGAGGTCACCGAGGCGCTGATCCGCCTGCCCAACGTCGTCGCCACGCCGCATTCGGGCGCCTCGACCCATGAGGGGCTGGCGCGGACCAACATGGCCGCCGCGCGATCGGTGGTGGCGGTGCTGGACGGCCGCGATCCGCAGCCCGAATGTGTTGTCGCCGATGGCCGTTGCAAGTGACCGCGTGACGCCCGACGCGCTACTTCGCACGCTGTTCGATGTGGCGGTGTCGAGCGCGCAGCCGGACCGATGCGTGCCCCAGGCGCTTCCAGAGCCTCCCTTGGGACGTACGGTAGTGATCGGTGCGGGCAAGGCGGCGGCGGCGATGGCGCGGGCGGTCGAGCGGAACTGGCATGCGCCGCTATCGGGGCTGGTCGTCACGCGTCATGGGCATGGCGTACCGTGCGAGCGAATCGTCGTGCGGGAGGCAGGACACCCCGTCCCCGACGCTGCCGGGATCGCTGCCACGCGCGAGATGGTGGCGCTGCTCGATGGTTTGACGGCGGACGATCTTGTGCTGTGCCTGATCTCGGGCGGTGGCTCCGCTCTGCTCGCCGCGCCGCCGCCCGGTGTGTCGCTTGCCGATCTCCAGTCGGTGTCGAACCGATTGCTCCGCTCGGGTGCCGCGATCGGGGAGATGAATTGCGTGCGCAAACACCTCTCGATGGTCGCGGGCGGGCGTCTGGCGGAGCACGTCGCTCCGGCGCGGCTCGTCACGTTGGCGGTTTCGGACGTGCCCGGCGACGACCCAGCGATGATCGCGTCCGGACCGACCATTGCCGATCCCACGACACGTCATGAGGCATTGGCGGTGTTGGCACGGTTCGGGATCGAGGCGCCAGCCGCGATCCGCGACTGGCTCGAGTCCGCGCGGAGCGAAACGCCAAAGTCCGGAACGCTGCCGGATGCCGAGTACCGCCTGATAGCGAGTCCTTCCCTTGCCCTTGAGGCAGCGGCGGAAGCGGCACGAGCGGCCGGCGTCACGCCGCATGTGCTGGGCAGCGATCTGGAGGGGGAAGCGCGCGATATGGGCGCCGCGCACGCCGCGCGCGCACTGGGAGCGCAGCGCGCGGGCGGGCTGCCCTGCGTATTGCTCTCAGGCGGCGAAACCAGCGTCACCGTGCGTGGCACGGGACGGGGCGGACGCAATGGCGAATATCTGCTCGCACTCACCCACGCCCTGGACGGCGCGCGCGGTATTTATGCGCTGGCCGCCGATACCGACGGGATCGACGGCACCGAGCACAATGCTGGCGCAATCACAGGCCCCGGCACCATTGCCGCCGCCGGCCGGTCCTGCGCCGAAGCGCTGGCGAACAGCGACAGCTATCCGTTCTTCGCGGCCGCCGACGCGCTCGTCGTCACCGGACCAACCTTCACCAACGTCAATGATTTTCGTGCCATCCTGGTCGACGCGCCGGGCGGCAAGGGGGGCTATTCGAAATGATCGCTACAAACGCGCATCGCATCGCCGTCATTCCGGGGGACGGGATCGGCAAGGAAGTGGTGCCAGAGGGCCTGCGTGTGCTCGATGCTGTCGGCCAGCGCTTTGGCTGTGCCTTCCATTTCGACACGTTCGATTTCGCGTCGTGCGACTATTATCTTGAGCACGGCCAAATGATGCCTGACGACTGGAAGGCGCAGATCGGCGGGCATGACGCGATCTTCTTCGGCGCGGTCGGCTGGCCGGAGACGGTGCCGGACCATGTCTCGCTCTGGGGATCGCTGATCCAGTTCCGGCGCGAGTTCGACCAATATGTCAATTTGCGCCCGGTCCGGCTGATGCCGGGCGTCCCCACCCCGCTGGCCAATCGCGCGCCGGGGGATATCGACTTCTACGTCGTGCGAGAGAATACCGAGGGCGAATATTCGTCGATCGGCGGGCGGATTTTCCCCGGCACCGATCGCGAGGTCGTGGTGCAGGAAACGGTCATGACGCGGATCGGCGTCGATCGCGTCCTGCGCTACGCCTTCGATCTGGCTCAGCGGCGCGAGAAGAAGCACCTCACCTCCGCCACCAAGTCCAACGGCATCTCGATTACCATGCCCTATTGGGACGAGCGGGTGGAGGCGATGGCGCCGCATTATCCCGATGTGCGCTGGGACAAATATCATATCGACATTCTCACCGCGCATTTCGTCCAGCATCCCGACTGGTTCGACGTGGTCGTCGCGTCCAACCTGTTCGGCGACATCCTGTCGGACCTCGGCCCCGCCTGTACCGGTACAATCGGCATCGCCCCGGCGGGCAACATCAATCCCGAGCGGCACTTTCCTTCGCTGTTCGAGCCGGTGCACGGGTCGGCGCCAGACATTGCGGGGAAGTTCATCGCCAATCCGGTCGGGCAAATCTGGTCGGCCGCGCTGATGCTCGACCATCTCGGCGAGCGCGAGGCGGGCGCCGCCGTGGTGCGCGCGATCGAGGAAGTGCTGGCCCGATCCGAATACCGCACGCGCGATCTTGGTGGCACGGCCGGTACAACTGAATGCGGCGAGGCGATCGCTGATGCGGTGCTGAGCGGCTGAACGCCCCCGGGGTCAGCTCGAACTGCGGACCGTTAAGGGGAAGCTTCAGGTCCGGAAAGAAGGATCGATCCGGTCGAGCTTGCGCAACAGCGCGGGCCAGGCGAGCAGCTCTGCGGCCATCGCCATCGAGGGACCGGACACCTGATCGCGGACGACATGCGCGACGCCGTCATTGGGCTCGTTCAGCCCGTCGCGCCCCGCCGACAGCATCAGCACCTGTGCATGGCATGCGCGTTCGAGAAAATACATCCGCAAAAACGCCTGGGCGACGCTGGTACCCACCGTGAGCGTGCCGTGGTTGCGCAGCAGCATCGAGTTCCGGTCGCCGAGATCGGCGACGATCCGCTCGCGCTCGTCCAGATTGGTCGCGATGCCTTCATAGTCGTGATAGGCGACGTCATAATGCGCGATCATCGCAGTCTGGGTATGCGGCAGCAGCCCCTCCCGCATCGCCGACACCGCCTGGCCGTGCGGCGTGTGGAGGTGCAAGACCGCCGCGGCATCCTCACGCGCCATGTGAATCGCGGAATGGATGACGAACCCTGCCGCGTTCACCGGCGCCGGGCTATCATCGATCTTGTTCCCTTCGGTGTCGATCTTGACCAGGCTTGACGCAGTGATCTCCTCGAACATGTGCGTATAGGGATTGATCAGGAAATGATGCTCGGGTCCCGGCACGCGTGCCGAGAGGTGGGTGAAGATCAGGTCGTCCCAGCCGTAGAGCGCGACCAGCCGATAGGCGGCGGCGAGATCGACGCGGACCTTCCATTCGGCTTCGGACATCCCCTCGACCGGGGGCTTGAGTTGCGTCGCCATGCGGCCTCTCCTCGATTATGAACGCTACGCCTCGCGCAGCTCCTTCTTCGACAATTTTCCGATGAGCGTCTTGGGCAGCTCATCGCGCAGTTCGATCTCACGCGGCATCTCGATCTTGCTGATCTTGTCCGCCAGAAACGCGCGCAGATCGGCTGGGGTCGCATGTGCGCCCTCGCGCAGTTTCACGAACGCCTTGGGCGCCTCGCCGCGATATTCGTCTGGCACGCCGATCACCGTTGCCTCTGCCACATCGGGATGCTCGTATAGCGCATCCTCGATCACGCGTGGATAGACATTGTAGCCGCCGCACAGGATCAGGTCCTTGATCCGGTCGACCAGGAACAGATAGCCGTCCGCATCGAGATAGCCGACATCGCCGGTACGAAGGGCTCCGTCCTGCAGCACGTCCAGCGTTTCGGCGAGGCGGCCCCAATAGCACTGCATCACCTGCGCACCGCGGACGCAGACTTCGCCGCTCTCCCCGGGGCCCAGCAACCTTCCGGTCTCCAGGCAGCGGATTTCGATGACTGTGTCGGGAAAGGGTACGCCCGCGCTACCGTCGCGAATCTCGCCGGTGGTCGGGTTGCAGCTCACGATCGGCGAAGCCTCGGACAGGCCATAGCCTTCCAGCACCCGCGTGCCGGTCCGTGCTTCGTACCGCACGCGTACTTCGGGCGGCAGCGGCGCTCCGCCTGAAACGCACAGGCGCAACTGCCCGGTCGGCGGAAGATCCGCGTCCGGCAAAGCGTTGAGCGCGGTCAGAATCGTCGGCACCACGAACAGCCGCTCGGGCCGTGTCCGCTTCATCGCCGCGAGAAATGCCTTCATCTCGAACCGCGGCAACAGCACGATGCACGCAGCGGTGTGCACCGAATAGTTCAACACCGTCGTCAGCGCGAAGACGTGGAACATGGGGAGACACCCCATCACGGTCTCCGCCCGGTCGGGCCGGGCATGGTCGTGCCCCGCCATCTGCAGGCAATTGGCGACCAGGCTGCCATGGGTCAGCGCCGCCCCCTTCGGCTGGCCGGTCGTGCCGCCGGTATATTGCAGCACGGCCACGGCGCCCGGCTCCTGCGCAACTGCCGCGACAGCGGCGCCGGCCAGATCGCGGAACCGGGTTAAACGTGTGTCGCCTGGATCCGGCCGGGCGATCGATGCCCGCTTGAGCAGGCGATAGGCAAGCCCCTTGGCCGCGGGCAGCGCGTCCGCGATCGGACAGAGAACGATATGCTCGATCCCCGGCAGCGCTGCGACCCGGGCATGGACATCCGGCACGTCGATCACGAACACATGGCGCGCACCCGAATCAGCGACGATGTGGGCCATCTCGCGCTCGGTGTAGAGCGGGTTCATGCTTACCACGATGCCGCCGATCCGCAGCACCGCGAAATAGGCGATCACGAAATAGGGCGTGTTGGGCAGGCACAGACCCACGCGGTCGCCCGGCGCGACGCCCATCGCCTGAAGCGCGGCGGCGGCGCGCGCTACCCGCGCATCGACCTGTGCCCAGGTCCAGCGCCGTCCCATGAAGTCCAGCGCCGGCCACTCGGGATGCTCTTGCGCCGCCCGGTCAAGGAGGTCGGTGAGCAGTTGCGGCCGAACCGACGCCGTCGCCATCAATCCAGCTCCACCTCGAGCAGGCGGACATACTGCTGGCCCGAATGCATGTCGCGCTCCTCCATCCCACCCTGAGGCGTGGCGCGGGGGTATGAGATCTTGACCATCGCCAGATCTTCGACCGGGATCGTCTTCACCAATGCGGGATCGGTGCCATAGAGCCGTTCGAACAGCGCGGGCGAGAGCGCCGGGCTGTTGTGATACTTCCGGTAATTCTCCGCCCCGTCGAAGAACAGGTCGAAGGTCACCCAGAACGGCCCGGCATTCTTCGACCGGACATGGTGGCAAACGTCGCGAACCTTAGCCATTGGCCGCCTCCAGTGTCTGCGCCTGTGGGACGGACAGGTCGATCCATTCGGTGCGGATCAACTCCATCGGATCATCGACCGCGACGACATGGTTGAGCTTGAACTCATAGACCTGACCGCGCGGCACGTCGGCAGGCGTAAACGCGAAGCCATAGCTGGGCAGTTCCTTGTCCATCACCGCGGGATAGTGGAAGAAATATGGATTGCAGGCGTGCGCGATCGCGTTGGCGATCTCCTGCGTCGCGGCGGTCGCCACGAACAGCATACCGATCTCCGGCGGCGTGGGCGTGCCCTTCGGCACCGGGGCGCCGGTCATCGCGTTCCAGCCATACATGCGCAGCGAGATGTGGAACTCGCCCAACTCGTCGGCAGGGATCGACTTGCGCGTACGGTCGTACAGCGCGGCGAGGATGCGGTCGTGAAATCCCTCGATATCGCACAGCACATCGGGGTCCTGGATGCCAACGAGCATGATCGTCTGGTACCGCCCGCCGCCCGCACCTTCGAGCTTCATCGTATAGGATTGCGGCTCCCACGCCGACCCGGTCACCCGTACGGTACGTGCGTCGAGCGGCGCATAGCGCGCTGCGGTCACGTCGAGCGTCCCGCCCGGCTCGGTCAGGCGGAACGGGTCGGTATTTTCGTAGAGCATGTGCGCGGAAACGCTGTGGGGCGTGCAGCGCGCGGCAAGGCTCAGCGGCTCGACATCGAACCCGTCGTCGCGCACAGTCAGCAGCGCCCCGGAAACATCGCGTTCCTCGGCGCATTGCCCGCCGCATTCGCCGGTCTTGCCCGCGTGCCATGCCTGTCCCCAAGGTGCGCCCTTCCAGATTGGAAAGCAGGCGAGCACTGCGGTATCGGTCGACCGACCGCCCAGGATGATGTCTGCGCCGCTCTCGAGCGCGGCGAGATAGGGCTCCACCCCCATCACCGCGACGATATGGTCGCAGGCATCGACCGTGGCATCGTCGAGCGGCCCCAGCGGCGGCAGCGGACGGACGCGTCCGGCGGCGTTGAGCCGTTTGACCGTCGCCTTGTCCTGTTCACAGCGGAGCAGTGCAATCCGCGGCGTCATGTCCAGTTCGCCCGCCACTTCCAGTACGATGTCGCGGGTCCAGTCGAGATTGATGTCCCCGCCTGCCTGACCCGACGTCCCGATGATGATCGGGATACCTGCCTGCTTCTGCGCCCTCATCAGAATCGTCAGGTCGCGCTTGACCGCGCCGCGATTATTCTTGGACTTGCCGGTCGCAAGATAGGCAGCTCCGCTGTCGGTCGAGCCGGCATCGGAAGCGATGGCATGTGCGCCACGAGACACGCCATAGGCCACCTCGTCCTCGCGTACGCCGGCGCCCAGTGATCCAGTAGGGACCAGGATTTTCACGCCGTCAGAGAATTGCTCGTTCATACTGCCTCCATCCCCACAACCATACACGCGGGAGAAAGTGGATGCAATTTGTGATAGAGTGCATCCACTGTATGTATTGATGCGTCGTCGCGATCGTCTCGGCGCCGCACCATGTCCATCGCTTTACCGACCGGGGGCTCAGTCATCGTTGAACGGCGCAGTGGGATCTAGCGCGTCGGGCTCGCCCGGATCGGACAGCGCTGTGCAGCTCGGTGCCGGCGTGGTGCCAGCAAGCAACGCCTTGGCAAAGCGATGGGCGTCGTCGAACGATCCATGCAACGCGCCGTCATGGCCAAGACCCGCATAGACCCGCCAGATCACGCGATTGCCGCCGCGACACAGCGCGACCGCACCGGCATATTGGCGATGCGCGGTCGTCGTTCGGTCGGCCTTGCCGCTGGCCAGAAACACCGGGATGCCGATATTTGCGCTTGGCATGTCCTTGAGCCGCAGCCGGTACCCCTTCAGCGTGTCCATCGGGACGCTGAATGCATCGGCCAGGTCGCTGACCCCCGCCTTGCGCGCGCGCGCAGCAATGTCGCGCGTGCATCCTGTTCGGGCGGCATCGAGCAGCTGCGCGCCTACGGGGGTGACGAGCGCATCAATCGACGGCGCGCCGGGGCGCAATCCGCCGGCTGCAACCTCAAGGAACAGGGTGTTGCTCTGCCGGTCGGGAAGTGCGATCGGGCCGTCGGGAAAGTCGCTGGTCAGCGCGCTTGCGACCACGCCGCGCACATCGAGATCGGGGGCATAGGCGCGCGCCTGGATTGCGGCGCCCATAACGGCACCCGACCCCTGCGACTGGCCGACGAGGAACACGCGGTTGGAGATAGCATCTCTGCGATGCGCCAGCGCGGCGCGGGCCGCATCCAGCACGGAAGCACCCGATGACTGCCAGTGGTGATAGGGATGCGGACCCGGGCCGCCGAGCCCCTGATAGTCGCTCGCCGCGACCGCAAACCCCTGCTCGAGCCATTTGTCGAGATAGACCGCGTCGCGCGCGCGGTAGCCAGTCCAGGATGGCGCGCAAGCGTCCGAGATGCCGAGCGTGCCGTGACCCCAGGAAACGAGCGGCCAGCCCCCTGCGGGCGGGGTCCCCTTGGGCAGGAACAGCACGCCGCTGACAGGCAGTTCGCCCGACTTCCAGCGCAAGTCGCGCGATGTGTAGAGCAGACGGATCGCCTCCCCCGCATGTGGCATATCGGCCTGCACGGGGATCGGTTCACTGCGAAGTACGGTGCCCGGAGCGCCCAGGGACGCCCCGTCAAAGCGGTAGAAGGGCGAAGGCGGCGCATCGCCGGCTGTCGCACCGGTGGGCAGCGCGTCCCGTCGCGACGCGCCACCGGCTGTCGCGCATGCCGCCAATGGGAGCGAGAGGATCAGGGTGATGAGTGCGGCACGGAGTTCGGTCATGGATTACGGTCCCGGGATCAGTCGGACGGCAATGACAGCGGCGCGCGGGCAAGGCCTTCGCGCCGCTGTCGGCCCCCCTTTGAGTCAATATTGCCAGCGCAGCGTCGCGCCGTAGGTGCGCGGCGGGCTGAACGCGCCGAAGTTCGCGCCCAGGTTCGTCCCCTGCCATGTTCGTGCGCGCTCGTCGGTCAGGTTCTTCGCCCAGATCGACAATGACCAATGATCGGCGATCCCGTCGATGATCAGCCGCGCATCGACATATTCGGACGGGCCGCGCAGCTCGGGCGGCTGATTGCTGTTATCGTCGAAGATCTTGCTGGTGTAGAGATAGTCGGCGGCCGCCGTAATCTCGACGCCCGATGCCATCCGATAGGTATAGGAGGGTGAGAGGGTCAGCTTGTGCTCGGGCGCGCGCGACAGCCGGTTGCCGGAATAATCGGTGCCGCCCTCGACGAAATCGACGAACTTCGCATCGGTATAGGCATAGGAGGCGGAGAGGCTCAGGCCATCGACCGGACGCGCGACGAGTTGGGTTTCATAGCCTTGGACGCGTGCCTGTCCGGCGTTCGACACCACGAATTGACCGCCAACCAGCTGGCTGGTCTGAAGATCCGTATAGTCGACGTAGAACAGGGTGTTGTTCCAGACGATCCGCCGGTCCCAGAAGCTGCTCTTCTGACCGATTTCATACTGGGTTGCGGTTTCGGGCAGGAAGGGCCGGGCCGCCTCGTCGGCATTGGCGGGGGTGTCCTGGAACCCGCCGCTCTTGAACCCGCGCGAGACCGACGCGTAGAGCATATGGTCGGGGGCCGGGCTGAATTCGACGCCGGCGCGCCAGGTGACGGCGTCGAAAGAACCCTCCGCAGTCACGTCGAAGAATTCCTCTGCCCGCACCGGGATCAGGCTGCGCGTGTTCCAGACGTGGGAGCGCTTGTCGTCACGGGTCCAGCGCACGCCGCCGAACACCGAAAGCTTGTCAGTGATCGGGATCGACGCGTCCCCGAAGAAAGCGATGCTGTCGAGCGTCGCGACATTGTCGAAAATCTCGGTGATCGTGAACGGCGCGATGACGGGCGCGTCCAGCGTCATCTCGTTCGTGCGTTCGACCGTCTGGCTATAGTGATAGAAGCCGACAACCCAGTTGAGCTTCGATCCCGGCAACGACGACAGCCGCAGCTCCTGGCTTGACAGCTCTGCGGTCTCGTCATCCCCGCCCGCGATGTTGATGTCGTTATAGCCCGGGGACGTCGGATCGGGATTGCCGCCGTCGAGATCGTATCGGGAACTGTAATCGACTTCGCGATAGGAGCCGAGGAAGGTCAGCGTGCCGAACCCCAGGTCCTTCTGGATTTCCGCGCGCACGCCAAACGTATCGCGGTCCTGATATCCGACGGTAGATCCGTAGGTGACGTCGGGATCGAAGTTGGACGTATAGAAATTCGACAGCGGATCGCTGCCGTCGAGTTCCAGAGTGTGATTCGCCGGACCGGTCATCCGGTCACGGGTGCCATCGACCGTCAGATGAAATCGAAAGCTGTCCGAAGGCTCGCCGGAAATCTGGAGCCTTCCGCTCAGCGTGTCCTGATCGTCGATGCTCCGGCCGAGATACGGATTGAAGGTGTAGCCGTCATGGCTGCGATAGGCGCCGCTGAGGCGCACCGCGCCCGTGTTATTGGCGAACGGCACATTAAGATAGCCAGCGCCTTCGATCCGGTCGAAATTGCCGTAGGTGAATTCGGCACCGGCGTCGAAGCCGGCCAGTTCGGGCCGGCGCGTAATGACATTGATCGCGCCGCCGACGACGTTGCGGCCGAACAGCGTTCCCTGCGGCCCCTTCAGCACCTCGATCCGCTCGACATCGAATGCGTCGAACGCGATCGCCGCTGGCCGCCCGAGATAGATTTCGTCGAGGAATACCGCGGTACTCGGATCGCCCGCAGCGCCACGGTCGCTCGATCCGATCCCGCGGATGAACAGGCGGGGCTGGGTCGCCGGATAGGCGTCGAAGGCAAGCCCCGGGGTACGCGTCACCACGTCGCCGATCTGCTGAATGCGCGCGTCCTGGATTTCTTCGGCACCAAAAACGGTCACGGTCACCGGCACGTCCTGCAGGCTCTGGCTGCGGCGCTGCGCCGTGACAATGATTTCCTGCGCGCGGGACGGATCCGTATCCTGCGTCCCGTCCTGACCTTCAGCCTCGGTCGCTTCTGCGGCAAGCTCGGACTTCGCGGCGCTGGCATGCGCCGAAAATGGGCCGCAAAGCGCAGCGAGTGCGACGCCAGGCAGCAACCGATATGTGAGTGCTTTCATCCTCTTCCTCCCGTTTAGGGCCGGTGCCGTGTTCGGCATCCTCGTGAGCAAAGAGACGTAGAAACATCCGATTTGTCAAATTTTGGATTCAATCTTGGAAGTCGCAGAAACCCGCCGAAAACAACGATTTTCTGCCGTTCATTGAACCCCGATCATATTCCTGCATGAATTCATCACAAATCCGCCATTTCGTGGAAGCGGCTTCATCGGCATGATCGGGGCGGGAGCGGATCACGAATGAATGTAATGTCGATCGATGCCGACCAATGAAGATTGTCAGGACCCTATCTGCGCGTGGCAAGCGCAGCGAGCCGGTCGCGCGACCGCATCACATGCGCCAGCATTTCCTGTTCCGCGCGAGGGGCATCTTCGGCGACAACCGCGTCCAGGATACGCTGATGATCGGCCTGGGATTCGAGAATATGGGCGGGCGGGGCCGCAGGAATGGTGCGATGGCGCATCGGCACGCAGGCGGCCACTGCCGGACACAGTCGCGCCACATCGCCGAACACCGGGTAGATCACCGTCATCCGGATCGCGCTGCGGATAGCCATGTTGCGGGACACGCGCACGATCATCGAATGGAAATCGCGATTGAGCTTGTACCAGCGCCGCTCAATCTCCTCAGACCAGGCGCCATCCGCAATGATCGTACCTGCTTCAGCGACCGTCGCCTGAAGCTGTTCCAATTCCTCGGCCGCCCAGCCGTAGTCGACCGACAGGCCGCAGGCCCGGCTCTCCAGCACTGCACGCGCCTCGATAGCGTCGAGGATGTCGCGCAGCCGGATGTCGCGCACCATGTAGCCGCGATTGACATGGTAGGAGACGAGCCCCTCTACCGCGAGCACGGCCAGCGCGCTGCGCACGGGGGTCCGCGACACGCCGAGCTCCTGCGCGATCGATTCGGCCGCCAGCCGGGCGCCCGCCGCGATCTGACCCGTCACGATCAGCTCGCGCACCCGCGTCAGCACCGTCGTCGTCGCGGGCTCGGCGCGCTGGCCGTCGTCGCGCGCATACGGGTCGGAGGGGGTCGATCGGGCCATTCTCGGCCAGACCTTAGCAGCCTCGAATGCGGCTGCAATCGCCCGTATTCCTCTTTGAACGTGTTCGGGAAATCCATCGCATGACCTTGGCCCTTCTGGGTTTCGCCACCGTGGCGACCTTCATCCTGCTGATCATGACCCGGCGGCTTTCCGCTGCCGTGGCGTTGATCGCGGTGCCGATCCTGTTCGGACTGCTCGCCGGAGCGGGCGACGAATTGGGCGCGATGGTCGTCAAGGGGATCGTTGATGTAGCCCCCATTGCCCTGCTGTTGTCCTTCGCGATCCTCTATTTCGGGATCATGATGGACGCGGGTCTGTTCGACCCTCTGGTCAGGCGAATCCTCGACTTTGTCGGCAATGATCCCATGCGGATCGCAGTCGGGACCGCCGCCCTCTCGTCGCTGGTCTCGATCGACGGAGACGGGACGACGACCGCGTTGATCGTCATTTCCGCGCTGCTGCCGGTCTATCGCACCGTGGGGATGAACCCGCTGATCCTGGCAACGCTGCTTGGCCTGACCAATTCGGTAATGAACTATGTCCCGTGGGGTGGGCCGAGCGCGCGCGCCGCGACGGCGCTGAAAATCGATCTGGTGCACGATCTCTTCATCCCGATGGTACCGACGATGCTCGTCGGTCTTGGCTTCGCGTTCCTGCTCGCCTGGCGGTTCGGCCGGTCCGAGCGCCAGCGCCTGGGCTGGGCGCCAGAAGCAATGCGCCTCGGCGCCGCAGTCGAAATCGCCAGCCCACCGGAACGGCGACCGCATCTGTTCTGGGTCAACCTGTTGCTCACCCTCGGCCTGATGGGCGGCATGTTCGCCGGGCTCGCGCCGCTGCCCGTGCTGATGATGGGCGCCTTCGCGCTGGCAGCGACGATCAACTATCCCCGGCTTAAGGAGCAGCGGGAACGCATCGACGCCCATGCCACCAATGTGGTGACGCTGGTGGCGCTGATCTTCGCCGCCGGTTCATTCACCGGCATCCTGGAAGGGACCGGCATGCTCGACGCGATGGCGCGCGCGATTCTGGCCGGCGTGCCGCCTTCGATGGGTCCCTATCTCGCGCCGATCACTGCGATGCTCAGCATGCCGCTCACCTTCCTGATGTCGAACGACGCTTATTATTTCGGGATCGTCCCGGTCGTCGCGCAGGCCGCGTCGAGCTTTGGCGTACCGGCCGAAGCGATCGCCCGCGCGTCACTGATCGGACAGCCCGTGCACTCGCTCAGCCCGCTGCTGGCGCCGATCTATCTGGCCTGCGCACTGCTCGGCGTCGAGGTAGGCGATGTACAACGTTTCGCGCTCAAATATGCGATACTGATGTCGTTGATCCTGCTCGCGGCGATGCTGCTGACCGGTATCGTGCCGCTCTCGGTCTGAGACCCGCGCATGTCCGCCGATTCAGGCGACGCCGATAAAGTTCGGTCACCCGCGCCCGAGGTGGCCTATGCCGCCTTTGTCGAAACCAACCTGAAGCGAAACTATCGTGCCCATTTTGCCGACGGGATGCTGAGCTTCACCGGATTCCGACTGGTTTCGACACCCACATTCACCCCCGCCTTTCTACTGGCGCTCACTGGTTCGCCGACAATGGTCGGCGTTGGCATTTCACTGCTCCAGGCGGGCGCGATGCTCTCCCCGGTATTTGTCGCGGCAGCAATAGATCATCGCCGCCGCATTCTGCCTGCGGCGCTTTGGATCGGCCTGTTCATGCGGCTGGCGATCCTGGCGCTGGCCCTTGCCGGCTGGCTGCTGTCGGGTAGCGCGGCGATATTCGTCTCCTTTGCAGCGCTGATCCTGCTCGGATTGGGGATGGGCGGGCAGCGCGTCGCGTTCCAGACATTGCTCGGCAAGGTGATCCCGATCGACCGGCGGGGGCGACTTCAGGGCTGGCGCAATTTCTGTGGCGGGGTCGTCGCGGCACTGCTCTCGATCGCGGCGGGCAGGTGGCTGCTCGGCGCCACTCCGACAAGCCATGACTATGCGGAGATTTTCCTTTTCACCTTCGCGCTCAGCAGTACAGGGCTGCTCATCATCGCGATGACGATGCGCGAGCCTGAAGCGCCGACGGTACGACCGCGTCTCGGCTATCGCGCGCTGCTGCGGGATCTCCCAGTACATTTCGCAGACCTGCGCTTTCGTCGATTCTCGATCGTGGTCGCATGCAGCGCCATCGCGCGGGCCGCGTCGCCCTTCTATATCCTGCACGCCGGGCAGGTCGTGGGGATGGATGGGCAAGCGATCGGCATGCTCGCCCTGTGCTTCACCGGGGCCGAAACGCTGTTCAACCTGTTCTGGGGCAGGACCGGCGATTTGCGCGGCTATCGCGCCACCTTTTTGCTTGCCCTGCTGCTTGGCATCGTCGCGACGCTGCTACTCGCACTCTCACGGGACTGGATTTGGACCTATCTCGCGTTTGCGGGGCTTGGTGCATGCTATTCAGGACTGTCGCTGAGCCAGCAAACCATGGTTCTGGAACTCGGTCCGCGCGAAACGCTGGCGATGCGGCTCGGCCTTTCCAGCAGCATCGATGGCATCGTCTCCAGCCTTGGGCCGGGGCTGGCCGGATTGACCGCGCTGTGGTGCGGCTACGCGCCGCTGTTCGTCGTTTCGGCATCCCTGTTCGCGCTGGCATTGTTTCCTCTTGCGAGGTTGGGCGGCGTTGAGCGACCACGGCGGTAACAAGGATCTGGCCGCACAGGCCGCCTTTCGCCCTGCGGTTCGCTCTGACCGGTTTCGCAACTGCCCGATAGCCTGGTCATTGAGACCCTGCGCTCCGCAACGCATTACATGAACGACAAGCGGGACGTGGATCGGCGCGCAGCGGACAGTAGCGCTATTTGTTGCGCGCCGGAGCGTCGGGAAGGTTCCCATAATCAGTTGTAATCGCTACCGCTCAGAGCAGATGAATGAACGGCAGGTTCCGGGATCACACGAGATGAGGCGTTACGACCGAAGTTAGGGCGCGAAGCGGATCCAAACGCGTCATCGACCGATACCGCGGCCCCGGCCTCGCCCAAAGTCGATCCCGTGGTTAAATGCCAGCTCGGCACCCAGCTTCCGCCCGGTCTCAATTGTGATGCCAAGCTGAGCCTTGCGAGCCGAGAGGATGGATTCCATCTGCGGGTCGCGTTCAAGGCTTCGCGCCATTCCGGCCATTTCATTCTGCGCTGATTTTCGGCCTGCGAGATCTCCGGTCATGTAGGCGCGCTCGGCTTGCGCGTTGAGCTTGTTCCAGCGCTCGACAAACCGGTCGGCACGCAGCTTCGGATGCGTGCGTATCTCAGCTTCATGCTGCATCGCTTGCCTGGTGCGCGTGAAATCGCCACCCGCTGTCTCGCGAGCAAGCCCCCAGTCCTTTTTGTAGGCGGTCTCGAGATCGACCGAGGCATGCTCGGTGATCGTGTTCAGGTCCTTGCGCGCCGCGCGCAATTCGTTCGCTTGGTCGGGGGTGGTGGCGTCGCCCTTGTCGAAGCTCTCGAAGATGCTGACCACCGCGCGGGCGTGCCGCTGGACGATATTCCTGCGCACCTGGCGGGCCTCTTCCTCGGTGGGTCTGGCTGACTCGAAAGGTCGTTCGACCGGAAGCCGCAGCCCCTCGAACATGCTACGCATCTTCCGGGGTACCTTGCGCGCCAGTTCGGCAATGCGCTGGCGAAACGTAATACCCCGCCGCTCAGCAAACTGGCGCTCGGGCTCGCCGGCATAGTCGCTCGCCATATCCTTGGCGCGGTCACGCGACAGCGTGCGGACAAGCCTGCCCTGATCCGCGAAGTCATCCTGCCCATAGTGCAGATCGACGTGATCGCGATGGCGTGACATCGCGACATATGTTGAGTGGCTATCCATGCCCGGTGTCGCCAGCACATGGGTGCGATCGACCGTCATCCCCTGCGCCTTATGGATCGTGGCGGCGTAGCCATGATCGATCTGCGCATAGTCCTTGATATCGAACGCGATCGCCCGGCCATCGTCCAGCTGCACCGCCATGCGAACTTGGCTCGTGCTCTCCACAGTGCCCAGCGTCCCATTCTTTACGCCCAAATCGCGCTCGTTCTTGAGGAACATGATGCGGTCCCCGGCCGCAAAGTTTCGCGTCCCCCGCTCGGTGGCGAGCGTGACATCTTCGCCGAGCGCCTCTGCCAAGCGCAACCGATCTCGCGCTGCCGTATTGAGCGCCTGCACCTCGTCGCGCGTGTGGGTGAGAATGATGCGCGAGGCATCTGGATTGGCGGCGCGATCGCGAGCCCAGCGATCGATCAGCGCGTTGCGCGCATCCTCACGGGTCGGGGCGGCGTGCACGGCGTCATGTTCGCCATACGCCTGGATCGCTTCGACGGTCCGGCCGGTAGCAAGGTGCCGGGTGGCATCGCGCTGCCAGTCCTCGTGCTGGCGACGAACCTCGGTGATCTCGACGCTGCCATGCCGCTCGGCAATCGAGCGGAACGCAGCACCCGCCTCGATCGCCTGTAGCTGCTCGGGATCTCCCACCAGCACGACCTTCGCGCCGCGCTTGGCGGCTTCTGATATGACACGCTCCATCTGACGTGAGCCGATCATCCCGGCCTCGTCGATCACCAGCACATGGTTTGAGGTGAGCGGGTCCCTCCCCTGCCCCCATTGATGCTCGAGCGACGCAATGGTGCGCGAGGCGATGCCCGATCCGCTTTCGAGATTTTCAGCAGCGATGCCCGACAATGCCAGGCCCTGAACTTCGAGCCCGGCCTGCTCCCAGGCATCGCGCGCAATGCCCAGCATCGCCGATTTGCCGGTGCCAGCGTAGCCTACGACAATAGCAAGGGCTTGGGGGCGTACTATATGCCTGAGAGCGGTCTGCTGTTCGCCCCCGAGAACAAGGCCGTTACTCCCGGCGGCGATGACGGCCTTGTTCAGCATCGTCGTCGGGAGACCATGGCTTTCACGATCAGCCAGCCGTTCGGCGCCGCGCATCAGGCGCTGCTCCACGTCGATCATGGCGCGGGATGTGAACCGATCCTCGCCGCGCCCGTCCTTGCCCAGCGCAACCAGGTCCGGTAACGCGCGAACCGCGCCTATAGCTTGGTCGAATTGCTCTTTGCCGTCGCTGTGCCGGTGGATGAACCGCGCAAGATCCCGCGTGGTGAAAGTCGCTTGGCTGTGCGTGATCGCGTCGAGCGCGATGTTTGGGTTGGCGATGATCTTGTCGCCGTTCGAGCGCGCAATTTCCAGGTGCTCAGCGGCGCGCTCGGACTCCAACCCTTGCGCCGCCATGCGCGATGCAGCCGGGCCGATCTTGTACTGTGGCTCGAGGTCGATCCCCTGCGCTTCCAATGACCGGTGATCGATCCGTGCATCGATATCGAGTTCGGCAAGCCGCTGATTGACGTGCTCGCTCCAGCGCTCGCGCCACTTCTCCAGGAGGTCGGTGCGGTTCCAGTCGCGGTTCTTCTTACCGAACCCGTCCTCGCAAACGTCGCGCATCGTCAGCATCACATGCGCGTGTGGCTTTGCCAGACCATCAGCGCCGATATCCCAATGCACATTGAGATCGGCGATCATGCCGCGATCGACGAACTCGTCGCGCACAAAGTCTCGGGCCAGCTCGATGCCCTGCTCCTTGGTCATTTCGCGGGGAATCGCGAACTCGATCTCGCGGGCGAGCTGCGCGTCCTTGCGCAGCTCCGCCGCCTCAACCTCGTTCCAGAGGCGCTCGCGATCGGAGAGGTGCTCGGGCGCTCGGTCCGGCAGCATCACCTCGGAGTGCACGACGCCAGCCTTGTTGGAAAAGTCATGATGCCGGTCGAGCCGCTGATCGTGCAGCCGGGAAGCGGAGCGATAGGCAGCAGACGCCAGCGCCGATGATCCAGCAGCACGCGAGATGACCTTGGCCGAGAAATGGTAGATCGCCATGACGGCAATCCACTTACACTTACACGAGCACGTCGGCACGACGTATAAGCGCGCCCTCAAAAGAATTAATCTTTCTCGGGAAATAGTTGTCCCAAGATATTTCACGACGTTTGCGCTGATCGACGCAGTACCTAACTGATACATTCCACAATGACAATTGAGGAAGGTGTCATGCGCAAACCCCGTGACTATGATTCGGAACTGAAGGCGCTCGACGAGAAGGCAAAGCTGCTCAAGGAGCGGCGGCTGCGCCAACTCGGCGAGCTGGTGGTGGCGACCGGCGCGGACGGGCTGCCGGTCGAGCAACTGGCAGGCGTTCTGCTCGCCGCGGTCGAGACCAATGATGCGGCGACAAAGGAGGACTGGCGCAAGCGCGGCGCGACCTTCTTTCAAGGCTCACGTAAGGCTCGCGGACGCGCTGGCGGCGACGCGCGCGGCGCTTCGGCGAGCGACGGCAATGCGCAATCGACACAGCGCCAGAATCGCGCGTGAGGACAAGCGGGATTGGGTCGTGAAGCGCCGCGAACGAACGCGCCAGCTCATCGAGCTTGGCGGTCTCGTCGCCAAGGCAGGACTCATCGACCTAACCGACGATGATCGCGCGGTGATCTTCGGGTTGCTGGTCGAGGCCGCAGCCAGGTTGCGCAGCGAGGATCGGGACAACGCCCTGCTGCTTTGGAGGCGGCGCGGCAGGCGCGCATATGAGGCGCTTGCCCCCGAACGTGAACCCCGCCCATAGCCCGCCGATGACCGAAGACCTCGAAGCCACCATTCTCGCCTTCCTCAAGCGCGCACCGGAATGGGTCCGCCGCGATCTGACAGCGAAGGACCAGAGCGCCCGCACGCAAGCGGAAGAAGCGTTCGCAGCGATACTGGCAGACGCGCTGCGGCGTGCGGAGACCTGAAGAGATCGCAGCGCCGGTTTGACATCGCATCGGCAAAGTCGCACGCACGCTCGAATACATCCAAAATGGAGCAAAGCGTGACCGAAGAGAACGCCCCCAATCTCGTCGAGCTTGCAACCGAACTGACGATTGCCTGGCTCGGCAATCCCAACAATCGCGCGACGGCCGACGAAGTGCCGGCATTCCTTCAAAAGATGTACGCCACGGTCAGCGAATTGTCGGGCGGTGCTGCGATCGCGGAGAGCGATGAGCCTGTCGCCGAAGAGCACTCCCCGGCAGTCACGGTTCGCAAATCCCTGGCGTCAAAGGATCACATCATTTCGATGATCGACGGCAAGCCGTACAAGACGCTGCGTCGGCATCTCTCGACGCATGGGTTAACGCCCGAAGAGTATCGCGCGCGCTATAATCTGAAGCCGGATTATCCGATGGTCGCCGAGAGCTATTCGGAGCAACGCCGCGCGATGGCGAAGAAGATCGGGCTCGGCAACAAGGGCCGCGCGGCGAAGGCTGCAACTCCGGCTCCGGCGCCCGCGCCCAAGCGCGCACCGCGCGCCTCCAAACCGGCCTGAATTCGCGAGCGCCGCGCGATCAGTCGCGCGGCGCGAGCCGCCGTTCGCAGACATCGCGAACGGTCTTTCGCAAAAGCTCAATACGCTCGGCGATCCAGTCCAGCTCCTCGGGCGTGATCTTGTAGTGCGCCGAGTAGCGGGCGTTCACATAGGCCTGCTGCAGCAACTCAAAGCATCGCCGCGCAAACTTAGTGTCGCGCGGCCAAACGGCGATCAGTTCGTGAACCAACGGCTCCGCCTGCGCGCGAAGGAAATTCAGCTTGTGCGATTTCGGACTGTAGAGCGTCAGGGTTAGCAACAGGCAATGATATAGCTGTTCGGTGGTCTGATGAAGATCGAACGCCGCCTGCTTTGCATACCCCCGCTCGATGGCGGTACGCGCTAGATCAAATCGCATCTCTGCGTTTGAAAACCACTCGTCAAAATACTTTTGCGCTTCCGCCCGCACAGCCTCTTCTGTCATCGGCTTCGGCGTGGCGAATGGATGCCCTTCAGCCTCGTAGAGGACCACGCCCTGCTCGGTTGCGTCGATGAAGAATGGGCGACCACGCATCAGCTGGTCGTTCACGTCTGCAAGGCTGTGAACGATGAATGTGACGGGCGCGCTGATCCGCTTGGAGATCGTCACCTCGCGGACAAAATGGTCGTCCGCCTTGGCCCAATATTCCACCGGGTCGGTGAGCCGATCATCGCTTACCACAACGAGGATATCGTAATCGGAGTAATAGCCCCCGACCGGGTCCTCGACCCAGTCGCCGCGCGCGTAAGAGCCGTAGAGGATCACCTTGAGGATGCGCCCCTGCTTCTTCCACTTCTGGGTGGCGAGCGCGGTCGCGTCCTCGAACTCGGCGAAGAGTATCTGCACGATGCGTTCGAGATCGCGGCGCTTGCGGTCCGGGAGATGATCGAGGTCGGTCCTCATAGTTCCTTCCTAGCGAGCGAGCGCCCGTGCGCAAACACGGACGCTCGATAGAATTACCGGAAACGCCACCAGCGTCTGTGCTGCCGGTTCATGCGGCGGGCAATGCTCACGAGCGCCTTCGCAATCTCCCGCTCGACTTGCCCGGCAGTAAGGCCGGTGCGCTCGGCGATCTCGACATAGCTCAGGTCGTCGAGCCGGGCGGCGAGGAAGATTTCGCGCTGCAACCGGGGCAGCTTGCGAGCGACCCGTTCGATCCGCTTGGTGGTTTCTGGATCGGGATCATCGGTCATGATGTCCTCCAGCAAAAGGAAGGGAAGTCTGGCGGCGCGGTGGCCGCCAGACAGTCAGGCTGCGCGACGCAGCGGCTCGGGTTCCGTCGACCCTGCCAATTCGGCGACCTTGGCCGCCCGGCTGACGGTCGCGACCCCGCCGCGCTCGGTGTAGGCAGATGGCGGGAACGCCATCCACTTGGGCACCCAGCCTGTCACCTTGGCCCGGCCGTTCTCGCCAGTGAGGCAGTCGCGGATGATCGTGCGCTTGACCTTGCCGGTCGCGGCCTCGTTCGCTTGCGACACGCCCTCGCCCGCTACGTCTGCCAGCACATGCTGCAACACCTCGCGGTCGCGGATCAGGTCGAGTAACGCGTCATCGCTCTGCCAGACCTTGGCCGTCTCGGTGCCGAGCATCGGACCCAGCACCTCGATCAGCGCACTCCCCGCCTCGAGCGTCTCGCCCATGACGATGGCCGCAACGTCCATTACCGCAGGATCGGGAAGCGCGATCAGCTTGACGAACAGACCCGCCACGCCATGCGCGCCGTCATAGCCGCCGGTCACGGTTGGCGTCTCGGGATCGAACCCGAGTAGTGCCAGCACCGCGCGCCGCTTCTCGTCGAACGCAGCTTCTGAGGGGCTGTTCTCGACGCTCTCCGCAATCGCATCGGTTGCGGCACGTTGCGCCTCGATCCGAACATTCCACAGCGGCGAACCGGCGATGACGTGCGCAACCATCAACCGCAGCGCCAGCGAGGGACGGCTGGCAAGGTCCGCGCGGACCGCAGCATGCCGGTGTAGATCGATATAGTTCTGGATGGGTGCGCTGACCTCGGGCCGAACTGGCTTCTCGATAGCTTCGCCGCGCTCCAGCTTCCGCGCTTCCTTGGCGGTGATATAGCCTTCGTGGAAGGTGACCTCGCCCCTATGCCCGACGCTGACGAACACCTTGCCGCCTTGGCGTTTGGACCGCCGCTCATGCTCCCAGCTGTGGAAATAGTCGCCGCGCTCCAGCACCACGACCTCGCTCCACCCGGCCTCGCGATACGCCTCGACCCGCGCCAAGATGGCCGCTTCCTGCGCGGTCCAAAACGTCTCGACGCTAGCGAAATAGCGCTCGTCGCCGAACAGGTCTGAGACGATCTCGCCCTTGTAGTCAGCAAGGTCGAACAGCGCGGCATCGCACAGGATCGGCGTACCCCCGAACAGCCACGCCTTGAGCTGCTGGCCCACCGGCGCGCGCTGCTCGGGGTCATCGACCAGCGCCAGCCAGTCGCGCTGCTGCGCCTTGCTGGCGAGGGTAAGGTGGCGGACGGTCACCGCGTCAATCTGCTCGTGGCGGTAGAGATTGCGGATGCGGGGCAACAGGTTGCCGAGCGCCAGCGTGCGCTTCACCTGCACCTCGGTCAGCCCGAAGGTGAGCGCGATATCTTCGGGGGTGCGGCCCTCGCGGATCAGCCGGGTAAACGTCTCCCACCGCGTCACCTCGTCCGGGTCGAGCCGCGCGATGTTCTCGATCAGCGAGGCCTCCAGCGCCGCTGCATCGTCACCCGCTTCCATGATCGCGCAGGGCAGCGCGTCAACTCCGCCGCCTTCCTCGGCGACTGCCAGCGCGGCATGATAGCGCCGCTTGCCCGCGACGATCTCATAGCTGTCGGGCGATCCGTTCTGTCGAACAATCAGCGGCACCAACACCCCGCGCGCCCGGACGGACGGCAGGATGTTGGTGAGGTCGGGTGCCTTCTTCACACCCCGCATATTGGCGGTCGAGACAGACAGGTTGGCGAGTTCGATATGCTTGAGTTCCATGGGTCCACTCCTTCTTCCTGAACCGCACCGGCCCCGGCGAAGGGGGGTGGGCGGCAAGGAGCGGACTGGCAGTCCCGCCGATCGGAGGCGGGGTGCACCCGAAGGGCTGCAACGCAGTGGAAGACCCGGCGCAGCCGGGTTGCTGCCCGCCGCGGCGGGACTAGAAGGCAGCGACGCCCACCCCCCTTGGCCGCGGCCGAGACCAACAACGCCAGCGCATCGCGCTGACCGCAGCATCCAAGCGCAGCGCGCTTGCCGCTCCGCCAGGAGCCCACGAATAGGCACTCTCGAAGCCGGACGGCCGTCGTGGCGGCGTGCGCGCGCAGCTGTGCGCCAGCCGCCGCCGCGCCCTCCGCCCGGATCGAGTGTGCCACGCGGGAAAGAAAAGGCGCTGCGGACCCTGGCGGCTTCGCAGAAGTCCGCCAGCGCACGCCCATCAGCTATCGCGTTCCGCTGCCGGGCAGCGCCCGGCCCACGTCACGCGATCGTCACCCGCATGGGCCGAGACGCAGCAGGCGACTCGGCGGCGCGCCAGCGGCGTAGAGCGCGGTCACGCATCGCGTGAGACGCCCTGACACCTGGCCACTCGAAAGGCCAACCTACGCTAAAGCTACGTAAAAGCTACGTATGTGCACGCTGGCACCGCACAGAACCCTCCTGACACCAGAGAGGGTCTGTTCGCCGCGACTGTTTCCTGCCCAAATTGCCTCCGGGAGCCCCAGTCAGAGGCAGACAGTGCAAGGAAATAGCAATGCAGACCGAACCCCCAGACCGCATCCTCCGGATCAACACGGTCCTCGCTCGTACCGGGCTGAGCCGATCAACCATGTACCGCAAGATGGAGAGCGGCACGTTCCCGGGGAACATCCAGATCAGCACCCGGTGCGTTGGATGGCGCGAATCCGCCATCAATGCTTGGCTGCGCAATCCGATGCTCTATCGCTGGGACGATCCCCGAGGATGAATGTCACGAGAGACCGCTAGCTGAGTCAGCTTGTGCCAAGCGCGCCAACGATCACCAGCAGCCTGTCAAGATCCGAGAAGGTTCAACCTGCATTGGAGCTACTGCGCTCCATCGTCGTCCTCTGTCGTCAACGACTCGGGTTCAGATTGGCGGAGTCTCCAAGGGAGCACGTCAACCTGCTTCAGCAAGCGGCTCTGCCGTAAGCGCAACCTGGTCGAGCGGCTCTTCTCCAAGCTGAAGCACCTTCGCCGTGTCGCCGCTCGCTACGACAAGCTCGCGGCCAACTTTCTGGCCATGAACTTTCTCGCCTCAATGCGGCTCTGGCTGAGAGCTTATGAGTTTACGGCCTAGTCTCTCGCCGACCTCGCCCTGTACTTTTACTTCGCCTATTATAGAGAAGAAACGCTGCCCCCGCGAGTGGGGGGGCCAATATGATGACAGCCAAAGTTAGATAGGAATGAGCAAAATATGAAACCCCGAGTTCATTCCGAATTTCCGCCGCAACTTGGGCATCGCCGAGCTCTTGAAACTGAAAAAAAGCATAGCATAACGCAATGGGTGCACACAGAAGCGCGAATAAAGGGCGCCACGCTGCGAGCGCTATAAAAGCCCCAGCGATCATCAAGGCAATTATCCACAACTCCTCGACCGAAGGCTGTTTATCAGAAACCTCAGCCATGGCTGGAGATGAACAAAGTAAAATCACACTTGAAATCGCGTAGCTTGAGATTTTTACCCACATATAACATCCATTTTTAGCCACACCTAATATTCTTTATAAATACTCCAAAATTGGCGCCTATTACCCGCTTCCACACGCAAGATTTTAATGCGTAAGCAGGCGTTCACCGATCTGCTCGACGGATTCGTCACGCTGCCCGGCGGCGGCACCGGCACGATGGACGAATTATAATTCCAAGATCAATTATAAAAATAGCATGACTGACAATATAGCCATACATTAGCCCCTATTCAATTATGTTTATTTTTAAACCCCTTCCCTGAGTCATCCGGTCTAGTAAATCAGACCTGCTCATTGGGTAGTTTTTATTATCCGGATCTTCTTCTTGAACTCTAACGGGAACGGTCCCATCTGGATCGGCTTGGATATCCTGCAACAACATATTGGTCATGGAATCCCCAAATAATCCACCACCAATATCAATGCATCCTGCACTCCCTTCTAAACTTCCTCCATGCAAAAAGAAGCCATCCCTCGTCACAGGCCATATTTGCGATTGCGGATACGAGCGTTCGGCCTGCCTATGGAGCCGCACTCGCCAATCTCCCCAATCCCCGTTGCTATTTCTGACCACATCCCTGACCCGACTGGGATTACTAATTTCTGACGACTTGATATGGTACAAACCTCGCGGAATTGGCCCCTCAAACGGTTTTCGCTCGCAACCAGGGTTGTTCATACAAGGTCCGGACCGACCAGATGTCGCGCGTATAGAATATGGATTTCTACCCTTAGTCTCCGGATCAATGCGAAGATATCCCGTCCTTGAATTAAACCAAATTTTGGTTTTTCCGCTTGGGTCAATTAAATTTATCGGATTATTTGCAACATATGAGTATAGATTGATATTATCTTTATAGCCTATGGGGTCCGTTTGCAAAAAACGCCCCAGTCTAGGGGAGTAGATCCGCGCCTTGTAGTAATACATACCAAGCTCAGGGATCCAGGACTGACCCGTGTATTGAAACCGTCCGCCATTAGTCAATTTGGGGGTACCATATTCGTCATAGGCATTGATTATCAGTGCCACGCCTGAGTTGTCAGCGATCGACACGATCGACCCTTGATGATCCACCTGAAGGCTACGCCGCGTGCTGCTCGATACCGTGCTGCCGTCATAGAACAGTATCGGATCGTCTTCACCTGGGCCATGAACGTAGCGCTTTGTGACCGTACCGCTGCTGTTCATCTCAAGCACAAGTTCATCGCCCGAATAAACAAACCGGGTGATGCCGCTTCCGCCGTCCGTGGTCTGATATAGCCGCCCCATTGCGTCATAGGCGAGCGATGCGGAAACAGGCCCCTCGTAGTTAACGGTAGGGCAAGTCGCATCCACCTTCGCCCGCCGCTCGATCAAACGATTGTTCGCATCATACTTGTAGGCGTAATACGCATCAAGCGTCAGATTCCCATTGTTGTCATAGCAAAGCGAGCCGGTTGACGCAGTCTCATACTGATTGAGGCCATTCACCGTGTAGAGGGCGTTCGCGTTCGCGTAGTCGGTAAACCTGTAACCATCGTTATTCCGATCCCGCGTCGCAATTTGGCCTGCTGGCGTATAACTGAAACTCAGTTCAACATCGTTGGGCGTGCTCCACAGATTATCCGCGATCTTGATCAGCCGCGACACGTCGTCGTGGTCATACGTTGTCGCGACGCCCGCCCGCGTGCTGCCTATTTGGCGACCCTTACTGTCATAGTTGAGGGTCGCGACCAATGTCGAACCGTTCTCCGAGATTCCCACCATCCGGTTCAGCATGTCATAGCTGTAGGTGAAGTATGCCCCATCCGGATGCGTGACTCGCGTGCGATTGCCGACGATGTCGTAGCGGTAGGTTAGAAGTCGCAACGACGACAGACTCTGCTCTGATACGAGACGCCCAAACCCGTCATAGCCAAATGCCGTCGTACCCAGAGTATCCGCCGCAGTCAGCCGCAGGTTCTGTAGATTGTAACTGTAGGTTGTCGTACCGCTACCATCTATTGTTTGCTCAGTGACGCGGTTTAGCGCGTCAAACGTATAGCCAAAGAGAGTTTCGTCACGCTTGCGGAACGAGGTGCGGTTGCCATTCGCGTCATACCCATAGAGTTCGTAGTCGTCGGGATTGGTCGCTCCGATCGTGTCTTTGGACGGGAACGTCCACTTCACCTTGCGGTCATGACCATCATAGGCAAACTCAGCACGGTTGCCGTTGGCGTCGATCACCGCGCTATGCTGGCCGTTGAGCGTGTATTCGTAGCGGGCATAATCAATCTGCACGCTCGTCCCCACGCCCTGCTGGACCTTTATCAGCTGCCCGCCATCGTCGTAAAAGTTCTTCGTGATACGATCGGGACCAAAGCTGCCCTCAGTCCCGAGTGTACAGGCGCTTGAGGGCAGCGAACTATAAGCTGCCGGGTTCATGCGAACCGCGGTGCATTCGTGCCGACCAAAGAGGTCGTAGCTATACTGGGTCAGTGCATAGTGCGTGGTGCCTGACTTCTTGGTCTCGGTCAGCTTGCGATCCAGCAGGTCATAAGTCGTTTCAATGCTCTCACTGGCGGCAAAGGCCGCCCAATGCGTGTCCGACTGGCTCGCCACCGTGCCTTTCTCGACCTTGGTCAGCCGCCCGGCTGCGTCATATGTGTTGCGAACCGCCGGGTGCGGGTTACCCGAACCGCTCCCATCTGGATCTGGGCTGATCACGCCGATTACACGTCGCATCGCGTCGTAGCGCCAGCGCGTGGTGTCCGCCGTCCCCGCTGCAGGGCCGTCTTCGGTCAGCTTGTCCCCGTTCGCGTCGTAGGTCCAACTGGTAGTCGCAGTCACCAGCCCGTTAGTGGTTGCGTCCCACGCGGTCACCGACTGAGAGCTCGGCAGCAGATTGTTGGCGGTCCCAGAGGTGCCGTAGGTGAAGACCGTCTTGATCTCGTTGTTCGTGCCCACGCACGAGGCCGGATCCGCCGAAGTCGCCGCGCGGCACTCGGAAATCTGGGTCAATAGCCAAATCGGCGTCGATGCCTGAACGAGCGTACCGGAAGTATTTTTGTACCAAGCATAATATTGCGCATAGGTGTATCGCTTCTGAGGCCTTGCGGCTCCCGACTGTGGTGCGGGGAGCGTTTCGGTCAACACGCCGCCGTGGGTAATGTCATAGGTATAATTAGTGGTGTGCCCTCGAGCATCGGTAACTGTCACTGGCTTCGCGCATACGACCCAAGTCGTACAATTGTAGGTGAGCGAGATTGAATTGGGGTCATCGGAAGTGCCGATCGCCGCTGTCCACGTGCGCCCCGTCAAACGCCCGCCGTAGTACGTGAAGCTCTCGACCCGGCCATTGGGAAGGGTTCTCGCGATCAACCTTTGATATGGCATCACCGGGGCGCCAGAAAATTCATTAGTCGTCACCCTCCCAAGAGGGTCGGTGATCGTCTCTGGCGATGGCGGCACATACAAAGGACCGGCGCTGCCCGCCGGTCCTAGAACCTCTTGCCGATATGACCATCCGAGCGTCGTCGACGCGACGCCGTTTTCAATCCATCCAGTTCCTCGCGCGTACCCGCCGCCGAAGATCGCGGGATCAGAGGTCTGCGGATCGAGATTCGTGTAGCTGTAGGTGATGCTGCGTCCGTCCGCGAACACCTGTTGGGTGACAGCTTTTCCCTTCGCGGCTTCAAACGAGATTCCCTCGACGCTCGATATCGTATTCGTCACATATGGCGTTGCCGTCAGACCAGGCTTGTAGAATGCCTGCGCGGTTAGCGACGAGCCAGAATAGCTATTGGTGACAAAGCTGACCTGCACCGCTGAATCGGTTACGCTCGCTACGGTATCGTTCAAATAGGTATAGCCGACCGATTGCGCGCCTGAGGGGCAAGTGTCTGATGTGGGCGGTGTGGTGATCGCCAGATTAATCGCGCAAACCTTTTGAATTTTGTGCGCGTCCGAACCTCCGAAATATTGAAATATCAGTTGGTAGCCCGCATTGCTCGTCACTCGCTTGAGGCGTTTGCTGCTGCTTGGCCCTCCGGTGTCATATAAGAGGGAATATGTGACCCCGGTTGGATATACGACCGACGTCGCGAAGGCATTTCCACCGTCGCTAGTGGCCTCGAAGTTCGTTACCACCCCTTCGGTAGTGGTATGCTTAAAATAGTAATTCGACCCGCTGGCGAGCCTCTCCAGCTTGTCCTCGCCATTCGCACTCCGGCTGAAATCGGTGAACGATGAATAGTCGAGGGCAGCCCAAAAAGACTTTGCCATGGCTCCGCGATGCGCGGAAAAAGACATCGAGGTGATGTTAGGAAGCCCGTCGTCAGGATTTTTTACCCATTGGATCTTCCTCTCAAGATAAATGTACCAATTCGTGCGAAAGAGCATTGGGCCTCGGCTGATGCGATCGACCGCCAGTCCTCCATTGCCGTCCGGCCCGATCGCAAGATCGCGGGTGGTATCACGATATTGCCCGGACACCATATCGACGCCGCCTGGGCTGATGACTGCAGTGTCAGGAGGCACCGCGCTATTAGAGGCTTGAGACCAAGCTACACTTGGACACATCAACAGCACCGTCACAGCAAGGCGGGCGATCAGGTTGATCAAATTTCTTCCCCCAAAAAGCGCCGGCACTTCGACAGCGCCCGTCATTTCGACGGTCAAAGATTGCAGGTGATCGGGTTACCCGTAATCGTGACAGTTACAGTGCCACCGCTCGTCGCGCCGAGACTATCTTGCACGGTGTAGGAGACAGCTGTCGCGCCCGGCGTTGACGTGGCAGTCACTTCGATCGTCGTTGAATTGACAATCGTGACGTAGAGCGGACCGCTAACGCTAACCAAGCTCAACGGCGTGTTGTTGTCAGGGTCATAATCGTTAGCGAGCACGTTCTTCTGCGCTGTTCCATTGCAGAAGATGTTCATCGAGTCCGCCACAGCCACAGGTGGTTGGTTAGTTGGGGTGGGCGTGGGACTCGGTGTAGGTGTCGGGCTTGGCGTCGGCGTCGGCGTAGGTGTTGGCGTCGGATATGTGGAAGTCGTGCATGCCGCCGCACCGCCTACCGTCGTCACGTAACGCTCGCGATTGTTCGCTGCGTCGTAGCAAATCGCGGTGTTCGTACCGTTGTTGGCACCGCCCGATATGGAGGATGTCCGAAGACGGCCTAGCGCGTCATATCCATAGGTGATTGTCTCTGCGCCAGCCGCATAGGTTCCCAGCAGCGCGGCAACACCGCAGCCGCACAGCAATAAACGCCGTCGCATGATTTCCCCCCAACGATTCGCCACATTAGGGCATCTTTTTGCGGACGCATCAATGCACAGAATCCACTTTTATTCTGCGTGCATTCATCGAGTTGCTTTCGCGCTCTGCCATTATGACGCCTTGCGCAAATTCCGCGGCGGTCGTGTACTATGCGCGCGAATCGCAACGTACCGGGGGGCTGATGCGACGGATTTTTTCGACAGCGGCTGTGTTGAATGCCGCTCTGACTTCAACCGCGGCGCGAGCACAGGACACGTTGGCGGACCCCGCGGGGTCCGGCCCGCTGATAGGCGCGGTCAACTGGCTCCAGGGGACTCTGCTTGGCACCATCGCGACGGTCGTCGCCGTGATCGCGGTAGCGGTCGTGGGCCTCATGATGCTGACCGGCCGGATCAACTGGCGCTATGGCGCAACCGTCATCCTGGGCTGCTTCATCCTGTTCGGCGCGGCGAGCATCGTGGCGGGCATTCAGTCCAGCGCCTCGCTCGGCGGCTGAACGGTGGAGGGGCTTGAACGCGATACGGTATTCACGGCGCTGACGCGTCCGCAGATGTTCGCAGGGGTTACCTACACCTATTTTGTCGCCAATGCCGTAATCGCGACCGAGCTTTTCTTGATCTTTCGTTCCACCTGGGTCTTGGCCACCGCGCTCGTAATCCATCTCGCCGGGGTGCTGCTTTGCCTGCGCGAGCCGCGCTTCTTCGATCTCTGGCTCACCAAAGTCGGCCGCTGCCCGCGTGTCCGCAATCACGCGATCTGGCAATGCAACTCCTATCGCCCCTGACCAGCGATCCCAAGGTCATCGCACGCGAGAAACCGGCAGGCGATCACCTGCCCTATGCGCGCCACGTCGACGATTACACGATCGAAACGCGTGACGGGCTACTCATGCAGACCATCCAGTTGCGCGGGCTGCATTTCGAGACCGCAGACACCGAAGAACTCAACTACCGCAAGCGGCTGCGCGACGCGATGCTGCAAGCGATCGGCTCCTCGCGCTTTGCGCTCTACCATCATGTGGTGCGTCGCCGGGTCGACACGGGCCTGGAAGCGGAGTTTCCGGACGCATTCTCGCAGCGGCTCGACACCGCATGGCGCACGCGATTGTCGACCCGTCAGCTCTACGTCAACGACCTGTTCCTGACCCTGATCCGACGCCCGATGCAAGGACAGCTCGGCGCGCTCGATCGGGTTCGTTCGTGGCTCGGAAAACGGGTCGCGGATCGCGATGCATCGGCCGCCCATGAACTGCGCCAGCTCGACACTGCGCGCGATGCGCTGATGGCGGCAATGGGCAGCTATGAGCCCAAGCTGCTCAGTGTCTACGACATGCCGCAAGGCCCCTGCTCGGAACCACTCGAGTTCCTGTCGGGCCTGTTCAACGCTGAGCTCCGCCCTGTCCTACTCCCGCATGAGGATATCGGCCAGTATCTACCCTGGCGACGCATCAGTTTCGGTCAGGAGACGGTCGAGCTTGGCGCGGCCGCAGGGCATCCCGCGAGCTATATGGGCCTCCTCTCGATCAAGGATTACCCGGCGCAGACTGCACCCGGCATGTTCGACGAGCTGCTGCGCTTGCCGTTCGAGCTCACCATCTCGCAAAGCTTTGGGTTCGTGGAACGACAGGTGGCACTCTCCCGCATGAACCTGGCGCTGCGCCGCATGCGATCGGCAGAGGATGAGGCGTTGAGCCTGCGCGCCGAACTCTCCAACGCCAAGGACGATGTCGCCGCGGGACGGGCGGGCTTTGGCGAACACCATATGACGATCGCGATCCGCGGCGAAACGCCCGCCAAAGTGGATGCGGCCGTCGCTGAGGCGCAGGCGACGCTTGCGGACCTCGGCGCAATCGCGGTGCGCGAGGATATCGCGCTCGAACCTGCGTTCTGGGCGCAGTTCCCCGGCAACTTCAAATATATCGCGCGGCGCGGTCTCATCTCGACACGAAACTTTGCAGGCCTCGCGAGCAGTCACAATTTTCCCCAAGGCCAAGCCATTGGCAATCACTGGGGCGAGGCGGTCACTCTGCTCGAGACCACGGCGGCGGGGCCGTATTTCTTCAACTTCCACCAGGGCGATCTCGGCAACTTTACCGTCATCGGACCGTCCGGGTCGGGCAAAACGGTCGTACTCAATTTTCTGCTCACGCAGGCCCGCAAGTTTCGCCCCCGCATCATCTTCTTTGATAAGGATCGGGGAGCCGAGCTCTTCATCCGGGCGATCGGCGGCCAGTACGACCAGCTGCGCCCCGGCACGCCCTCCGGCCTCAACCCGCTCCAGCTCGAGGACACGCCGGCCAATCGCCAGTTCCTGATCGACTGGATCGCGCTGTTGGCAGGCGGCACAGTGACCGAGGAGGTAGCGCAGATCAAGGACGCGATCGACGCGAACTTCTTGCAACCTCTGGAACACCGGCGCCTTGCCCATCTGGTCGAGCTGTTCCGGGGCGGGCGTCGCCCGCACAGCGAGGATCTGTGGTCGCGGCTGCGGCCCTGGTGGGGTGACGGCGAACGAGCCTGGCTGTTCGACAACGCGCGCGATCTTACCGACCTCAAGTCGGACACGGTCGGGTTCGACATGACGCAGATCCTTGACGATCCGGCACTGCGCTCGCCTGCGATGATGTATCTGTTCCACCGGGTGGAAGAGCGGCTCGATGGCAGCCCCGCGATCATCGTCGTGGACGAAGGCTGGAAGGCGCTTGACGACGATGTGTTCGTGCGTCGCATCAAGGATTGGGAAAAGACGATCCGCAAAAGGAACGGCATTGTAGGCTTTGCCACGCAAAGCGCGCAGGACGCGCTCGAAAGCCGAATCGCGAGCGCGATCATCGAACAGGCCGCCACGCAAATTTTCATGGCCAGCCCAAAGGCGCGCGCGGTCGACTATATGGATGGCTTTGGGCTCAGCGCGCACGAATTCGATCTGGTGCGCAGCCTTCCCGACAATGCGCATTGCTTCCTGATCAAGCATGGCAACCACAGCGTCGTCGCGCGGCTCAACCTCTCGGGCGAGCGCGATATCCTGACGATCCTCTCAGGCCGCGAACGTACGGTACGGCTGCTCGATGAAATCCGCACCACCAGCGGAGACGCCCCCGCCGACTGGATGCCGCAATTGCTGGAGCGCGCGTGATGACTTGTCCGGCGCTTCCCGCAGATGGCTTTCTGAGCGGCGTACTGCGCTTTGTCGATTGCGAGGCGCAGACGATCGGCGCGAACGGCTATCAGGCGCTGGCGTCGCCGGGATCGTCGTTCTCGCTCATCCTGACCGCGCTGCTGACGCTGTTCATCGCGCTGTTCGGCTATCGCATGCTGCTCGGCCATGTGCCGAGCGTGCGCGAAGGCGTGCTCGCCTTCGTCAAAATCGGTGTCGTGCTCGTGCTCGCGACCAGCTGGCCCGCCTATCGCACCCTTGTGTACGACACGGTGATCCGTGGACCGGCGGAACTCAGCGCCTCGATCGGCGGCGCAGCCGCGCTTCCCGGCGCTCAGGGCGGGATGGTCTCGCGGCTCGAGGCCGTCGATCAAGCTATGGTGTCGCTGGCGATCCTTCGCGCCGGGCAACCCGCCAACGCAGCTGAGGCCGCCCAGCACATGCCGCCGCCCATTGACGGGTTCGAGGCATTTGCGCTTGGAGGCGCGCGCATTCTCTATTTGATCGGAATTGTCGGCGCCTTCGCGGCAGTCCGATTGATTGCAGGACTGTTGCTGGCGCTCGCGCCATTCTTCTTGGCCTTTCTGCTGTTCGACGGGACGCGCGGGCTGTTCGAAGGCTGGCTGCGCGTGTTGCTTGGCGCAGCGCTGGGCGCGCTTGGTGTATCGATCGTTCTCGGCGTGCAACTGGCGCTGCTCGAACCCTGGCTATCCAGCCTTCTCGCCGCCCGTGCTGCTAACCTGGCGGTGCCGAACGCACCGGTCGAGCTGCTGGTGGTTGCGACGCTGTTCTGCCTGATCCTCGCCGCAATGCTGTGGGGCGTATCGCGGCTTGCCGCAGGGTTCCGCTTTCCGGAGATTCGCGAGTGGGTCGGCCGGTCGGGCGACGCTCCGGCGCGGCCCGATACGGAGCAACGCATCCTCACACCCGACAAGGAAAGCCAGCCCGCCGCCGCGCACTCACGCGCTGCCGCAATCGCGGACGCGGTCGTCGCGAGCCAAAGGCGTGAGACCGCCGATACGGTCCAGCCCATCGGCTCGGGAAGCCGGGTTCCGATCCAGGCCGCCTCGCGCCCGATCGAAACCGCGCCTGCAATCCCGCTCGGTCAAAGCGCACGCCGCCGTACCAGCAACCGCATATCGGCCAGCGTCGGCCGCAGAGATCAGACATGAAGGAAGAACCGCGCGCCAAGCGCGACGCCTATTATCGCGAAGCAGCGAGTTGGGCGCAGGACCGGCACGATGCGCTGCGCCGCTCGCGGCGCATTGCCTGGATCGTCGCCGGCGCGGCCGCGGCGATCGCGGTGCTCGAAGCCTTTGCGCTGATGCTGCTGACCCCGCTCAAGACGGTCGAACCCTATACGCTGCTGGTCGACAAGCAGACAGGGTTTGTCCAGGCGGTCAAGCCGCTCGAACCCGCCCAGATCTCGGGTGACGCAGCGCTGACCCAATCATTCCTCGTCCAATATGTGATCGCGCGGGAGAGCTTCGATATCGACGCGCTTCAGGCAAACTATCGCAAGGTCGCGCTCTGGTCGGGCGATAGCGCGCGCAGCCGCTATATCGCGAGCATGCAGCCTTCGTTCGCGGACAGCCCGCTCAACCGCTATCCGCGCTCCACGGTAGTCGAGACCAACGTCAAGAGCGTCTCACCGATGGGTCCCGGAGCGGCAATGGTCCGCTTCGAAACCCGCCGCACCGACCAGGGCGGACAGGCGCGCGTAATCGGCTCCTGGGTCGCGGTCGTGCGCTATCGCTATTCGGGCGAGCCGATGCGGGTAGAGGACCGGTATCTCAATCCCCTGGGATTCCAGGTGCTCCGCTATCGCCGCGATCCCGAAGCGATGCCGCAGACAGAGCCCGCCTCGTCGCCTGCACAAAGCGGCCCTGCGGGCGCGAGTACGCCAGCACAATGATGCGAACCATGGTCCTTGTCGCCGCGCTGGCCTTTGTAGGTTCGAGCCTCGCGCAGGTGCGTCCTCAGCCGGGTGCGGGCGATCCGCGCCTCCAATCGGTCGAGTTCCGGGCAGAGCAGGTCGTCACGCTCGAAGTCGCGACCGGATATCAGCTCTCCCTCGAATTTGCGCCGGACGAGCGGATCGAGAGCGTTGCGGTCGGCGATAGCGGCGCGTGGCTGGTTACACCCACCCAGCGCGGCAGCCACCTGTTCATAAAGCCGGTCGAGACAGGTGTCGCGACCAACATGACCGTGGTGACGGACGCCCGCACCTATCTGTTCGATCTCCAGCCTTTACCCGGTCCATCGTCACTTATGGCGTACACGGTGCGCTTCACCTACCCCAAGCCAAGCACTGCGGCATCGATGCTGACAGAGGCGGCGCAACCAACAAGCGAGACCCTTTACCGCGTGAGCGGGGACCGGCGCTTGCGGCCATCGGAACTCAGTGACGATGGCATCAAGACCTACATCCGCTGGCCCGCTGCGGTGGCCCTGCCTGCGGTATACGGCATCGATGATCGCGGCCGGGAGACGTTGCTCAACGGCATGATGCGCGACGGGCTCTACGTAATTGACGGCGTGTCCGAGCGGCTTGTGTTCCGGATCGACAACCGCATCGCACGGGCAAAGCGCGTGCGCGCTTCGAGGAAGCGCTGATGGAACCGGCCCCCGCATCGGCGCCCCAAGGCGAGGCGGATATCCGCCCCAGCGTCGCCAACGCGAGCCGACAGATGCCACATTGGATCTTGGTGACCGCAGTTGTTGCCGCAGGCGCAATCCTGTTCGTAATCCTCGATGGACGGCGCAGGGCGACCAACGCTCCGGCGGTCAAGGCACAGCGTACCGATCTGGTAGCGAGCCCGCCCATGCCGCTCTACATTCCGCCCGCCTATGTGCCGGAACCTGCGTCCGTCGCGGCGGCGCTCCCCGTCCCCGCACTCCCGCCCGCAATCCCGCCGCCGAGCCGTGTGGTGCCCCCAGCCGAACCGCAGATCGTCTATGTCCCGCAGCCCGAGCCGCAATCGGCCGCGCCACCTCCTCCCGCACGTCGCGATGCATCTCCCATTCTGGTGATCGACAACGGCGGCTCGGTACGAGGGGCAGGCGCACAGGCCACGTCCGACGCCGCCGGAACGCCACGACAAGGAGGAACGGCGGCTGCACCCGCGATGAACACCAATCGCGCGCGCGCTGGCGCGTTCGCCAATCGCGCAAACACCATCCTGCAAGGAACACTCATCCCTGCGGTGCTCGAGTCCGCTCTCGACTCGACCCGCGCCGGTTTTGCGCGGGCGATCGTCTCGCGCGACGTGCGCGGGTTCGATGGCACGCAGGTGCTGATCCCTCGAGGCAGCCGCCTCATCGGCGAATATGGTTCCGACAACGGCGCGGGGCAAAAACGCGCGCTCATTACCTGGACCCGCCTCATCCGTCCCGACGGCGTTACCATCGCGATCCAGTCGCCGGTCGCCGATACGCTGGGTCGCACAGGGGTGCGCGCAAAGGTCAACACGCATTTCTGGGAACGTTTTAGCGGGGCGATCCTGCAATCTGCCCTCGATATCGGCGTGAATATCGCTTCGCGCGAAGCTGGTGCTCAGACCGTCATAGCGCTGCCGGGCGCCAATGTGACCGCGCAGGCAGTGCAGCCGCAGCAGATCACGCCGACGCTGACCGTCAAGCCTGGGACGAGCATCAGTGTGTTCGTCGCGCGCGATCTTGACTTTACTGGCGCAGAGAACCGTCGATGACTGCGGCATCCCCGCGAGGCCAAGTCTATCTACTGAGCTACCTCGCGCCTTTTGGCGAGGCCCTGACGCGCCCGGATGTGACCGACATCTACGTCAACCGGCCCCACGAAATCTGGGCCGAATCCAGCGGCGGCGCGATCGAGCGCGACGATGCGCCATTGCTGGATGAAGTGACGCTCGGGCGCCTGGCGCGCCAGATCGCGGCGCTGGCACATCAAGGCATCAGCCGGGAACATCCATTGCTCTCGGCGACATTGCCAGACGGCGCCCGTGTCCAAATCGTGGCGCCGCCCGCAACCCGTGACGGCGTGGTGCTGGCGATCCGCAAGCACGTGTCGCCCGATCTGACGCTCGACGACTATCTCGCGACGGGCGCGTTCGATGCGACTCAGACCGGCGCGGAGGCCGAGAATGCGGACGATCAGCGGATCGCCGCGCTTGTCGAAGCGGGCGACATCTCCGGGGCACTGAGCACCGCCGTCCGCGCCCGAAAGAATATCCTCGTGTCCGGCGGGACCTCCACCGGCAAGACCACGTTCCTCAACGCGCTTCTGCGCGAGGTGCCGTCAGATGAGCGGCTGATCCTGATCGAGGATACGCCGGAGCTTCGGGCTACGCACCAGAACTCGGTTGGACTTCTCGCCGCACGTAGCGAGCTTGGTGAAGCGCGGGTCACCGCAAACGATCTGGTCGCTGCCTCACTTCGCATGCGCCCAGATCGGATCATTCTTGGCGAGCTACGCGGCGATGAAGCGCTCGCGTTCTTGCGCGCGGTCAATACCGGGCATCCCGGATCCATGACGACCGTCCATGCCGACAGCCCCCATGGCGCGATCGAACAGATCGCGCTGCTGGTGCTCCAGGCCGGTACACAGCTCAGCCGCGCCGACGTCCATCACTATGTGCGTTCGACGATCGACGTCTACGTACAGCTCTCGCGGTCCAGCGGACGCAGATATGTGTCGCAGGTCGCACTGCGCTCGATGCTTGGAGCTCAAGGCTGATGGGAGACCCGCTCTCCGGCCCCTCGACCAGCGCACTGGTGACCGCTGCGGAGTGGATACAGGGAACGCTTCTCGGGACACTCGCGACAACCATTGCGGTGATCGCGATCGCATGGATCGGACTTGGGATGCTCACCGGACGGATTGATCTGCGCCGCGGAGCTACGGTCGTGCTCGGCTGCTTTGTTCTCTTTGGTGCGCCCACCATCGCTGCTGGGTTGATGCGGCTTGGGGATGCTAGCGGTACTCGCGCCGCAGAGCCGATTGCGCTGGCCCCGCCCGCTCCGATCGTGACGCCCTCGCCAGTACCTTATGATCCTTATGCCGGGGCATCGGTGCCAGTTCGCTAGGCCTGCTGCTGGCACGATGCCAGCAGGCAGCGTCCTAAGCTGGATCAATTCGTCGCCAAAATTTGATGGTATCTCTGATGGTATCCAGCGGCGGCGTCTTCCCATTACCTATCTAGATCAATACCTTATACAACTCATTCAGCTTCCGCAGGGGGCTATGCGATCGACATCGATGCGCGGGGTGAGGGCTGGGTCCGCGTGACCGCTGCGGGCGAAGCGCGGGTCGCTGTCAGTTATGAAGCGGGACTCGCCGATAACTGGGCCGGGCTGCCGCCGCCAGTGGCGCAGGGCGTGGTGCTGCTGGCGGCGCATCTGTTCGAGGCGAGGGGTGCGCAGCCGCCGGCCGTGGTGACTGCGCTTTGGCGACCATGGCGGCGGATGCGGCTGGCCGGAGGGCGGGCGGCATGAGCGCGCTGGAGAACCAGGCCCGGCGGATCGGTGCGCGGGCGGCGGAGCGGATGCGCGAGCGGGTCGCGGTGGCGCTGCGCGACGAGCTGACCGAGGCGGTGAGCGTGGATGACGATGCGGTCGTCGTGACGGGGCGCGGTGCGGTGGCCCGGATGCTGCGCGAGCCGGCGCTGCGCTGGATCGCGGGGCTGATCCGATGAGCGCGCGCGAGGTGTTGCAGGCGGCCTGTGTCGCCGCGCTGAGCGATGCGCTGGAGGGGGTGGGCGTGTTCGATGCGCCGCCGGTACGCGCGGCGCTGCCCCATGCGGTGGTCGACGAGCCGCTGCTGGCGGACTGGTCGACCAAGGACATGGCGGGACGCGAGGGACGGATCGAGATCGGGCTGGTCGACCGCGGCGAGCGGCCGGGGCGGCTGCGCGCGCTGACGAGTGCGGCGGAGGATGCGCTGATGGCGATGGACGGGGGCCTGCCCGGTGGATGGCGGATCGTGACGCTGCAGCTGGTGCGCAGCCGGATCATCCGCGGAGGCGACGGATGGGTGGCGACGAGCGATTTTCGCGTGCGGATGCTGCGGGTGAACTGATCGGTCCCGCACCTGCCCGCTCCCCCACCCGGCCACCCATAGGATGCTGGCGCTGGGTGGCCGGGTGGGGGAGCGGGCAGGTGCCATAAGCAATAGGGAGACTTCAAATGGCGGTGGAGAAGGGAAGCGCGTTCCTGTTGAAGGTGGGCGATGGTGGGACGCCGGTGGCCTATGCGACGGTCGCGGGGCTGCGGACGACGCAGCTGAGCGTCAATGGCGAGGCGGTGGCGATCACGTCGAAGGATTCGGGCGGGTGGCGCGAATTGCTGTCCGGCGCGGGGTTGCGGTCGGTGAGCGTGTCGGCGGCCGGCGTTTTCACGGGATCGGCGGCGGAGACGCGGATCAAGGGGAATGCGCTGGCCGGGGTGCTCGACGATTATCGGCTGAGCTTCGAGAGCGGCGAGACGATGACCGGGCGGTTCCTGGTCACGCGGCTGGACTATGCCGGGGATTTCAATGGCGAGCGTTCGTACACGCTGAGCCTCGAAAGCTCCGGGCCGGTGGTGTCGGCATGAGCGCCAATCCCGCGCGCGGCGAGGCGGCGATCCGGGTGGCGGGGGGGGCGCTGGTGCTGCGGCCGAGCTTTGCCGCGTTGGTCGCGGCGGAGCAGGAGCTGGGGCCGCTGTTCGCTCTGGTCGAGCGGGCGGCGGAGGGTCGGCTGACGCTGGGCGAGATGGTGGCTTTGTTCTGGCATTGCCTGAAGGATCGGCCAGAGGGGCTGACTCGTGAGGCGTTCGGCGAGGGGGTGGCGGCGGGGGGACTTGCCGCGGCGACCCCGGCGCTGCGCGTGCTGATCGGGCAAATATTGGCGGGACGGTGAGCGCGTCGCGTGGGGCGGGCCCGCTCCACCGTGCTGCGCACGGTCCCCCGCCCCGTGCCGGGGAGGAATTTGCCGAGCGCGCCGCGCTGCTGGCGGGGCAGGCGGGGGTGGCGTTCGGCTGGGCGCCCGAGGCGTTCTGGCGCGCGACGCCGGCGGAACTGATGGCGCTGGTGCGGGCGGTGATGGGCGAAGCGGTCGCGCCGCCGGACCGCGAGACGATCGCGAAGCTGATGGAGGCATATCCCGATGGATGAGGAAATCGAGCGGCTGGTGGTGAGCGTGCGCGCCGACACGCAGGGGTTCGCGCGCGACGTGGCGGAGATGCGCGGGGCGATCGACGGGCCGTTGCAGGCGGGAGCCGACCGGGCGGGACGCGGGATCGAGACGGCGCTGTTGCGTGCGGTACGGACCGGGAAGCTGGGGTTCGAGGATCTGAAGCGGATGGCGAACCAGATGCTCGCGGAGATCGCGGCGGACGCGGTGCGCGGCGGGTTGGGCGCGATCTTTGGCAGCGGGGGCCTGGGCGGCTTGATCGGCGGGCTGTTCGGGCTGCCGGGACGAGCGACCGGTGGGCCGGTGGCGCCCGGGCGCCCCTATGTCGTCGGCGAGCGCGGGCCGGAGCTGTTCGTGCCGACCGCGAGCGGGCGGGTCGAGGTGCCGATGCCGGGCGGCGGGCGCGACGTGCGGGTGGCGATCACGATCCATGCGCCGGGCGGCGGGGAGGCGGCAGGGGCGCTGCGGCAATCGAGCCGGCAGGTGGCGCGGGCGGTGAAGGCGGCGCTCAGCGGGGTGGATTAGCTATTTTTCGAAAATGGCATGTCCGCTGCGGACGCTCCATGCTTCGTCCTCTTTCACGACTTCCACGATCGCGTGGAGCGTGCCGCGATCGTGATAATGCAGAGTGATTCTGCATGTCGCTGCGGTCTCGTCTTCTTCAGGTGGACGACAATGGACGCGCGATATCCGGGTCGCGCGAATGACACGTGCGGTCATGAGGCACTCTAAGCAGTCCCGGTTGAGCTTCTCTTGCGCCTCGATCTCGCGCCAGACCCTTACCGCCTCAGCCAGTTCCTGCGCCGACGGACATGTCGGCACTGAGCACGCGCCAGCGAGCAGAATCAGACTGATCAGCATCGAACCTCCATTCGGGCAAGTCGTATCACAAGGAGAAGGCTGTGACCTATTGGCTGGCGCGCGAGCGCACGGTGCAGGAGGCGGGTGTGCTGACGCGCTTCGACCCTGCCTATTGGACGGTCAATTTTCCGCGGCCGATGATGGCGAGCGTCGTCACAACTGCGCCGGACGCATTGCGCGTGGATGCGGTGTTCTATCGGCAGGACGATCTGGCGGGGCTGATCTGGGAGTCGGAGGACCGGCACGATCATCCGCTGCTCGCCTATGAAACCAGCCGCGATTATCGCGGGTGTCGGCTGGCGTTTCGGTGGCGATCCTTGGGGGTGCTGGCGCTGGACGCGGTCAACGGCCCGGTGTTGACGATCGAGGGGCGCGATGCGGCGGGGGCGCCGCGTGCCTGGTATGTGCGGCTGTGGAACTACGCGCAGGGGACGGCGGAGGATTGCGTCGTCACGATCGACTTTGCCAGCGTGGCGGGCGGGTTTCTGTTGCCCGCCGAGGCGGACCCGGTGTGGGCGGGGGATGTCGACCGGATGTTCGTGAGCCTGGTGCCGCCGGGCTATACGGGTGTGGACGCGGCGTTGGCGGCGCCGGTCGAGGGGTGGGTCGAGCTGTCGCAGATCGCGGTGAGCGGACCGGGCGCGGTGCTGGCGATCAGCGATGTCGTGGTGCCCGAACATGGGTTGTCGATCTGTAGCGGCTATGACGACAGCTATCACCTCACGCCCGCGCGGCTGCTGCGCAACGCGCTCCAGCTCGGCTATCGCGGGGACATCGTCCATTATGTCGGGATGAGCCATTATTTCCGGCTCGAGCCGCTGGGCGGCGGCTATTATGCGAGCCTTGCCGGCGGGGTGCTCAATGCGCCGTGCGCGGCGTGGCACGCGGATTTTGCCGAGCGGGCCAGGCGCCTCGGGTTCGGCGTGATCTGGTCGCTGAGCTACGAACTGTTCGACGCGCATTGCTGGAACGACTGGAAGCAGCGCGCGCATGACGGGTCGCCCGCGCTGACCGGGTGGGAGCCGCCATCGGCGCTGCTCTCCCCAGCGCATGGCGGGGCGATGGGGTATCTTCAGGCGGTGGCGGCGGCGTTCGTCGGGATCGCGCAGGGCGCGGGGCTGGCGGTGAAATTCCAGGTCGGCGAGCCATGGTGGTGGGTGATGGGCGATGGCCGCCTGTGCATCCATGACGATGCCGCGCGCGCGGTGCTGGGCGATCCGCCCGAGCAGAATGTGCGCGGCGCGCCCGATACCGCAGTGCTGGATGCGGCGGGGGCGTTGCTCGCGGCATCGACGGCGGCGCTGTGTGCGGCGGTGCGGGCGGTGGCGCCGGACGCGGTGACGCTGTTGCTCGCCTACCTCCCCACGGTGCTGGACCGTGCGGCGCCCGAGCTCAAGCGCGCGAACCTGCCGGTCGGCTGGGCGTCGCCCGCCTTCGATGTGCTGCAGCTCGAGGATTATGACTGGGCAGCGGCGGGCAATGCCGTGGCGAGCGCGCGCGGGGTGGCGCTGGCGCAAGAGCGGCTGGGCTATCCGGTCGAGCGGCAGCATTATTTCGCGGGATTCGTGTTGAACCCGGAGGATGCGCAGCAGTGGCGCGGGATCGCCGAGGCGGCGGACGCGGCGCGGCGGCGCGGGGTGGCGGCGACGTTCATCTGGGCGCTGCCGCAGGTGATCCGCGACGGGTTCGTGACATTCGATCAGGAGGAAGACGTGCAGGCTTTCGACGATGTGCTGTTCCCGATCGCGCTGGGGCGCGAGGCGGAGGTCGCGCCCGAGGTGTCGACCGCGATCCTGACGAGTGCGGGCGGGCATGAGGCGCGCAACGCCGCCTGGGCGCAGGCGCGAACCCGCTACGATGTCGGGCCGGGGGTACGGAGCGAGGAGGATATCCAGCGGCTGCTGGCCTTCTATCGCGCGCGGATGGGGCCGGCGCGGGCGTTCCGGCTGCGCGACCCGTTCGACGATTGCTCGAACGATGGCGGCGAGCCGGGGGCGAGCGACCAGCTGCTGGGCGGGGGCGATGGCGAGGCCCAGGCGTTCGCGCTGGTGAAACATTATGGCGGGGTGGTGCGGCGGATCACCCGACCGGTCGCGGGCAGCGTGCGGGCCGCGCTGGACGGCGAGGAGACCGTGGCGTTCGAGTTGGGCGCCGGCGGAGTGGTCGTGTTCGACGATCCGCCGGGCGAGGGTGCGGTGGTGACCGCCGGGTTCCGGTTCGACGTGCCGGTGCGCTTTGCCGAGGATTCGCTGAGCGTGAACCGGGCGACCTTCATGGCGGGGGCGGCGCCGAGCGTGCCGCTGATCGAGGTCCGCGAGGATTAGGGAGAGCGGTGCGTCACCGCGATCTCGCCGACGATCGCCGCGTTGAACGCGGGCAGATCCTCGGCGGGAATCCAGTATTCGCGGTGCGCGCGGCCACCCGCTTCCTCGATCCGGTATTTGGCGAGGAAATCGCTGCGCACCGCGAAGCGGGTCACGAAGCCCGAGCCGCTTTCGGGCACGTTCCAGTCGCGGGCGATCTTGATCGCATACTCCTCGCTCACCACGGGATAGAAGATCGGCTGCTCGGGAAGCCGGGGCGGGAATGCCCGCATGTCCGACTGACGGATCAGGTCCAGTTCGGCGGGGCCGACAGGGCGCCAGAGCGTCGTGGTGGCTACGGTCATGGGGCCGAGACTGGCTGGTCGCACCCATCGGATCAAGCGGAGAAAAGATATGACATGGCTCAACGAGCCGCTTGCGACGATCGCCTATTGCTGGCGGATCGAGCGGCGGGACGGGGTGGCGATCGGGCTCACCGCGCATGATCGCGACCTGACCGTCGACGGCTTTCGCTATCGTGCGGCGCCGGGGATGACGCCGTCGGCGGTGCGGCGCAGCGCGGCGTTCGATGCCGACAGCATGGACGTGACCGGCGCGTTGAGCGGGGCGGCGATCGGCGAGACCGATCTGCTCGCCGGGCGATGGGACGGGGCGCGGGTGGTGCTGTTCGCGGTCGACTGGAGCGATCCGGTCGATGCCATGCCGCTGGGCGAGGGCACGATCGGCGCGGTCGAGCTGCGCGACGGGACGCTGACCGCCGAGCTGCGCGGCGTGGCGGCGGCGCTGGAGGCGCCGGTGGTCGAGGCGACGTCGGCGGAGTGCCGTGCGGAGCTGGGGGATGCGCGCTGCCGCGTGGCGATGGCGGGGCGGCGGGTGCTGGCGCGGGTGCTGGCAGCGGACGGGGCCGTGCTGACGCTGGACGCCAGCGAGCCGGTGCCGGGCGGATGGGGCGGCGGGCGGCTGCGCTGGATGAGCGGGGGCAATTGCGGGCTGGGCGATACGGTGGCGCTGTCAGCGGGTGCGCAGGTGACGCTGCGACGTCCGCCGCGGTTCGATCCGCTGGGGGCGATGGTCGAGGTGAGCGAGGGGTGTGACAAGTCGATCGCGACCTGCGCGGGGCGGTTCGACAACGCGGCGAACTTTCGGGGCGAGCCCTATCTGCCGGGGATCGATCTTCTGACGCGATATCCGGGGGCATGAGCGCGCTCGAATTGGCGCGCGGCGCGATCGGCGCGCGGTTCCGGCTGCATGGGCGCGATGTCGCGCATGGGTTGGATTGTGTCGGGCTGGCGGGGCTTGCCTATGGGGCACAGGTACCGCGCGGCTATGCGCTGCGCGGGGGATCGGCGGAGCGGATCGCGGCAGTGGTGTGCGCGGCGGGGCTGGTGCGCGCCGGGGATGCGCGGCCGGGCGACCTGGTGCTGTTCCGCGCCGGGGCGGGGCAGCTGCATCTGGGAATCGCGAGCGAGATTGGCGTGATCCACGCCGATGCCGGGCTGCGCCGTGTGGTCGAGCGGCCGGGCGTGCCGCCATGGCCGGAACTGGCGCGGTGGCGGCGGGAGCACTGAGATGGCGACATTGGTACTGACCACGGTCGGCGGGATTTTCGGCGGGCCGATCGGCGCGATGCTGGGCGGGCTGGTCGGGCAGACCGTCGATCGCGAACTGCTGTTCAAGCCCAGGGGCCGTGAGGGGCCGCGGCTCACCGAGCTGGCGCTGCAGACATCGAGCTATGGCACGCCGATCCCGCAGCTGTTCGGGACGATGCGGGTGGCGGGGAGCGTGATCTGGGCGACCGACCTGGTCGAGCATCGCCATCGCGAGGGCGGCAAGGGGCGGCCGACGGTGACCAGCTATAGCTACACCGCCTCGTTCGCGGTGGCGCTGTCCGCGCGGCCGATACTGTCGGTGGGGCGGATCTGGGCGGACGGCAAGCTGTTGCGCGGCGCGGCGGGGGACTGGAAGGCGCGGACCGGGTTCCGCCTACACCTTGGGGGAGAGGATCAGGCGGTCGATCCGCTGATCGCGTCGGCCGAGGGCATCGCTGTCGCACCCGCGCACCGCGGCATCGCCTATGCGGTGTTCGAGGACCTGGAGCTGGCCGATTATGGCAACCGGATTCCATCGCTAACCTTTGAGGTGAGCGCCGATGCGGGTCCGGTGAGCGCGGGGGCGGTGATCGAGCAGGTCTCGCGCGGGGCGGTGCGAGCGGGCGAGGGCGGGCCGGCGATCGGCGGCTTTTCGGCCTATGGCGGATCGATGCGCGGGGTTGTCGAGCCGCTGGCGCAGGCGTGCGGCGGGTGGCCGGTCGTTGCGGGCGGCCAGCTTGCCATCGCGGCGGGGGATGGGGCGGCGGTGACGGTGCGCGACCGAGGCGCGGGCGTGCGGGGGCGGGAGCGGCGGAGCATCGCGACTCCCGATCGGGCGGTGCGGCGGGTGGCGTTGAGCCACTATGATCCGGCGCGCGACTATCAGGCGGGGGTTCAGATCGCGAGCTGGGGCGTGGGGCAGGACCGTGAGTTACGGATCGAGCTCCCCGCTGCCTTGTCGGCCCAGGCGGCAAAGCAGCTGGCGCAGGGCGCGCTGACCCGGACCGATGCCGACCGCACCCGGCGGACGGTGGTGACCGGATGGGAGGGGCTGGCGATCATGCCGGGTGCGCGGGTGGCGATCGAAGGTGAGAGCGGGCGTTGGCGCGTGGTCGAGACGCTGGTCGAAGCCGAAGAGGTGCAGCTCCAGCTGACGCCGATCGCTCCGCCTGCGCTGGCGGGACCAGCGGTTCCGGGCCGGGTGATCGGGGCGCCCGATGTCGCGCAGGGGCAAACAATCCTTCATGCGTTCGAGCTGCCGCCGCTGGCCGATGGCGCGTCGAGCGCGGCGCGGGTGCTGGTCGCGGCGTGCGGCGACGCTCCGGGCTGGCGCAAGGCCGTGCTGGCGACGAGCATCGACGGCGGGGTGCGCTGGGAGGCGGCCGGAGCGACGGTTCAGCCTGCGGTGATCGGCACGGTAGCGAGCCCTGCCGGAGCGGCGAGCGCGGCGATCGAGGATCGCCGGTCGCTGCTGGTGGTCGATCTTGCGCATCAGGAGATGGTGCTGAGCGATGCCGATCCCGATGCGCTGGCAGCGGGGGGCAATCTGGCGCTGGTGGGCGAGGAGCTGATCCAGTTTGCCCATGCCGAGCCGCTGGGTGGCGGGCGATGGGCGCTGAGCGGCCTGTGGCGGGGACGACGCGGAACGGAGGAGGCGATCGGAACCGGCGTGGTCGGGGACCGATTCGTGCTGATCGAGGCGGCGACGCTGGTGACGCTGGACGGGCTGGCGGGAGCAGGTGCGACGGTGACGATCATGGCGACCGGCGTGGGCGATCCCGATGCGGTGGAGGCCCATGTTCTTGTGACCGGTCGGTCCATCACTCCGCCGGCTCCCGTCGCGCTGCGTGCCGAACGTTCGGCGGAGGGAGGGTGCAGGCTGCGCTGGACTCGGCGGAGCCGGGTTGGATGGCGCTGGAGCGATGGGGCCGATGCGCCGCTGGGCGAGAGCGTCGAACGCTATCAGGTGCGACTCCTGCCGTCAGGCCTCCCCGAGCAGTTGGTGATGACCGACGTGCCCGAACTGATGCTGTCGCCTGGGATCTCCGACCCCGGGGAACTTACCGTGGAGGTCAGGCAGGCCGGCGATCACGGCCTGTCGCGCGCCGCAATTCTTGTCCTCGATATCGAACCGGAGTGAGCGATGAACCACAGCACGCGATTCGCGTTGCCGATGCTGCACGCAGGGCAGGCGCAAAAGGAAGTGTTCCACAATGAGGCACTGACGATCATCGATATCCTGCTCCACGCCGGGGTGATCGACATCGCTGTCGATGCCCCCCCGGCCGAGCCGCAGGTCGGCGAGGCGTGGATTGTCGGCGCCGCGCCCCTGGACGCATGGAGCGGTCACCCGTCGGAGATCGCGGCATGGACCGAAGGCGGGTGGCGATTCGTCGCGCCGACTCCAGGAATGACTGTGTGGGTGGATAGCGGGGGGCTTTATGCCCGTTTTCGCGATGGGGAATGGCGATTGGGGACCCTTGTCGCGGAGCGGGTGGAAGTCGGCGGCATTCAGGTGGTGGGACCGCAGGCTGCGGCGATTCCCGCGCCCGAAGCTGGAACCACTATTGACGCGGAGGCGCGATCGGCGATTAATGCCGTTCTGGATGCGCTTCGCGCGCACGGACTGATCGCTGGCGGCTGACTGTGACGTTACGGCAACAGTCCCCGGATTTTGTTCGCTTGCGCGGAAACTTTCCAGCGGTTAGGAAGTTAGCGCTGTCCGAAGTGGCAACCTAAGAAAGGGGATTAAGATGCGGAAGCTGGCCGTAACTCTGGCACTTGCTTCGACCGCTCTGAGCACGCCCGCCCTCGCCCGCGACGATGCGTGGTATGTGGGCGTTGAAGGCGGCGCGATGATCGTCGAAGACATCGATTATGACATCGGAACCGTTACCGACGGTGGCGTTGCCGATAACGACACCGGCTGGGATGTCGGCGGTACGATCGGCTACGATTTCGGCGGGTTCCGTGCCGAGGCCGAAGTCAGCTATCGTCGTGCAGGCCTTGATGCCTATAGCTCGTCGCTGACGACTCCGGCTTACACGTCCGGAGGCGCACTGGTCGCAATGCCCTCGGGCAATTACGACTATGCCGGCGGCACCACCAGCGCGCTGAGCTTCATGGTCAACGGTATGCTCGACTTCGGTGACGATGACGGCATTCAGGGCTTTGTCGGCGGTGGCGTCGGCGTTGCCCGCGTCAAGGCCGACTATGCGCTGAACACCTATGGGTCGTTCCTCGACGATTCCGACACCGTCTTCGCCTGGCAGGCGATTGCGGGTCTGCGTCAGGCCGTCACCGACAATATCGACGTGACGCTGAAGTATCGCTTCTTCAACGCGGACAATGTCCGCCTGGTCGATGTGACGGGCCGCACCTTCGACGGTGGCTTCCGCTCGCACAGCCTGCTGGGTGGCGTGACCTTCAACTTTGGCGAGCCGGCTGCACCGCCGCCCCCGCCGCCTCCGCCGCCCCCGCCGCCGCCGCCGCCGGCTCCGACCCCTCCGCCTCCGCCGCCGCCGGTGGTGTGCACCCCGGGGCCGTACATTGTCTTCTTCGAATGGGACAAGTCGGACATCACGCCGGAAGCAGCGGGCATCCTCGACAACGCCATCTCGGCCTATCAGGATTGCGGCAACGCTCAGGTCATGCTTGCCGGTCACGCCGACCGTTCGGGCGCAGCCAGCTACAATGTCGGCCTCTCGCAGCGTCGTGCGGACTCGGTCCGTGCGTATCTGTCGGGTCGCGGCATTCCAGACGGCGTCATCAGCTCGGAAGCGTTCGGCGAAAGCCGACCGCGTGTCGATACTGCCGACGGCGTGCGCGAGCTGCAGAACCGCCGCGTGGAAATCACTTACGGTCCGGGTTCGGGCATGTAAGCCACGCGGTCCACTCTGTGGATCGACAAGATTTGGGGAGGTCGGGAAACCGGCCTCCCTTTTTCTTTGCGGTTTAGGGCGCGATGCCCTGAAGCGCTTGCACGACGCAGGGCGAGGCGTTCAGATCGTGGGATGATCGCTTCCGCGCCCCAATCAGGATTGGTCCGTCGGTCCGATCCGATGTGGTTCGCTTCGCATGGCGCCGAGCGCATTGACGCCGTCGCCCTGCCGCTGTGCGGGGAGATCGAGCGGGCGATTGCGACGCTTCCCCGCGACCAGCCCGGATTGCGGATTCACGGCACGCCAGGGCTCTCGGCGTTGCTCGAGCCGGGCGGCGCGATCGCAGCGACGGTGGCAGGTTTCGCGGGTGGCCTCTCTCGCCCCGTTCGCGCACTTCTTTTCGACAAGAGTGCGCCGACCAACTGGTCGCTTGCATGGCATCAGGACCGAACGATCTGCGTCCGGGAAAGGCGAGACGTTGCGGGCTTTGGCCCGTGGACGGTCAAGTCGGGCCTGCTTCACGTCGCGCCGCCCATCGCAGTGCTGGAGCGCATGGTAACGATCCGTATCCATCTCGACGACGTGCCTGCCGACAATGCGCCGCTGCTGATTGCGCCCGGTTCGCATCGCGTCGGCCTGGTCCGCGAAGACACGATCGACGCGGTCGTCAAGGACTGCGGCGTTCACGTCTGCACTGCGTGGACGGGGGACATCTGGCTTTATGCGACGCCTATCCTGCACGCGTCGCAAGCGGCGGCGGTGCCGCGGCGGCGGCGCGTGCTCCAGGTGGACTATGCGGCGTTCGATCTGCCCGGCGGGCTGATATGGTCAGGTATTTGATGCGGTAGCTGTGGCGAGCCAGTCGGGAATGAGCGCATCCCCCATCGCTTCGACGCGGCGATGTTCGACCATCAGGCCGAGCTCCGGATAGGTCGCGCGGGTGCGGTCGCCTGGGTCGCCGAGCGGGGCGACCACCAGACGACGGTTGATCTTGGCGCGCCAGTTCATCCGCGCGGTGTTTTCCTGACCAACATAGCAGCCTTTGGCGAAGCTCACCCCGTTCAGTTCGGCGGCGTTGCATTCGAGCCAGAGGGTCTTGTCCTGGCCGAGTTCACCAACGCCCTCGGTCACGCCAAGACGCAGGCGGTGCTCCAGCCAGCCTATCGCGGCATCGCCCATGGCCTCCCCGAGCCAGCGCCAGCCAAGCTCGGCAAGGCGCGGATCGGGATCGCCGCGCCCGGGTGTTGGCGACCAGTGCACGCCGCCCTCGACAGGCTCGATCGCAATCGGCCGGCGCAGGCGGTAGATCGACAGACGGCGGATGAGCGCGTCGCGCTGTTCCGCTTCGCAATCGAGCAGGAATGCGCCCTCCGCATCCCAGAGAATGAAATCGAACAGCGCCTTGCCCTGTGGCGAGAGCAGGCCGGCCCAGAGCGGCGCGCCGGGGCGGACATTGTTCATGTCCTGCGTTACCAGCCCCTGCAGGAAGCCGCGCACATCTTCGCCGGATACACGGATCAGGGCGCGATCGGCCAAAAGGGTCGGGTTGGGCAGGGTGGCATCACTCATGGCGAACAGGTAGGAGGTACGCCAAGCAAGCGAAAGAGGCTGAGATGGCGACGTTCGATCTGAAACTCGTTGGCGGCACGGTACATCTGCCCGCCGGCCCGGCAAGGCTCGACGTCGGCGTGCGGGACGGGAAGATCGTCGCAATCGGTGCGGCGGGGGATGCGGGCGAGACGATCGACTGTACCGGGCTGGACGTGTTGCCGGGGGTGATCGACACACAGGTGCATTTCCGCGAGCCGGGGCTTGAAGCCAAGGAAGATCTGGAATCCGGGAGCCGCGCGGCTGTGCTGGGCGGGGTGACCGCGGTGTTCGAGATGCCGAACACCAAGCCCAATACCGACAGCGCCGATGCGGTGAACGACAAGCTCGCGCGGGCTCGGGATCGGATGTGGTGCGACCATGCCTTCTACGTCGGGGCGACCAACCATAATGCTGAGCATCTCGCCGAGCTGGAGCGCATTCCCGGCACGGCGGGGGTGAAGATCTTCATGGGCGCCTCGACCGGCGATTTGCTGGTGTCGGACGACACGAACCTCGCGCGGGTGCTGGCGAGCGGGCATCGTCGCGTCGCGATCCATGCCGAGGACGAATTCCGGATGAACGACCGCGAGGGCGAGCGGGTGGCGGGCGATCCGTCGAGCCATCCGGTGTGGCGCGACGATGAGAGCGCGATCCTGGCGACGCGGCGCATCCTGAAGCTGGCGCGGGAGGCGCGGCGGCGTATCCATGTGCTGCATGTGACGACGCCTGCCGAGCTGGAATTGCTGAGCCAGCACAAGGACATCGCGACGTGCGAGGTGACGCCGCAGCACCTGACGCTGGCGGCCGAGGACGCGTATCCGCGGCTGGGCAGCTATGCGCAGATGAATCCGCCGATCCGCTCAGCGGCGCATCGCGACGGGCTGTGGCACTGGCTCAACCAGGGCGTGCCCGATGTGCTGGGGTCGGATCATGCGCCGCACACGATCGAGGAAAAGGCCAAGCCCTATCCCGCGTCGCCGAGCGGGATGCCGGGGGTGCAGACATTGCTGCCGCTGCTGCTCGACCATGTCGCCAAAGGGCGGACGACGCTCCAGCGGCTGATCGATCTCACCAGCGCGGGCCCGCAGCGGGTGTTCGGGCTGGTCGGCAAGGGGCGGATTGCGCCGGGGTATGACGCGGATTTCACCGTGGTGGACCTGAAGAAACAGTGGACTGTCGAGGAAAGCTGGCTGGCGTCGCGCTGCGGCTGGTCGCCATTCACCGGGGACCAGCTCACCGGCAAGCCGATCGGGACGATCATCCGCGGGCGCAAGGTGATGTGGGACGGGCAGCTGGCGAACAGCGCACACGGGCGGCCGGTGCGGTTCGAGGCGGTCGAGTTCGGGTGAGATGGTGGCGCTGCTCGACTTCGTTTGCGAGGTCGTCGAACGGCTCGAAGACCGCTACGGTCGGATCGTCGCGTGGCTATTCGCGCTCATTCTTGCCGTGGTTGCTCCCATCCTCGCCATCGTCGCCGGCTTTTGGTGGTATCTCGGCTGAGCGCTATTCGGCAGCCTCAGCCACCGCCTCCCGCTCGGCCTGCTGGCGCGCCCACATTTCGGCGTAGATCCCGCGCTGCTCCAGCAGCTCGGCGTGCGTACCCTGTTCGGCGATCTGACCATTCTCCAGCACCACGATGCGGTCGGCGTTGACCACGGTCGACAGGCGGTGGGCGATGACGATGGTGGTGCGGCCGCGTTCGATCGCCTCCAGCGTGTCGAGGATTTCCGCCTCGGTGCGCGAATCGAGCGCGCTGGTCGCTTCGTCGAGGATCAGGATCGGCGGGTTCTTGAGCAGCGTCCGCGCGATGGCAACGCGCTGCTTTTCGCCGCCTGAGAGCTTCAGGCCGCGCTCGCCGACGCGGGTGCTGTAGCCGTCGGGCATCGATTCGATGAAGCCGGCGATGGCGGCTCCGCGCGCGGCCTGTGCCACCTCGTCGGCGTTCGCCCCTTCGCGGCCATAGGCGATGTTGTAGCCGACCGTGTCGTTGAACAGCACCGTATCCTGCGGCACGATGCCGATCGCTGCGCGTAAGGACGCCTGCGTCACCTGCGAGATATCCTGCCCGTCGATCGTCACCCGCCCGCCGGTGAGGTCGTAGAAACGGTAGAGGATACGCGCGAGCGTCGACTTGCCCGCGCCGGACGGGCCGACCACGGCGACGGTCTGCCCCGGCGTGATGACCAGATCGATGCCCTTGAGGATTTCGCGGTCGCGGTCATAGCCGAATCGGACATCCTCGAACCGCACCTCGCCGCGATCGACGCGGAGCGCCGGGGCGCCGGGGGCGTCCTTCACCTCGGCATCGGTGTCGATCAGGTCGAACATCGCGCCCATGTCGATCACCCCCTGGCGGATCGTGCGATAGACCCAGCCGAGCATGTCGAGCGGACGGAACAGCTGGCTGAGCAGGGTCGACACGAACACGACGTCGCCTGCGGTGAAGTCTCCTGTGGACCAGCCCCAGGCGACCACCGCCATCCCCGCGCCCAGCATGAAATTGGTGATGAGCGACTGGCCCATGTTGAGCCAGGCGAGCGAATTCTCGCTCTTCACTGCGGCGCTGGCATAGGCCTCGACCGCCGCGGAATAGCGATCCGCCTCGCGCTTCTCGGCGTTGAAATACTTCACCGTCTCGAAATTCAGCAACGAATCCACCGCATGGGCCACCGCGCCGGTATCGAGATCGTTCATCTGCGTGCGCAGCTTGGCGCGCCAGTCGGTGACCCAGCGGGTGAAGGCGATGTAGATGACGACCATCGCCAGGGTCGACGCGACCAGCCACATGCCGAACTTGCTGCCGAACAGTTGCAGCACCAGCGCCAGTTCGAGGATCGTCGGCGCGATGTTGAACAACAGGAAATAGAGCATCGAATCGATGCTTTTGGTGCCGCGTTCGACCACCTTGGTCACCGCGCCGGTGCGGCGTTCGAGGTGGAAGCGTAGCGAAAGCTGGTGGAGGTGGCGGAAGGTGACGATGGCGAGATTACGCGTGGCCTCCTGCCCCACTTTCTCGAACACCGTATTACGCAGATTGTCGAAGATGGTCGTGAACAACCGCGCGGCGGCATAGCCGACAACCATCAGAATGACGAAGGTCACCGCGCCGGTTTCTCCGATCGCCATCGCATCGACCGCGGCCTTGAGCGCGAAGGCGGCACCATAGACCTGAACCACCTTCGACAGCAGCACGAGACACAGCGCAACGACGATGCGCGCCTTCAGCCCCGGCGCACCGGCAGGCCAGAGATAGGGAAGAAAACGTCGGAGCGTGGCGAACATCGGGCGTTCGCCGCCGACAGGGGCAGTATCGGGAGGCATTGCCGCAATCTGGGGCTGCGCAGGCGCCGATGCAACGATGCATGAAACAAACCGCCATCGCCATCCGTTAGGAAAGGCGAGGAGCGAGACAGATGGAACCCGTTTTCTACGTGATGGCGATCATGGGCTGCGGCGATCTTCAGGATCAATGCCAACAGGCGCGGATCGAGCCGGTCCGGTATCAAAGCGCGGCACAATGCCAGGCGGCGATGGCACAGGTGCTGCCGCGCCACACCGACCTTTCCTACCCGACCATTGCCGCGACCTGTCAGCGCCGGGGCGAGCAGATGGCGCGCAACATGGCAAAGCCGCGCCACTATTGACCTTAAGGCTATTCGCCGGGCGGTGGCCCAGGATAGTTGATCGGGCCGACGCCCCATGCAAATGGCCGTAACGGTCCGCCCAGTGCTTCGACCAACGCAGCCTCGATCCGCCGTCGACTCTCCGCTGCGATTGCCTTTCGGCCCGGGAAGTCCCTGGGATCGAACGGCTCGAGATACTGAATGCGCAGTTCGAAACTGCCTTTGCGCGCCAGAACGCGGCGGGCATTGTTGACCCCGCCCTCCTCGCCGACCCACCCAATCTCTTCCCCGACATCGCCATAATCGAGTAGCACCGGTTGAACCATCACGCCGGGTGGCGGTGGTTCGAGCACCCGCAGCATCGGGGTCTTGAAGGGCAGCAGCGACTTGCCATCGGTGGTGGTCCCCTCCGGAAACACGGTAATCGCCCAGTTTTCTTCCAAGGCGAGGCGAAGTGCGTTGATCTGTTCGGCCACGCCCATACGGTTTTCGCGCTTGACGTACACCGTCCGGTTCAGTCCGGCGAGCCAGCCGACTATGGGCGATGCGCCGATCTCCGCCTTGGCGACAAAGGCGGTGCCGCTGGCGCCACCGAGCGCCAGGATATCGATCCAGGACAGATGGTTGGAGACGTAAAAGACGTCGCGGCGGAGCGGCGTGCCGACCACCTGCACCCGCGCGCCCGCGATCCGCCCGGCTCGGCCCAGGAACCAGCGGGGCCATGGGGAGGAGAGGCGCAGCAGCCGCCAGAGATAGTGCATCGGTACATGGGTGAGCACCGCGAGCAGCAACAGTCCGACCCGCCGCCAGAAACGGAAAGCCTCGGCCCGGGTCAGCCGGGTGGGGAGGCCGCGGGCGGCGTCGTGGCGCCGGGGATCGACGCCGGTCGCCACTGAATCAATTCTTGCGGTCGAGGGCGACGCCGTAGAGTTCCATCCGGTGATCGACCAGGCGATAGCCCAGTCGCTCGGCGATCTGCTTTTGCAGCAGTTCCAGCTCGGGGTCGACGAACTCGATGACCTTGCCCGTCTCGACGTCGATCAGATGGTCGTGATGCGCTTCAGGCGCGGGTTCGTAGCGCGCGCGACCGTCGCCGAAATCATGCCGGTCGAGAATTCCCGCCTCTTCGAAGAGCCGTACCGTGCGATAGACGGTCGCGATCGAGATGCCCGGATCGATCGCCGATGCGCGGGCATAGACTTTCTCGACATCGGGATGGTCGTCCGCTTCGGACAGGACGCGCGCGATCACCTTGCGCTGTTCGGTGATGCGCAGGCCCTTTTCATGGCACAGCGCTTCGAGATCGATCTTGCGGCTCATGACACCGCTGTAGCGGGAACAGGAGCAGGGGAAAAGGGGACGTGTGGTTCGCGCGCCACACGGAGATACGCCATCGGCCCGCGCCTCCCGATCAAGCTGCCGCTATGCAGCCGGGTGGGGCGGGCCGGTGTCGCAACCGGATGCACCGCCAAGGCACATCCGACAAACGATGCTCAGCGCTTGCGGCGCTTGGTTCCCAGCCCGATCTTCTTTGCCAGCGTGCGGCGCTGTTCGGCGTAGTTGGGGGCGACCATCGGATAGTCGGCGGGCAGGTTCCACTTGGCGCGATATTCGTCCGGGGTCATCTGATAATGGGTCATCAGATGCCGCTTGAGCATCTTGAGCTTTTTCCCGTCCTCAAGGCACACGATATAATCGGGCTTGATCGACGCGCGGATCGAAACGGCGGGCTCCTGCTTCTTCGCTTCCGGCTCCGGTTTCGCATTGCCCAAATTGGCGAGCGCACTGTGCACGTTGCCGATCAGCAGCGGGAGGTCCGAAACCGCCACGCTGTTATTGCTGACATGCGCCGCGACAATGTCTGCGGTCAGCGTGATCAGCGTTTCCTGCATGTCGTTCTGGGAGTCCATTTCGATCCTTTCGAATATACGCGACGGGTACTAGTTACGGGCCGCTGCCGCGCGCTATCGAACTTGTCGGAGGGTATTTCAACCCCCGCACTACCCAAACAGCGCGGTTTATCCGATCGTTTTTGAAAATGTGTGCGCGTCGAATGATTTGCCGTCCTTTCCGCGATAGTAATCGCGGCGTTCACCGATCTTTTGGAAACCTTCGGATCGATACAGGCGGACTGCGTCGTTGTTGCTGCGCACTTCGAGATGCAGAAAACGGGCGCCGCGATCACATGCTTGCGTGACGATCGTGCGGAGCAATGCGGTGCCGATCCCGCGTCGTCGCATGGTCGGTCGGATTGCCAGCAACAGCAACTCGCCCTCGTCCAGCACGGTACGTGCCAGCGCAAAACCGGCGGGTTGGTTGTCGATCCAGGCGATGACGAACCACACGCCGGGGAGCGCCAGCATCCCCAGACACTGGCTGGGCGTCCATGCTTCGCCGAACCGGGGATCGAACGCTTCGGCCATGATCGCATTGACGTGCGGCAGGTCGGCGGCGCTCCCCTGAACGATCTCGATCGGGCAGGGCGCCGTGCTCATGCGGCGGCGAGCGGCTTTGCGTCGGGCGCGCGACCGTAAATGGGGCGGGGCGGCAATGACGTCAGCGCTGGTGGCAGCAGAATCGCGTCGGCGGCGCGAGGCAGCGCCGGGCGCAGGTCGAGCGACGGGTCGAGCGCGGCGAGATGCCGCACGCCATTGCCCGCCGCCGCGCGCCCGCCGAGCAGCGCCAGCGCCGCCTCGGGCTTCAATGAGGCAAAGGCCAGGGTTGGCGCGAGATGGCGGTCATAGGCGGCCATGAAGACCTCACCATGCCCGCCTTCCAGAACGACCGCCAGTTCCGCGCTACCCGGATCGGCGGCAAAGGCGGCAGCAGCGATGAGCGGAAGCGAGGAGAAGCCGAGCGCCTCCGCCCCCCAGCCCAGCGCCAGCCCGCGTGCGGCGGCAATCCCCACCCGAATTCCGGTGAAACTGCCCGGGCCGCAATCGACGAGGATGCGGCCTGCGCGTCCGCCATCGGGCAGTTCGGCGACCATCGGGATCAGCCGTTCCGCATGGCCGCGCCCCACGTCTTCGTGTCGATCGGCGATGACCGCCCCGCCCTCGATCAACGCGACCGAACAGGCGGCGGTGGCGGTTTCGATGACGAGGGTCCTAGTCAATCCTGTTGAACTTCCCGAACTCGGGGCGCGGCGAGCGGCCAAAGATGCTTTCGGGATCCCCCTTGCCGAAGGTCGAGATGAAATTCACCCGCACGCTCGGCTGATCGGCAAAGAACGCCGCCTCGACCTTGGCCGGGTCGAACCCCGACATCGGCCCGGTGTCCCAGCCCAGTGCACGCGCCGCCATCAGGAAATAGGCGCCCTGCAGCGAGGAGTTGCGGAACGCATGGTCGCGACGCTTTTCCGGGTCGCCCTCGAACCAGCTCTTCGCATCGGTATGCGGGAACAGCCAGGGTAGCTCCTCATGAAAATTCAGGTCCATGCCGATCACCACTGCGGCGGGCGCCTTGCGGATCTTGTCGGGGTTGGTGCCAGTCGCGCAATCGGCGAGCTTGTCCTTCGCGTCCTGCGACAGACACCAGACGAAGCGCGCGGGCTGCTGGTTGGCCGATGTCGGCCCCATCTTGAGCAGATCGTAGATCGCCTCAATATCCGTCGGCGTCACCTCGCCCGGCAGATAGCCGTTATAAGTGCGCGCGGTGCGAAACAGCGTGTCGAGTGCGGCGTCGTTTACCGGCGTTCCCATCAGACGGCTCTCACTTCGGTGACTTCGGGAACATAATGTTTCAGCAATTGCTCGATCCCGTTCTTGAGCGTCGCGGTGGAGGAGGGGCATCCGGCGCAGGCGCCCTGCATCTGGAGGAATACCTTCCCCTTGTCGAAGCCGCGATAGACGATGTCGCCGCCGTCATTGGCGACGGCGGGACGCACGCGCGTTTCGATCAGCTCCTTGATCTGGGCGACGATATCGGCATCCTCGGGATCGTCCTCGAAATCGCTATCGGCGGGCGGAACGCTGAACCCTGCCGCGCTGCCCTGACGGAACAGCGGCATGTTGGCGCTGAAATGATCGAGCAGAATGCCGAGTACATCGGGCTTGAGATTGGGCCAGTCGACGCCGGGCGCGGCGGTGACCGAGATGAAGTCGCGGCCGAAGAATACGCCGGTCACGTCGCCCAGCGCGAACAGCGCGTCCGCCAGCGGCGAGACCTCGGCCTCTTCGGGCGTCGCGAAATCGCGCGTGCCGGTGTCCATAACGGTCCTGCCGGGCAGGAATTTGAGTGTCGCCGGGTTGGGCGTCAGTTCGGTTTCGATCAGCATGGCTCCCATTTGGGGGCAAGGGCGCAACGCATCAAGCAAGGAAAGCGAAAGCCTTGGTTACAGGGGTCTTTGGATTGGGTTTCAGCTTCGCTGAATCAACACCGCCCTCCGCAGCCGGTTCGGCGATAGTTCGCATCACCGGAGCCTTGGGCTGCCCCGCCCCCTCCTTCACCCGGCCGCCCGTGAAAGATATCCTGAAGTGGCTGGCCGGGTGGGGGAGCGGGCGGGTACCGTCCAACTGCAAACGAATTGAGCGAGATGCTTTTCTTTTCGGTCGAGGGGGAGTAAGGCACCGCGACTTTTTCTGATCCGTACCAAGAGGTTTGTTTGGCCAAGGAAGAACTGCTTGAAATGCGCGGCCGCGTTGTGGAGTTGCTCCCCAATGCGATGTTCCGCGTGAAACTCGAGAATGATCACGAGATTCTCGGCCATACCGCCGGCAAGATGCGCAAGAACCGCATCCGCGTGCTGGTGGGCGACGAAGTGCTCGTCGAACTGACGCCCTATGACCTGACCAAGGGCCGCATCACCTATCGCTTCAAATGATCCGCCCGGTGGCGGATCATCCCCGCGCAGGCGGGGATCCAGCCTCCAACTAACGCCGATGCGGCTCGTCCTTGCCTCAACCTCGCCGCGCCGTCGCGACCTGCTGGCGCGGATCGGCGTCCTGCCGGATCGCGTGGCGGCTCCCGATATCGATGAGAACCCGCTCAAGGGCGAGCTTCCGCGCGTCTATGCGCTGCGGCTGGCGGAGGCGAAGGCGCGGGCGGTGGCGCGCGGCGATGACGAGATCGTGCTGGCGGGCGACACCACCATCGCGCTCGGCCGCCGCATTCTGCCCCCCGCCGATACCGAGGCGGTCCAGCGCGAACTGCTCGCGAAACTTTCCGGCCGCCGCCACCATTGCCTCTCCGCGGTTTGCGTGATCGACATGGATGGCCGCGCCCGCGTCCGCCTGGCCGACACGATCGTCGCGTTCAAGCGGCTGAGCGAGGCGGAGATCGACCGCTACATTGCCTGCGGCGAGGGTCTGGGCAAGGCGGGCGGTTATGCCATCCAGGGGCGGGCCGAGGCGTTTGTCCGCTTCATCTCCGGCACCTATTCGGGCGTTGTCGGCTTGCCGCTCTACGACACGCGGGCGCTGCTCGAAACGGTCGGCTACCCGCTTGGCTGAATGGTTATACGAGGCCGGGATCGGCGAGAACCGCGCCGCGCTGGTCGCGCGCGGCACGATCCGCAAGGCGCGGATCGAGCTTCCCGGGCTGCGCGCCGACACCGTCGCTCCGGCGAAACTGATCGATCGAAGCACGGGCAAGGTCATGCTGCCCGATGGCGAAGAGGCGCTGTGCGACCCGTTGCCAAAGGGCGTGACGCAGGGCGCGTCCTTCCCCGCCCGGATCGTGCGTGAACCCGTTGCCGAACGCGGCCGGATGAAGCTCGCCAAGGCTGTCCCCGCGCCCGATCTGCCCCTCGCGCCCGGCCCCGACCTGCTGGCGCGGATCGTTGCGAGCGGCGTTCCCGTCCGGCATTGCCACCCCCATGAATCCGATGCGTTCGAGGAGGCGGGCTGGTCCGAGGTGCTGGAGGAAGCCCGGACCGGCGACATCGCCTTCGCCACCGGCGCGCTGCGGCTGGCGCTCACCCCGGCGATGGCATTGTTTGATGTCGATGGCGGCCCGCCGCTTGGGGCCTTGTCGATCGACGCCGCGCACGCCGTCGCGGCGGCGATGGAGCGGCTCGACATTACCGGATCGGTCGGCATCGACTTCCCCACCCTGGCCAACAAGGCGGAGCGCAACGCCGTCGCCGAAGCGATCGACGCTGCGTTGCCCCAGCCGTTCGAGCGGACCGCGATGAACGGCTTCGGCTTTCTCCAGATCGTCCGGCGCAAGACCCGCATGTCGCTGCCCGAATTGCTCGCCGCCGATCCGGTCGGCGCGATGCTGCGCGCGGAACTGCGCCGCCTCGAACGCCTTTCCCCGCCCGCGCCCGATACCCATATGCTGCCCCCAGCGCTGCTGCGCCGGCTGGAGCGCGCGCCCGACTGGATCGCGCAGTTGCACCGCCGCACCGGCGGCCACACCCGCTTTATGGAGCAAGGATGAAGACCGACTGCCCGATCTGCGGGCGCGCGCCCGTGCCCGAGTTCAAGCCCTTTTGCAGCCGCGGCTGCAAGGATCGCGACCTGCTGCAATGGCTGGGCGAGGGGTATCGCATCCCCGGTCCCCCCGCCGACCCGCAAAGCGGGCTGGACAGCGACGAACGCCGCGACTAAGAGCGCGCCTTCCGGCGTTGACCGGACCCGTGCCCGGGTAGCTCAGTTGGTAGAGCATGCGACTGAAAATCGCAGTGTCGGCGGTTCGATTCCGTCCCCGGGCACCACAATTCCTCCGCAACCGACCTCTCAGCCGCAAGGACCGGCGCCGCGATTCAGCGTAGCTGAATCCGACCCCAGCGATTCGGCGAGCGGGCTTGCGGGCCAGCCGTTTGTGCTGACGAGGTCGGCGCGGGGCGCGTCGGCCCAGGCATAGCGAACGCAACGCGCCGCAACGTTCGCGGGAATGATCAGCGCGACGGTGTCCGGACCGGACAGATGGCCTGTAACCTTAACGCAGGTTTCGGCACAAAGCTCGAAGCCGGAAACGGCGCGTCCGCGCGCGGAGGTCAGTCGGTCGTCCACTGTATAATATAGCGTCAGGCGCCGTCCCCGCCGACTGACCCGCTTCAGCACCGGCCCCGTCGATCCGGCGGGCGCGCGATAGGCGATCCGGAGCGCGATCGCTGCCGCCCGGTCGGCGACAGCCGCCTTGTACGGCGGGTGCAGATCGTCGGCGCCGCGCTGATCGATCTGGACGACCAGGCCCGCTGCGGGATCGCGCGCGACGAACCGGCGCTGCGCTTCCCGGATGACGGCCCAATTCCCGGGCGTGGCGGGCGGGGGCGGCGCGAAGGGGGGAAGCTGCACGACGATCATCGGCAGCGATTGGCCAAAGGTCCGGCGCCAGCTCGCGGCGAGGGCGGCGAGCCGCTCGCCATAGCGATCCGGCCGGTGCGTATCGCTCTCGCCCTGATACCAGAGCACGCCGCGCAACCCCAGCGGCGCGAGCGGGGCGATCATGGCGTTGAACACATGGCCGTCATTCTGGCGCGACACCTGGTCAGGCCGGGCGCGTCCAAGATCGCGCGTGCGCCCAAGATCGCGCGCGCGCAACGTCGCGGCATCGACAAAGGCCGCGATGCGGGTCCCGCCCCAGGACGCACCGACTAGCCCGATCGGAACGCCGAGTTGCGCGCGCAGGCGCTCGCCGAAACGATGGCAGATGGCGGAGAAGCGCGCCGCGCTCTGCGGTGTCGATACCTTCCAGCCGCCCAGGGTCACCAGGTGCGGGGACGGCATCGGCGCCTCGCGGCGCGCGATATCGAGCATCCGCAATCGGGTGTCGGGCGCGAATTGCGCGGGAAGATCGACCGCGCTGGAGCGCCGGAATTCCATGTTCGACTGCCCCGCGCACAGCCAGACATCGCCGATCAGGATGTCGCGATACCGGTCATGGAATGAGGGGGCCGAGGCTTCGAGCCGATAGGGACCGCCCGCCCGGCGCGCGGGAAGCAGGACGGACCAGGCCCCGTCCGATCCCGCTACCGTCCGCGCCTGCGCGTTGGCAAGGGAGACGTGGACAGGCTCCCCCGGCCTCGCGCGACCCCAGATGCGGATCGGGCGGTCCCGCTGCACGACCATGTGTGCGCCGAAGACCGAGTCGAGGCCCAACCGTTCCTCGGGCGGCGGGTCGCCCGCATCGCGGGTCTGAACTGCTGCGATGGGCAACGGCATGAGCGCTGCGGCGAGGACCAGAGCCGCGCTGCGTGGCATGAACATCCTTTCCTCCAATCCGCGGATCGACGTCAAGCTAGACCAGATGGCGGTTGACTTATAGCTAAAATAGCAACAAAAAGATGTTCAGCTGAACCGCTCGCTCGAAGCGGGGTGACGATTGGGATGGAGGATGCCTTGAAGAGAATCGCGAAAATTTCTCAGATTGCGCTGGTCGCAGCGATGCTTGGCGCCGCGCCAAACTGTTTCGCTCAGGAGAACGAAAGCGCGGCTGAGGCCGAGACCGGCGACACGCAGGCACCCACGACCGAAGTGATCGTCACCGGCATCCGCGAATCCGAAGCGGAATCGATCGATATCAAGCGCCGGTCGAAGCTGATCGTCGATTCGATCGTCGCAGAGGATATCGGCAAGCTGCCCGACCAGAATGTCGCCGAGTCGCTTGAGCGCGTGTCGGGCGTGCAGGTACGGCGCGAAATCGACGAGGCGGCCGATATCGCGATCCGCGGGCTCAGTCAGAACCGGCTGGAATTCAACGGCCACACGCTGATCAGCCCTTATGGCCGCGGCGCCGACGGCCCCGACGAGGGCGCCTATAACGTGCTCACGCTGATCCCCTCGGAACTGGTCGCGCGGATGGACGTGACCAAGCTGCCGTCACCCTCGATGATCGAAGGGTCGCTCGGCGGCACAGTCAACATCCTCACCCGCCGCGCATCGTCGCGGAAGAAGTTCTTCATCGGCGGATCGGCGCAGATCGTCGATAAATCCAAGGCGGGCGACCCGTCCTACCGGCTCACGGGTCTCGTCGCGGCATCGTTCCTCGACGGTCGGCTGGGCGTCGCGATCGGCGCCAATTATCAGCGGCTCAATATCGGCCAGGATTCGTTCGACAGCTATTCCTCCTGGCGCGAACAGCCCGACAATTTCAGTTCCGATCCCGACGTCGTCGATCCCAATGGCGATGGGAACAACATCTATTATTTCAACGACATCCGCTATCAGCGCCTGCAGGAAAAGCGCACCAAATACGGGGTCACCACGAACATCTTCTTCGAGGCGAACGACAGCCTCGAATTTCATGCCGACCTGCTCTACGCCCATGCCGATACCGACCGGAAGCGCAACTGGGTGTCGATCCCGCTGAGCCGTGCCGCGTCCGGATATACCGACCTCGTTGTTTCGGAGAACGAGAATATCGTCGCCGGTACGGTACGCGCCGTCATTCAGGGCAATGCCGAGCGGCTGACTCTGCCCACCGATATCTTCTCGGGCCAGTTCGGCGTGAAGGGCAAGCTGGGCGACCGCATCGAACTGTCGAGCGACGTGTCCTTTACCCGCGCTACTCAGGATTACGGCCAGACCTATCTGCGTGCCGACACGACCTCCGCGCAACTCGTCTCGTTCGACTTTCGCGATCGCGACGTGCCCGCAGTCGGCTTGCCCGCCAATGTCGATATCACCGATCCGGCGCTCTATATCTACCGGACCAGCTTCGATAACCGCTATCTGTACGAGGCGGAGGAAGCGACTTTCCGGCTGGACGCGCGCTACAGTTTCGATCGCGGGTTCCTGACCTCGATCGAGGCGGGCTATCGCTTCGCGCAGATCGACCTCAACCGCGAAACCTATCGCAACCAGACGACCTATCCGACGGGCGCATCGACGCGCATCCCGGTGACCGCGATTCCGGGCAATTACGAGATCGTCGAGTTCGACCGGTTCCTGACCGGCGCCCAGGGCGACTTCCCGACCGCCTATCTGGTGCCGATCACCGACAAGCAGGGGAATGAGGGCATCTGCCAGGTCTTCTCGTCGACCTGCACGCCCAATCTCTACGACCCGACATCGAGCTTCACCCTGCGCGAGCCGGTTCATTCGGCCTATGTCCAGGGCAATTTCGAAACGCGTCTGCTCGCCTTGCCGGTCAGCGGCAATTTCGGCCTGCGCTACGTTAACACCCGGCTGATCGCAGATGGTTTCTACGGCATTCGGGGCAGCACCACGCCGGGCGCGTTCGAGCCGGTCAACCAGACCGTCGCCTATGACGACTGGCTGCCCAGCGTCGCGACGCGGTTCGAGGTGTCGGACAACGTGCTGTTCCGTTTGGGCGCCGCGCGGGTGATGGCGCGGCCGGACACGCGCGACCAGTCGCCGTCCTTCTCGATCACCTCGGCCGGGACCGGCGCGGGCGGCAATCCGGCGCTCCAGCCCTTCCGCGTCAATCAGCTGGACGCCTCGATCGAATGGTACCCGCGGCGCGGCGCGCTCTGGTCGCTGGCCGCCTTCTACAAGGATGTCGAGAGCTTCATCTACTCGCAGACGGTCGAGGAAGTGATCCCCGGTCTGGACGCCGATCCGAACGACAGCGATCCCGAAACCCCCTATCGCATCGGCCGCACGTTCAACGGCCAGGGCGCGACGATCAAGGGCTTCGAGGTCCAGATCCGTCAGCCGCTCGACTTCCTGCCCGGTCCGCTCGAACATTTCGGGGTCAAGGGCACCTACACCTTCATCGACAGCAAGTCAGGGATCATCGACGGCCGCACGAACGAGGAATTGCCGCTCCAGTCGCTGTCCAAGCATAGCGGCACCGCATTGCTCTTCTACGAGGATGGGCCGTTCGGGATGCGGGTGGGCTATTCCTATCGCAGCGGATTCCTCAACCGTATCGGCCTGTCGGGCAACGGCATCTATTATCGCGCGGCGGGCTATCTGTCGGCGGGGGTCGATTACGACATCGCCAAGGGGGTGAAGATCAGCGTGTCCGGGTCGAACCTCACCAACACCCCGACGCGCAAATATGCGAATTATGAGGAAGCGACCGCCAGCTATCTCGAAAATGGGCGCAACTTGACCGCGACCCTGACTTTCCGGTTCTGACGATCAAGAGGTGTAGCGTGATGATTGGGCGTACGGGCCGGTTGCCGGCGGTGTTGGCGATGCTCGCGGCGGGGACGGCGCTGTCCGCTTGCGCCACGCGGCAAGGGGCAGGGGCGGATGCCGTTCCTGCCGCTCCGGTACAGGATGCGCTGGCGCAGCGGATCGCGGGCTTCGATCTCGACTTCACGGTGCTGTACCGGCCCGACGATCCCCAGATCGCGCAGCGCCCGGCGGGGATCAAGGGCGTCGCCTATAATGTCGCCACCTGGCGCGCCTTCGATCCCGCACGCGCCGATCTCGTCGCCGAGAAGCGCGACGAGGCGGTGCAGGGCGACGGGTTCGACGAGCGTATCCTCGCCGCGAAGGCCGAGGCACGTAGCGCCGACTATTTCAACGCGGGCGAAACGATTGCGATCAAGCCCGCCAGCGTGCGGCGTGAGGGCGATCGGCTGATCGCGACCTACCCCGCCGATGCGCGTTTTACGCTCACCGCCGAAATCGATCTGGCGGCCCAGCCCTATCCGCTGCTGAGCTGGAAGCTCGACGCGAAACAGCCCGGCTATTTCTCGGTCGGCTATACCGGCGCGCCCGACCTTGCCCCCGCACAGGCATCGGAAATCTGGCAGCCGCTGATCTGGCAGGAAAAGCGGCTGCCGGACCGCTCGTACCTGACGCTCGCCTATCGCGCGACGCTGCCCACGACGATGGTCCGCCAGGGCGACACCGGCTTTGCCGCGATCGCGCATCCCGACGAATTCCCGTTCCAGCCGCTGCCGCTCGCCGACAACAGCCGCTTCGGCGTCGCGGTGCGCGGCACCGACGGCACCGCCAGCCCGATGATCTTCGCGCCGGTAATGGGCGGTGCGGGATCGAAGCTCGCCAGCGGCGCCAGCACGCAGTTCCGCGCCTATCTCGTCCGCGAACGGGCCGAAGAGCTGACCCAGCTCTACGAAAAGCTGGCGCGCGACGTCTACGGCTTCCGCGATTTCCGCAGCAACGCGGTGGGCTCGCTCAACACGACCTTCGACCGCATGGTCGATTATTCGATGTCGTCCTACGCGCGCTGGATCGCCGAGCTGAAGGGATCGTCCTACTCGACCGACGTGCCCGGCGCGGTGAAGAATGTCAGCAGCCTCAACCCGTTCGAACTGGCGCTGGTCACCGACCGTCCCGGCATGTTCGAGGACCGGGTGATCCCCTATGTCGAATATATGCTGTCGCGGGAGAAATTCCTGTTCAGCCTCGACCCGAAGCAGAAGATCCAGAACCCCTCGCGCACGCTGCTCGGCCCGACCGCGCCGATTTCCGAACTGGCGACGCTCTATGCCGTGCTCGGCCGCCGCAACCCCGCGCTGCTCGACCTGGCGAAGCGCGAATATGCAGGGTCGCGCACGCGCAACCTGGATGTCGCCGAGAAGGGCAGGACCTGGGCAAACGCGCTGTCGCTTTACGAGGCGACCGGCGACCGCGCGATGCTGGCCACCGCCATTGCCGGCGCGGATCGCTATCTGGCGACGCGCGTCGAGACGCAGCAGACCGAATTCAAGGACGCGTCCTTCTTCTTCTGGCCCGCCTTCGTCCCCGATTTCGTCGATCTCTACCGCCTGTACGAGGCAAGCGGTGAGAAGCGCTTCCTCGATGCCGCCCGGCTCGGCGCGCGGCGCTATACGATGTTCACCTGGATGGCCCCCGCCATCCCTGAGGCTAACGTCACGGTCAATCCCGGCGGCAAGGCGCCGGTCTATTGGTACCTAAAGTCCAAGGGCCACAAGCCGATGTCCGCGCCGGAGGAACAGGTTCCCGCCTGGCGCCTGTCCGAAATGGGACTGACCCCGGAAAGCTCGGGCACCAGCACCGGGCACCGTGCGATCTTCATGGCGAATTTCGCGCCCTGGATGCTGCGGATCGCGGCGGATACTGGCGACAAATTGCTCCACGACGTCGCCCGTTCGGCGATCATCGGGCGCTATCGCAATTTCCCCGGCTATCACATCAACACCGCGCGCACGACGATCTACGAGGGCGCGGACTATCCGCTCAACGAACATCAGAATCTGAGCGTCAACTCGTTCCACTATAATCACATCTGGCCGATGGCGACGATGCTGCTCGACTATCTGCTCGCCGATGCAAGCGCGCGGTCGAAGGGGCAGATCGATTTCCCCAGCCAGTTCATCGAAGCCTATGCCTATCTCCAGAACGGCTTTTACGGCTATGCGCCGGGCCGCTTCTATGGCGACAGCGGCGTGCATCTGTGGATGCCAAAAGGGCTGCTGACGCGCTTCCACCCCGAACTCAACTATGTCGCGGGCTATCGCGGCGACGCGCTCTACCTGGCGCTCGCCAACCAGTCGGACAAGCCGGTGAGCAGTGCGATCGAGGTCGATCCGGCGCGCGTTACCGCCACCGGCCCGCTGCGCGTCACCGCGTTGTCGCGCGAGGGCAGGGCGGGCCTTGCCGACGGCAAGGTGGCGGTCACCGTCCCTGCGGGTGGCCAGGTTGCGCTGCGCATCGACGGGCTGCGCGCAAAGACGAGCATCGACCGGGCGGGGCTCGAAAAGCCCGGTACGCCAGTCCCCAACGACAGCGCTGAACTGGCCGCAGGGGATGCGCGCGCATACCTGCTCGATTTCGGCAGCTTCGGGCGGCGCGGCTATGTCTATCTCCGCGAGGATGACAGCAGCGTGGCGCGCGCCACGCTGCGCTACCGCGACGGGGCAGGCTGGAAGACGGTCACCGACGCCGCTTTCCCGTTCGAATTCAGCGTACCCCGAAAGCACGGCCAGAGCCTGCGCTTCACCCTCTCGGTCGACAAGGTTGGGGGAGGCACCGTGACGAGTCCGGAGACGGTATTGGGGGAGTGAGGGGGCGCGCGCTCCCCTCCATTTCCATTGTCACCCCGGACTTGTTCCGGGGTCCACCGTCCGGCCAGCGCTAGACTAGAGGCTCGATCGAAGCGCGTGCGTTACTGTGGACCCCGGCACAAGGCCGGGGTGATGATCTGGGGGGCGGCGCTACCTTAGGATTATCTGGAGCGCAGCACGGCCCTCTATCCCTGAATCTTCTCCGCATACGCCCATAACGCCGCGCTTGGCGCCACGCCCAGCCCCGGTCCCTCGGGCAGCACATAGGCGCCCGCTTCGCACTTCAGCTCGCCGTCGAGCAACGCCGCGTTCCGGTCCAGAATCGAATGCTGATATTCGTGCATCGGCAGCTCTTCGATCGCCGCCGACGCCTGCAGGCTCGCCGCCTGAAAGATGCCGACCCCGATCGTCGCGTGCGGGATCGTCTTCACGTGATGCGCACCGGCAAGCTGTGCGATCCGCAGGAACTGGGTGATCCCCTTATGCCCCATCTCGGGCTGGACGATCGCCAGCGCGCCCGCGCGTAGCCGGGGCAGGGCGTCGTGGACGCTGCGCCATTCCTCACCCCCCGCGATCGGGGTGACGACGGCCCGGGCGACATGCGCCAGCCCCTCGACATCCTCGGGCTTCACCGGCGCTTCGGCGAAATAGAGGCCGTAAGGTTCCAGCCGCCGGATCAGCGCCGCCGCCTCGCCACGACCGAACATCCAGTGGAAGTCGATCATCAGCTTGACCTGCGGCCCCAGCGCATCGCGCAGCGCCGCCAGTTCGGCCTCGATCCCGTCGGGGTCGACCGCCGCGGCGAACTTGATCGCGTCATAGCCCTTGGCGACGAACTGCGCGGCCAGCTCCACCCGCTCGTCGAGCGTCGCCCGCGGGAGGCCGGAGACATAGGCGGGGATCGACGAGCGCCGCTCGCCGCCCAGCAGCTTGCGGATCGGCTGCCCGGCCAGCTTGCCGCAGATATCCCACAGCGCGATGTCCACTGCGGCGAGCGCATCGAGCCAGAAGCCACCGGTGTAGCCGCGCACGCGCAGCGTATCGTACAAATCGTGCCAGATCGCCGACACGTCGAACGGATCGCGCCCGCGCACCAGCGGCAGGATCAGGTCGTCGACCAACTCGCCGATCACGCGCGGCGCGGTCAGGCCATAGGTCTCGCCCCAGCCGACCGCTCCGTCCCGTGTGGTCACCTTGACCAGCACGGACCGGTCCTGGGTGGGGTAGATGGTGCCGTTCGAGCTGCGGACCAGATAGCCGCGTTCGTTCACGCTTTCGCCCGGGCGCAGCGGCCCCAGATAGGGCGTGTCGCGCGGGATGGTGACGATGAACGTCTCGATATGGTCGATCTGGTCGCGCATGGCGCTGCCCCTATACGCTCTGGCGCAGGTCGAGCGAACTGCCCATCTCGCGCATCAGCGGCTCCAGCGCGGCGAGCAACTGGTCCAGCTCGGCCAGGTCATGCCGGTCGAGCTGCGGCCCCGGCGCGCGCACATAGGCGCTCTCGATCAGTCCGCGGCGGCGCAACACTTCCTTGGTCAGCCGCCAGCGGAACACCGCCTGCATGTTGAGCAGCGGGAGCGTGCGTTCGAACAGCATCCGCACCGTCGCCAGATCGCCCGCGCGATGCGCCGCGATCAGCTTGACGTGCAGATCGGCGATCTCCGACGCGGGCATCGTTCCCTCGGCCCCGCGCGCCAGCTCGTCGGTGATATAGCGCCCGCCGGCGCCGCCGAAGATCGCACGCAGCTGTGGCACGCCCGCCTCGCGCAGCATCGTGATGCGCTGGCCACAGGGGGCGTTCTCTTCCTTCACATAGGCGATGTTCGGCGCCCGCGCGATCACCTGGACCAGCTGGCGGGTGCTCAGCCCGAGGCCCATCGGGCGTGGCGCATTCTGCAACATCACCGGAACCGACGCCGCGTCGGCGAGCCCGGCATAGAAATCGCCGATCGCGTCGAGATCGTCGCCCTTGCGCGCCGGGGTCACGATCATCGCTGCCGCTGCGCCCGCGCGCTCGGCAGCAGCGATCAGCGTTGCGCTCTCGGCATCGCTCTGGCCGCTGCACCCGGCGACAAAGGCGACGCGACCTGCGGTACGCTCGCCGATTGCCGCGATCAGCGTCAGGCGCTCGTCGATGTCGAGCATGTCATATTCGCTGGCCAGGCCCGGGAACACCACGCCGTCGCAGCCGCATCCGATCACCCATTCGACGACATTGGCCATGCCGTTGCTGTCGATTTCGCCTGCATCGTCGAAGATGGTGGGAAGCACCGGAAAGGCGCCGGCAATATCCTTCATGCACATCACTCCCGTGCTCGGCCTGTAACCCGGCCGCGCATCGGGCTTATTCAAACATTGCTAAATTAGCAATACTTTTCGGCTAATCGCTGATCCGCGCAGCCGCCCCCTTGAGCGCTTCGACGATCGCCCCGGTATTGTGTTCGGGAATCCAGCCCGACATGCCGACCGCGGCGAAGGAGGGGTGGGAAACCGGAACCGCGACGGTGTGCCGATCCTCCGCCGCATTGACGAGCACGCGCGCATAACCCTGTTCGCGCACCGCCCCGATCGCCGTGAGCAGATCGTCCAGACCGCCGGGAAATCCGGGAATTTCGCGATTCGCGAACAGGTCGGCGATCAGCGCATCGTCATGCTGGGCAAGCAGCGCCATGCCGATCCCGCTGGATGTTGCGGGCAACAGGCCGATCCGGCCGATCCCCTCGGTCGTGCTCATGCCGGGCGGGGCGTGGAACAGATAGCTGACACTGTCGCGCCACAGCACGCCCAGCGCGATGGTCAGCCCGAACCGGCGCAGTTCCTCCAGCACCGGCAGCGCATCCTGCATGATCCGCGATGCGTGCAGGCTCTGCGCAGCCAGCACGTGCATCCCCGGGCCGGCGGTATATTTGCGGTTCGCCGTCTGCCGGGCGATGCCAAGATAGGATAGCGTCTTGAGCAGCCGATTGACGCGCGTGGGATTGAAGCCAAGCTGCCGTGCCAGTTCGCGATTTCCGACCGGTTCGGGCGACACCGCCAGCGCCTGGAGCGTGGCGATTCCGTCGATCAGGCTCTGGTTGGGCTGGGCATTGGGTTTGGACAGCATAAGCAGGCGTTCCGATCAGATGCGCCGGATTGGCGCCACAGGATAATGCGGACGACGGCGCCTTGCACCATCGCCCGCATCCCTTGTGAAGGATGTCGCTAAGAGCGCAACTCCTTTGTTTCGCCTGGCGTTACATTTCTCTCGAACAGAGGATCAATTGGGATTGAACGATCCCGGCGGATCGGCGGGATAGTTGGTCACCGCGATCTTGCGCCGGGTGATGCGCGTGTGCCCGCTGGCGATCGACTTGCGGTAGAAGAGGTAGCTTTTGCCGTTCGAATAGACCCGGTCGAAGTTCGAATCGCCATAATCGCCGCCGTCGAAATCGATCACCACCGGATAATTCGCCTGTGCCGATGTCGAGACCAGAAGACTCTGTGGTTCGCTCCAGGTCAGTAGGTCGGTCGAGGTCGTATATTGCACCGCGCTGCTGTTGCGAATGATCGCGATATAATGGCGCGACGGCTTGTGCCACACGACCGAGCGGAGATAGCTTTTGAACAGCGACGGCTGAACGAGCGCGCAGGCCGAATTGGTGTTGCTGTACGGGTTCTTCATCTGCTGGGTGAATTGCGGCGTTGCGGTACTGCCATCCCATGCGCGCCAGCTCGTCCGGTCGGTGGGATCGGCGCTGCGGAACAGGCACACGCCCTTGCCCTGCCCGGCATAATTGGAGCTGCTATAGGCGAACATGTAATGATAGCCGTCCAGCGTCCCGTCCTGATTGCGGCCGCGGATGATGTTCGACGGGGTGCCGTATCCGATCCAGCCGGCACTCGTCGTGTTGGCGTCGCCCGGATAGGCGACATGCGGATAGATGGCGACATGGTCCGGCGTCGCGGCGGAGCGGCTGAAGTCGACATGCCGGTCGGGGGGTGAAACCGTCGCGGTCCACAATGGGATCGACGAATACCAGCAATAGGGAAGCCCGTCGGTCGTCCCCGCATCGTGACAATCGGGGTCGTTGGTGCGCGTGCCGAAATAATCCTGATGGCCATAGGCATAGACGGTCGATCCGGCGAAATGGATCGCCTGGATCCACGTCTTCTGGTCGAATTGCGACGGATCGGTATTGCCGCTGTTGCCGATCATCACCGGGGTGCAGTCGAGCGCGGCGGTTTTGGGATTGTTGGTGAAGCCGGTCACCGATCCGGTCCATTGCCAGCCGGTCGCATTGGGGTCGGACACGGTCAGGTGGATGACGTTGTTCTGGTCCTCGAACGCGCGGACCGGGCCGTCGATATGGACCTTCTGCGTTCCGCACAAATTGGTGTCGCTATCGTGGAAGGTCTCGATCACCGAATCGGCGAGGCCGAGTGTCGGTGCGTCCAGCGTGGACGACAGGCTTGCGCTCTCCGGCGTGGCGGACGCGCCGCGCCCCGGTCGCGTCGCCGCGCCCGACTCTCCGGCAATGCGGACGATGCCGCTCCCGGCAGTGGAGCGGCTGTCGGCGGACATCAATGCGGCGCCCCCGCCTGTCGCGAGCATTCCGGCCGCGAGCGCGGCACCGGCTAGGACTTTCGGCATGACTCTCTCCTATGTGCGTTTCTCCCGGCTCCCAACGCCACGCGGAGCCACAGCCTCCATAGGATATAATTGCTTATATAGCACTATGATTTGTGCAATATCCACTATGTGGGCGTTGCCTTTGCAATTTGTTGCTCTAATAGTGCTATAAAATTTGCTCGGAGGGGATGCATAATGAGGGGCCGTGATGACCACCGCTGATGCGATCGTCCTGATCGCCTATCTCGCCGGGATGTTGGCGCTCGGCATCTTCTACATGCGCCGCAACACCAGCCTGAAACAGATGTTCGCCGCGGGACACCAGTCGCCCTGGTGGGTGGCCGGGCTTTCGGGCTTCATGACGATGTTCTCGGCGGGGACGTTCGTCGTCTGGGGCGGCCTTGCCTATCGCTCGGGCCTGGTCGCGGTCGCGGTCAACATGTCCTATGGCGTCGCCGCCCTTCTCGCCGGCGCATTCCTCGCCGCACGCTGGCGCAGGCTGGGCGTGGATTCGCCCGCAGACTATGTGCGGCTGCGCTTCGGCCAGTCTGCGGTGCAGCTTTATTTATGGGTGATGATGCTCTTCCGCCTGATCGGATCGGGCATCGCGCTCTATGCGTTGTCGGTACTGCTCTGCGTGCTCGTGCCGCTGGATCCCGGTCACATGCTGCGCGACCCGGATACGGGCAATCTTTCGGTCACCTTCGCGGTGATCGGCTTCGGCGCGGTGATCGTCCTCTATACGATGCTGGGCGGCCTGTGGGCGGTGCTGATGACCGATGTCATGCAGTTCATCGTCCTCAACCTTGCCGTGCTCATCACCGTGATCCTGATCCTTATGCGGATCGGCGGGCTGGAGGGCTTTGTCGAACGCGCGCCGCAGGGCTTTTTTGCATTGACCAGCGACGATTATGGCTGGTGGTTCATCGCCGCCTGGACGGTGATCCACTTCTTCATGATCGGTGCCGAATGGGCTTTCGTGCAGCGCTTCATCAGCGTGCCGACGCCCGCCGATGCACGGCGCAGCGCGTGGCTGTTCGGCGGGCTCTATCTGATCTCGCCCGCTTTCTGGCTGCTCCCGCCGATGCTCTATCGCGCGATCGATCCCAATGCCGATCCGGAACAAGCCTATATGCTCGCCGCGCAGGCGGTGTTGCCGGCCGGCATGCTGGGCCTCGTCCTCGCCGCGATGTTCTCGGCGACTGCGAGCCTCATCAGCGGGCAGCTCAACGTCTTTGCGGGCGCGCTCACGCCGATGCTGACGCGCGGTCGGGATGGCATCGCGGAAGTGCGCACGGGGCGTCTGGTGACGATCGGCCTGGGTGCGTTCCTGACGCTGGTGGCTGCGATGATCCCCTTGCTCGGCGGCGCGGAAAAGGTGATCGTCGCGGCGACCAGCCTGCTCGTCGTGCCGTTGGTGGCACCCAGCGTCTGGGGATTCTTCAGCAACCGGGTCGATCAGCGATCGGCCTGGCTCACCGTGATCGCGGCGGGCACCGTCGGTCTGTTCCTGCGCTACCTGATCACGCCGTCCGGACCGCTTGGCGCTGTCGCCGGGCTCCGCCCGCTCCAGTCCTGGGCGGCGGAGGCGGGCATCCTGATCGACGTGATCGTCGGGGTCGCGGTGCCGATGCTGGTGCTGGGCGGCTATCACCTGTTCTCACGCCGGATTGCCCCGGGTGTCGCGCGGATCGCCGCGCTCCCGCCGGCCCCGGAAACCGTTCCGGGCGGCGGCGCGTCGGACGCGCCGCGTATCGTCGCGCTGACGGTTGGCGCGAGCGGGTTCTTGCTGTGGATGAGCGCAATCACGGCGAGCGCTGAGGATCGCATGGTCCTGCTGATCACCGGAGCGGCGCTTGCAGCGCTGGCGCTCTTTGCCGAGTGGATCGGGCGGCGCGGTGCACGCGCAGTCGAACAAGCGGAGGCGCTGACGTGAGCGGACGGTTCGAAGGGCGGCGCATTCTCGTCACCGGTGCCTCGGGCGGGATCGGTCACGCGGTGGTTGATGGATTCCGGCGCGAAGGCGGATGGGTGTGCGCACTCGGCCATTCGCGCCCGGGCAATGGCGATCTCAACCTCGCCGCCGACCTCGCCTCGGACGATGCAGTTGCAGACGCGCTGGCGGCGATGCAGGACGTGGGCGGCGCGGCGGACATCGTCGTGCATTCGGGTGCGGCGAGCGTCAATGCCGGTATCGCCGATACACCCAGCGCCGACTGGCTGCGCATCTATGACGTCAATGTCGTCGGCGCCGTGCGGCTGATCCAGGGATGCGCCCCGGCGATGGCGGCAAAGGGCGGCGGCAATTTCGTGCTGATCTCCTCGATCAACGCGCGCTTCGCAACGCCGACTCTGGCCGCCTATGCGGCGTCAAAGGCGGCGCTCGACGGCCTGATCCGCACCGCCGCGCTTGACCTGGCGGAGCAGAATATTCGCGTGAACGGCGTTGCTCCGGCATCGGTCGACACCCCCCTGCTCGCGCGCAATTTCGATTCTACCCCCGATCCGGCGGCGGCGCGCGCTGCCAATGTCGGTCGCCACCCGCTCGGGCGGCTCGGCACGCCACGGGATGTCGCGGAAACGGTGTTGTTCGTCGCCTCCGACGCGGCGGGATGGATGACCGGAACGATTGTCGAACTGGATGGAGGTGCCGGTGTCACTCGGCGTTAGCGGTGCCCGGCCGATGGTCGGGATCAATTGGGGGAGCAGCAATTTCCGCGCCTGGCGGATCGGCGCGGACGGCACCGTGCTGGACCGCGTAGCGATGCCGCACGGTGTCGCGGCGCTCGATCGCGAGGGGATGCGTGCGTGCATCGACGCGCTGGTGGCGCGCTGGGGCCCACTCGGTGACTGCTGGGCATCCGGGATGATCGGATCGAATATCGGCTGGGCCGATGCGGGTTATTGCAAGGCGCCGTCATCGGTCGCCGACCTTGCCGCGCACAGCCTGGACGCGACGATCGGCGACACGCCCGTCCGTATCATTCCCGGTCTTGCCTGTACCGGCCCCCATGGCGGGCCCGATGTGATGCGCGGCGAGGAGGTCGAACTTTACGGTTATCTTGCGCTGTGTGGCGCGCGCAGCGGCGATCAGTTCATCGTCCTGCCCGGTACGCACAGCAAATGGGTGCATTGCCGCGACGGGCGGATCGTCGATTTCTTCACCGCGATGGGCGGGGAAATCTTTGACCGGATGACGAGCCAGGGGCTGCTCGCCTCGATCACCGAAGGCAGCGGTGCGGTCGGCGCGGCGTTCGATGGCGGATGCGATCGCGCGCGCCTCAGCGGCCTGGGCCTTGGCAGCCTGTTGTTCGAGACGCGCGCCCGCGCCGTCCGTGCCGGGCTGGGCAAGGAAGACGCCGCGTCGCATCTGCGCGGCCTGCTGATCGGCGGCGAAATCGCCGATGCGCTGCGCCTCTATCCCGCGCTTGCCGGGGCGCAGGTCACGTTGATCGGAAACCCCGCGCTCAGCGCATTGTTCGCCCGTCCGCTCGGTGCACACGACATTGCGGCGGAGATCGTCGACTCCGAACGCTGCTGCATCGCGGGCTATGGCGCGCTGGTCGCCGCGACATCCGACCGCGCCGAGCGCGCGGCATGAGCAGCGAGACCAATGCCGCCGTCGACGCCGCGCTCGGCGCCGCACCGATCGTCGCGATCTTGCGCGGACTGCCGCCGCAGGATGCGATCTCGGTGGTCGAGGCGCTGTACGATGCAGGCGTTCGCGTCGCCGAAGTCCCGCTCAATTCGCCCGATCCATTCACCACCATCGCCCTGCTCCGCGCGCAATTCGGCGCGCGGATGGTGATCGGGGCCGGGACGGTGGTGGACGTGGCAGATGTCGACCGGCTCGCCGATGCGGGCGGACAGATTTGCGTCGCCCCCAATTGCGATACCGATGTAATCGCGCGCGCATTGGCGCTTGGCCTCGTCCCGATGCCGGGGGTCGCCTCGCCCAGCGAGGCGTTCCGCGCCTATCGCGCGGGTGCACGCTGGCTCAAATATTTCCCGGCGGGCGAGCTGGGGCTTGCCGCGATCGGCGCCTTGCGGCCGGTGATGCCCGCCGACACCCGCTTCATCGCCGTCGGCGGGGTCGGCGCGCGCAATGCCGCACGCTTCCTGCAGGGCGGATGCACCGCCATCGGCGTCGGCTCGGAACTCTACCGCCCCGGTGATAGCGCGGCAGCAGTTCGCAGCGCTGCCGACGCATTGATCGCTGCGCTGGCCGAGCCACCCGCACCCGCCACGCTGATCGCCAATCCCGGCGCGACGATCAGCGAATCGCCGCTGCTCGACCGATCCGGTACCGGCATCTTCTTCGTCGATCCCGTCCAGTCGGCGCTCCACCATATCGACCTTGCGACCGGCACCGAACGGCGGGTCCCGACGGGCCTGCCGCTCAACGCGATTGGCTGGCGCGGCGCTGCGATGATCGGGCTCGCCGACGATTCGGTGGTCGAGGTCGATCCGGCAAGGGGCGCGACCGTGCCGTTGCTGCGGGTCGATGTCGGCAACGGGTGTCGCTTCAACGACATGACCATCGGCGACGATGGTACGATCTGGGCCGGGACGATGCATCGCGGTCTGCTGAGCGGCAGGGGGACGCTGTTCCGGGTCGGCGCCGATGGCGCAGTGGCGCGATGCTGCGAGGGCCTGGGCGTCTGCAACGGAGTCGCCCTCATCGCCGACGGCACGACCCTCTATCTTATCGACACCCTGTCCCGCACGCTCATCCGCTTCCCGGTTGACGCGAAAGGCCAATCCCTTGGCGAACCGGTGATCGTCAGCGACTTTATGGGCGTGCCCGGCAAACCCGACGGCATGACGCTGAACCATGCGGGGCACCCGGTGGTGGCGATGTGGGGCGGGGGGCGGATCGTCGAACTGGGCGCGGACGGGTCGCTGCACCGCGCCGTTCACCTGCCCGCGCCGCATGTCAGCAGCCTGTGCCTCGATGGGGAAGGGCGGATCATCGTCACCACCTCCCGGATGCGGTTGAGTCCGCAGGTGATCGACTCGACCGCATCAGGGGCCGTGTTCAGGGTCGAGTAGCAGGCCCACCCGCGCGACTGACTGACAGCGCCGCGATGATCTGCCCATCCTACACATTCACGGCTTGGCTTGCCCGGGCGATCAGCATGGTCGTCTCGCACCGCACCGCTTCGCCGATCAGGATCAGGGTCGGCGCATCATCGGCGAAGGATCGGGTCGCGATGTCCAGCAGGTCGAGCCGGGTCGACAGACGCTTTTCATCGGGCAGGCTGACATTGCAGGCGATCAGCACCGGTGTCGCGCCGATCAGGCCCGCGGCGATCAGTCGCCGCGATATCTCCCCCGCCGCACCGCGTCCCATATAGAAGGCCAGCGTCGCCTGCCCCGCTGCCAGCCCGGCCCAGTCGAGATCGAGTGCGGCGCCGTTTCTGCTATGCGCGGTCACGAACCGCACCTCGCGCGCCAGCCCGCGCAGCGATAGCGAGACGCCCGCCGACGCTGCCGCCGCGCTCGCCGCCGTCACTCCCGGGCAGATCTGCACGATGAACCCTGCTTCCCGCAGCGCGGCCATCTCTTCGGCCGATCGACCGAACAGCGACGGATCGCCGCCCTTGAGCCGCACCACCCGCCGCCCGGCTCGGGCGGCGGCGACCAGCAGCGCGTCGATGCTGCCCTGATCCTTCGAATGCCGCCCGGCGCGCTTGCCGACGCTGACCCGCTCGACCCCGGCGGGGATCAGGTCGAGCACGCCGGACCCGACCAGCGCGTCGTGGAACACCATATCCGCCGCTTCGATCAGCCGAACCGCCTTGCGGGTCAGCAGATCGGGATCGCCCGGCCCCGCGCCGACCAGCCACACACTCCCCCCGGGAAAGTCGTCATGCGGCATCGGAGGTCACCTCGGAAAGGATGCGGGCGAGCGCCGGGCGGCACGATCCGCAATTGGTACCGGCCTGCAACGCGCCGCCGATCGCAGCGACATCGGCGAGCCCCCGATCGCGGATCGCCGCGACGATGGCGTTGAGTCCGACATCGAAGCAGGCGCAGATCACTGCGCCACGATCGGGCTGCATCCCCGGCGCGCGCCCGGCGAGCAGGGTCGGCGCGGCGCGCTCCTCGGCGAGCTGCGCGATCAGCCAGTCGCGTGTCGGCAGCTCACCAGTGCGGGTGACGAACAGCACCGCCGCCAGCTTGCCCTGGTCGAGCACCGCGATCCGCCGCGTCCCGCGGGCGGCATCGATGGCCTCGACCCGCTCGCCGCGCGGCAATATCGCCTCGATCCGCGCCGCATCGCCATTGCCCGCCAGCTCCCACAAGCTGCCCTGCGGCACCGCCACCCGCGTCGCCCACAGGCAGCGCGGCGGTGCCGTCAACTCGCTCGCGACGATCAGAAATCCGCGCCATTCGGTCGCCACGGCCTCGATCCGCGCCGGAGTCGCCTTGAACCCCGGCTGGCCCGAATGCGGATCGGTCAGCGGGCGCGGGAGCAGCCCGGTGCGCCCGCCGGTCGAAGTGCGGTCGGTCCAGTGGATCGGGGTGAACAGCTCGCCGCGCCGCTGCGCATCGGTCAGCGCGACGCGAAAGATGCTGTCCCCCTGTGGTGTCCCGACCCGCGCCAGCCCGCCGTCGGCCAGGCCGAGTTCGGCGGCGTCTTCGGGATGTACCTCGACCAGTGGCTCCTCGCGATGCCGCGCCAGTTTCGGCGACAGGCCGGTGCGGGTCATGCTGTGCCATTGGTCGCGATAGCGCCCGGTGTTGAGCGTCATCGGCCAGTCGCGCAGCGGCGCGGGCAACGGCTTTTGAGTCACCGGCACCAGCCGCGCGCGCGCGTCCGGCGTCGAATAGCGGCCATCGGCGAACGGCGTCCCGCCCCAGCGGAACGGGGGCATCGCGTCATAGGCGGCATTGCCCCCCGCTCCGCCATCGGGCAGCGCGAACAGCCTTTTGCCGTCATTGCCATAGCGCGACAGCCGACAATGCTCGCGCCAGATTTCTGCAGGGCGATCATAGGCAAAGGCAGTCTTCCACCCCATCCGCCGCGCGACCTCCTTGACGATCCACCAGTCGGGCTTCGCCTCGCCGGGCAGCGGGAAGAGCGCACGCTGGCGGCTGATCGTGCGGTCGCTGTTGGTCACCGTCCCGTCCTTCTCGCCCCAGGCGGCCGCGGGCAGGCGGACATGGGCATAGTCGGCGCTGTCGGTGCGCTCCATCACGTCGCTGACCAGGACGAAGGGGCAGGCGGCGAGTGCCTCGCGGACCCGGCCAGCGTCGGGCATCGACACCGCGGGGTTGGTCGCCATGATCCACAGCGCCTTGATCCGCCCCTCGCCGATCGCACGGAACAGATCGACCGCCTTCAGCCCCGGCTTTTGCGCGATCGCAGGCGAGGCCCAGAAGCGCTGGACCAGATCGCGGTGCTCGGGCGCGAAATCCATATGCGCGGCCAGGGTTGAGGCCAGCCCGCCAACCTCACGCCCGCCCATCGCATTGGGCTGTCCGGTGATCGAGAAGGGCGCCGCGCCCGGCCTACCGATCCGCCCGGTCGCCAGATGGACGTTTAGGATCGCGTTGACCTGATCGGTCCCGGCAAGCGCCTGGTTCACCCCCTGGCTGAACATGGTCACCGAACGCGGCGTCGCGGCGAACAACTCGTAGAAGCGCCTGAGGTCTGGAGGCGGCACATCGCAGGTGCGCGCCACCGACCACAGGTCGCTCCCCTCTCCTACCTCGTCCCAGAACCCCTCGGGCGTCGCGACATGCGCGGCGAGATATGTTTCGTCGATCGCGCCCACCTCGCGGCACCAGTGGAGCAGCCCGTTCATCAGCGCGACGTCGCTGCCCGGCCGGATCGCCAGATGCAGATCGGCCTCCTCTGCAGTCTCGGTGCGGCGCGGGTCGATCACCACCAGCTTTGCCCCCGCCTCACGCCGTGCGGCGATGCGCTGATAGACGATCGGGTGGCACCAGGCGGTGTTGCTGCCGACCAGTATGATCAGATCGGCGGCGTCGAGATCGTCATAGCTCGCCGGGACCACATCCTCGCCGAACGCGCGATTATGCCCCGCCACCGCGCTCGACATGCACAGCCGCGAATTGGTGTCGATATTCGCGGTGCCGATGAATCCCTTCATCAGCTTGTTCGCGACATAATAATCCTCGGTCAGCAACTGGCCCGAGACATAGAAGGCTACGCTCCCCGGCCCGTGCCGCGCAATCGTGTCGCGAAAGCGCCTGGCGACCAGGTTCAGCGCCTTATCCCAGCTCGCGCGCTTGAGGCCGATCATCGGGTGAAGCAGCCGCCCCTCCAGCCCCACCGTCTCGCCGAGATGCGTCCCCTTCGAACACAGCCGCCCGCGATTGGCGGGGTGATCGGGATCGCCCTCGATCCGCACTTCGCGCTCGCCCGTCACGGTCGCGCGGATCCCGCAACCGACGCCGCAATAGGCGCAGGTGGTGCGGATACTCACTAGCCCCTCCCCTTCAGGGGAGGGGTTGGGGTGGGGCCTATCCTCTGGGCACGTCGGTCTCGGTGAGACGGAAAGGCCCCACCCCCAACCCCTCCCCTGAAGGGGAGGGGCTTAGATGGATCCCCCCTCACGCCGCCGCCTTCAGCGTGCTCGCGCGACAGATCAGCACCCGCCCGCCGCTCACCTTGACGGGTATCGTCGGCGTACAGCCCTTGTCCTCGCCCAGCGCCTCGCCGCTGGTCAGCGAAATCCGCCAATTATGCAGCGGACACGCCACCGCTCCGCCATGCACGATCCCTTGGCTGAGCCGCCCATGCTTGTGCGGACAGCGGTCGAGCAGCGCGAACAGCTTGTTCTCGCCGGTGCGGAAGATCGCGATGTCATCGCCACCCTCGACCTGAACGGTCCGGCTGCCGCGCACCGGAATTTCGTTCAGCCAGCCGATATCGAGCCACGCGCCGATCATGCCATCTCTCCCACGGGGGTGAAGCGCGCCATCGGCGCATGATGCTCGCGCTCGGCGCCCTTTGCGCGTGCCGCCCAGGGATCGTCCTGCGAGAAGCGCTGCGAATGAAAGAAGCGCGCGGCGAGGTCGGCGCGGACCTGTGCGTCGTCGAGCAGCCGCGACCGGACATAGCCGACGCCGACCCGCTCGATCCAAGGCGCGGTGCGCTCGAGGTAACGCGCTTCCTCGCGGTAGAGCTGGATGAAGGCGGCGCAATGCTCGATCGCCTCCGCCTCGGTCGCGACCTTGCACAACAGGTCGGTGGCGCGGACATGGATGCCGCCATTGCCGCCGACATGCAGTTCGTAGCCCGAGTCCACGCACACCACGCCGAAATCCTTGATCGTCGCCTCGGCGCAGTTGCGCGGGCAGCCGCTGACCGCGATCTTGAACTTGTGCGGCATCCACGACCCCCAGGTCGCGCGCTCGATCTTGACGCCAAGGCCGGTCGAATCCTGCGTGCCGAAGCGGCACCATTCGGAGCCGACACAGGTCTTCACCGTGCGCAGCGACTTGCCATAGGCATGGCCGCTGACCATCCCGGCGGCGCCCAAATCGGCCCAGACGGCGGGCAGATCCTCCTTCCTGATCCCGAAAATGTCGAGCCGCTGGCCGCCGGTGACCTTGACCATCGGCGCGTTATATTTCTCGACCACATCGGCGATCGCGCGCAGTTCGCGCGGGTTGGTGAGGCCACCCCACATGCGCGGGACGACCGAATAGGTGCCGTCCTTCTGGATATTGGCGTGCATCCGTTCGTTGACGAAGCGGCTCTGCTGGTCGTCCTGATATTCGCCGGGCAGCGCGCAGAGCAGATAATAATTGAGCGCGGGGCGGCACGAGGAGCAGCCATCGGGCGTGCTCCAGTGCAGCTTCTGCATCACCTCCGGGATCGACCGCATCTCCTGCGCGACGATCTCGCGCCGGACATCGTCATGGCCGAAGCTGGTGCAGTTGCACATCGTCCTGGCACTCGCCTGCACCTCGTCGCCCAGCGTCAGCGCGAGGACGGTCTCGACCAGCCCGGTGCAGCTCCCGCAACTCGCCGATGCCTTGCACGTCGATCGCATCGCATCGAGGCTGTGCGCACCCCTGGCGATGCACGACACCAGCTGTCCCTTGGTCACGCCGTTGCAGCCGCAAATCTCGGCATCGTCCGAGAGCGCCGCAACGGTCGCCTTAGGGTCCGCCGCGCCCCCTCCCTGGGCGAAGGCCTGACCAAAGATCAGCAGGTCGCGGACCTCGGCCACGCTCTCCTGTTTCTTGAGCAAGTCGAAATACCAGTTGCCGTCGGCGGTATCGCCATAGAGCACCGCGCCGATAATGCGGTCGTCCTTGACCACCACGCGCTTGTACACCCCGCGCGCGGCGTCGCGCATCACGATGTCCTCGCACCCGTCGCCGCCGGAGAAATCGCCCGCCGAAAACACGTCGATCCCCGAAACCTTGAGCTTGGTCGAGGTGACCGATCCGCGATAGCCGCTGGGCTGGTCGGTCATGCGATCGGCGAGGCTCCGGCACATGTCCCAAAGCGGCGCGACCAGGCCATAGACATTTCCGTCATGCTCGACGCATTCGCCGACCGCCAGCACATCGGGGTCAGACGTGACCATATGGTCGTCAACCTTGATCCCGCGCCCGACCTCCAGCCCCGCGGCGCGGGCGAGGGCCGTCGAGGGACGGATGCCGACCGCCATCACCACCAGATCGGCGGCGATTTCGGTTCCGTCCTTAAGGCGGACCGCCTCCACCTTGCCGTCGCCCATGATCTCGGCGGTGTCGGCTCCGGTGAGGATCACCTGCCCGCGCGCTTCCAGCGCCTGTTTGAGCAGCCACCCAGCTGCTTCATCGAGCTGGCGCTCCATCAGCGTCGGCATTAGGTGCAGCACCGTCACCTTCATGCCCCGGAGCGACAGGCCATGTGCCGCTTCGAGCCCAAGCAGCCCGCCGCCGATCACCACCGCGCTCCCGCCTTTTGCGGCGGCGGTCAGCATCGTTCCGACATCGTCCATGTCGCGGAACGCGATCACGCCGGGCAGCTGGTGTCCGGGCACCGGGATGATGAAGGGGTCGGAGCCGGTGGCGATCAGCAGCTTGTCATAGGCGGTCGTCACCCCGGCGCGCGATGTCACCGTCTTCCCCGCGCGGTCGATCCCCACCACCGGGTCGCCCGCGATCAGGTCGATGCCATGTTCGGCATACCAGTCCGCCCCGTTGATCACGATGTCGTCAAACGCCTTCTCTCCCGCCAGCACGGGCGACAGCATGATGCGGTTGTAATTCACCCGCGGCTCGGCACCGAAGATGGTGACGCGATAGCGGGCCGGGTCGCGCGCCAGGATTTCCTCGACCGCGCGGCACCCGGCCATGCCGTTGCCGATCACGACGAGATGTTCGCGATGATCGTCCTTCGCGGGTAGGATGCGTTGCACGTCCATCAGAGTGTCCAGTCCAGTTGCAGCCAGTATTTGCGCGTGTCGGTGGCAAAGCCGTCGGCGCGATAATCCGCAAAGCGCACCGATGCGGTGGTCCTGCCCAGCTTCGCCGAAGCGAGCAGGTTGAGTTCGTCGCCATAATGGCGGGTCAGCCGGTCGCTTTCGTAGCGGTGCCATGCGGCCTGCAGCGCGACTGCTTTGGCCGGGCCGACCGCCTTCCAGCTCCAGCCCGCGCTCAGATACAGGTCGCGCAACCCGTCGGGCGGGGTGGCGAGATATTTGTCGGCCCAGCCCTGAAACTTGAACCCGGTGGCAAGCGGGGTCTGAAAGCTGGTGAAGGGGCGGCCGTCATCGGCACCCAGCACCTCATAGCCCGCCCCCAGCCTTGGCCCGTCAAGGTCCACCGATAGGTCCGCCAGCCAATAATGCGCGGCATAATCATTGGGGTTGCGCCCGAATTCGCTCTGGCGCGCATGGCTCAGCTGCCAGGCCAGCTTCGCCTTGCCCAGCGTTCGCGCGCCCGCCAGCCGCACGCCGAACGTCCGGCTCGACAGGCGGAATCCCTGCACCGCAGCCTCGTCCTGATCCGCCCAATAGCCAAAGCCGGTCAGCGTCCCGATCGGACTGGCCCAGGACAGGTTGGCGAAGACAGTGTCGCCGCCCACCGCGCGCTGCCGCGCGCCGGTGCCGTCCACGCCCCAGATCGTCCGCACGCTCCAGACATAGCTTAGGTCCGCCTTCACGCCCTTCACCGGCGTCACCTCGGCGCGCACCGCGTCGAAGCTCTGCCCGTTCTGGCGAAACCCGACCGCGCCGACGAACCGCTCGTCGTCGAGCGTGATCCGCTGGCGACCCGCAGTCAGCGTCACGCCCGGCAGCTTGAGCGCCAGTTGCGCCCGATGAATGGCGATGTTCTCCGGATCGGCGATCAGGGGGCGTGCCGCCGATCCGGAGAGTCCGTCCTCATAGCGGCCCGCAAGCGAGAGATTGCCCTGCGCCTCCACCAGCGCGGTGAGCGGCCCTTCGCTCGCCTGCACCCCGGCGCGCAGGCGCAGCGTCACCGCTTCGCCGTCGAGGGGCAGTCCGTCCTGTTCGACCCGCTCGGTGCGCAGCCGCGCATCGATCATCGGCGTCAGCGTCTGGGCGGTGGCGGGCATCGCCACCACCAGCCCGATCAGGGGGAATGTCCTCCACATGGCTCAGATCTTCACGCCATCGGCGGTGCCCCAGGTCGCGCGCCACTTGCCCTTCACCAGCAACAATCCGCCAAGCGCGAAGATCGCCAGTGCGGCAAAGATCAGGAATCCGCCCGCAAAGCTGCCCGTCCATTGTTTGGCGAGCCCGAGCGAGGAGGCGAGGTAGAAGCCGCCGACCCCGCCCGCCATGCCGACCAGCCCGGTCATCACCCCGATCTCCGCCGCGAACCGTTGGGGCACCAGCTGGAACACCGATCCGTTGCCGGTGCCGAGCGCCAGCATTGCGATCACGAACAGCAGCAAGGCCGTCGGGAAATTGTCGGCCATCGCGACGCCGACCAGTGCAAAGGCGGCGATGATGAACACCGCGCTCAACGCCTTGACCCCGCCGATCGCATCCGCCAGCGCCCCGCCCATCGGCCGCACCAGCGATCCAGCGAACACGCACGCCGCGGTCGCATAGCCCGCCTCAACCGGTGTCAGCCCGAACCGGTCGGTGAAATAGATCGGCAGGCTGGCGGCAAGCCCCACGAACCCGCCGAACGTCACCGAATAAAATCCCATCAGCCACCAGCTGTCAGCGGTCTTGAGCGGCAGGAAATAATGTTTGAGCGACTTGGGGGCAGGGCGGCCCGGCGCGTCCTTCGCCATCACGACATAGGCGATCAGCACCAATGTCAGCGGGATGCAGGCCAGCCCCAGCACGCCATTCCACCCGAAGATCTTGGCCAGACCCGGCGCAAACAATGCGGCCAGCACGGTGCCGCTATTGCCCATGCCCGCAAGGCCCATCGCCTTGCCCTGATGCTCGGGCGGATACCAGCGGCTGGCAAGTGGCAGCGCGATCGCGAAGCTCGCCCCGGCAAAACCGAGGATCACGCCGAGCGCCAGCGTCCCGGCAAAGCTCGTCACCCCCATTGCCCAGGCGGTGAACAGGCCGGTGATGACGATCAGCTGGCTGATCGTGCCCGAATTTTTCGGCCCGATCCGGTCGACCAGCAGCCCGTTGACGACGCGCAGCAACGCCCCTGCCAGTGTCGGCACCGCGACCATGAACCCCTTTTGCGCGGGCGTCAGGCCCAGCGTCGCGGCGATCTCGGGCGCGAGCGGCCCCAGGATCACCCACACCATGAAGGCGAGGTCGAAATAGAGGAATGCGGCGATCAGCGTCGGCGTGTGTCCGCTGGTCCAGAACCCCGATTTGGCGGACGCCCGCCCGTCCAGATATGCAGTTGCCATCTTCCCAGTCTCCGATGTGCGACCGGCATGAAAAAAGCCGCCGGAACGGCGGCCCATTGGCGCGTTCCGGCGGCTTCATTGCCCGTTGCGGTGGTCAGGGCTTGCGCCCCGGCGCTTTGCGGCTTCCGCTCCCCCCATTGGAAGCCACCGCATCAATCTGTCCCGGCAACCCTGCCGGACAACATAAAGCTGCCCGATTCGCGTGAGGCGCGCAAGCCGTTTCTTCGCAACTGCAATAATTTAGATCGGGGGCGTCACGGCAACCCGCGAAGATATTCGGGAATGTCATCAGGGTCGAACGCGCGCCCGTCGAAGAACCCGTCCGCGCCCAGCACCAGCCGCCCCTGCACCGACCCCGCCCCGGTCGGGCCGCCAAGCCCACCCTCCAGTTTCGAGCTGGCGCCCGGCAACGGTGCGCCCGATCCCGCCAGCGCCGCGCGGTACAGGTCCGGCCGGAATACCTCCGCCGCGATTCCCGCGTCCGCGTCGGAATAGGCGATCCCGTCCCATCGCGTCATCTGTGCGTACAGCCATCCCGCCTGGCTGCGCCAAGGGAAGTTCGCCGCCTCGCGATATTGGAACATGAAGTCGGGATAGTGGACCGGCTCGCCACCGGGCACCAGCCGCAGCCGATCGGTAATCGCGCGCAGGATCGCGTCGGTGGACGAGTCCAGATACTCGGCCCGCGCCAGAATCGCGGCATTCGCCTCGGCATTGGCCGGATCGGCGAAATGTGCCGCGGCGGCGTGCAGCGCGCGCACCAGTTTCAGCACCGCCTCGCGCCGTTCATCCGCAACCGCGCTGCGCAGCGCCAGCACCTTCTCCACCCCGCGCCGCCAGATTTGCGCGGTGGCAAGCGCGATCTGGCCGACGCCCCGGTCCACCGCGATCGAATTCCACGGTTCGCCCACGCAAATCCCGTCCACCTCGCCCGCCGCCAGCGCATCGGCGGCAAAGGGCGGGCTGGTGACGACGATATCGACATCCACATCCGGGCGGATGCCAACTCCCGCCAGCCAGTAGCGGAGCATATAATTATGGCTCGAATGGCGATGCACGACGCCGAACCGCAACCGCCGCTCGCCTGCCACACGCTTCAGCGCCGCGCCGACGGTCAGCGGATCGCCCAGCCCCGCGCCCAGCCCGACCTCACCAGCCAGCCGCACCGAAAAGGTGATCGCATTGCCGTTCAGCCCCAGCACGAACGGCACCGCCATCGGCACCGCAGGCCGATCGCGGCCCAGCGCGGTCGCGATCGCCAGCGGCGCAACCATATGCGCGGCATCCGTATGCCCATAGAGCAGCCGGTCGCGCACCGTCGCCCAGGTCATGTCGCGCACCAGCTCCAGCTTCAGCCCTTGCGCCTCCGCGAACCCCAGTTCCTGGGCCAGGATCGGCAGCGCGGCGTCGACCAGCGGCAGGAACCCGATCCGCATCGTCTCGTCGGTCATGGCTGGTCCCCCATCAGCGCCTCGGTCGTCAGGATCGCCTCGGCGATCTCCGCGATCCGGCGGTTGGTCCGCATCGCCTGCCCGCGCAGCAGCGCATAGGCGGCGGGCTCGTCGATCCCGCGCCGCTTCATCAGGATCGCCTTGGCCCGGTCGATCGTGGCGCGTTCGGCGAGCGCATTCTTCGCCGCGTCCAGTTCGCGCTGAAGCCGCGAAAACGCCTGAAACCGCCGCACCGCCAGGTCGATCACCGGCTTGATCCGCTGCTTCGACAGGCCATCGACGACATAGGCCGAAACCCCCGCGTCGATCGCCGCGCCGGTCGCCTCGGCATCGCTCTGATCGACGAACATCGCGATCGGCCGGTCGAGCGCGCGCGACATCGCGAAGAAATCCTCCAGCAGGTCGCGACTGGGGTTTTCGAGGTTGATGAGCACCACCTCGGGCCGGGCCGCCTCGACCTGCGCGGCGAGCGGCCCGGCGGGATCGATCACCACCAGATCGTCCAGCCCCGCCTCGCGCAGCCCGTCGGAGATGATCGCGGCGCGCGTTGAACTGGTGTCGATGATCGCGATCCGCATAAGCGAGGCTCATATGCAATCGCGCGCCGCTCCGCCAGATCGGGGTGCGGCCTTGCTGAAACCGACCCTAATTCTGCCCCGCCGCCTGCGCTTTGGCGGCATGGCGTTCCTGCGCGAGTTCGGCGCACATATAGCGCGCAGAATCCTCGACGCGTGCCAGCAGCTCGCGGATATAGGTCTCGCGCGTGCCCTCCACGACCGATTCGAAATGGACATGTTCGGCAGAGCGGAAGCCGAACAGATCGGCGAGATAGGTGTCGAATGCCTGACGCAGCGACAGCCATTGCCCGCGCTCGTTGAGCCAGGGCAGGCTGGTCGCCGAACTGGACAGCGTCAGGAATCGCTTGAGCCGAAACGGCGCCGGTGCCGCTTCGCCCCCCAGATCGGCCGGATGGAACTCCGCGCCCAGCACCCGTTCGACATAGCCCTTGATGATTGCGGGCGGGGTGCCGAACCAGATCGGATAGACGAAGACGAGCACGTCGCACGCGTGCACCAGACCCAACTCGACCGCGACGTCGTCCGATGGCGGCGCGCCGGTTTGCAACAGGGGGTCGAAGCCGAGCGCATAGAGGTCGCGGATCTGCGCTTCCTGATGACAGGTGCGCACCGTATCGCGATAGCATTCCGCGACCTGATGGTTGAAACTGCCGCGCCGGGGGTCGCCCAGCACGATCAGATGCCGCAGCGTCCGCGCATCCTCCATCGCTTCACCCCGCTCGCTCAATGCGCCAGCAACAGCGGCACCGGGCATTCGCGCAGCATCCGCCGCGATACGCCGCCCAGCATCGCCTGAACCCATCGGCTATGCCCGAACCCGCCCATGACGAGATAGCTCGCCTTGGCGCGGTCGATCTCGTCCAGGATAACCGTGCTGGGCAGATCACTGGTCGCCGACTTGCGGCAGATCACCGCCTTCACCCCGTGGCGCGAGAGATATTCGGCGGCCTCGAAGGCTGCGGTCCGGATCGACCCGTCATCGACCTCCAGGATGGTGACGCGCTCCGCCATCTGGAGCAGCGGCACCGCCGCGCGCAATGCCGCCTCCGCCTCGCGCGACCCGTCCCAGGCGACCATCGCATGGCCGAACGCATCGAACCGCCGTGCGCTTTCGGGCACCGCCAGCACCGGACGACCGGATTTCAGCACGGTGTCGGCGGCGGTGCCGAACATGTCGGGATAGGGCGTGCTGTCCAGCTGCCGGTTGACGACGATGATGTCGTTCATCCCCGCCGCGTCACACAGCGCAGCGGCAAGGTCGCCCGCAACGTCCACCCAGCTATAGGGCGCCTCCTCGTCGGCGAGCCGCGGTTCGATGCGTGCGCGATTCTCCCGTTCGCGCTCGCGCTCCTCGGCCACCAGCATCCCGTGACCGCCCAGCATGATATCGTCGCCCGCCGGAATCGGCAGCGTCGTCACGTCGAGACAGGTGAGGTGACCGTCCAGCGCGCGAGTAAGGTCGAGGGCGCACTGCAATCGGGCCTCTTGCCCCGCATCGTCGTGCATCAGCACCAGAACATTCTTCATCGGATCCACTCCTTCAGCCTGTCTGTCGGAAGGAGGCTATGGCGCTGCGATGCCCCGCGGCACCCGGTTATGTACTTAGTGCGTGTTCAGCTGCGCCGAAGCGGGCCGCTGCGGTCTTCAACGCGTCAGACCGCCTTGCTGAACCGCGGCGTGGCGTCGGCGCGATAGCGGTCGAACGTCGATGCGACGATCCGCGCATAGGGCCGCGCCCATCGGGGAATGGCGATGCGGTCGCCCGCAATCTCGACAATGCCCTGATCGGCAAGCGCGCAAAGCCGGTCCTTCGCATCGGACAGGATGTGCGGATCATGGCCATGCGCGCGCGCGATCGCGCCGATGTCCGCCGCGCCATCGCACAGCAACCGCTCGATCACCGCGCCGCGCATCCGGTCTTCGGGGTCCACGGCAACCCCGCGCACGCCGGCGAGCAGTTCGTTGGCGGCGCGCATCCGATAGCGGCCGACATGTTTCTCGTTCTGGACGATCAGCCCGTCGAACTGGCTGATCGCCGAGGCGCCCAGCCCGATCAGCACGCGGGCAGGATCGTCGGTGAACCCCTGAAAATTGCGACGCAGTCCGCCGTTGTTCGCTGATGCGGCCAGCGAATCCCCGGGACGCGCAAAATGGTCGAAGCCGATCGCGCGATAGCCCGCCTCGACCAGCAGATCATGCGCCAGCGCGCTTTGCCAGAAGCGCGCCTGCGCATCGGGCAGCGTGCTTGCATCGATCATCCGCTGACGCGGCAGCATCGCCGGGAGATGGGCATAGCCGAACATCGCGACGCGATCGGGCCGGAGCGGGAGCGCTTGCGCGAGGGTCGCGGCGATATCGTCGAGCGACTGGCCGGGCAGGCCGTACATCAGGTCGAAATTGATCTGCCGCACGCCTGCGGCACGCAAACCCGCCACCCCGCGCGCAACGTCGCGAAAGGGCTGAATCCGGTTGATCCGCGCCTGGATGCGTGGCGCAAAGGTCTGAACGCCCAGGCTGGCACGCCCGAACCCCGCATCGGCCACCGCCTCGATGCGCGCGGCGTCGAGCAGCCGGGGATCGAGCTCGATCGCCCAGTCCGCCGACGCATCGATGGCGAAACTCTCGCGCAGCCGCCGCGACAGGCGCGTCAGCTGGTCGGGGGTCAGCGCATTGGGGCTCCCCCCGCCGAAGTGAACCCCGCTCACCCGCCCCCGCATCGCCGCTGCGACCGTCTCGATCTCCCGCTCCAGCGCGGCGAGATAGGCATCCAGCCGCGCAGGGCGCCCAACCGCCCCGGTATTGCACCCGCAATACCAGCAGATCGCATGGCAATAGGGGATATGGACGTAGAGCGAGACCGCCGTCTCCGGCCCGATTCCCGCCAACGCTGCCGCCTGCTCGCGCGCGCCGACCCCGTCGCCGAACTCCGCCGCCGTCGGATAGCTGGTGTAACGCGGCACGGCCCGCGCGGCGAGATCGGGAAGATAACGGTGCATGGCTCAGCGCTGCTCGACGCCCAGCTGCTCGTCATCGTCCACGGGCAGGTGGAATTCGTGCCACATGCCGTTGAGGATGCCGAAGGCGACGGCAAGGCCAAGGCCCAATACCCAGCTGAAATACCACATGGCTGTATGTCCTCAATAAAAGTCGCGGGAAGTGGTCACTTCCTGCGTTGTCACCCGGCCCCACATCACCCGCATCGCCCAGGCGGTGTAGCCAAGGACCATCGGCAGAAAGATCACCGTGACGATCAGCATCAGGAACAGGGTCGTCTCGCTCGATGATGCGTTCCACACGGTCAGGCTCGACCGCGGATCGATGCTCGACGGCAGGATGTACGGGAACATCGACAGCCCCACCGTGGAGATGATGCCGACCGTCGCCAGCGACGACCCGGTAAAGGCCAGCGGCTCGGACCCGCGCCGAATGCCCAGCAGCGCGAGCAGGGGGCCGACAAAACCGAGCAGCGGCGCCGCGATCATCCAGGGATAGAGCGCGTAATTCGCCAGCCATCCGCCTGCCGCGGCTTCGGTCACGGTGCGCAACGGGTTTGACGGTCCCATCGGATCGACCGTGTTGACCGTCCGGAACCCGATCCCGCCCCAGGCAATGAACGCCCAGCCGATCGCGAACAGCGCGACTGCTGCGATCGCCGCGATCACGCCGAACCGGCGCGCGCGGTCATGCACCGGGCCATGCTCGACCTTGATCGCCAGCCAGGCGCTGCCATGCAGCACCAGCATCGCGACCGAGAGCAGGCCGCACACCAGGGTGAAGGGCGTGAACAGCCCCAGCAACCCGCCCTCATACCAGGAGCGCAGGTCGCCATCGATGCGGAAGGGCGCGCCGGCCAGGACGTTGCCGACCGCGACGCCGAACACCAGTGCCGGCACCAGCCCGCCGACGAACAACGCCCAGTCCCAGCGGCTCCGCCACTTCGGGTCGGGCTTTTTCGAGCGATATTTGAACCCGACCGGTCGCAGGATCAGCGCCGACAGCACCAGGAACATTGCGAGGTAAAAGCCCGAAAAGCTGACCGCATAGACGAACGGCCAGGCCGCGAAGATCGCGCCGCCGCCCAGGATGAACCACACTTGGTGGCCCTCCCAATGCGGGCCGACGGCGTTGATCACCATCCGGCGCTCGACATCGGTGCGGGCGACGAAGGGCAGCAACGCTGCGGTCCCCATGTCATAGCCGTCGGTGAGCGCGAAGCCGATCAGCAGGACGCCGAGCAGCGCCCACCAGATCACCCGCAGCATTTCGTAATCGAGGAAATCCATGATCTTGCCTCCTCAGGCGGTCATCGGCGTCGCGGGCAACTGCCCGGGCTCGGGTTGGGGGTCCTGCTCCTCGACGGGGCCATGCTTGATCGTCGCGAGGATCAGCCGCACTTCGATCACGGCGAGGCCGCCATAGAGCAGGGTGAAGCCGATGATCGTCGTCCACAGCGCCGCCGGGGTCAGCGTCGAGGTGGCGAGGAAGGTCGGCAAAACCCCTTCGATCGCCCAGGGCTGGCGCCCCATTTCGGCGACGATCCAGCCCAGTTCCGCCGCGAGCCAGGGCAGCGGGATCGCGAACAGCGCAGTCCGGTGGAACCAGCGCGCCTCCATATGCTTGCGCAGGCTGGCCAGGACGAACGCGGTGGCGAACAGCGCGATCATCGCAAAGCCGATCAGCGCCATGATCCGGAAGCTCCAGAACATCAGCGGGACGCTCGGCACCGTATCCCATGCCGCCTGCTCGATCTGCGCCGGAGTCGCAGTCGCGGGATCGGCGACATAGCGTTTGAGCAGCAGCCCGAAGCCGAGGTCGCGCTTGTGCGCCTCGAACAGCGCGCGTGCGGCGGCGTCCTGCGGGTTCGCCTTGAGCGCCTCGACCGCGCGATAGGCGATCTGCCCTGATGCGATCCGCTCCTGCGCGCGCAGCACCAGTTCGGACATGCCGGTCACCTCGCCGTCGAGGCTGCGGGTCGCGATCAGGCCCAACGCCCAGGGGATATGGACCGAATAGTTGGTCGTCCGCGCGACCGAATCGGGAATGCCGATCAGCGTCAGCCCGGCCGGCGCCTGTTCGGTGTGCCAGGCCGCCTCGATCGCGGCGAGCTTCATCTTCTGGTTGTCGGTCAGCGCATAGCCGCTCTCGTCGCCCAGCACGACGACCGACAGCGAACTGGCCAGCCCGAACGCCGCCGCAACGACGAAGGATCGCCGCGCGAACGCGGTCCATTTGCCGCGCAGCAGATAGAAGCAGGCGATGCCCAGCACCATCACCGACGCGATGACATAGCCCGCGCTCACCGTGTGGACGAACTTCGCCTGCGCAACGGGGTTGAACAGCACCGCCCAGAAATCGGTGACCTCCATCCGCATCGTCTCGGGATTGAAGGTCGCGCCGACCGGATTCTGCATCCAGCCATTGGCGATCAGGATCCACAGCGCCGACAAATTGGTGCCAAGCGCGACGAGGAAGGTGACGAACAGATGCCCCACTTTCGACAGCCGGTCCCAGCCGAAGAACATGAGGCCGACGAACGTCGCTTCGAGGAAAAAGGCCATCAGTCCCTCGATCGCAAGCGGCGCGCCGAAAATGTCGCCGACATAATGCGAGAAATAGGACCAGTTGGTGCCGAACTGGAACTCCATGGTGAGGCCGGTGGCGACCCCGAGCACGAAGTTGATTCCGAAGATTTTGCCCCAGAACCGGGTCACCTGGCGCCAGATCGCACGCCCGGTCATCACATAGATCGACTCCATGATGACCAGCATGAAGCTGAGGCCCAGCGTCAGCGGGACGAACAGAAAATGGTAGAGCGCGGTCAGCGCGAATTGCAGTCGCGACAGATCGACGACGCTCGGATCGAGCGATTCCATGGGCCTTTGCCTCCAATGCCCCCGGCATGGCGCCGGTCGCCCGCCTTCAAGCCCAGACACGCTTGTCTCCCTATTGGGGAATTCCCGTATTCAGGGCGCGGAGGCCGACTTCTACCGCATCGAAATGTCCACACTTGCCCTTCAGCGCGACGCCGCCCGCCATCGCCGCCAAACGCTTGCGCGGCTCGTCGGCGCGGCCTCGGCGCGCGCATCGACCGTGTTGCTGCTGGGGGATGCGCTGGCGGCGATCGGCTTTGCGGGCGGGCTTGCGTTGGCGATCTCCGCCCTGACGACCGGTGGCGCGATCCTTCCGGGGCTGGCGCTTGCGTTGGTTTCGGGCCTCGCACGTGCCTCCTGTGCCGCGCTCGCGCTGCGGGCGGGCGGGCGCAGCGCGGGTGCGGTCAAGGCCCGGGTGCGTGCGGCGACCTTGCTGGCCGCGCTGCGCCGTCCGCGCGGCGGAGTGCAGGCGACGGGCGCGGTGATCCAGTCGGTGGTGGACGATGTCGAGGCGCTCGACGGCCATGTCGCGCGCTTCCTTCCCGCGCGTGGTGCCGCAGCGCTCGCGCCGATGCTGGTGCTGGCGGCGACCGCATTGGCCAGCCCCGTTGCGGCGGGGATCCTCGCGGCGACGTTGTTGCCCTTCATCCTCGCGCTCGCGCTGGCGGGCGGGGCCGCCGCAGATGAATCGCGCCGCCAGTTTCATGCGCTCTCGCGTCTGTCGGGCCTGCTCGCCGATCGTGTCCGCGCGCTCCCGATCATCCTCGCCTTCCGCGCTGAAGCGCGCGAGGCCGACCGGATCGGCGCCGCCGCGCAGGAGGTCGCCGCCCGCACGCTGAAGGTGCTGCGCGTTGCATTCCTGTCCACCGGCGCGCTCGAATTCTTCGCCGCGCTTTCGGTCGCTCTCGTCGCGGTCTATGCCGGGTTCAACCTGCTCGGCGAATTGCCCTTTCCGGTGCCCGAGCAGCTCGACCTTGGCCGCGCCTTTTTCGTGCTGGCGCTCGCGCCTGAATTCTATGGCCCGATGCGGCGGCTGGCGGCTGCCTATCACGACCGTCAGGCGGCGGAGAGCGCGGCGCAGCAACTGGCCGCGCTGCACGCCGAAGCTGCCACCGATCCGGAATACACGCCGATGCTGTGCGCGCCGCCGTCGATCACCTTCGACGGCGTGACGATCGCCTATCCCGACAGTCCGGAGGCGGCGGTTCGCAACCTGTCGTTCAGCGTCGCGCCCGGCGCCATCGTCGCGCTGACCGGCCCCTCGGGCAGCGGCAAGTCGAGCATCCTCCAGCTGCTGCTCGGCCTCGCCCCGCACAGCGGCGGCGTAGTCCGGATCGGCGGCGAAGCGCTCGCACCGGGAACCAGCCTCGCGCGCTCGGCCTCATGGGCCGGACAGGCGCCGCTGATCCTGCCCGGCACGCTTGCCGGGAATATCGCCCTTGGAGCGCCCGATGCGAGCGCGGCACAGATTGCCCAGGCTGCGGTCGCGGCGGGGCTGGAGCCGATGTTGATGCAGCGCGAGGGCGGGCTGGAAAGCACCATCGATCCGCGCGGTGGCGGGCTTTCGGGCGGCGAGCGTCGGCGTATCGGTCTCGCCCGCGCGCTACTCAAGCCCGCGCCGATCCTGCTGCTCGACGAACCGACCGCGCATCTCGATCCGGCGGCGGAGGACGCGTTGATCGCCCTGATCGCCCGCGCCGCACGCGGACGCACCACGCTCATCGCCACGCATAGCGCGCGGCTCGCCGCCATCGCCGACATGGTCGTCGATCTGGGGGATCGCCGATGACGCCCCTGTCCCGGTTGCTCGCGGTCGAAAGCCGTCGCGAACGGCGCAACCTGCTGCGCGCCGCCACGCTCGGCGCGCTGGTCAGCGCCAGTTCGGTGCTGCTGCTCGGTCTGTCGGGCTGGTTCATCACCGCTGCGGCGCTGGCGGGCGCGGCGGGACCGGCGGTCGCCCACGCCTTCAACTATATGCTGCCCAGCGCCGCGATCCGCCTGCTCGCGATCGTCCGCACCGGCGCGCGCTATGGCGAGGCGCTGGCGGGGCACGCCGCCGCACTCCACGCGCTCGCACGCGTCCGCCCCGCGCTCTACCGCGCGATCGCCGCCGCGCCGATCGCGCGGGCGCTCGCCTTCACCCCCGGCGACGCCAGCGCCCGGCTGGTGAACGACGTCGGCGCGATCGAACAGGATATGGTGCGCCGCTCCGCGACCCCCGGCGCGGCAGCGGCGCTGGTCGCGGGCGTCTGCCTCGCGCTCCTCGCGGGCTGGCCCGCAGCGTTCGCAATCGTCGCCTGTTTCGCCGCCACGGTCGCGCTCGGCGAACGGGTTGGGCGCCGTCTCGAAACCGCGGGCCACCGCGCCCAGGAGGCAAATGGCGCGCTGAAGGATCTGGTCGGTACCCTCGCCGAAGCCGCGCCGGAGCTGCGTTGCTACGGTCTCGATGGCTGGGCTGCGCAAAGCGCCGAACGCGCAAGCGCCGATCTCGACGCCGCGCAGATCGCGCGCGCCGACCTGCTCGGCTGGATGGCGCTGCTGCATGGCGGGGCGATGGCGCTGGCAGCGGTGTTGGCGCTGGCGCTGGCGGTCCCGGCCGGGGCGCCGATCGCTGCGCTGGCCGCGCTGGCCGCCGCAATGACCATCGACGGCACCGCCCCGCTGCTGCGGCGCTTTGCGGAACGCGGAGGTGTCCGTGCCGCACAGGCCCGGCTCGACGCGGCACTGTCTCTGGAAGAGACCGCCGCCGAAATCGCCACGCCGTCCGGCGCCGCCAACCTCTATCTGCCCGGCCTGATCGATGGCCCGGTTACCCCCGGTACGCGGCTGGCGCTGGTCGGCCAGTCCGGCAGCGGCAAGACCAGCCTGATCGAAGCGCTGATCGGCCTGCGCCCCGCCCGTGTCGGACAGGCGAGGCTCGACGGCATCGATATCGCCTTTCTGCCCGCCGCCACGCTGCGGCGCAGCTTCGCCTGGTCGCCGCAGGACGCCCTGCTGATCGCCGGAACGGTGCGCGAAAATCTGCTGCTCGCCGACCCCGGCGCCGATGAGGCCCGCTTGTGGGAGGCGCTGGCCGATGCCGCGCTCGACGCGCGCGTGCGGGCGTTGCCACGCGGACTCGACAGCTGGATCGGCGACAATGGCGAGCGGCTGTCGGGCGGGGAGCGGCGGCGCCTGTCGCTGGCGCGCGCCTATCTCGCCGATGCGCCCTGGCTGTTGCTCGACGAGCCGAGCGAGGGGCTGGATTGCGCGACCGAGTCGCTGGTGGCCGAACGGCTGGTCGCGCGGCTCGACCGGACCGGGCAGGGGCTGGTGCTGACCAGCCATCGCGCGGACTTCGCGCGCGCCTGTACCAGTCTGACGGTGCCGATCGACCCGCGACGGGTCAGCGCGCCGGCGTGACCGGGGGCTGAAGCTCGGCGATCAGCCGATGGTGCGGCACCGGCTTCTCCAGCACCGCGGCAAAGCCCGCCGCGCGCGCCTCTCGTTCCAGCGTCGGCGAGGGAAAGCCGGTCAGCAGCACCGCATGTCCGGCCCATCCGCGCCCGCGCAACGCCCGCAATAGGGCGACTCCGTCCGAATCGGGCAGGCGATAGTCCGCCACCAGCACGCCGATCCGGTCGGCGGCGGCATCGGCCAGCGCATGTGCCGCAGACGGAAAGGCGCGCACATCGAATCCGCGATTGAACAGCATCAGCTGAAGCGCGCGGCGCAGCGCATCGTCATCTTCGACGAGCCATAGCCCGGGACGCGACTGGGGCGTGGGCGGTGAGACAGGCAAAAGCGACATTCGCACAGCGATGCGCGAGCCACGCGTCCGCGTCGCTACGTGATCTTACGAAGCCGCGCTTTTGCCCAGCCCTGCGGCAAAGGCGATGCGCAGCGCATCGGGAAAGCTCGGCACGTCCAGCTTGCTCATCACATTGGCGCGATGCACCTCCACCGTTCGTGGCGAAATACCCAGATCATAGGCGATCGTTTTGTTCGGCAGTCCCTGTGCTAGCCCCTCCAGCACCTCGCGCTCGCGCGGGGTCAGCGCGGCGATACGCACCTGTGCCTGATGTGCGGCAGCATCGCGTTGGTCCGATCGCTCGATCCGGACAAAGGCCGCCTCGATCGCGCGCAGCAGATCGGCCTTGTCCGACGGCTTCTCCAGAAAATCGACCGCGCCTTCCTTCATTGCCTGCACTGCGGCGGCGACGTCGCCATGCCCCGTCAGCATCACCACCGGCATATCGACGCCCATCGCATTCAGATCGCGCTGCACTTCCAGCCCGTCCTTGTCCGGCATCCGGATGTCGAGCAGGATACATCCCGGTTCGGCATGGCGGACCTCCTTCAGAAAGGCGACGCCCGACTCATAGGCCTTAACCTCGAATCCCGAGGTCTTGAGGACGAAGCTCACCGCCCGGCGGATCGCCGGATCGTCGTCCACCAGATGCACCAGTCTCTTAGTCATCGTCTGCCTCGACTTCCGCGCTCATCAGGGTGAAGTTGAAAATGGTACCGCCGCCCGGATTCGGTTCGGCCCAGATGCGCCCGCCATGCGCCTCCACGATGGTACGACAGATCGACAGGCCCAGGCCCATGCCGCTTTCCTTCGTGGTGACAAACGCCTCGAACAATTGCGGCGCGATGCTCTCGGGAATGCCGGCGCCGGTGTCCGCGATCGATATGCGGACCATGCCGCCTGGCGCGGGCGCGGTGCCGATCGTCAGGTCGCAAACGGTGCAGTCCGCCAGCGCCTCGACCGCGTTGCGCAGCAAATTGACCAGCACCTGCTGGATCTGCACGCGATCGACCAGCACATGTTTCACCCCGGCATCCAGATCGAACAAGGTGCGGATCCCGCGCTCGCGCGATCCGATCAGCGCCAGGCGGCTTGCCTCGTCGATCAGGCCGTTCAGATCCTCGATCCGCTTTTCCACCTCGCCCCGTGCGACGAATTCGCGCAGGCGACGGACGATATTGCCCGCCCGCAACGCCTCGCTCGCGGTTTCGTCGAGCGCTTGCGCCAGCAAGTCGTGCGCATCGGGGCCGGGATCGGCGAGCAGGTCGCGCGCGCCCTGCATGAAATAGGTGATCGCGGCGAGCGGCTGGTTGAGCTCATGCGCCAGTGTCGAGGCCATTGTCCCCATCGCGCTCAATCGCGACACATGGATCAGCTCCGATTGCAGTTCCTTGAGCCGCAGCTCGGCGCGCTGCTGTTCGGTCAGGTCGCGGATGAATCCGGTGAAGATGCGGTGCCCTTCGCCCGCCGCCTCGCCGACCGACAGTTCCATCGGAAAGACGGTGCCGTCGCGCCGTTGCCCCGATACGATCCGTCCGATGCCGATGATGCGCCGCTCGCCGGTCTCGACATAATGCCGGACATATTGATCGTGCCGCTCGCGGTCGGGGGAGGGCATCAGCATGTCGACATTGCGTCCCACCACCTCGGCCTCGGTCCAGCCGAACAAGCGCTCGGCCGCCGCGCTGAACGACAGGATCGTCGCCCGTTCGTCGATCACGATCATCGCGTCGGGCACGGTCGCCAGGATCGATCGCAGGTGCAGCTCGTTGCGCGCCAGTGCCGTTTCCGCCGCCTTGCGCCCGGTAATGTCGTAGAGCGTCTGGCCGAAGCCGCGCAGCGCGCCGCTGGCGTCGCGCAGGGCGATCAGCGTGATATCGGCATAGAATTCGGACCCGTCGTGCCGCGCGCGCCATCCTTCGCTACGCACTCGCGTCCGTTCGCGCGCCGCGTCCAGATCCGCCGCCGGGATCCCCCGACTGCGCTGATCGGCCGGGTAGAGCAGGTCGAACGACTGGCCGATCGCCGCCTCTGCGGTCCAGCCGGTCAGCATCTCCGCCCCGCGATTCCAGGATTTGATCCGACCCTCCGGGCCGACCAGATAGGTCGCATGATCGTTCACGCTGTCGAGCAACAGCGCAAGTTCGTCGGGTTCGGGAAGCGCGTCGTCGGTCACACGATCCATCATCCTGTCAATTCGGGTTCATTCCCATCCGTACCATTACGAAGAGTGCGGATACACCGCGACTCCTAACCGGGCCTCCTCGCAATGAGGAGATTTCAGATGCGTATCGTCTTTCTTGCTCTCGCCGCCGCCACCGCCCTGACCGTGCCCGCCCATGCCCAGACGCAAGCGGGCGACGTGCTGGTCCGCCTGCGCGGCATCATGGTGTCGCCGACCGAGGAGTCGGGGCCGGTGCTGCCCGCTTTCCCGACCGGTGAGGTCGCGGTGGGCGATTCGGTCATGCCCGAGGTCGACTTCACCTATATGATCACCGATCATATCGGTACCGAGCTGATCCTGGCGACGACCAAGCATGACGTGACCGGTGCGGGCGCGCTGAACGGGCTGGGCAAGGTGGCCGACACCTGGGTGCTGCCGCCGACGCTCACGCTGCAATATCATTTCGCGCCCAAGGGCAAGGTGCGCCCCTATGTCGGTGCAGGCGTCAACTACACGATCTTCTACTCCGAAGACGCGAGCGACAGTCTCGAAAACGCGATCGGCACGACCAGCGTGAAGATGGACGACAGCTTCGGCTATGCGCTGCAGGCGGGCGTCGATATCGACCTTACCGACCGCGTGTTCCTCAACCTCGACGTCAAATATATCGACATCGACACGACGGCCCGCCTCACCACCGGCGGCGCGGTCAACCGGGTCGATGTCAGCATCGACCCGATCGTTGCCGGTATTGGTATCGGTATGCGGTTCTGAACGCTCCGCCTTGGCCGGTTGCGACGGGGTTCGCCCTGCGCGACCGGCTATAGGGATGGGGAGCGGGCCGATGCCGCACCCGTTCAAACCCTATACCGCGACGAAGCTGTTGCGATCGCGGTCCTTGCGGACGCGGTCGGCGGGGAAGACGGTGCCGTTCATCGCGATCCACACGCCCGGCCCTGACGCGACCTGAACCGTGGCGAACGCCATGCCCAGGTTGAACGCCGCATCGCTCTCCGCAAAGCGCGCGGGGGCAAGCGCACCCAGCAGCGCGATCCGCTTGCCGGATATGTCCTTCAACGCCGCCGCCGTCTCCGTCATCGTATCGGTGCCATGGGTGATGACGATCCGCTCCTCGGGCGCCGCGCGCACGACATCGGCGATCAGCGCGCGATCGGCGTCGGTCAGCTCCAGGCTGTCCTTGCGCATCAGTTCGACCACGCGGACATCGGCCGCCGAGCGCGCGACCGCCAGCAGCCGCGCGACCACGCTGTCGCCGATCTGATATTCGCTCAGCGCATCGAAATAGAGTTTGTCGATCGTGCCGCCGGTAGTGAGGATCAGGATATCTGCCATGGCGCGGCCTATAGCGATGTCGATCGCGCCTGTCAGCGCGTGGCGCGATCCCCCGGGGAATAATGGATGCGACTGGCGGCCCGGATGCGCTAGGCTGTCGGCATGAAGCCGCTCCATCTCACTCTGGCCGCCCTCGTCCTCTCGTTTCCCTTGCCGCTCGCCGCCCAGTCGGACGGGGTCGCGGAATCGGGGGACACGCGCACCGCCGCGCAGGTCGAGCGCATCCGGGAGCGCATCCGCAACGACCCGCTCGCGCCCACCATCGCGCCGCGCGGATATGACGTCACCCTCGTTCTCTTCTCCGATTATCAGTGCGGCTATTGTCGGCGCTTCGGCCCGACGCTCGACACGTTGATGGCACAGGATCCCAGGGTCCGTGTCGTCTATCGCGACTGGCCGATCCTCAGCGCCGGATCGCGCGAAGCGGCCCGCGCGGCCATCGCCGCGCGCTTTCAGGGCAAGCATCTCGCCTTCCACCGCGCGCTGATCGCCACCAGCGGGCGGATCGACACCGCAAAGATCCGCGCTGCGGCGGACAAGGCCGGGCTGGACTGGAACCGGCTCGTCGCCGATCAGGCGAAGCACAAGACGGCGATCGACGGCTTGCTCGCGCGCACCAATGACTATGCGCGGATGCTGGGCCTCACCGGTACGCCCGGACTCATGGTCGGCCCCTATGCCATCCCCGGGCTGGTCGATCTGCCGACACTGAAAAAAGCGGTCGCCCTGGCCCGGGAGCGTAAGGGAAGCTAGCCGCTCCGGTCGCGTTCCAGCAGTTCCTCGCGCACATGCACCGCGCGCAGCGACAGCCGGACCTCGAACAGGAATGCGACCAGCCCCGCGGTCAGCAACATCATCGACGCGATGAACGCCACTGCCACGACCACGCCGATATCCAGATGGACGATCTCCGCCCCGAACAGCAGCGCGACGACCAGGCAGATCGCGATCCCGCTCGCCACGCACAGCCAGATCGCGGTGTTGATGACCGACAGCCGCCGGTCGATCAGCCGTAGCTCCCACACATGCCGCTCATGTTCGGCCCCGGTCGAGACGGGATGGAGTTGCTCGATCTTGCGCGCGCGATCCACCACGCGCGCCATCCGTCCGACCAGCACGTTCAGGATGCCCGCGATCCCCGCCAGCAGGAAAACGGGCGCGATCGCGGTCTGGATCGTCGCGGCGACGGTGGAGAGCATCGGGGCCTGCATTGCGCGCACCTTATGGCGGCCCGCACGCGGCGCCAAGCGGCTCTTCCACCCTATGGTAACAAGTTGCGCGTTAGACAGGGTGCCATGACGAAGCCGATGCCGCTCGCCGACTTCACGCGCCTGCCGCCCTTGCTCAGCGCGAGCATCGGCGACGGGCTGGCGAGCGCGCTCGACCCGGTCGCCGATCGCGCCGCGCCCACGCATCGTTTCCTGCGCTATGGCTGGTTCGCCGCCGCGCTCCACGCCTATGGGGGCGCGGCGCGCACGCTGACAATCGCGCGGGAGGGGGCACCGGTCCTCGCGCTGCCGATCGTCGATACCGGCCCCGCGTCGTTGCGCATCGCCCAGGTTCCCGGCTGCTACTGGCCGTTCCGCAGCTTCCCGGTCGCGCAGGATGCGGGGGCGGAGGCGTTCGAATTGCTGCTCGACACGCTGGGCAAGCATTGCAACGCGCTGCGCATCGGCCCGGTCTATGATCGCGACCCGGCGCTCGAAGGGCTGCGCGCCGCCGCGGCCACGCGCGGCTGGGTCGCGCTCGACCGCTTCGTCGCCGAAAGTTTCCTGCTCGACATGGCCGCGCTGCGTGCCGAAGGCACCTGGCCGCGCAACTCGACGCTCCGCAAGAACCGCTTCCATGAAAAGCATCTCGCCGAGCATGGCGAACCCGACTGGAGCTTCGTGTCGGGCGCCGACTGGACCGCGCGGGCGTTCGACGATCTCGCCGCGGTCGAGCGCAACAGCTGGATCGCCGACCGCACCGACGGCCGCGATGCCAAGTTCACCGAAGACGGCCATGGCGCCTTCTGGCGCGCCGCCGCCGCCGATCCCGTCATCGCCGCGATGCTCTGGGCCGCAGTGCTGCGCATCGACGGCCAGCCCATGGCCTTCTCGTTCGACCTCAATGCGGGGGCGCTCAAATATGCGATCGCCAACAGCTATGACCCGCGCGTCGGCAAGCATTCGCCGGGGAAACTGCTCTACTATCGCAATCTCGTCCGCGCGCTGGACGATGGCATGACGATGGTCGACTGGGGCGCAGGCGACAGCGGCTACAAGCGTGTGATCGGCGCCGATGCCGGTCCCACGATCCGCGACTGGCTGTTCGTCCGCCCCGGCCTCCCGGGCCTCGCCGCGCGCCTCCTGCGCGGTCGCTGGCGCGCAAGCGGCAACGCCGAGCCAAAGCCGTAGCGCCAGGAAATCCGATCGCTCCGTTTGCCCTGAGCCTGTCGAAGGGCCTTTTTCGCCATCACGGACCGCTGGAACGGTGCTTCGACAAGCTCAGCACAGACGGATCATAGGCGGTAGCGGCTTCGCGCGAGCGCCCTATGGCGCCGTCTCGACCGGCCGCGCCTGCGCCAGATACAGCGCGAACAGATCATCCGCGTCGGTCCATTCGCGCGTCACGCTCCACCCGCCTGCGGCGAGCAGCAGCCGCGCGTCGCGCGCGCCATATTTGTGGCTGTTCTCGGTATGGATCGTCTCGCCCGCGGCGATGCTGAAGCCACGCCCATCGACCTCGAACGCAACCGGCCGCACCGCCTCCAGAAGCATCTCGATCCGCGCCAGTTCGTCGTTCCAGCGTGCGACATGGCGGAATGCGTCGACCGGAATCGTGCCGGACAGCTCGGCATTGATCCGCTCCAGCAGGTTGAGGTTGAACGCTGCCGTCACCCCCTGCGCATCGTCATAGGCGGGGACCAGCAGCGCCGGGTCCTTGATCCGGTCGATCCCGATCAGCAGCGACGCGCCCTCGCCGAGCGACTGACGCATCGTCCGTAACAGATCGACTGCAGCGGCCGGCGCCATGTTGCCGATCGTCGATCCGGGAAAGAAACCCAGCCGCGAAAGCCCCCCGATCCCGGCGGGCATCCGCAGCGGCTTCATGAAATCGCCCTCGACCGGCTCGACCGCCACATCGGGGAATTGCGCCGCGATGCCACGTGCCGATGCGCGCAGGAAATCGCCCGAAATATCGATCGGCACATAGGCGGCGGGCTTCACCGCGCGCAGCAGCACCGGGGTCTTGGCCGACGATCCCGATCCGAACTCGACCACCGCGCCACCGGCGCCCGTCTCGCGCGCGACCTCCGGGCTCACTTGCTCCAGCAACGCCGTCTCGGTCCGCGTCGGATAATATTCGGGAAGCGCGGTAATCTCCTCGAACAGTTCCGACCCGCGCCGGTCATAGAACCAGCGTGCCGGAATCGCCCGGGGCCGCGCCGCGAGCCCGTTCAGCACATCCGCGCGAAACGCCGGATCGGCAAGGCTTGCCTGCCCGTCCTCGATGTCATGTTTGAGCATTACAGATCCTTCGCCAGGCGCACGCCGGTGAACTGCCAGCGCTGGTGCGGATAAAAGAAGTTGCGATAGCTGGCGCGCGCATGGCCGCGCGGCGTGGCGCAACTGCCGCCGCGCAGCACGCACTGCCCGCTCATGAACTTGCCATTATATTCGCCCACCGCGCCTTCGGCGGCGGCAAAGCCGGGATAGGGGCGGTAGGCGCTGCCGGTCCATTCCCACACATCGCCGAAAAATGCCGGCCCGCCGGTCGCCGGGCGCGGTTCGACCGGTCCGGCGCAATCCAGCTGGTTGCCGCCCACAGGATCATGGCCGCTCGCCGCAACCTCCCATTCCGCCTCGGTCGGCAGCCGTGCACCCGCCCAGCTGGCATAGGCGTCGGCCTCGAAGAAACTCACATGCGTCACCGGTGCAGCGGGGTCGATCGCGCGCCGCCCGTCCAGCCCGAAGCGCGTCCAGCCGTCGTCGCGCTGTTCCCAGTAAAGCGGCGCTTCGATCCCCTCGGCCTTCACCCAGGCCCAGCCATCGGAAAGCCAGTGGCGTGGCTCCGAATAGCCCCCGTCCGCAATAAACGCCGCCCATTCGCCATTGGTCACCGTCCGGTCGGCCAGTGCGTGGGGGTGGAGCAGCACGCGGTGGCGCGGGCCTTCGCAATCGAAGGCGAATCCGTCGCCCTGCGCGCCGATCTCGGCGACCCCCTCCACCCCTTCGATCCAGCGCATCGGCCCCGGCATCTCCACCGGAATCTTGCGCTTGCCCGGCCAGATCGCGGGTTCCACCGGATTGCACGAAAACAGGTGGAGAATGTCGGTCAGCAGCAATTCCTGATGCTGCTCCTCATGATGGCAGCCCAGCTCGATCAGCGTCAGCGCGGCGTCGGGAAGGGTGGGCAGCGCATCGACCAGCGCCCCGTCCACCGCCGCGCGATAGGCCATTACCTCGTCCAGCGACGGCCGCGTCACCATCCCGCGCCGCGCGCGCGCATGGCGCTGCCCCTCGGCCTCGTAATAGCTGTTGAACAGGAACGGGAAGCGGGCATCGTGCAGGCGATAGCCGGGCACATGATCGCGCAGCACGAACGTCTCGAAGAACCAGGTGGTATGCGCCAGATGCCATTTGGCGGGGGAGGCGTCCTCCATTGACTGGACGGTCGCATCGGCGTCGGAAAGTGGAGCGACAAGATCGGCGGAAAGCGCCCGAACCGCGCGGAACCGCGCTTCGAGCGTTGTGCTGCACGCGGCGATCTGCGCCTTCGTTCGCATTTCGTTCTCCTATCCCGAAACGCCGCGAAGGTCAAACCCTCAACTCACCGGTGCGCCCCTGGCGTCCACAGAACGTCGCCACCCGCCTCTTGGTTCATTTCGCGCGCAAGAACAAAAAGCAGGTCGGACAAGCGGTTGAGATAGGCCAGCGCCTGCGGATTGAGCGAAACGCTTGCCGCCGCCGCAGTCGCGCTGCGTTCGGCGCGGCGCACGATCGCGCGTGCCAGATGCACCGCCGCCGCCGCTTGCGATCCGCCGGGCAGGATGAAGCTGGTGAGGGGGCTAAGCGATTCGTTGGCGGCGTCGATCGCGACTTCCAGCCGCGCGACCTGCGCCGGGACGATGCGCAGCGTCATTTCGCCCGGCTCAAAATCGTCGCCCGGCGTCGCCAGATCGGCGCCCAGATCGAACAGGTCGTTCTGCACCGTCAGCAACAGCCGCGCGGGATAGTCCTCGCCGATCGCCGCGATCGCCACCCCGATCGCGCTGTTCGCCTCGTCGACATCGCCGATCGCCGCCATGCGCGGGTCGTGCTTGGCTACCCGCGATCCGTCGACCAGCCCCGTGGTGCCGTCATCGCCGGTGCGCGTATAGATCTTGTTGAGCTTGACCATGTTTGTTCAGGTGCCGTGACCATCCGGCGTCGCCGAATGCAAACTCACGCGCTCGCGAGCAGCAGCAACAGCGCGACGATCGCGATGGCGATCCCCTGGAACAGGATGCGCTGCTGCATCGCCTTGTTCGACTTGAGCGACGACGCGCTCGGCCCGTCGCCCGATTTCAGCTCCGCCTCGGTGGTGCGCAGGAATGCGACGATGCCCTTGATGAGCGCGAAGACGGTCGCCAGCATCGCGGCGATGAGCAGCAGGACGAGAAAAAGCTTCATGACCCCGATCTAGTCCTTCGCCGCACCGAATCCAACCGGAACCTCGCCCCGCCGCAGCGCATCGGCCAGCGCGCGCCCGTCCGCGCCGCTTTCGCGCAATGCCGCCAGCGTCGGCGCGCCGTGCCGCTTGGCCAGTCGCGCGCCGTCCGGCCCGGTCAGCAGGCGATGATGATGGTAGCGCGGCACGGGCAGGTCGAGCAGCGCCTGGAGCAGCCGGTGGACATGCGTCGCGGGCAACAAATCCTCGCCGCGCACCACATCGGTCACCCCCTGCATCGCATCGTCGATCGTGACCGCAAGATGATAGGAAGCGGGCGCATCCTTGCGCGCCAGCACAACATCGCCATGCGCGGTCGGGTCGGCGACGATGGTGCCATGGCGGGAGTCGGTGAAGGTCAACGCATTCCTCCCCCAGCTTGCTGGGGGAGGGGGACCAGCCGTAGGCTGGTGGAGGGGCCGACCCGCAGAGGGCGGAATTTTGTCGAGATGTTCACGGCGGTCTGCGACCGCCGCCCCTCCACCACCGCTTCGCGGCGGTCCCCCTCCCCTGAGCAAGCTCAGGGGAGGAATGGACGCGAGTGCCCCCCCCATATCCAGCCGCCAGCAATGCGGCTGCGCCAGATCCGGCGCCTCCAGCCCCCGGCACGTCCCCGGATACACAACCCCCTCCGGCCCATGCGGCGCGCTCGCGCTCGCGGCGATGTCCGCGCGCGTGCAGAAACAGGGATAGATCAGCCCCCGGCCGCGCAGATCGTCCAGCGCTGCCTGATACGCCCCCAGCCGCGCCGACTGGAACAGCACCTCGCCATCCCAGTCCAGCCCCAGCCAGCGCAGGTCCTCCATGATCGTCGCGACATGCTCCGCCCGGCTGCGCGTCCCGTCGATATCCTCGATCCGCAGCAAAAACCGCCCGCCGCGCGCCCGCGCGAACTCATGCGCCGCGATCGCCGAGAAGGCATGGCCCAGATGCAGCCGCCCGGTCGGGCTCGGCGCAAAGCGGGTGACGATGGTCTGGCTGTCGGACGGCACGATTTCCATGTAGAGCGGCGCCATGTTCCTCGCCATCCTCTTGTCGGCGCTCGCCATGACGTTGATCGTCGGGGTGCGCTATCTGATCGTCTCGGGCGGCTTCGCCTGGGCGACCCGGCTGCGACATCCCGGCCTCTATCGCGGACTCGACGCGCAGATGCGGCGCGAGGTGATCTGGAGCCTCGCCAGCGCCGCCATCTATGGCATCCCGGCCGGCGTGGTCGCCTGGGGCTGGCAAAATCACGGCTGGACGCGGATCTATACCGATGTCGCCGCATACCCGCTCTGGTATCTCCCGCTCTCGGTCTTCCTCTACCTCTTCGCGCACGACACATGGTTCTACTGGACGCATCGCTGGATGCACCGGCCGCGCTGGTTCCGCATCGCCCATGCCGTCCATCACGACAGTCGCCCGCCCACCGCATGGGCGGCGATGAGCTTTCACCCGATCGAGGCGCTGACCGGCGCTGTGGTAATTCCGGCACTGGTGTTCCTCATTCCGATCCATGTCGGCGCATTGGGGTTGGTGCTTGGAATCATGACGGTTATGGGTGTCACCAATCACATGGGGTGGGAGGTGTTTCCGCGGGCGATGTGGCGCGGGCCGGTGGGGGACTGGCTCATCACCGCAAGCCATCATCAGCGGCACCATGAGCAATATGGGTGCAACTATGGTCTCTATTTCCGTTTCTGGGACCGGCTGTGCGGGACGGACCGGGGCGTCGGCGATTTCGCCAAAGCCCATGAAAAGCGCCTTGGCGATTTCGCGAAGGCACATGCGCGCGCTGCTTCCCGCGGCGCTGCTGCTCCTCCCGGCGGCCTCGCCAGTGAGCAACCTCGACCTTGAAGTCACCGGGCTGCGCAATGCGAAGGGCGTGCTGCGCATCTGCCTGACCGCGCGACCCGACAGCTTCCCCGATTGCAAGGACGATCCCCGCGCCGTTTCGCGCACCATCGCCGCCACCTCGCCCAAGACCCGGTTCGAGGGGCTGGCGAGCGGCACCTATGCCGTGGCGATCATCCATGATGCCAATGGCAACAAGAAACTCGACACGATGCTCGGCATCCCCCGCGAAGGCTTCGGCTTCAGCCGCAACCCCGCCATCGGCTTCGGCCCGCCCAAATTCACCTCGGCCTGCTTCCCGCTCGACGGCGAAACGCAGCAGGTGAAGATGCGCTATCTGCTTTAGGGCAAAAGCGACGCGCTGCCGTCTGCCGATGACCCCGACTGAAATCGCACGGGTCCACGCATCCATTTGTGCGTTGCAGCGTTGCGCAGCTGAAACAGTTTCAGGATAAAACCCTATGCGTATCGTCCTCGCCTGCCTCGCCACCGCCGCTTTCGCCACTCCCGCCTTCGCGCAGGACGAACCCGCAGCCGAGCAGGCCGCGGTTGCGGAAGAGGCCTCAGCGCGCCTCACCGTCGCGGTCGGTGGTGCCTGGATTCCCGATTATGAGGGGTCGGACGACAATCGCTGGACCCCGATCCCCGCCGCCAACGGCACCGTCGCGGGGATGAGCTTCACCATACTCGGCAACCGCGCCAGCCTCGACGTGATTCCCGAGGTCGCCGGTAAGGACTGGAACTTCCAGCTCGGCCCCGTCGCCGTCATCAACCTCAACCGCACCAATCGCGATGCGATCGACGATCCCCGCGTCGCGGCATTGGGAGAAATCGACACGGCGGTCGAGGTCGGCGGCTATATCGGCATCGCCAAGACCGGCATTCTTCACGACTATGACACGCTGTCGGCCAGCCTGTCCTACCGTCACGACGTGACCAAAATCCACAAGAGCGGCATTTTCACCCCCTCGGTCAACTATACCACCCCGCTCAGCACGAAGGCGCTGGTATCGGTGTTCGCCTCGGCCGAGATCGTCGAGGATCGCTATGCCCGCACCTATTTCGGCGTGACCCCGGCGGGCAGCGTCGCGAGCGGCCTTCCCGTGTTCCGGCCGGAGGGCGGGCAAAAGGACATCACGGTCGGCGGCTTCGTCACCCATGCGATCACCGGCGACCTGACCAAGGGTCTCGCGCTGATCGTCGGCGGCACCTACAAGAAGCTGGTCGGCGATTTCGCGGATTCGCCGCTCGTCAGCATCGCCGGCTCGCGTCACCAATGGACCGGCGGCGCAGGACTGGCGCTGACCTTCTGACATCCGCCAATCCCTGGCCAGTCACCCCGGACGGCCGCTACTTCGTGGTACGCGGCCGGCTGTGGCGGATGAGCAACCCGGCGCTGGCCGAGGCGGAGCGGGAGGCGCTGGTGCGCGACCTGATGGCCGCCCGCCGCGCCGTCCGTGCCCGCGAAGCCGGCGCGCGCGCCCGCGTCGATGCGGCGAAGCACGCGCTCGGCGAGCGTGGCCCGGTGTGGTGGGACGACGGCGCTCCCGACTGGAACCGCCATCTTGCGAAGAACACCCCCTATGCCGACTGGTACGCCGCCCTCGACAGCGATGCGACGGACGCGTAGAACCGCCCCCATCCCCGGGGGAGCGCTGACCGGCGCTTGAGAGGGTGGCACGAGCCACCGACCCGCTGAACCTGATCCGGTTGACACCGGCGTAGGGAGGGAGCGGCTTTATCCAAAGTCCGTCCTCTCCCGTGATTGGAGACGTGACGACATGGCCGATAATCCCCTGCATCCTGAACTCAAGGTCACCACCGGCCCGATCCGCGGCTCGCAGAAAATCCATGTCGGCCCGCTCATGGTCGCGATGCGCGAAATCCATCTCGAGCCCAGTTCGGGGGAGCCGCCGCTGCGCGTCTATGACACCAGCGGCCCCTATACCGACAGCCAGGCGCGCATCGACATCATGGCCGGCCTGCCCGAACTGCGCCGCGACTGGATCCGCGCCCGCGGCGATGTCGAGGAAGTCCCCCAGCGCGAAGTCCGCCCCGAAGACAATGGCCAGCTCGGCCCCGACCGCAGCGGCGGCGTGCAGCCCTTCCCCAACGTCCGCAAGACCGTCCTGCGCGCCAAGCCCGGCGCCAATGTCAGCCAGATGCACTATGCCCGCCGCGGCATCATCACCCCCGAGATGGAATATGTCGCCACCCGTGAAAATCTCGGCCGCGAGCGCCTGCGCGAATATCCCCGTGACGGCGAGTCCTTCGGCGCCAGCATCCCCGATTACGTCACCCCCGAATTCGTGCGCGACGAGATCGCCCGCGGCCGCGCGATCATCCCCAACAACATCAACCACCCCGAATCCGAACCGATGGCGATCGGCCGCAACTTCCTGGTCAAGATCAACGCCAATATCGGCAACAGCGCGGTCGCCAGCGACGTCGCCGCCGAAGTCGACAAGATGGTGTGGTCGATCCGCTGGGGCGCCGACACGGTGATGGACCTCTCCACCGGCCGCAACATCCACGACACCCGCGAATGGATCCTGCGCAACAGCCCCGTCCCGATCGGCACCGTCCCGATCTATCAGGCGCTCGAAAAGGTCGGCGGCGTCGCCGAAGAACTGACCTGGGAAATCTTCCGCGACACGCTGATCGAACAGGCCGAACAGGGCGTCGACTATTTCACCATCCACGCCGGCGTCCGCCTCGCCTATATCCCGATGGCGGCAAAGCGCGTCACCGGCATCGTCAGCCGCGGCGGCAGCATCATGGCCAAATGGTGCCTCGCCCATCACCGCGAGAGCTTCCTGTACGAGAAGTTCGACGAGATTACCGAGATCATGAAGGCGTACGATATCGCCTACAGCCTCGGCGACGGCCTGCGCCCCGGCAGCATCGCCGACGCCAATGACGAGGCGCAGTTCGCCGAACTCTACACGCTCGGCGAACTCACCCACCGCGCGTGGAAGCAGGACGTGCAGGTGATGATCGAAGGCCCCGGCCATGTGCCGATGCACAAGATCAAGGAGAATATGGACAAGCAGCTTGAGGTGTGCGGCGAAGCGCCCTTCTACACGCTCGGGCCGCTCACCACCGATATCGCGCCGGGATACGACCATATCACCAGCGGCATCGGCGCCGCGATGATCGGCTGGTACGGCACCGCGATGCTCTGTTACGTCACGCCCAAGGAGCATCTCGGCCTCCCCGACCGCGACGACGTCAAGGTCGGCGTCGTCACCTACAAGCTCGCCGCCCACGCCGCCGACCTCGCCAAGGGCCACCCTGCCGCCCAGATGCGCGACAACGCTTTGTCAAAGGCCCGCTTCGAATTCCGCTGGCGCGACCAGTTCAACTTGTCGCTCGATCCCGACACCGCCGAGGAATATCACGACCAGACCTTGCCCGCAGAAGGCGCCAAGACCGCGCATTTCTGCTCGATGTGCGGCCCCAAATTCTGCTCGATGCAGATTTCGCAAGAGGTCCGCGACTTCGCGAGCAAGCAGAACCAGGGCGTCGAAGGCTTCATCGCCACCGGCCCGACGGGTGCGGAGACGGCGGCGGCAAGCAAGGCCGCCGCGCTCAAGGGCATGGAAGAGATGAGCCGGGTGTATGAGGAAATGGGACGCGAGTTGTATTTGGGATCAGGCGGGCGCGAGCACGATTGATCCCGCGAAGCGTGTCGGACTAGCTTGACGCATGAGCTGGTTCCGCCGCGCAAAGCCCGCAAATCCATTCGCAGGAAACTGGACGTGTGCAGGTTGCGGCGAGGTCCATCAGGGAATGATGGACCTCGCAGCCCTCGCGCCGGACCCGTGGCCGCATGAGCGAATACAGGAACCGAACAGCGCCGTGCGGTTGGACGGCGATTTCCTGTCGGAAGACTTTTGCGTGATGGACAGCCGTTATTTCTTCGTCCGCGCCGTGCTGGAAATTCCGGTTCACGGACAGGCGGAGAAGTTCGGCTTCGGCTGCTGGTCCACGCTATCGCGCGACAATTTTGAGAAATATCTCGACGGCTTCGACAACGCCGATTTCGCTAACTGCGGTCCGTGGACCGGCTGGCTGTGTAACCAGCTTGGAACCTATATCGGCACCGACCCCGAGGGTGTCTACGTCTACCCCCAGCCAGACCGCCAGCGCCCCACGTTACGTGTTGCAAACCCGGACCACGGCCTGGCAATCGATCAGGAGCAGGGGATCAGTGTCGAACAGTTGACGGAGATACTGCGGTTTTATGGTCATGCTCCGACCGCGTGATTTGCGGTGCACGCACCAGCAGAATTCGAACTCAAAAGAAACAGGCGGCATCGAGATGCCGCCTGTCCCCAACCGACTCGCTTTCGGTTAGATTGCCCTAGAGGCCGATCACGGCCATCCGGGCAGTTTCATCGTTCTGCATCGCTTCTTCACGAGAGAAGAAGCAATCCTTCGACATAGCAATCGGCTTTCCGTGACTGTTGGCTAAATACCAACGCCACATCCAGCGACTGTCCATGTGAGCGAACCACTGAAACTTTTCCATGGGCCTACTCCTTACAGAGATGGGCCAAGCACGTCCGATCTTAGACTGCGCGTAATAGGATTGTTGATGAAGAGGTTTCCGTTCTGGTTTCAAGCGATTGTCGTCTCGCCCTGCGTTCCCGTACTTGGGCCTTGCCTTAAGCTGCATCCGTTAGTCAGTCGCGTACCTTCGTTCGGCGAAAGCTTTAGCTACCACTGTCGAATAGGCGCCTCCTATCACGTTATCGATCCGAGCGAGTCGGTCGGGAGACAAGCGTATCCGATTTGTTCGGGTGAACAAAGGGGAAACCAATCACAGTGCCGACACTGCTTCGCCTGCAGCGCCCGATCCTTCTGCTACCAGCCGCTCGGACTGGAATACCCTCCGAACCACAACGGCACCACCTATCCCCCAAACGTCAACCGACACCGGTTCCCCGGCGCGATCAGCAACTCGCACTGCCGCAGGATGTCCATCCCCAGCAGCACGTCGAAGCTGAAACTGTCGAGCAACTCGAACCCCACGACGTCTTCGAAAATATAGGGAAAGGTCGGCGGGTCATGGTCGGCGGCGCGACCGTCAAGGCCGATCCGGAAGATGTAGCGGTCGATGTGCTTCTCGCCGCCCACGGTCGAAATCAGACGCTTGCCGACGCTCTGTAACCCGAGTTTCTGCCCGATCTTTGCGGTCACACCCGTCGTCGTCGACCCGGTGTCGATCAGCGCACTGCCTGCAACGCCCTCAAACCGCGTTCCCGTCAGTGGCGGATAGACGATAACGGGGACGACTAGGCGGCTTCCGTCGTGCCGCCATTCAATCGTGCGCGACATGCGACCAGAAGCCGAGGTCGATCGGCTCGTCGGTCACTTCCTGGATCGAGAAGATCATGTCGGGATAGCGCGACACGCCCTCGCGATAGGCGTCCCCCGGCTTGTCGAAATAGGCGACGATGCCGCCACTGCGCATCAGCGCGAACTGGTCGCGATGCGCAGCCAGAATACCGCCGAGCGAGCGCGTAAACGCATCGTAATTGCGATCGACTTCGGCGCGCTGTTGATCATGGGCCATTAAATGCCTCCGCTGCCTTGTCGCGTAGATAGAATCGTTCGCGAGTCATTCGTCAAGTCGGAACGGCGCGCCTGACGTCTAGGGGCACCGCGACGAGAGCGGCAAGCTAATCCGCCCACAACCCGTCAATATCCCGCGCCCCGTGCACAAAGCGCACAATCTCCACCCGTGCGCTGCTCACGCGATACAGCACAAGATACCGCCCCACGACCAAACTCCGCGCCCCAGCGCCAATCTCCGGCCGCGCCATCCCGCGCATCGGAAAGTCGCGCAGGCTCAGCGCTGCCGCCGTCAGCCGCCGAACATGCCGCGCCGCCGCCTCGGCGTCGTCCTCCACGATCCAGTCGTAAATGGCATCGAGGTCGCGATCCGCGCTGGGCAGGATCGCAACGCGCATCAGGCGGCGTCCGGCCCGCCCCGCCGCCGTGCCTCGCCGCGTGCGATCACGCGATCGGCCCAGTCGTCCGGCGCATCGACCGCCGGACCGCTCGCCAGCCCTTCGTCCCACGCCGCGCGCAGCCGGGCGATCTCGCGCGCCTTGGCCGTCTCACGCTCCTCGTCGCGGCGGATCAGGTCGCGGACATAGTCGCTGGTGCTGCTGTACCGCCCCTCGGCCACGCGCGATTCCGCCCATCCTTTGAGCGTTTCCGGGATCGAGATGTTCATCTGCGCCATACGACCAGTATAGGGATTTGCGCTAATCTTGCCAAGCAGCGGCGCGTGCCCTGACGGATGCCCCCACGCCACACCCCACCCACAAACCTTCCAACAACCCCCGCCCCCCCTGTCCTACACGCGCGCAATCCGCTTCATCCTGTCGGATGACCCAGCACACCCCACCGCCCGTCCGCGCGCAATGGACCCCCGCCAAACAACGCGTCTTCCTCGCCGCGCTCGTCGAAACCGGCAGCATCGCCCGCGCCGCGCGTGCCGCCGGCATGTCGCGCTCCAGCGCGCATGCGCTGCGCCATCGTCTCGCCGGGACGCCCTTCGACCATGCGTGGAGCCGCGCGCTCAGGCTGCACGCCGCGCGGCTCGCCGATCCCTTCGCGCCCGATCCGCTGGCGCCGCGCAAACCCGCCCCTGACGCGAACCGTCCGGAACCCGTCGCGCCGGTGTCGCGCCCGTGACGCCTTCCGGTCGCCTCAGCGTCACGATGCGTTGTCAGCCCGTCGCGCACCCGTCGCGCTGGTGTCGCCCACCTGTCGCGCCGGTGTCGCGTCACCGTCGCCTCACAGGCGTTTCCCGGTCGCGAACCCGTCGCTTCGCCCGCAACCATGCCCATTCGCGTCAGCTTCGTCGGACGGCACCCGCTCGGAACCATCCACACACGATCCCGTTGCCCTCCCCATGAAAGCCATCCTCCCCGCCACGGCGCTCACCCTCGTCCTCGCCGCCTGCTCGCCCGCGGCGCCCGACTCCGACAACACGCTCGATGTCGCCAACGACACGATGATCGAACGGGGTGCGGGCGCGACGCCAACCCCGAACCCCGCCCCGACCGAGGGCCCGGCCATGGCGCCCGAGCCCGCCCCGCCCGCGCCTGCGGACGCAAAGACGCTGACCCTCGACGGCCTCGGTCCGCTCCGCATCGGTCAGCCGGTCACCGCCGCCAGCGGCTTTGCCCAGCGCGGCGCGCAGATTCCGGGCAGCGATTGCCGCACCGTCTCCTCGCCCGACTATCCCGGCGTCTATGCCATCGTTCAGGACAATGCCGTGCGCCGCATCACCGTGGGCAAGAGCTCGGACGTCAAGCTGATCGAGGGGATCGGCGTCGGCGCGACCGAGAAACAGGTCATGGCCGCGTTCGGCGGCTTCCGTTCGACCCCGCACAAATATGTCGAGGCGCCCGCCAAATATCTCACCGCCCCCAATGCCGACAGCGGCGACCCCGCGCTGCGTTTCGAGATCGGCCGCGACGGCAAGGTGACGATGATGCATGTCGGCACCATGCCGGTGCTGGGCTATGTCGAGGGCTGCGCGTAAGTGGGCGACTTACGCTGGGGGCGTGCGCCCCGCCCCGTCCACCGTCCCATCGTCGGCCGATTTAAGCGGGTGACACCCTTTGCCGCGGCTGATAGCCTTCCCGGCCCGGCTCCCGGACGAAAGGCGTTTTGTCGCAATGCTTTATTTCAGTGTCCTGGCCGCCATCTCCGCCTTCTACGCGCCCGCGCCCGCCCCGGTTCAGCAATTCGATCCGATCCGCTTCTTCGAAGGGCGCACCGAGGGCGTCGGCAAGCTCAAGATCGTGCTGCGCAAGGCGCATGACGTCCGCTTCCGTGGGCATGGCGCGATCCAGCCCGACGGGTCGATCATCTTCGATCAGGTGGTCGAGCGGGAGGGCGAGCGGACCGAGCGGCATCGCTGGCACATGCGCGCGGGGGCGGGGAACCGCTATACCGGCACCGTCAGCACCGCGCGCGGCCCGATCTCGGCGGAGCGCAACGGCGACGTGTTCCGTATGCGCTATGTCGACAAGGACGGGTTCGCGATCGACCAGTCCTTCACCGCGCATGGCGACGGCCGCACCGCGACCATCCGGCTCAAGGCGAAACGGATGGGCATGACCGTCGCGACGATGCAGCAGACGGTCCACAAGCTGGACTGACCGCGCCGCGTCTCGCGCCCATCCCACGGCCAGACGCCGCGCGCATGAGGAGGACGCGAAGATGTTCGTAGCGGCCTATTGGTGGAGGGTGCATCCCGGCAAGGAAGACCAGTTCCGTGCCGCCTGGCGCCGCGGGACCGCGCTGATCCGCGAACGCTATGGCAGCCTCGGCTCGCGGCTGCACCGCGACGATCAGGGCCGCTTCATCGGCGTCGCCGAATGGCCCGATCGCGCGACATGGCAGGCCGCGTTCGACGCAAAGATGGTGTATGACGAGCCGGAAACCCGCGCCGCCTTCGTCGATGCCATCGCCGAAGCCGCGTCGGATCCGCTGCTGCTCATGGAAGTGACCGACGATCTGCTCGATCGCCGGTCGGAAGCGGGGGCGGCTTAGCGGCTATTCTCCATCCGCGCATCGTCCGCGTCGTCGATCGCCTCGGCCTTGGCCTCGCCCGCATCCTCGACATTGTCCGCCTGTTGCTCCAGCGCGTCTTCCATCGTCTCGTTGGGCGCCATATCGGCCTGGTCCTCAAGATTGTCGGCCCGCGCCTCGGCGGCGGCCTCGACATTCTCCGCCGCCCGGTCGTCCGCATCGCCGCCGCAAGCGGCAAGCGCGAACAGTCCGGCACCGGCCAGCGCGGCTTTGAAATGGGTTCTCATGGCAAAATCCTCCTGTTGGTGGCGCCATCAATCGCCGGGAGGGGGCGGGGGTTCCATCGGCTGCGTCGAATGGAGTTGGTGCTATTCCGCCCAGGCGGCATCGTCGAGATGGAGTTCCGCCGCCGGACGCGGCCCCCAATCGTCGATCTTGGCCCGCCCCGCGATCCATAATTTCCGGTCCCGCGGCGCCCCCAGCAGGGCAAGGCCCAGCGGCGTATCGGCGGCGCGGAACGCCATCGCCTTGATACTGCGCCCGTCATCCCCCGCAACGATCGCGCGGACATGGCCATTGCCGACCACGTCGCACTTGATCATCCGCACCGGCCCTGCGGCAACCCGCGGCGCCGGCCAGCCCATGCCATAAGGGCCGCCCGCCTCCATCGCGTTGACCAGGTCGGGATTGACCCCCCCTGGCGCCAGCACCGCGTCGAGCAGCAGCGCGCGCTCGCCCGACGCCCGCTCCACCGCCTCGGCCAGCTTGGCGTCGAGAAAGGCGACGAACGCCGGGATCTGCTCCTCGGCGACGGTAACCCCCGCCGCCATGGCATGGCCGCCCCCTGCGATCAGCAGCCCCGCCTCCTTGGCGGCGATGATCGCCGCGCCCAGGTCGACGCCCGCGATCGACCGGCCCGATCCCTTGCCGATCCCGTCCTCGCCCACCGCGACCACGATCGCCGGACGACCCAGCTTTTCCTTCAGTCTGCCCGCGACGATGCCGATCACCCCGGGGTGCCAGCCCCGCGCCGCGAGCACCGCGACCGCGCCGTCGCAGTCCATCGTCTCGGCGGATTGCTGCACCTCCGCCTCGATCGCCCGGCGCTCCTCGTTGAGGCGGTTGAGCTCCTCCGCGATCGCCCGCGCCTCATCCGCATCCTCAGTGGTCAGCAGCCGCACCCCCAGGTCCGACTTTCCGACCCGCCCGCCCGCATTGATCCGCGGCCCCAGCGCAAAGCCCAGGTCGCTGCATGTCGGCGCCCGGGTCAACCGGCTCGCCTCGATCAGCGCGTTCATCCCGATGTTGCGCCGCTGGCCCATCACCTTCAGCCCCTGCGCCACGAACGCCCGATTGAGTCCCTTGAGCTGCGCGACATCGGCGACCGTGCCGAGCGCGACCAGATCGAGCAGGTCGAGCAGCCGCGGCTCCGCCCGCCCGGCGAAATAGCCCCGCCCACGCAGCACGCGGACCAGCGCCGCGCCGAGCAGCCAGGCAACGCCCACCGCGGCGAGATGCCCGTGCAGTCGCCCCTCATCCTCGTCGAGCCGGTTGGGGTTCACCAGCGCCAGCGCGACCGGAAGCTCGGACGCGCATTTATGGTGATCGACCACGATCACCTCCGCACCGACCGCCTTCGCATCGGCCAGCGCGTCATAGGCCATCGCGCCGCAATCAACGGTGACGATCAGGTCGGCGCCCTCACGCTTCAGCCGCACCAGCGCCTCGCCCGATGGGCCATATCCCTCCATCAGCCGGTCGGGGATATAGGCGCGCGGCACGAGGCCCAGGTCGCGCAGCAGGCGGACCAGCAGTGCCGCCGACGTCGCGCCATCGACGTCATAATCGCCGAACACCGTCACCGCCTCGCCGCGCTGGACGGCGTCGGCCAGGCGCTCGGCCGCCCTGTCCATGTCGCGGAAGATCGACGGATCGGGCATGAAGGCGCGGATGCTGGGGCTGCGATGCGCCTCCAGTTCCTCGCGCGGGCAGCCGCGGGTCAGCAGCAATTGCGTCACCAGATCGTCGGGCGCGAAGCCGGGGTCGCGCGCATCCGCCGCCAGTCCCCGCCAGCGCCACGCCTGGCCAAGGATCGAGCTGTGAACGTTGAGCACGGGAGTCATCGACGCGCCTTAGCGCGGATCGCAGGGCAGGGGAATCAATCCTCCAATATCTTGCTGTGCACCCGCGTGTCGCGCATCCGGAGGTACGTGATCAGCGAAATCCCGATCATCGCCGTGACATACCAGTAGAAGCCGCGCTCCATCCCCGCGTCCTTGAACCACAGCGCGACATAGGGCGCCGTCCCGCCAAAGATCGCGTTGGCCAGCGCGTAGGGGAGGGCAACGCCGAGCGTTCGGATATGCGCGGGAAACATCTCGGCCTTCACCACCGCATTGATCGAGGTGTAGCCGGTGACAATCACCAGCGCACCGGTCATGAGGAGAAAGGCGGAAAGGGGACTCTGTACGATTTCGAGCGCTGTGAAAATCGGCCAGGTGAAGATCACGCCCAGCACGCCGAAGCCGATCATCAGCGGCTTGCGCCCGATCCGGTCGGACAGCGCCCCAGCGAGCGGCTGAATACACATGAAGACGAACAGCGCCGCCGCGCTGATCTGGGTCGAAACCGGCTTGGTGAATGCGCCGGTCGCGCTCAGGAAAGTCAGCAGATAGACCGAATAGGCATAGAAAGCGAGCGTACCCCCGGCGGTCAGCAGCATCACCAGCGCCGCCTCGCGCGGGTGGCGCAGGAACAGCGCACCGAAGCTCGAGCGGTGCTCGGCGCCAGTCTCGCGGTTCGCGAAGCTCTGCGTTTCGGGCAGGTTGCGGCGCAGCCAGAACACCCCGATCGCCAGCGCGCCACCGATGAAGAAGGGGATCCGCCAGCCCCATTCGCCAAGCGCCGTCTCGCTCATCGTCGATTGCAACAGCAGCAGAACCGCGAGCGCGATCAGATGGCCCGAGATCAGCGTCACATATTGAAAGCTGGAGAAAAAGCCGCGCCGCTGCTTGCCCGCCATTTCGGACAGGTAGGTGGCACTGGCGCCATATTCGCCGCCGACCGACAGCCCCTGCATCAGCCGCGCGACCACCAGCGCCACGGTCGCCCAGGCGCCGATCGCGTCATAGCCTGGCGTTACCGCGATCAGCATCGATCCGCCGCACATCAGCGTTACCGACAGCGTAAGCCCCGCCTTGCGCCCGCGCCGGTCGCCATAGATGCCCATCAGCCACGCGCCGATCGGCCGCATGAAGAAGCCGACGGCAAAGATCGCCCAGACATTCAGCGTCTGTGCAACCGGGTCCCCCTTGGGAAAGAAGTGCGGCGCGAGATAGAAGCTGAAGGCGGCATAGGCATACCAGTCATACCATTCGACCAGATTGCCCGCCGATCCCCCCAGGATCGATTTCAGGCGGCCTGCGGGGGGAGCGTCGCGCGTCACGCGCCAAGCTATAGGGTGGTGCGGCGCGGCTTGGCAATCGGCGGCGTCAGCGGCGGGCGCGCAGCCCGATCCGACGCAGGCAGAAGTCACCAAGCACAAGGATCGGGCTGGCCCAGCGCCACAACGGCGAACGTGCGTCGTTGGCGCGCGCGGCGGGATCGGAGAGCCAGCGTTGCAGTTCGCCGATCCGATATCGCAGGCTTGATGAAACCCGAAAGGAATCGAAGCGCTGGACAAAGCCTGGCGCCGCCGTCGCACCCTTCGTCGCCGCTTGCTCTGCGCGCTTCAATTCGCGCAGCGCCCGCCCCACAAGCCGCCGACTGCGTCCGGTGATGCTGTGCGTGCCGTTTCGGGAAGGGGCCGGTGTCGCGAACAGCCCTTCGATCAGCAGCAGCGCGCTCTCGACGATATCCTGCACCCCTGCCGCTGCCCCGCGCGCCCGCGCGGCATCGATGATCTCTGCCTCCGTTCGCGCGACCAGCGCCGCCAGATCGGCAAGCCATTTCAGACGGTGCCAGCTGGTGCGCGCGCCATGGACGGCAAGATAGACGATCAGTTCCGGCCGGGCGAGCGTCGGCAGCGCGGCGCCGGGGCTGATCGGCACCACCTCGCGCGGCGATTCAAGTCCGATGCCGGGCAACAGATCGGGCGTGTCGAACAGGCGCGTGTGCAGTTCCGCCAGCGTCCCGTCGCGCGTGTGGCGCCACGCGCTGTCCTTGAACAGGCGGTCCCACAATGCGGGATCAGACCCGGCCGTTGCATCGGCGGGGGCATAGCCAAGGTCGCGCAGGATCGCGCAGCATGTTTCGATGCGTTCGGGGGGCACCAGCAGGTCCAGGTCGCGCGCCGATTTCGCGGCGATGTCGCCATAGGCAAGCACGGCCAGCGTCGGCCCCTTGAACGTCAGCCAGTCGATTCCGGCGGCTTCGAATGCGGCGCCGATCCGGATTGCCTGCGCCGCCTGACTCATCGTCCGGATCGCCGATATGCGCGCCTCGTTCGCGACGCGCGCCCGGATCGGACGGGGCGCATCGACGCGCTGCAACGCATCGACCAGCATGGGCATGACGCGATGATATCTGCCGCCCGCCAGCACCGCGTTCCAATCGCTCAACGCCACTGCGGCGGCGTCCAGCGCCGCGCCGCGACTCTCGTCACCGGGGGGGCGGCACGCAGCGATGACAAAGCGAGTCGCTCCGCTCAATTCGCGGACCATTGTTCTGTCGATGTCGGCGGCCATGCGACCCCTTACCGGTCTTTCGGGCGGTCAGTACAGACCCGGCACCTCGCGCTGGGGCGTGGTCGGTCGTTCCGGCCGTACCAGCTCCAGGCGGTCGCGGCTAATCGCTACCCGTTCATTTTGCGGCCCCGGGCCATTGGCGCTCGCGGCCGATCCGGCAACCGCGCTGATCGGGGTGCAGGCCCTACCGGCGAGAAAATCGAGCGCCGCGCGGGTCGATGCCTCGGCCGGATCTCCCATCGGTCGACTGATGTCATCGGCCGCCTGACAGGTTGCGCCCATAAAATCGGCGAGTCCGGTATAATAGGCGCCCTGATGCGCGCTGTTCTCGGTCGCGAAGGCGACGACGCGGAGCCGGTCGTCGCAGGCCGCCCGGTCGATCGCGATCTGCCCCACCGGCTTGCCATAGGTGTTGGTGCCGATCAGCGCGGAGCGGTTGCCGAGATAGGGGATGAAGGTGTTCATCACCAGCTCGCTCGCCGATGCGCTGCCGCCGGTGCCGATGAACGCGATGCGCGTTGGAGCGATCGACTGGGACTGGGCAGCGAAATAGGTGGTTTCGTTGTTCGACGACTTGCTGGAGCGGAACGTCGTATAATTCGCGACCTGCGACCCCGTCTTGTCGCGCGCGAGCAGGTTGTTGACCAGTTCGGCGATCGAAACCAGCCCGCCGCCATTGTAGCGCAGGTCGATGATGACCTCAGTGATCCCCTGCGCCCGGAAATCGGCAAAGGCGCTTCGGAGCGGCGATTCGGCCGGGTTGATGAAGGTCCGCAGGTTGACATAGCCCACCTTGCGCCCGCCATCGTCGATGACCTTGGCGCCGTAGCGCGACGAAACGGGGGTCAGCTCATATTCCGCCTTGGCGATGGTCACGGTACTGACCGTGCCCCCGGTACTGCGGAAGCGCAGCGCCCGGCTCAATCCGACGGTGCTCTCGCCCAGCGCGGCGTTGATTCCGGCCGATCCTTCGGTGGCAACGATGTCGCTGACATCGCGCAGCGTCGACGTACTGGTACCGATCGCCAGGATCTCGGTCCCGCGGTCGATCCCCGCCGCCAGTGCGGGCGCGCCTTCAAACGCTTCGCTGATGAACAGCCGACCCGCCGAATCGAGGGCGAGGCGGATGCCGAACCCGGCGCTGGATCCGGAGGAATAATAGGCATTCTCCTCCGCGATCGAGGTGATGTAGGTGAAGTACCGGTCCTTGCTCTGCGACCGCGCAGTGGCGGTGAGCGCGTCGATATAGTCTTGAACGCTCGCATAGGGTGTCGGACTAAGGCTGGCGGGAAGCGTCTCGGGGAACAGATACCATTCGTTGAGGACGCTCGCCGCCCAGGTCTGGCGCGCGTTGAGCGAACAGGTGCCCGATGGCGTGGGGGTTGGCGCCGACCCGGTCCCGCCCCCGCCCGAACTGATCGATCCACTGCCGCCACCGCAGGCGGACAGCAGGGCAAGGGTGGCGACCATCGCCGTCAGGCGGCGCGACGTGGGGGCGAATTTGGACATGGCGGGGTAAGCCTATCCCATGCACGCGCGCCCGTCATCCGTAAACTATGAAATATTTACAGCGTGTTAGAGGGCCAGCCCGATCGTTGCCGAGGCGGTGTATCCTGCCGCGATGCTTCCGCCCATCACCGGAGTCTGTTGGGCGATCTGCGCGGCGCTGTTGTCGCCGAAAATGCCGTCGCTCGCGACGCTGGTCCGTGCGTAGCTGGATACGCTCGTCGCATAGGCGGACGCGCCGTTATAGATTGTCGAGCATTCCGCTGCGGGCATGGCGAGCTGGCCGATCAATCGCGCATAATTGCCGCTCGTCGCGCTGGCGAGGCTGGAAAACACCTCGAAATGAATGTGCGGGTAGCGGCCCGAATAGCAGCCGGGAAAGATGGTGGTGAATGTCACCTGGCCATTGGCGTCGGTCACGCCGACGCCGCGAAGCCAACTTTCAGCGGGTACGTCGTAGAGTGAATAGCGCCCCGCCGCGTCGCAATGCCAGATATAGATCGCATAGCCCGCCAGCGGCGCGCAGGCGGCGTTGACGTTGACCACCGTCAGCGTGAGCGTCATCGCAGCCCCCTCTGCAACGGCGGTGGATCCGACGAAGCTCGATCGAATGTCGCTGCGCACCACGCCGGTCGTGGTCAGCACATTCGAAGTCGGGCCGCTCGAACTGTTGGTGCCGTCGGCGGGATAGGGGCCGTTGGTCTCGCTCGGGTCGGCGACGCAACTGCCCGATCCGGTGGGGGTCGGCGTCGGTGTCGCAGTGGCCGAGCTGGAGGGCGTCGGCGTTGGCGTGCTTACGGTACCGCTGCCCGATACGGCCGATCCCGCGCTGTCGCACGCGCCGATCAGCGCAGTGCTCCCGGCTCCGGCGAACCAGCGCAGCGCGCGACGACGACTGGCCAGCATCGATATTAGACGCAGGTCATGACCTAGGCCCAGGTCATGATCGTGCCGTGCTTCGTTCATTCTCGGGACTCCGGATCGTTGGGTCCCATGGCTCTGACGACTCAGCGTCGCGGATATATGACGATGGGTTGCGGGCACGTTTCCGCGCGTTTCAATCCTGCGGAAGCCGGATCGTCACGCGCCCGCCGCCCGGGTGATTGCCCAAGGCGATCTCGCCGCCATGTGCCTGCGCGATCGAACGGGCGATGGCGAGGCCCAGGCCGGTACCCCCGGTCGCGCGGTTGCGCGACGGGTCGCCGCGGACAAAGGGCGTGAACAGGCTGGCTGCCTTTGCCGGGTCGAAACCCGGACCCGAATCATCGATGTGCAGTTCGACCGACCCAGCTTCGATGGTCCAGCCGATCGTGGCGCCATTGCCATAGCGGACGGCGTTCTCGACCAGGTTGGTCAGCATCCGCCGCAGCGCGGCGGGGTCGCCGCGTACCACGGCGCGCGGGCCGCCTGCGGTCTCGACCGGCGCACCGGTCGCCGCCATGTCCTCCGCCAGCGCCTCCACCAGGCTGCCGATCTCGACCTTGACCCGTGCCTCGCCGATCCGCTCGTCGCGCGCGAAGCGGAGCGCCGCCTGAAGCATTGCGCGCATTTCGTCGATATCGGCGGAGGCCCGCTCGCGCGCTGGATCGGGCAACTGCTCGACCCAAAAGGCGATCCGCGCGAGCGGTGTGCCCAGATCATGGGCGATCGCGGCCAGCATCGCCGTCCGCCCTTCGACCCCCTCCGCCAGGCGGTCCTGCATCGCCGCAAGCGAGACGGCGAGCGCATCCACTTCGCGCGGGCCGCCGCGTGGAATGTCGACCGGCATCCCGAGGCGGCTACGCGCTGCGGCCTCGCCCAGTCTGCGGATCGGCCGCGAGATCGCTCCGGCAAGCGCCCATCCCAGTCCGCCCAGCACCAGCACCGCAGCGGCCATCGCGACCAGCGTCGCCTTGTGCCAGCGGGTAAACAGGGCGGGGGAGGGCGTCCGCACGATGCGCCAGCCGTCTGCCGTCCGATAGGTGGCGACAAAGGGGCCGTGGAGTTCGTCCGCCCTGCGCTGCGATTTCATCGCCCATAGGCGGACGCGCGATTCGGGAACCTTCATGGCCTTGGCGAGCGCCGCGCGACCGGCGGGGACCTCATGGTTGCGGGGCAGGTTCAGCGGGGCTTCGCGCTGTTGGCGCAGCTCCAGCGGAAGCCCGCTCTCCGGCAGCGGTCCTCCGCGCAGCGCCCGCGCGATCTGAGCCACCGATACCGGTCCGCTCTGCGGCGGCGGCCCGCGAAAGGTGACGACGAACATCACCAGCGTCGCGACGATCACCGAGAGGATCATCAGCAGAAAGATCGGCGCCGCGATCGACAGGCGCTTGCCCGATATCATCAGCGCCGCACGACTTCGGCGTTGAACAGATAGCCCTCGTTGCGGATCGTGCGGATCATATCCTCCTCGCCGGGGCGGGCGAGCTTCTTGCGCAGCCGACTCATCTGCACGTCGATCGCGCGGTCGAAATGTTCGGCATTCACCCCGCGCGACAGATCGAGCAGCTGATCGCGCGTCAGCACGCGCCGGGGATGCTCAGCCAGCGCGAGCAGCAGGCGGAATTCGCCGTCGGAAAGGTTGATGACGACGTCGTCGGGATCGTGGAGCTGGCGCCCGACCGGATCGAGCCGCCAGCCGCCAAAGCGCAACATCTGGCGGTCTGGCGCGGCAACCCCTGTGGGTCCCCCGCGTGCGCGGCGCAGCACCGAACGGATTCGGGCGAGCAGTTCGCGCGGATTGGCGGGTTTGGGCAGATAATCGTCGGCGCCCATTTCCAGTCCGACGATGCGATCGACATCCTCGCCGATTGCCGAGTGCAGGATAATCGGCGGCGCCGTGGCCGGATCGAGCGCGCGCAATAGCGTCAGTCCATCCTCCCCCGGCATCATCACATCCAGCACGACGAGATCATAGCGATGCTGGTCGAGCGCGGCGCGCATCGCCGCGCCGCCCTCCGCCAGATCGACGACATAGCCGTGCCCGACCAGGAACGCGGCCATCAGCTCGCGGATTCCGGGGTCGTCATCGACGATCAAGAGGCGGGTTTCCAGGTCCAAATGGGTGGCCGTCTGCATGTCCGCGGGGGGTGGGCGTCCAGCGTATCCGCCGCGTTTCACGGCTGCAATCCGGTGTAATGCGCGCGCGCTGTGGCGCAGGTGCAACAGGTGCGTCGCGCGGAGCGTCGAATCTGTACGGCCTCAGCTTGTCTTTTGGTGCCTCCACTGCTAGGGGCGCGTCCCAACGCCCGGGGCAGGTGGCTTCGGCGATCCCTGTCCTATTGAATAAGAATCTGGAGTTGAGACGGCTTTATGCAAATCATCGTTCGCGACAATAACGTCGACCAGGCGCTGCGGGCGCTCAAGAAGAAGCTGCAGCGTGAAGGCGTTTATCGTGAGATGAAGCTGCGCCGTCACTATGAAAAGCCCAGCGAAAAGCGCGCTCGCGAGCGCGCCGCAGCGGTCCGCCGCGCGCGCAAGCTGGAGCGCAAGCGCATGGAGCGCGACGGCGCCCGTTAAGGCCTGATTCGCCGATTCGCGGGGGTCGTCCGCGCGAATCGGTGCGACTTTTGTGACTTTCCGCCGCGCCGTCGGCCGGCCAGCCCGGGATAGCTGATCCATGTCGACCGTCACCGCCGTGCCGATTGCGCCGACCAAGCGCAGCTATCTCGTCTGGCTGTGGATCGGCATCGTCGCCGCGATCGCCGCGGGGGCCGCGCTGGCATGGGTCGGCACCGGCACGATTGTGGCCGAGCGCGCCGACAATGCGACCTTCCTGTCCTGGAATAAGGACAAGGCAGGCGTAACCGAGACCGCGTCGGGCCTTCAGATCGAGACGATCACCGAAGGGACCGGTGCCAGCCCGACCGACGCCGATGTCGCGCTGGTCAATTACAAGGGTACGCTGCGCAACGGCGAGACGTTCGACGCCAGCCAGCAGCCGACCCCGCTGCCTGTTGCGGGCATGATCCCCGGCTTCACCGAAGGGCTGAAGCTGATGAAGAAGGGCGGCAAGTACCGGCTGTGGATCAAGCCGGAGCTCGGCTATGGCAGCGAGGCGCGCCGCGACCAGAGCGGCCGCGAGGTGATCCCCGCCGATTCGCTATTGATCTTCGAGGTCGAGCTGCTCGAATTCCTGCCGCAGAGCGTCTATATGCAGATGATGCAGCAGCAGATGGGCGGCGTACCGGGAGCGCCCGGAGCCCCCGGCGGTGCGACCCCGCCCCCGGACGAGGGCCGCTGACGCTTCGCTGGCCGAAATCAGCTCGGGAGACGCGCTGATTTGCCGCGCCTTCAGCCTGTGAACGCAACCGGATAGACGTTGCGGCCTTCGCCCGTCGATCGTCCGATCAGATAGGCACGTTGGCGTTCCGCCTCTCCACGGGTGGGGAGGGTGACGCAGGTCGTGCTCATTTCGTCGAAAACCCAGCTGTTGCCATAAGGTGCGATGCCGTAGCGCAAAAACGCGATGAAGGACCGGCGCACTGCCGCAACGTCGCGCTCGCGCGATTCGAAGGGCGCGGTGACGATCAGGCCGCCGCCGCGCGACGAGGTGCTCACCGCACTGCAAAAACGGAAATTCGTCTGGGCCTGGGTAGGGGCTGCGGTGAGAGCCGTCACCAGGGTGAACGCGATCAAGGCGCACTTCATTGGGATTCTCGTCCTCGCGCTGTCATAACGATGTCCTATCGGCAAATCATTCGCCCGGCTACCTCGACCGAATTCGTCATTTGCGTTGTCGGGTGCGTCGATCCAAAAATCGGACAAGCGGCGCGATTCAGGTAAGCTCTTGATTGCCCGGCAGATGCTTGAAGTGTAGGGCATATGCTGCATTTGCACTCGATACGCCGCACTGCCTCGGCGATGAAACAAATCGGGACGAGTGAGGCAATGACGAGTCGTGTGGGACCTTGGCACTCTCGGATTGCCAAAGTTGCGAACTAATGGCCCTGCAGGGGGCTTGGAGACGGGGGCTCCGTAACGCATGCTGATGGCTCGAAATCGACCGAACGAACGGATGCGCGTCACGCAGTCCTTTCGCTTTCAGTTTATGAGCCTGGTGCTGCTCGCCGGCGCACTTCCATTCGCGGCTAACGGTTTTTCCCTTGGCCTGAACGATCAAATCGCACGCAACAGCGTGATTGCCTCCTTGTCCGCCGCAATTGTCGGTCTGTTGATTCAGCGCCGCATGTCCGCCTATCCTGGGACTGGCGCATTCGCCTATATTCTACCAGTCTATTCAATTACTTATGGGCTTGCCGCGATTGCGCTGCTGATGGGGCGTTTTGCCTATAGCAATTCGATGCTGCTGATCGGGTTCGGGGCGACGTTGTTGTTCACCTTCGTCGTCGCGCTGTTCATCGATCGTCGCGGGGGCGGGCGCTTCTATCTCGTTCCGGGTGGAACGGCCGACCTCAAACATGTGTCGCGGCGCTATGAATGGGTGGATCTGCAGGAACCGGTAGTGCCTCCGGTCAAACATGCCGTGATCGTTGCCGATCTCGATTGGGACCATGAACCGGCCTGGGAGCGGATGCTGGCCGAAGCCGCGATCGGCGGCCACGCGGTCTATCATGTGAAACAGCTGCGTGAATCGCTGACCGGCCGCCTCCAGATTCATCATCTCTCGGAGAACAGCTTCGGCTCGCTGTTGCCGAACCATGCCTATCGCGGCGTCAAGCGGATTTCCGACATTCTGCTGGCATTGGTGACGATCCCGATCGTCGCCCTGGCCATGCTGGTGATCGGGGTCATCATCCGGCTCGATTCGCCCGGTCCCGCGATTTTTCGCCAGACCCGCATGGGATATCGCGGACGCAAGTTCGTGATGTACAAGTTCCGCACAATGGTCGAGCGAGAAGTCGTCGAGCATGAGGACGCGAAGCGGCGCGACGCCATGACCCAGGCCGATGACGACCGCATCACCCGGGTGGGCAAATTTCTTCGCCGCACCCGGCTCGACGAAATTCCCCAGGTGTTCAACGTGCTGAAGGGCGAGATGAGCTTCATCGGTCCGCGGCCCGAAGCGATCTCCTTGTCGCAATGGTATGAGACCGAATTGCCGTTCTACACTTATCGGCACATCGTGCGCCCGGGCCTTACCGGTTGGGCGCAGATCAACCAGGGCCATGTCGCCGAGCTGGAAGATGTGCACCGCAAGCTTCATTACGACTTCTATTACATCAAGAATTTCTCGGCCTGGCTCGACATCGTGATCGCGCTGCGCACCGTCGGCATCGTGCTGCTCGGCCATGGCTGGCGCTGATGCATACAGGGTCGGCCGATATGAGCGATCGATCGCGCGCGCCTGCGATGGATTCAGCAGTCGTCGAGCCGCAACCGGCGTCGGTCAGCACGCAGGGGGCGGGGGAGCGACCGCTGCGTCTCCTCGTGCTCACGCACTATTACCCGCCTGAGGTCAACGCCCCGGCGTCGCGCCTGTCCGAAAACGCCCGCGCCTGGGTCCGGGCAGGGCATCGCGTCACTGTGGTAACCTGTGCGCCCAATCATCCGCAGGGCAAGCTGTATCCGGGATATCGTAACCGGCTGTTCCAGCGCGAGGTGATGGACGGAGTCGAGGTTATCCGTGTCTGGACATGGATTGCTGCAAATGAGGGGTTCCTGCCTCGCATCGCCAATTATGTCTCGTACCTGGTCTCGGTGGCGTTGCAGCTGTGGCGCCTCCCGTCGTCCGACATCGTGTTGTCGAGTTCGCCGCAATTCTTCTGCGGGCTGGCTGGCTGGCTGCTCCGTCGGAAGCGGCGGCCGTGGGTTCTCGAAATTCGGGACTTGTGGCCGGAAAGCATTATCGCCGTCGGCGCGATGCGCCGCGGCCTCGCGATTCGGGCACTCGAAGCGATCGAGGCATTCGCCTATCGCCGGGCCGATCTGGTGGTGCCGGTAACCGACAGCTTCGTCGGGCATATTCGCGCGCGTCGTCCTGACGGGCCGATCAGCGTCGTCAAGAACGGCGTCGACCTTTCGCTCTATCGCCATGCCGACCCCGCTGAGGTTGCGGCCTTTCGGGACGTCCACGGACTGACCGGCAAGTTCGTCGCTTCCTATGTCGGCACGCATGGCATGGCGCACGGTCTGGATGCCGTGCTCGACGCCGCCGAACGCCTCCGCGCCAGGCCCGACATCGTCTTCCTCATGGTGGGCGGCGGTGCGGAGCGCGAGCGGCTGGCCAAGGCGCGGGCGGCCCGCGGACTCGATAATGTCGTCATGCTGGAACAACAGCCCAAAACGACCATGCCGGTGATCTGGAGTGCGAGCGACGCGGCGATGGTGCTGTTGCGTCGGCTCGATACGTTCAAGAGCGTGCTGCCCTCCAAGATGTTCGAGGCGATGGCACTCGGCGTTCCGATGATTCTGGGCGTGGAGGGCGAGGCGAAGGCGCTGATGCAGGACGCCAGGGCGGGAATCGCCATCGTTCCGGAAGATGCGGAGCAGCTTGCCGATGCGGTGGTCCGTCTCGCGGATGATGCCGATCTGCGCGGCCGGATTGCCGCCGATGCCAACGCCTATGTCGTGGAGCATTTCGATCGCCAGAAGCTCGCCCATGGCTATCTGAACACGATGCGCGGGCTGCTGGACGCACGCTGATGGACCGGCGGCTTGCTTTCGTGCGGCATGTCCCGCCGCGTCGGCTGTTTCGCCGTGCGTGGCTGGTTGCCAAGCGGCGACTTGTCGATCGCGGCCTGGATTTGGGGCTGGTGACGGGCGACATGCTCGCGCAGGTGGGCGCTCCGCTGGCGGACCCGCTCCCGCATAGTCCCTGTGTCCCGAAGGGGGAGGCGGAGACGACGCCAGGCGGCAGCATCGCGCTGACGTTTCTGAACGAGCGTCAGGAATTTGCACTGCCGGTCGAATGGAACCGGTTCTCCGGCGACCCCGCCCGGCAGCTCTGGATGATGAACCTCCATTATATGGAGTATCTTCCCGCCCTGCCGGACGAGCTGTTTCAGGCGGTGATCCGGGACTGGATCGCGGCGCATGTCCGGCTGAAGCCCGGCTATTGGGCCGACAGCTGGAATTCCTATACGCTGTCGATCCGGATCGTCGTCTGGATGCAGGAGATTGCCCGCCGCCGCGATCGCCTCGATCCCGACTTTCTGGCGCTGGCCGCGCGGTCGCTCGCCAGCCAGACCGGCTTTCTGGTCCGCAATCTCGAAACCGATATTGGCGGCAACCACCTCATCAAGAATATCAAGGCGCTTGCCTGGGCGAGCGCTTTTTTCGTGTCCGATGTGGCGAAGGAGTGGCGTTCGCTGGCGATCGCGATGCTGCGGCGCGAATTGCCAGTGCAGATTCTGGGGGACGGGGTCCATTATGAGCGCTCGCCCTCCTATCACGCGCAGGTGTTCGCCGACCTGATCGATACGCGCGTGGCCCTCGGGAATGCCGCACCAGCGGTGCTCATCGATGCGCTGGACCGGATGGCTCAGGCGGTGGTGGATCTGACGCACCCGGACGGCGGCCCCGCATTGTTCAACGACGCGGGCCTGACGATGGCACTTGCCCCTGCGGACTGTCTTACGGCGTTCGCTACAGCTGGCGGAGTCGTGCCGTTGCCACGATCAATCATCAGGTTTCCCGACGCAGGATATTTCGGCGTGCGTTCGCCGGATTATTATCTGATTGGCGATGCGGGCAGGATTGGCCCGGACGAACTGCCCGCGCATTCGCATGGCGATATCGGCAGTTTCGAACTGAGCGTCGCGGGCCACCGGATGATCGTCGATCAGGGCGTGTTCCAATATGTCGTCGGCGAACTGCGTGACCGATCCCGGTCTGCGGCGAACCACAATGTGCTCCATATTGCGGGCCGCGATCAGGCGGAATTTTTCGGGGCGTTCCGGTGCGGCAGGCGTCCGGCCGTCGAGGGTGAGGCTTTGCCGGGCGAAGCCGACGGCATGTTGATGATCCGCTCGGCGCATGACGGATATGGGATAAGGGTAGAGCGCGAGATCCGGACCGATCATCGGCGGATCACGATCACCGATACGCTGGGTGGCGACGGCGCCCGAACCGCCGCATCGGCGACCTTGCTGCTTCACCCGAACGTGGTCGCGTCACCGGGTTCCGACGGAGTCCTCCTCGCCGTAGGCGACGCGCGCGCGATCGTACGCGCGGACGCGCCGGTGGAAATCGAGCCCGCCGTTCACTGGCCGGACATGGGGGTGGAAGGGTCGACGAGTCGGCTCCGTTTCCGTCTGACTGAGGGGCGGCAACAACTCGTGACGACAATCGAAATTCTTTCCGACCGGAGTAAAGCGAGATGATCGTCGCTTCTTGGAAGCCGCGTAATTCGACGGTAGGAGCCTTGCGCCACGGCGGCTGCTGTTCCGCGTTTCGATCTTCACCCTGCACAAACTTTAACGAGCGAGACAGACATTGAGCCTTCCCACGATCGATCAGTTGCGCGTCGCCGTCATCGGACTCGGCTATGTCGGCCTGCCGCTCGCCGTCGAGTTCGGCAAGCGTCGCCCCGTTATCGGCTTCGATATCAACACCACGCGCATCGCGGCACTCAACGATGGACATGACAGCACGCTGGAAGTCGAGTCTGAAGAACTGAAAGAGGCTGCATATCTTCGCTTCACGACCAGCCTTGATGATCTTGCCGACTGTAACGTCTTTATCGTCACGGTGCCGACGCCGATCGACGCGCACAAGCGGCCCGACCTCACGCCGCTGCTGCGCGCATCGGAAACGGTGGGCAAATGTCTCAAGCGCGGCGATATCGTGATCTATGAATCGACGGTCTATCCCGGCGCGACCGAGGAGGACTGCGTTCCGATCCTCGAACGGGTGTCCGGCCTCACCTACAACCAGGATTTCTACGCGGGCTACAGCCCGGAGCGGATCAATCCAGGCGACAAGGAGCACCGTCTTCCGACGATCCGCAAGGTCACTTCCGGTTCCACCCCCGAAGTCGCCGATCTGGTCGATCGCCTTTATGGTGAGATCATCACTGCGGGCACCTACAAGGCGGAGTCGATCCGCGTGGCCGAAGCGGCGAAGGTGATCGAGAATACCCAGCGCGACCTCAACATCGCGCTCGTCAACGAACTCGCGATCATCTTCAACCGCATGGGCATCGATACCGAAGCGGTGTTGAAGGCGGCGGGAACCAAGTGGAACTTCCTGCCCTTCCGCCCGGGACTGGTCGGCGGGCACTGTATCGGCGTCGATCCCTATTATCTGACCCACAAGGCGCAGACGATTGGCTACCATCCCGAGATCATCCTCGCCGGTCGCCGACTGAACGACGGGATGGGCGCCTATGTCGCGTCCCAGCTGATCAAGGCGATGCTGCGGCGGCGCATTCAGGTTCACGGCTCTCGCGTGCTGCTGATGGGGCTGACCTTCAAGGAAAACTGCCCTGACCTGCGCAATACCCGGGTGGTCGATATCATCGCCGAGCTGGAGCAATATGGGATGGCGGTCGATGTCCATGATCCATGGGTCGATGCGGGCGAAGCCCGGCATGAATATGGCGTCAGCCCGGTGTCCGAGCCCGAGGCGGGCGCCTATGACGCGATCATCCTTGCTGTGGCACATGATGCGTTTCGTAAGGGGGGCGCGGCGGCGGCGCGGGCTTATGGGCGTGCCGAGCATGTGCTGTACGACCTGAAATATGCTTTCGCGCCGGAGGAGGCCGATCTGCGGCTTTGATCGTGCGACCGACTGGATGGAAGGGTACGAGATCATGACCCAGGACTGGCGTGCGCGTCGCCCGGCGCTGTTTCTCGATCGCGACGGCACGCTGATCGAGGACGAAGGCTATACGGTGCGGGTTGAGGATCTGCGGTGGCTGCCCGGCGCGATCGAGGCGATCCGCCATGCCAACAAAATGGGCGCACTGGTCTTTGTCGTCACCAACCAGTCGGGGATCGCGCGCGGGCTGTATTCTGAGGCGGACATGCGCGCCTTCCACGCCCATATGCTTGCGCAGCTGGCCGAACATGGCGCGCGGATCGACGCATTCTATCACTGCCCGTATCACCCCGACGGCACCGTCGCACGTCTCGCCCATGCCGACCACCCCGACCGTAAGCCCGCTCCGGGTATGCTTCGTCGCGCGCTCACCGAATTTCCCGTCGATCCTGCCCGTTCCGTGATGATCGGCGACAAGGATCTCGACGTCGAAGCCGGCGTGCGGGCGGGAGTGCGCAGTGTGAAGGTGGCGCCCGGCGCGCTGCTGGACGCGGTGCGGCATGAACTCGCCGCTGCAATCGCGCGGAACTCGCGGGCTGCACCCGATGGCATAGCGCAGGCGGCGCGCGAGGCGCGTGCCTGGCTGTTCGACACTGCCTTTCCCTTCTGGTGGACGACCGGCTTCGACCGCCGAACCGGGTGCTTTCACGAACAGATTGCACGCACGGGCGCGCCGGTCGCTATGCCGCGACGGGTGCGCGTGCAGGCGCGGCAGACCTTCGTCTATGCGCGCGCTGGACGATTGGGCTGGGATGGCCCGTGGCGCGAGGCGGTCGAGGCGGGGCTTGGCGTGCTGCTGGAGCGCGGCCTCAATCCCGATGGCGGGACGCGTCACCTGCTATCCAACGACGGCGTGCCGATCGATGACCGACGCGATCTTTATGATCTTGCCTTCGTCCTTCTGGCGCTTGCAGAGGGCGGGGCAGCGCTTGGTGGCCACGCGCCTGCCTTTGCTGCGGCGAACCGGCTGGTGGAATGGCTCGACGCGAACTGGGTCCACCCTGAGGGCGGGTATCGCGAAGGCGAGATCGACCCGTCGCTGCCCCGCCGCCAGAACCCCCATATGCACTTGCTGGAGGCGTTGCTGGCGCTGCACGCGGCGACCGACGAGGACGCGCATCTACATCGCGCGCAGCGGCTTGGAACGCTCGCCCGCGAGCGGCTCTATCGGCCCGACCATTGCGCGCTGCCCGAGTATTTCGCGGACGATCTGGGCCCGTTTCCGGGCGAAACCGGCGAAGTGATCGAGCCGGGCCACCAGTTCGAGTGGTGCTATCTCCTCGGCGAGCTGGCCGAGCGGTCAGGCGCGGTCGATCCGGTTGCCGAAGCGTTGCGCGCCACCGGCGAGATCTATGGCGTGGATCACGCCACCGGCATGGTTCATGAAGAAGTCTATCTCGATGGCCGGTCGCGCAAGACAAGTTCGCGCTTGTGGACTCATACCGAGCGTCTAAAGGCCAGTCTCAAGCGTTTTGCGAGGACGGGAGATCCCGCCGCCTCGGCCGCGGCATGTCAGGCGTTCGAGATGATGATGTCCTATCGATTGCCGGAAAACCCTGCCCTCTGGTCCGAACGGCGGACGGCCGAGGGTGGATTTGTAGACCAGGCCGTTCCGGCGTCCAGCCTTTATCACATCACCTTCGCCCTTTCGGAACTGATCGCAGCAGGGGAACGTCTCGATGGCGACGCCTAGGCCGGTCACCCGGTTCGAATATGGGATTGCAACGACGATCGTTGCCGCGACGATCGTCATGGCGTCGAGCTTTTCCTATTTCTTTGTCGGCCCGGTCCCGATCTGGTTGGCGCTTGGCGCTGCGGGGTTGGGTCTCGCGATCATCTATGGGCGGCTGTTGCCGGCCTGGGAGCTGTCTGCGGAACTGCGCTGGATCGTTGCCGCCTGGCTATCGCTGATTCTTATCGCTGGTGCGCTGGATATATTCGGCGACATGCCCCGCGATTTCATGGCGGGCGCAGTCCTCAATCTAATGACCTTCTTCGTGTTTCTGGGATTGTTTGCCCTCGCGACGTTCACCGACAACAGGCGGGTTGTAGCGACGATCATCGCGATCGCGGCATTCCAGGCGTTGCTTGGCATCGCCCAGTTCTTCGGATCAGGTGCCGCCTGGCGATTTCCCGACATGATGGCGGGGATTTTTCCCATGTTCACCCGCCTCGAATATGATGCCGTGTTCGATGTTTCGTTGATGTCGTTCGAGCAGGTGGGGCGCGTGCGGGGAAGTCAGCCGGTCGTCCATGTGTATAATCAGATCCAGGCCCTGCTAGTATCTTTCTCCGTGGTCGTTGCGTTGACCGACAATGGAATCAGTTTCGGGTCGCGATTGCGCAACATGGCCGCATGGGGCGCGATCGGATTAGGCGTTATCGGCGTGTTTCTCAGCTTTTCGCGCTCGGGAATTCTCGCGATCCTTGGGGCCGCTGTGATCGCCCTGGTACTCAATCCCAAACCGTCGCGAATCCTGATCGCATCAATCGGCGCTGCGGTGGTTCTCCTGGCGCTGATTTACCTGGGTTTCTCCGATTCCTCGCAATTCTATCGCCTGACCCAGAGCCTTGATGAGGGGAACACCAATCTGGAGCGGTTCAGTCACCTTGAACATGCCTGGCGCAACTTCCTCAACAACCCGCTGATCGGGGCATCCGGCCCAAATGGATATCCGGACCTGTCGCTGCCCATTCACTCGGTGCCGATGCGCTATCTGAACGATTACGGACTGATCGGTTTCGTGCTGTACATGTCCGTGTTCGGCGGCTTCGTCGCATTGTTTGTGCGGCGGTTGAAAAGCCCGAGTCCGATCGTCAGTGCCTGGGCGGGTTGCGGTATTGCGGCGCTGCTTGTCGTGGTGGTCGATAGCTGGACGCATTCGAGCGGCTTTTTGCGGCGTGATCTGATGCAGGCCGCGATGCTGGGGTTCGTCGCAGGGGCGATGCTCGCTGCGGAATGGCGGGCGGGACTCGGATGGAAGCGAGTCCCCAGGGCCCAGCATCCTGGGTCGATGCCGGCACGCGCTGCGTAAGGGGACAGGTTAGTGAATCGTATTCGCGTATTGCAGGCGGCGTGCGCGCCCGTGGAAGTCGCGGGCCAGGTGGCGGGGATCACCGGACCTGAACGGCGGGCGGCCAACCTTGCGCCGCGTTGGCAGGAACTGGGCCTGGATGTCGTCATCGCCTATCCGCAGCGTGGCGCCCTGTGGGGCGAACTGGAGGCCACCGGCCTCACCCTCGTCGATTTTGAACTGCGCGGCTGGAGGGATTTCGCAGGCGCCAGACGCATCAAGGAGGTGGCGCGGGTGCACCGTGTCGATCTCATCCATTCGCAAGGCGGCGCAGCGCTCGATCTCGCCTGTGTCCGGGCGGCGCGCAGCTTGGGGATCGCATCGCTGGTGACGCGGCCGGTTATGATCGCGGACAATGTAAACCGATCGCGACTGGCGCGGGCGATCCATGGCACGGTCGATCGCCATTTCACGCTTCGGCTGGCCGATGGGGTCGTTGCCGTCAGCAAGGACGGCTTCGACCGGCTTGCGCCGGTGGTCGGGCGACAGCGGCTCCATCTCGTCCACAATGGCGTTAAGCCCTTTGCCGGGTCTGCGGGCGGCGCGTTGCCGGGTCCGGTGGCGCGCCATCACGTCGGAATGATCGGCCATTTGCTCGACTATAAGGGCTGGGACGATTTCCTGCGCGTCGCGAAAGTGCTAAGCGACGACGGGCATGATGTCGCGTGGCACATCGTTGGCGAGGGGCCGGAGCGCGCGTCGCTCGAAGCGATGGCCCGCGATTTCGGTATCGCCGACCGGGTCTTATTTCACGGGCTGCTGCACGATGTGACACCGGTCCTGGCAGCGCTCGACCTGTTTTTGTTCACCAGCCATCGCGAGGGGCTGTCGGTCGCAGTCCTCGAAGCGATGAGCGCGGGCCTCCCCCTGGTGGCGACCGATGTCGGCGGGATCGCCGATCAGGTGATCGAGGGGGAGAACGGATTCATCGTGCCTGACGGCGACGTCGCGGCCGCGGCGGCGCGGGTATGTATGCTCGTCACCGACGACGCGTTGCGCGAGCGGATGGGCGCGGCGTCGCGGCAACGTATGGAGGCGCATTTCTCCGAACAGGCGATGCTGTCCAACTATACGGCGCTTTATCGCCAGCTGGCACGCTGAAGAAACGCAGGGGAATTTAGGCGTGGCGACGCTCGGCATCTTTACCGTGAAGCTCTTTCACCGTCACGAGGGGCGCTATTACACCAATGGCGGCTTTGGCGATTATCTGGCGGGCATGTGTCGCGTGTTCGATCGCGTGGTGATGCTCTGCAAGGTGCGTGAAACGCCGCCCCCTTCCGGCTTTTATCGCGTCGATCATCCCAATCTGACGATCGTCACAATACCCGGCTGGCCCACCGAACTCGGGGCAATGGCCGTGCAGCCGCTTGCCTATATGCGTGGCGTGCGTGCGATGGCCGATGTCGATGTGATCCACGCGCGAATGCCCGACTGGACCGGGGTTACCGGAGCGCTCGTGGCGCGGCGGCTAGGCAAGCCGTGTTTTCATCAGATCGTCGGGGATACCGGCGCGCTCGCGCGCACGATTCCGTTGACCAAGGGTTTCGGTCTTGGCGCCGGGCTTCGGCTTGCGCTCGGTCTTTATGACTGGTGCGAGCGTCGGGTCTCGCGGGGGCAGATGGTCTTTGCCCAAGGCAAGGCCGCATATGAGAAACATCATCAAGCCGCCGAACGGCATCTCGTCCTGTCTACCGCGCATAGTTTGAAGGATATGGGGCAGGTGACTCCGCGCTGCGCAGGCGATCGACTGCGCATTCTTGCGGTGGGGCGGCTTCAGGCGGTCAAGAACCAACAACTGCTGATCCGCGCGCTGGCGCGGCTTCGCGCGCAGGACCCCCGTTGGGAACTCTGCATCCTGGGGGAGGGGCCGAAGCGCGCCGAACTCGAAGCGCTCGCGGACGAATTGGGCGTGCGCGCCCATGTCCACATGCCAGGTGGCGTTTCGCATGGCCCGGATCTGTGGCGCGCCTATGACGAGGCCGATATTTTCGCGCATCCAAGCGTCAGCGAAGGGACGCCAAAGGTCGTGCTCGAGGCGATGGCCCGCGGCTGCCCGGTCGTGGCGTCGGACGTCGGTGGAATTCCGAGCGCGGTCGAGGACGGGGTTCGCGGCATCCTGGTCCCGCCCGAGGATCTTGACCGTCTCGTCGCGGCTTTGGCCCATATGGCTGCCGATGCCGCCTTCCGGGCGGACTGCCAGAATGCCGCCTGGGCATTTGCGAAGCATCATACGATCGAAGAAAGCGACCGCTATCTCGCCGATCAGGTCGTCCGGCGCTGGCCGACCCTGTCGCCGCTGCGGTCGCGATGAGCCAGCGTATCGGTATAATGGTCCATCACGGGCTGGGCGACGTCATCAGTGCGCTCCCGGCGATCCATGCGGTTGATCGCCTGATCGGTCCGGGCGGACGCCTGGAGATCGTGGTGAAGTCGCGGCTCGAAGCCGGCCTGTTCGAAGCGGTCGACTGGCAGGCGGCGAAACACACCCATATCCTGTCGGGCGGGTCGAAATGGCGCCGCCTGTTGCGTATGTTGCACGTTGCATGGGCGCTGCGCCGCGCCCGGTTGGACATCTTCGTCATGCCGCACATGACCTCGGAGCGGTTCGCGCGTCTGCTCGGGGGGCTCGTCGGGGCGCGGCGCACGGTCGTTCCCGGGAACGAGGCCATGACTCCGGGGGGTGCCGTTCTTCCGCGCCCAGGCGAGCACAAGGCGGAGTTGTTCGCGCGCTTCTTTACGACTGCGGATCTGCCCATCGCGCAGGACGAATTGCGGTTCCCCGACCTGAGCGCCACCGAATCCGTGCAGGACGGTACGGCGCGCAGGATCGTGCTCGCCCCGGCCGTCGGCACGAAGATCGAACAGCACAAGGCGTGGCCGGAAACGGCGTTCGCCCGACTGGCCGAGCAGATCGCGGATCGCTGGCCGGACGCCGCGATAGAGCTGTTCGCCGCCCCGCCCGAACGCGCCGTGCTCGACCGGGTGTTCGCGGAGATATCGCCTGAACGACGTGGCCGCGTCACCCTCTCGACCCCGGCGACACCCGCACTTGCGGCCAGCTCGCTGAGCGGCGTGGCATGTGTCGTCACGGCGTGTTCGGGTGCGTCGCATCTGGCGGCCTGGGCGGATGCCCCGATCGTCGGCCTGTACGGACCGACCAATCCGGGCTTCACGGGGCCGTTTTCTCGGCGCCTCTACCCCGTTCGATTGGGTTGGGCGTGCTCGCCCTGCTACCGCCCAGGCTTTGTCAGCGGGTGCGCCGCGCCCGGCTGCATGACTGGCATCACAGTCGATATGGCATGTGCGGCGGTGGCGGCCGCGCTCGATGACGCGCCGACGCCTTCGTGCCGGGGACTTCGCACGACCGATGCCGTTGCGCCCGATCGACGGGTGTCATGAAGCGGCGCGTACTGAAGGCGGCCGGGTGGAACCTGGCGGAGATCGGGGTCAAGAACGGGCTGGCGCTCGCCTTCACCATCGTGTTGGCGCGCTTGTTGACGCCTGCCGATTTCGGTCTCGTCGCAATGCTCAGCATGTTCGTCGGGATCGCCACCACGCTTGCCGAAGGCGGGTTGGGCGCGGCGTTGATCCAAACCCCAAAACCCAGCGAGACCGACAAGTCGACGCTGTTCTGGGCGCAGCTGGGGCTGGCACTGGTATTGGGTGCGGCGCTGGCGGGACTGGGGCCCTGGCTTGCGGCCTGGTTCGATCAGCCTGTCCTGACGCCACTGGCGATCGCCTATGGCGTCAACCTGCTGATCGGAGCTCCCGCCAGCATTCAGATCAGCCTGTTCTATAAGACACTTGATGTCCGCGCGATCACCCTCACTTCTCTGATCGCACAGGTCGCCGGTGGAGCCGTCGGCGTTGGCGTCGCGCTCAGGGGCGCGGGACCCTGGGCAATCGTTGCCCAGGCCATCGTCGCCTCCGGGGTGACCACCGCGATGCTGTGGCTTCAGTCGAGCTGGCGACCACGCCTGACCTTTTCGTGGAATTCGCTGCGGCAGCTTGGCGGCTTTGGCGCATCGAGCGTCGGGATCGGGATGCTCGCGGAGGTCGAATCGCGGATCGCATCGCTGACGATCGGGCATTTCGCCGGGCCTGCCGACGCCGGCCAGTATCAGCGGGCGGCGAGCTTTCAGCTGTTGCTCGCGCGCCTGATGTCGGGCGTCGTCACGCGGGTTGCCTTTCCCGCATTCTCGGCCGTCCAGCACGACCGCGCCCGATTGGCAAATGCGCTGCGCGAGGCGGCGTTCATCAATTTCGCAGCGACTGCGGCGATCATGTGGTGCGTCGCTCTGGTCGCCGACCCGCTGGTACGCCTGCTCTTCGGTGCGCAATGGGGCCCGGCGGCCCCCGTGTTGCAGGCGCTATGTCTCGCGGCGGGATTTTATCCGGTCTATGCGATCTTCTCGAAGGCATTGCGGGCGGTCGGACAAAACTGGTTGGTGTTCGCGCAGCATCTGGTCCGCGCGGGTGGCATGTGCGCGGTGGCGCTGGCATTTGGCGGCTATGGATTTTCTACCCTGGCTTGGGCGCAGGCCGGGTTTTTGATCCTTATGCTCCCCATGGGTGCGCTCGCTGTCGCGCGATCGATCGGCTATGGCGTGCGTGGCCAGATCGCGGATTTCGCTCCGATCGTTGTTGCGGGTGCGCTCATGTGGCCCGCTGCGCTGGCGGTGGATCCGCTTGTCGATCATCTCAACATCCTGATGCGGATCATCATTGTGGCTTCGCTCGCCATGTTCGTCTATCTCGCCGCCATCGGACTGTGGCTCCGTCTGATCCCGCCGCGCGCCGGGCGGATGGCGATGGAGACGCTGTCCATGGTGCTGAGACGGGGGCGGCACAGTGGGGAACAGTCATCGTGATGTCAGAAGCCTGCGCTTACTCCCGAACGCTTTCCCATCGCGCGCAATTGCCGTCCATTCGCTGAAGAGGTTCCCCGATGCTTACCGTCCCTAGCCCGCGTCATTGGAGCAATGTCGAGCTTCGCAAGGTGCTCGCCCATCTTCCACCATCCGCGAATGTCATCAATGTCTCCGGCTGGAAGGATGGCGATAAGGAAGGCGGTCTCTACCGGTCCTATTTCGCCCCTGGCGCGCGCTACACCGTGTCCAACTATGGCGATGATACCGCGCGGGGCGGGGAAGGGGCGCACACCGCCGTTTCGCTCGACCTTGGGGCCCCGGCTCCAGCCGAGCTGGAGGGCACGTTCGACGTCGCCTTCTCGCACACTGTGCTCGAACATATCGAAGACCCGGTGTTCGCATTCAATCAGATCGCCAAACTGACTAGCGACCTCATCATCACCGTGGTTCCGTTCAAGCAGAAGATGCATTTCGAACCCGGTCAGTTCGGCGACTATTACCGGTTCAGCCCGCTCGCGATGCGGCGCCTGCACGAAAAGGCGGGGTTCACGGTGCTGTACGAATCCTACACGCCGCCGCCTACGCTTGACGTCTATCTCTTCTATGTCGGAACCCGCCAGCCCGAGCGCCATCGCGACTTTCCGATCCAGCTGCCGCCGATTGAGGCCCTCAATTTCAAGGTCGGCGGGTTCAATGCGGCGGATCTGGCACGCAATGTCGCGAGCCGCGCGGTTGGAAAGTTCTTCAAGCGTTGAACCAAAGGTGGGCCGAAATCCGGAGCAACGAAGCGATAGTTGAGGTGGTACATGTCCGGTGATCTGATTCTGGTTACGGGCGGGGGCGGATTCATCGGCTCCAACGTCACGGCCGCGCTTGCCGCGCGCGGGCAGCGAGTGATCGTCTGCGACTGGCTCGAGACGGGCGACAAGTGGCGGAACCTTGAAGATGTCGATCTCTACGATATCGTTCCGCCGACGCTGCTGAACGAAACGCTCCGCAAGCATGACGATCGCATCTCGGCGATCGTGCATATGGGCGCGATCAGCGCGACCACGGAGCGTGATGCCGACCGGCTGGTGGAGAATAACGTCCGTCTGACGATCGACCTTTGGGACTGGAGCATCGCCAGCGGCGCGAGTTTTCTCTACGCATCGTCCGCAGCGGTTTATGGCGACGGCGCGCAGGGGTTCGATGACGACTGGAGCGTGGAGGCGCTCGCCCGGCTTCGTCCCCTCAACGGCTATGGCTGGAGCAAGCTGGTCGCGGACCGCCGCTTCGCCCGCGATGTGGCCGAAGGCGCGCCGACGCCGCGTCACTGGGCCGGGCTGCGCTTCTTCAACGTCTATGGCACGCGGGAGGAGCATAAGGGGTCGATGCGTTCGGTGGTCAGCCAGATCACGCCGCGGGTGACTGCGGGCGAGCGGGTTACCTTGTTCCGCTCGCACCATCCCGATTATGAAGATGGCGGTCAGCTGCGCGATTTTGTTCATGTCGATGATTGCGTGTCGGTGATCCTCTGGCTGCTCGATCATCCGGAAGCGAACGGTATCTTCAACCTGGGGACCGGACAGGCGCGCAGTTTCCGCGATCTCGCAACGTCGGTGTTCGTCGCGCTGGACCGCGACCCGGCGATCGACTTTGTCGACACCCCGGTGGAGATCCGCGACAGGTACCAATATTTCACCCAGGCGGAGATGGGGCGCTTGAGAGCGGCGGGATATGACCGCCCGTTCGCCTCGCTTGAAGAAGGCGTGGCGGGGACCGTGCGCGACTGGACGCAGCGCTACGGCGGGAACCGCTGATGCGACGCGACGAACTCGGGTTCGACCGTGCCCGCGCAGTCATTCTGGGCGATGTGATGCTCGACCATTATGTCCGCGGCAGCGTCTCGCGCGTGTCCGAGGAGGCGCCGGTCCCGATCATCCATGTCGTTGAGGAGCGCTATGTCCCTGGCGGCGCCGCGAACGTCGCCGCCAATGTTGCCGCGCTGGGCGGTGTCGCGACCCTGATCGGTGTGATCGGCGCGGACGCGGCGGGCGCGCGGCTGCGGCATGAGCTCTCGACACGCCCGGGCGTCATCGACCTGCAACTGGTGGAAAGCGAAGCGCGACCGACGACGCTCAAGACCCGCTATCTGGGCGGCAACCATCAGATCGTCCGCGTCGACCGCGAGCAGCGCGAGACGATCTCGGATGAGACGACAGCCCGGATTCTGGCGGCGCTCCAGGCCGCACTGGCGGGTGCGGGGGTTCTGATCCTCAGCGACTATGCGAAGGGTCTCCTGTCCGATACCGTTCTGGCCGGCGCATTCGAACATGCCCGGGCGGCGGGCGTGCCTGTGCTGGTCGATCCCAAGCGATCGGACCTGTCGGCCTATCGCGGCGCCAGCGTCATCACGCCCAACCGCAAGGAGCTGACCGCGGCCACTGGCCTGTCGTGCGCGAGCGAGAGCGATTGTGAGCGCGCGGCGAGCCACGCGATTGCAGCCTCGGGCGCAGACCTGTTGGTGACCAGGTCCGAGCAGGGAATGAGCTATTTTCGCGACGGCGCGGCGCCCATCCACAGCGCGGCCAAGGCGCGGGAAGTGTTCGACGTTTCGGGTGCTGGTGATACGGTGGTCGCCACCTTCTCGCTCGCCCTCGCCGCGGGTCACGATACGGCGTCGGCAATGCACCTCGCCAATGTCGCGGCGGGCATCGTCGTCGGCAAGCATGGCACGGCGGCGATCGAGCAGAATGAGTTGGTCGCGGCGCTCAACGAAGCGCGAGCGGTGGATGAGACGGCGGTCGTCGCGATCGATCGCGACCGCGCGGCCATCCAGTGTGCGCGCTGGCACGAAGAGGGGCTGTCGATCGGATTCGCCAATGGCTGTTTCGACCTCATCCATCCCGGCCATATCCGGCTGCTCCAAGGCGCGGCGGAAAGTTGCGACCGGCTGGTCGTCGCGCTCAATTCCGACGCATCGGTGAAGCGGTTGAAGGGGCCGGAACGTCCGTTGCAGGACGAAGCATCGCGGGCCGAGGTGATGGCGAGCATCAAGGGGGTGAGCCTGGTCACGCTGTTCGACGAGGATACGCCGCTCGAACTGATTCGCCTGCTGCGCCCCAATGTCATCATCAAGGGCAGCGACTATCGCGAGGACGAGGTGGTCGGCGGCGATCTGGTCAAATCCTGGGGGGGGCGGGTGCATCTCGTCGAACTCAAGCAAGGGCATTCGACCACCCGCATCGCGACGCAGATGCGTAACGGCACGGCGGAATCCGCCGCCTGACCCGCGCCTGCTGACATCATATTCAGGACTGCACGACCAATGCTGATCGACATCATCGCCGGAACCCGGCCCAATTTCATGAAGATCGCCCCGATCATCCGGGCGCTCACCACCCGGTCGGCGGAGGGCGGGCCGCTGCGCTTCCGGCTGATCCATACCGGGCAGCATTATGACCAGCGCATGTCGGGCGCGTTCTTTCAGCAGCTGGAAATCCCCGAACCCGATGTCAATCTGGAGGTTGGTTCCGGCACCCAGGCCGAACAGACCGGAGCGATCATGGTCCGCTATGAGCAGGTCCTGATGGATCGCCGCGCCGACCTGTGCCTGGTCGTGGGCGATGTGACGTCGACGATGGCCTGCGCGATCGCGGCGCAGAAGCTGCATGTGCCGGTGGCGCATGTGGAGGCGGGAATCCGGTCGGGAGACTGGTCGATGCCGGAGGAGATCAACCGGCTGGCGACCGACGCGGTCACCAACTGGTTCTTCACCACCAGCGCACATGCCAATGCGAACCTGCGCCGGTCGGGTGTCGAGGAGGACCGTATCTTCTTCGTCGGCAACACGATGATCGACACCTTGCTCTACAATATCGACCGGTTCGTGCCGCCGGTGTTCGACGGCGCGGCGGATCTGGAGCCCGGGCGCTATCTCGTCGTTACGCTGCATCGCCCGTCCAATGTCGACGATGTCGGGCGGTTGCGGGCGATGCTCGATGCGATTGCAGGAAGCGCAGCCGGTATTCCGGTGATCTTCCCTGTTCATCCACGCACCGCAAAGACGCTGGCGAGCGTGCCGGTGCCCGAAACGCTGCGACTGATCGAGCCGCAGCCCTATCTGGAATTCAACTGGCTGGTGAAGCACGCGATGGGCGTCATCACCGATTCGGGCGGGGTCACCGAGGAAACGACCGTGATGGGTGTCCCCTGTATGACATTGCGCGATTCGACCGAGCGGCCCGAGACGGTGGAGACTGGAACGAACGCGTTGCTCGGCACTGACCCGTCCGCCATTCCCCCGGCGCTGGAACGATTGCTGGCCGGCCAATGGAAGCAGGGCGGCATCCCCGAATTATGGGACGGCAAGACCGCGCCTCGGATCGTCGCCGAACTCGAACGTCTGCTCGCTCGCGCGCGTTGATCCCCGGTTCGCGCGGGGTTCAGGCGATGCTGGTTGTCGCGCCAGCCATGGGGTCGCCGTCTTTGGGGCGGCGTCGCGCCTGTTCCGCGAACCAGGTTTCGATATAGCGGAACGAGTACCATGAAACGATGCACGACGCTGCGACCAGCGCCAGCATCGTCAGTGGATAGGGCCAATAGACACCGGTAATCCCGAGCGCGATCACCCCAGCGCGGATCACGAACATGTGCAGCAGGTAGAGCGAATAGCTGCTGTCCCCGACGCGGCCGAAAATGCCTGCAACGTCGTTCGCCGGGCGCAGGAAAACGCCGGCAGCCACAAGCAGGCTCGCGAACAAAATGGACCATGGCGTGACCCCTTCGCCGGAACCGGGGACATGGCGGGCTTGGAAAAACGCTGCGGCAATGGCGAGGATTGCGAGCGCGACGGGCCAGAACGCCCAGCCCGGCCCGCGCCAGTCTATCCGGCGCGACAGGACCGAGAGCCACATTCCGATGACGAATTCCAGGATATAGGGGGCCGACCAGAAGGCTAGCGCGCCCGGCTCGGGAAAATAGGGATGGAGCGCGGCGAGGCTGACAAAGACCAGCGTCAGCGCGGCAAGTGCCCAGCGCGGCCGCAGAAACATTGCCCCGGCAAAGAATGCGTAGAAAAACATCTCGAAATTGAGTGACCAGCCCAGCGCATAGACCGGCCCGATGCGGCCATCGGGTGCGGGCCAGGGCAGGAATGCGTAGGATGCGACGACATGCGCGATCGAAGTGCTGTCCCGGTTGACGGTCCCTGCCGCTAGCATCGCGATGGCAAGATAGAGCGTGGTGCAGAGCCAGTAGAAGGGGACGATTCGCCAGAAACGTCCGTTCAGGAAACGCAGGACCCGTTTGCCGCCCTGACCCGCGCGGTCCAGATTGGCGTGGCAGATGATGAAACCGCTGATGACGAAGAAAATCTCGACCCCGAACGGCCCGGGAAGCGGGAAATCGACCTGCACACCGTGAAGTCGGGCGACGTCGGCAGCCGAATGACTGAAGGCAACGATGATCGCGGCAAGCGCGCGCAGATACTGAACGTTGATGACAGTGGGTTTCGAGGTCTGAGAGGGAACCAAGCGTCCTGACCTTCCGGCTAATGGCGGTGCAGCACCATGGTCTGCCCCCTTGCCCTAGCCGCATCGGCGCAACGGGGAAACCCGGCATTGCGCGTGGTTCGCGTCGCTTGTCCGCATGACGCCCTTCGCCTAGGGACTGGGCTTGGGCATTCTGATTTCTGGTGAGCGACTTGGCCTTTCGACCACGCGAGCATGTTGGCGCCCTCCCGTTGCGGGACAGCGGGGCGATGCGTTTCTGGATCGTCGTTGCGGCGCTTGCCCTGTGCTTGCTGCTGGGCGGGTCATCCCGTCATGATTCGATCCTGCTGCTCGCATTGCGACCGCTGCTGGTGTTGCTGGCAGCTGCGCTTCTCGCCTTCTTCCCTCCGCGCGGGCTGCAACCGGTGCGGTGGCTGATAATTTTGTGGGCGTCGCTGGCCGCCTGGATCGCCCTGCAACTGGTGCCGCTGCCGCCGACCTTGTGGGCGGGATTGCCCGGGCGTGAGAAATTCGCGGAAATCTATTCTGCAGCCGGCATGGACATTCCCTGGCACGCGCTGAGCCTTGCCCCCGACAGGACCTGGAGCAGCCTGCTGACGCTGTTGCTGGCGCCCGCCATCATCCTGTTCGGCCTCGGCGAGTCGGATCGCGAGCAGCGCGCGCGGTTGATCCCGATCCTCGCGCTGTTCGCCGCGGCGAGCGCCTTTCTTGGAGCGGTACAGATGGCGTCAGGGGAAGTGTCGCCCTTTTACTTTCATCAATATGCCAATCGCGATGCACCGATCGGGTTTTTGGCGAACCGCAATCATCAGGCCGCCTTTCTCGCGATGACCCTTCCGCTGTTGCGGTGCTGGGTCGAGTTGCCCTCCGCGGACGCGCGCCGTGCGTTCGCGCGGAACGTGATTGCGGGTATCTTTGCGATGCTGATCGTCGTGATGACGCTGGTTTCGGGTTCGCGCGCGGGGCTCGTCCTGTTGTGCCTTGCGATCGCGCTGGCGGCATTTGGTGGGCGACCGCGCAGCGGGCGGGGACGGTTCGGCGTGTCTGTCCTGGTCGGCATCGTCACCCTGGCGCTTGCCGTCGCGGCAGCTGCGGTCATGTTCCTGGGCCGGGCACAGTCGATCGATCGCGTGTTCGATCTGGAGGTCGAGCAGGAGCAGCGATTTACCAGCCTGCCGATCTTTCTCGACATGATTCGCGACTTGATGCCGGTCGGAAGCGGCTTCGGCACGTTCGACCATCTTTTCCGGAGCTATGAGCCGGATTCGGCGCTTTCCGGGACCTATCTCAACAACGCGCACAATGACCTGGCCGAACTGGCGATTACCGGGGGAGTCCCCGCCCTGCTTATTCTCGCCGCGTTCCTGCTTTGGTGGGGCTGGGCGACGATTCGCGCATTTCGGGTCGTGTCGGGGCCTGTCGATGCCGTGATTGCGCGAGCATCCGCGTCGGCGCTGCTCATCCTGCTGCTGGCAAGCCTCACCGATTATCCGTTGCGGACGCCATTCCTCGGCGCCGTATTCGCGGCGCTGTGCGTGCTGCTTCAGCTTGGGATCACCGGGACGCGAAACGCTGGCGCAGCGGTTGCAACACAGGTACGTTGAGGGTAACGCTCCAACGCGCTCTTCGCGCGTGCAGATCGGGAAGGTGAATGTGCGGAAGCGGCTGTTTCTCTTGGCGATCCTTGGCGCGCTGACCAGCGGGTGCAGTAACCCCAGCTTTATCGGGCGTCCCGATCTTCAACTGGTTGAGGGCGGCGAGTTGCCCGCCCCCACGCGCGAGGACCTGACAGTCCCGGCGCGGCCCTATGTGATCGGTCCGTCTGATCAGTTGGTGATCGATGTCTATGGCTTGCCCGAATTGTCGCGAACGCTGACCGTCGATCTTTCGGGACAGGTGGCATTGCCGCTTGCCGGTCAGATCAAGGCATCGGGGCTGACCGCATCCGAGCTTTCGGATGTGATCGCCGATCGGCTGCGTCAGGGATATGTGCGCGATCCGCGCGTGACCGTCGGCGTTGCGGTCGCCGCCAACCAGGTCGTGACGGTGGACGGCGCGGTGTCGCAGCCAGGCGCCTATCCGGTGTTGGGCCGGATGTCCCTCATGCGCACGATCGCCCGTGCATCCGGCACCACCGAATTCGCGCGAGAGAACCATGTGGTCGTGTTTCGCCGCTCCGGTGGCCGCGAATATGCGACGCTCTACGATCTGCGCGCGATCCGGCTAGGCATGTATCCGGATCCGGAAATCTACACCAACGATGTGATTGTCGTCGGGGAGTCGCGCGCGCGGCGTGTCTTTAAGGACGTGCTGGCATCGTCTGCTCTTATCACCGCGCCTGTCGTGGCGTTGATACGATAAAAAGAAGGCCCGTCTGATGAATGTGATCCCAGCCGAGCGGGGGGGGCGAATGCCCGCGTCCCGCGAGATGTTCGCCAGGGAATTGGACGAGCCGACACCGGCGGCCGAAACGCCCCGTATCTCGCCACTGATCTATATTCTCGGAATCGCACGGAAGCGGAAGTGGGAGATTATCGCTTCCGTTGTAGGTTGTTTCCTGATCGGACTGGTGCTGACCTTGCTCGCCACGCCGCTCTATACGGCGACCGCGACGCTTGAGATACAGCGGGAATCCCAGAATTTCACCAATGTCCGCGGGGCGGAAGCCGGCTCGGACCGGGCGATCGATCCTGAATTCTACGAAACCCAGTTCGGCCTGCTCAAGTCGCGTTCGCTCGCCGAGCGGGTGGTTCGCGACCTGCGGCTCCACGACGATCCCAAATTCTTCGAACTCTATCAATCGGGCATCGTCGAAACCGGCTTTTCCAATGGACGGCCGATTGCCGCGCAGGCCGATCGGCGCCTGCGCGCTGCGACGCAGATGGTGTTGAACAATATCCGTGTCGATTCGCAGCGTTTTTCGCGTCTGGTCGAGATTTCCTATACCAGCCCCAGCCCCGACCTGTCGAAGCGCGTGGTCGATGCGTGGGGACAGCATTTCATCGCCGGTACGCTTGAGCGCCGCTTCGAAACCACCTCCTATGCGCGCAAATTCCTCGAGGATCGCCTCGCGCAACTGCGTCAGCGCATTGAGGAAGCCGAGCGGCAGCTCGTCAATTATGCCGAGCAACAGGGCATCGTGAATCTCCCGGTGGAAGCGACCGGCGGAACCGGCGGTGCCCCCAGTTCGGAACGGTCGTTGATCGCGGAGAATCTGACGACGCTGAACCAGGAGTTGGCTCGGGCGACGGCCGACCGAATCCAGGCAGAGAGTCGCCTTGGATCGAGCGGCGGACAGGTCGCCGAGGCGCTGGGCAATCCTGCCATTTCCGCACTGCGGACCTCGCGCGCTGACCTCGCCTCACAATATGCCAAGATGCTGGAGCAGTTCGAGCCGGATTACCCACCCGCGCGCGCGTTGCAGCAGCAGCTTCGCCAGATCGATCGGGCGATCGCGACGGAGGAGCAGCGCGTCAAGGGCGCGCTCTCCCAGGTTTATCGCGCTGCCCTCGACCGCGAGCAGCAACTGCAAGCGCAGGTCGATGGGTTGAAGTCGGGAATGCTCGACGTTCGCCGTCGCAGCATCCAGTACAATATCATTAAGCGTGAAGTGGATACCAACCGCGAACTCTATGACGGCCTGCTTCAGCGCTACAAGGAGATCGGTGTCGCCGGTGGCGTTGGCGTCAACAATATTTCCATCGTCGATCCGGCCGAGCGCCCCGTTCGCCCGTCCAGCCCGCGGATGATGATCAATCTGCTGCTCAGCCTGCTGATCGGCATCGGCCTCGGTGGCTTGATTGCAGTGTTGCTCGAACAGTTGAGCGACAGCTTCGACGACCCGGCGGAGATTCCGGAGGCGCTTGGTGCCCCGCTCCTTGGAACGGTTCCAAGGGCGGTGGATGCGGATCCGTTGATTTTGCTCGCTGATCCCAAGGAGTCGATGACCGAAGCCTATATGTCGCTTCGGACCAGCCTGTCTTTTGCGACCGAGCATGGCTTTCCGCGTTCGCTGGCGATTACCAGCTCGAAGCCGGCCGAGGGCAAATCGACAACATCCTACGCGATCGCGAATTCGCTTGCGCGTGCCGGCGCGCGGGTGGTGCTGATCGATGGTGACATGCGGTCGCCGTCATTGCATCGTATGCTCGAACTGGATGGCGCCACGGGCCTCAGCAATTATCTGTCGGGCGATAACAATGTCGAATCGATGCTGCGCCGCTCCGGGCATTCCGAGCTGCTGTTGCTGCCGGCGGGGCCGCAACCGCCCAACTCTGCCGATCTTTTGTCCGGCGACCGGTTTGAACGGCTGATCGGCGAGCTGATCGAGCGTTTCGACCATGTCATCGTCGATGCGCCGCCGGTAATGGGTCTGGCGGACTCGCCGCTGATCGCGAGCAAGGTGGAGGGTGTCGTCTTCGTCGTCGAAGCCCATTCGACGGGCAAGAGCGTCGCGCGCGTTGCGCTCTCCCGCCTGCGCGCAGCCCATGCGCATCTGCTCGGCGTGATCGCCACGAAGTTCAACACCAAACGCGCGCACTATGGCTATGGCTATGATTACGGCTACGGCTATGGCTATGGTCGCCAAAGCGGCGAGGGGACGGAGTGACGTCGATCGATGCTATCGACATCCGATAACCCCCTCCTCCGGACGCTGCGTCTCGTCGGCGTGGCAATCGGTGCCGCGCTGCTCGTCTATCTGTCGATCAGCATTACGCTGACGCTGACGGTTGCAAAGCCGAAGCCGGAAGTGGCGTTGAACTGGTGGCCCTGGGGCGGGCTGCCCAAGGCGATGGTCGCCAACCGACTGGTGCTGAAGCAAGAGCCAAGCGCCAGCGACCTGGATCAGGCAAGCGGGTTGGCCGAAGCGGCGCTCGCGCGGGACCCGTTGAGCGTTGACGCCGTCAACGCGCTGGCGCTGGTCGCTGCCCACAAGGAGGACGAGGCTGGTGCGGCCCGGTTGTTCCGCGCTTCCGAATTCCTGTCGCGTCGTCACCTTCCGACGCAAATCTGGCTGATCGAGGAAGCGGTACGGCGCAACGATATCCCTTCAGCGCTCAGCCACTATGACCGTGCGCTCCGGACGTCGAAGAGCGCGGCGGATTATCTGCTACCGACGCTGGTCGCCGCTGCGGACGATCCGCAGATTCTGCCTGCCCTGAACACGATCCTCGCACCGCGACCTGACTGGTGGCGCCAGTTCCTGGCCCTGGCGATCAAGGATGTCCGCGATTCGCGCGCGCTGTTGGCGATCGGACGAACCTTGCGCCTCGCTATGTCGGACGAAGCCGAAACGAACTTCGTTCAGCAGATTATTCGTCGTCTGATCGCCGACCGGCATTATCAGTCCGCTTATGCCTATTATGCGGATACCAAGCGGTTGGAATCGACACAGGCCGCCGCATTGCGGGACGGCGATTTCAGTGGCGACCGGTCTCCGCTTCCGTTCGACTGGTGGTTTCGTGATGACTATGAATTGTCGGCCGGCAAGGAAGTATTCGGCGACGATCCGCGTCTCGTTCTGCGCTCCAATGCAAGTGGCGGCGGCGAAGTCGCGCGTCAGCTGTTGATTCTCGCGCCCGGGCGCTACACGCTGAAGGGGGTGGCGGGCTCGACCGGCGCAGGGGTGATGGAACAGCCGATGATCCAGGTCGACTGCGTCGAAGGAGCGGAGTTGATCCGGCGCCCCCTGCCCGCGGCGAACGAAAAGGGTTCGGCGTTCGAGATGCGGTTCGAGGTTCCACGTAACTGCGGCGGGCAATGGCTGCGCATCATTCTGGCGCCGACCGAACGCTCGCAAGCCTGGATCGATTCGCTTCAGATCACCGGCGGTTAAGTTATTTTCAGGCTAGCAGGCCGGTGCCGTACAGCTGAAAACGACTCTAAATCTGCTTTGCGCGTCGCTGACGCTATGCCGAGCGGTTCGCCAGACGCGCGTGGCCCCCGGCGGGTTCACGGAAAACAAGATCAGTGGCGCCGACTGCCAAGACCTGATCGCTTCGCCGCGTATCTTTGCGACCTTAGGCCGCGGCAGGGGCCGACTCGGCGGGCTTTCCGATCCCGATCAATGCGAACCCCGCGCGCTTCGCTTCCTCGGCCGGATAGATGTTGCGCAGATCGACCAGGAGCGGTCGATTGAGTACGGCCTTCATCCGTCCGAGATCCAGTGCGCGGAATTCATCCCATTCGGTGACGATCACGAGCGCATCCGCCCCATCCGCCGCCTCATAGGGACTGGCGCAGAACGCGACGTCCTTCAGCACCCTCTTTGCCTGTTCAACCCCCTCGGGATCATAGGCGCGGACGGTCGCGCCCGCGTCCTGCAACGTCTGGATGATCGCGATCGAGGGGGCGTCGCGCATATCGTCGGTATTCGGCTTGAACGTCAGGCCAAGGATCGCGACCGTCTTGCCGCGGACCTCGCCCCCCATTGCCTTGATAACCTTGCGGCCCATTGCGCGCTTGCGGCTGTCATTGACCTGCACCGTCGCCTCGACGATCCGCAACGGCGTTTCATTGTCGTCTGCGGTCTTGAGCAGCGCCAGCGTATCCTTGGGAAAGCACGACCCGCCATAGCCGGGGCCGGCGTTCAGGAATTTGCGCCCGATGCGGTTGTCCATGCCGATGCCGCGCGACACTTCCTGAACATCCGCGCCCACCTGCTCGCACAGGTCCGCGATCTCGTTGATGAAGGTAATCTTGACCGCGAGGAAGGCGTTGGCAGCATATTTGATCAGTTCGGCGGTCCGGCGGCCGGTGAACAGCACGGGTGCCGACTGGTTGAGCGAGAGCGGGCGATAGATGTCGCGCATAACCTGGCTCGCATTCTCGTCCTCGCTGCCCACAACGACGCGGTCGGGCCGCTTGAAGTCGGCAATCGCCGCGCCTTCACGCAGGAATTCGGGGTTGGAGACGACCTTGATTCCCTTGGCAGGTGCAATCCGCTCAACGATCCGCTCGACTTCGTCGCCGGTCCCGACCGGAACGGTGGATTTGGTGACGATGACGGCGGGGCCATCGAGCGCCGCGACGATCTCCTCGGCCGCGGCAAAGACATAGGAGAGATCGGCATGACCGTCGCCACGGCGGCTGGGCGTGCCGACGGCGATGAAGACGGCGTCCGCGCCCTTGACGCCCTCGGCCAGATCGGTGGTGAAGGACAGGCGGCCGGCCTTCACATTCGATGCGACCAGTTCGGCCAGGCCCGGCTCGTAGATCGGCATCACATTCTGATGCAGCAGCTCGATCTTCCGCGCATCCTTGTCCACGCACACCACGTCATGGCCGAAATCGGAAAAGCACGCTCCTGAAACCAGACCCACATAGCCCGTGCCGATCATCGCAATACGCACGCAGAATCCTTTCGTCGCAGCCGCTCGTGGCCCTATGCACAGCTGGCGCGGGCCATGCGACCGAAAAATGGCGTGGGAAGGGCAGCGCCCATGGGCGCATGTGGCTTCAGGCGGCCTAAACAAATACTAGATCGCAGCAGGTAAGCGTGATCCATAGATCGGCGTCATGGACGTCCTGACTCATCTGGCCCGGCTTGAAGCCGAGAGTATTCACATATTGCGCGAAGTGGTTGCAGAGGCCGAGCGTCCGGTGATGCTTTATTCGGTGGGCAAGGACAGCGCTGTAATGCTGCACTTGGCCAAGAAGGCGTTCTTCCCCGCGCCGCCGCCATTTCCGCTGCTGCATGTCGATACGACGTGGAAATTTCGCGCAATGTACGAATTGCGGGACAAGGCGGCGCGCGACGCGGGCATGGAGTTGCTGGTCCACCACAATCCCGAGGCGATGGCGCGCGGGATCAACCCGTTCGATCATGGCGGGCTGCACACCGATATGTGGAAGACCGAGGGGCTGAAACAGGCGCTCGACAAGTTCGGCTTCGACGCGGCGTTCGGCGGCGCGCGGCGCGACGAGGAGAAAAGCCGTGCGAAGGAGCGCGTGTTCAGCTTCCGCTCCGCCAGCCACCGCTGGGACCCCAAGGCGCAGCGGCCGGAATTGTGGCGGCTCTACAATGCGCGCAAAGCCAAAGGGGAAAGCATCCGCGTCTTCCCGCTGTCGAATTGGACCGAACTCGACATCTGGCAGTATATCCGCGCCGAGGGGATCGAGATCGTTCCCCTCTATTTCGCCGCGCCGCGTCCGACGGTGGTGCGTGGTGGCCTCACGCTGATGGTCGATGACGACCGGTTCCCGCTGGATGGCGAGGAGCCGGTGCTGCGCTCGATCCGCTTCCGCACGCTCGGCTGCTACCCGCTGACCGGCGCGGTGGAGAGCGAGGCGGCGACGCTCGACGATGTGATCCAGGAGATGCTGTTGACGACGACGTCCGAACGGCAAGGGCGTGCGATCGATCACGATCAGGCGGCGTCGATGGAAAAGAAGAAGCAGGAGGGCTATTTCTGATGACTTCCTCCTACCGCCCCGATGCGCTGATCGCGTCCGACATTTCCGCCTATCTCGAACAGCATCAGTCGAAATCGCTGCTGCGCTTCATCACCTGCGGGTCGGTGGACGACGGCAAGTCGACGCTGATCGGGCGGCTGCTCTACGATTCGAAGATGATCTTCGAGGATCAGCTTGCCGCGCTCGAAGCCGATTCGAAGCGGGTGGGGACGCAAGGGGGCGAGATCGACTTCGCCTTGCTCGTCGACGGCCTCGCCGCCGAGCGCGAGCAGGGGATCACCATCGACGTCGCCTATCGCTTCTTCGCGACCGAGAAGCGCAAATTCATCGTCGCCGACACGCCCGGGCATGAACAGTACACGCGCAACATGGTCACCGGGGCATCGACCGCCGACCTTGCCGTGATCCTGATCGACGCGCGCAAGGGCGTACTCACGCAAACGCGGCGGCACAGCTTCCTCGCCCACCTGATCGGCATCCGCCACATCGTGCTGGCGGTGAACAAGATGGATCTGGTCGGCTATGACCGCGCGACGTTCGACGCGATCGTCGCCGACTATCGAACCTTTGCGCAGGGCATCGGCATCGCCGATTTCACTGCCATCCCCATTTCGGGGTTCAAGGGCGACAACATTACCGCGCCCAGCGACAACACCCCTTGGTATACCGGCCCCGCGCTGATCGATCATATCGAGCGCGTGCCGGTCGGTGACGATGATGCCCCGCGACCGTTCCGGATGCCGGTGCAATGGGTCAACCGCCCCAACCTCGATTTCCGCGGCTTTGCGGGCACGATCGCCAGCGGATCGGTGAAGCCCGGGGATGCGGTGCGAATCCTGCCGTCGGGTCGCACCAGCACCGTCGCGCGGATCGTCACCCATGGCGGCGACCTTGCCGGGGCCGGGCGCGACCAGTCGGTCACGCTGACGCTGGCGGATGAGGTCGATTGCTCGCGCGGCGACGTGATCGCCGCGGCCGATGCGCCGCCCCAAGTCGCCGACCAGTTCCAGGCCACGATCGTGTGGATGGATCAGGAGGATCTGCTGCCCGGTCGCGCCTATTGGCTCAAGCTCGGCACCCAGACGGTGAGCGCGACGGTGCAGCCACCGCGCCACATCATCTGCGTCAACACCATGGCGGAGCTGAGTGCGAAGACGCTGAGCCTCAACGATATCGGCGTGGCGGAGGTCTATACCGACCGTGGCGTCGTGTTCGAACCATATCCCGAGAATCGCGATCTGGGTGGGTTCATCCTTATCGACAAGCTGACCAACGCCACGGTCGCAGCCGGTATGTTCAATTTCGCCTTGCGCCGCGCGCAGAACGTCCATTGGCAGGCGGTGGAGATCACTCGCGAGGCGCACGCCGCGCAGAAGCGGCAACACCCTCGCCTCCTCTGGTTCACCGGCCTGTCGGGATCAGGCAAATCGACCATCGCCAATCTGGTCGAGAAAAAGCTGCACGCGCTGGGCAAGCACAGTTTCCTGCTCGACGGCGACAACGTCCGTCACGGCCTTAACAAGGATCTTGGGTTCAGCGACGCCGACCGGATCGAGAATATTCGCCGCGTCGGCGAAGTGGCGAAGCTGATGTGCGATGCAGGGCTGATCGTCCTCACCGCGTTCATCTCTCCGTTCCGCGCTGAACGCGACCTCGTGCGCAAGATGCTGCCTGAGGGCGAGTTTTTCGAAATCTTCATCGACACGCCGCTCGAGGAGGCCGAGCGGCGTGACGTCAAGGGTCTCTATAAGAAGGCCCGCTCAGGCGAGATCGAGAATTTTACCGGTATTTCAAGCCCATATGAGCCGCCGCAAAATCCTGAAATCCACATCGATACGCGACAGATGACAGCCGAGGACGCTGCCGAATTGATCATCGAGCATATCCTGGGTATCTGGTCGCCCGTGCTGTGAACGTTTGCAGCGGATTATGTTGGAGTTTGCGCGTTGCTGGAGCTCGAAACCCGCGAGTGGGTTGCGTATGGCTTGATTGTGGTTGGCTTGATGGCCGGAGTGGGTTGGGGCGCCGTAAATTGGCGACGGCGCCATTGGCGCAAACTTCGCATGTTGGGACATCCGGACGCGAAACGCCGCGAAATCGGAAAATCCTGAAGCCGCAGTCACCGGTCGGAAGACAGGACGCATGACCGATGCGGATTTAGCCTCGAATATTGCCCGCGCGGCGGGCGCGTTCCTTCTTTCGCTTCAGCAGGAAAGCGCAGATGGCGCGCGTGGCGACCGTGAGGCGAACACACTGATTCTGCGCATGTTACGGGACGCGCGGCCCGACGATCCCATCCTGTCGGAGGAGTCGAGCGACGATCCCGCCCGGCTCGAGTCGCGCCGCGTATGGATCGTCGATCCGCTCGATGGGACCCGCGAATTTGGTGAGCGCAGGGATGATTGGGCGGTGCACATCGGCCTGTCGATCGATGGGGTAGCGGTGGTCGGTGCCGTGGCGCTTCCCCGACGCGGCGTCACCCTCTCGACCGGTGCCCCGCCCGAACTGGCGCCCGCGAACGACCCACCGCGCATGTTGGTCAGTCGCACGCGGCCCTCGGGCCTGTGCGGCAAGGTCGCCGAAGCTCTCGGGGCGGAAACGGTTGCAATGGGTTCGGCTGGGGCGAAGGCGATGGCGGTGGTGCTGGGTGACGCCGATATCTACCTTCATTCGGGCGGCCAATATCAGTGGGACAATTGCGCTCCCGCCGCGGTTGCCGCAGCCGCAGGGTTGCACGTTTCCCGGATCGACGGGTCGCCGATCGTCTATAACCGGCCGGAACGCGAATTGCCGGATTTGCTGATCTGTCGCCGCGAACTGGCCGATGCGGTGCTTGCGAAGGTAAAGCGGTTCAACTGAGCGACTTCGTGACGATTGCGGCAATGCGACCGGCGGCATTGCCGTCGCCAAAGGGATTATGTGCGCGTGCCATCGCTAGATAGGCTTCTTCATCGTCGAGAAGCCGCTCCACTTCTGCGATGATCCGTTCGCAATCGGCGCCGACGAGCCGTGCTGTTCCTGCGACGATACCTTCCGGACGTTCCGTCGTGTCGCGCATTACCAGGACCGGTTTGCCCAGAACCGGTGCTTCTTCCTGGACGCCGCCCGAATCGGTCAGGACGAGGTGACAAAGACCGAGCGCACGAATGAACTGCGGATACTGAAGTGGTGGGACCCGCGCGATATTCGCCTGGTCGCCGATCATGCGATCCATTACGCGCGTCACATTCGGATTGGGGTGCATTGGAAACAGGATCGCGGCGTCCTTTCGGTCTGCAATTCGGGTAATTGCCTGGGCAATGGCTTCCATGCCTGCACCGAAACTTTCCCGGCGATGCGCGGTGACGAGGATCAGTTTCTTCGTGCTGAAGCGTCGCTCAACCGACTCGAGTCCAGCCGCGAGGGCCGGTTCCGCAGCGATCCGTGCGCGCATGGCCAACAGCGCGTCGATGGAGGTGTTCCCCGTAATATAAATGGTTGCCGGATCGATATTTTCGCGTCGTAGCGCGTCGGCCGCGGCCGATGTCGGTGCGAAATTCTGGTCGGCGATCGTCGCAATGATCTTGCGGTTGACCTCTTCGGGCCAGGGGCGCCAATTGTCGCCCGACCGCAACCCCGCCTCGACATGGCTGACTGGAATGCGGTGATAATGGGCAGCCAGCGCGCCGACCATCGCGGTCGCGGTATCTCCCTGTACGATGACGCGGTCGGGCCGCTCTGCGTCAAGCGTCCTTCCCAACCCCGTCAGAAGACGCGCGGTGAGCCGATCGAGCGACTGGTTGGGCTCCATCAGATCGAGATCGATATCTGGAACGATATTTGCGGCCGACATTATCTGATCGAGCAGGGCGCGATGCTGGGCCGTGACGCAGGTCCGCACCGTTATACCGCCAAGCGCGCGTAACGCAGCCACCACCGGGAACAGCTTGATTGCTTCAGGTCGGGTCCCGAAAATGACAAGCGTGCGGGGCGGGGCAGACACGGTCTTCCGCCCCGCCAATCAGGCCAGTGTGAACCGGATCGCGTGCACCCGGCTCAATGGTCTGCGTTCGCAACGGCCACGCCATCGCGTGCCGCCTGTTCGCGATACCATTGAACGAATGCGGACACGCCTTCCTTCACCGGCGTGATCGGCGCACGGCCCGTCAGCGCGCGCAGCAGTGCGGGGGAAGCTGCGGTTGCGGGGACGTCGCCGGCCTGCATCGGCAGGAAATTCTTGCGGGCGGTTTTGCCAAGCGCCTCCTCGAGCGCGGCGATATAGTCCATCAACGGGGTGGGGGTGCCGCCACCGATATTGACCACGCGGAACGGCGCGGCGGGGGACAGGCTGTCGCCTTCGACCGGGGTGTCGCCCGGCACGGCGCTGATCAGATCGGTGATCGATCGCACCAGATCCTCGACATAGGTGAAGTCGCGCGTCATCTGGCCGTTGTTGTAGACATCGATCGGTTCGTCGCGGAGCATGGCATCGGCGAATTTGAATAGCGCCATGTCGGGGCGGCCCCAAGGGCCGTACACGGTGAAAAAGCGGAAAAAGGTCATCGGAATGCCGAACAGATGGGCATAGCTGTGACCCATCAGCTCGGTCGCCCCCTTGGTGGCGGCATAGAGGCTCATCGGGGTCTGGGTCCGCTGGGTCTCCTCGAACGGCATCTGTGTGTTCGCGCCATAGACCGAACTGGTCGAGGCCGCGAGAAAGTGGCGAACGGGATTGTGCCGGGCCAGTTCGAACAGATTGAAGGTGCCGACGATATTGGTGCCGACATAATCGGCCGGGTGATCGATGCTGTATCGCACACCCGCCTGGGCGGCGAGGTGGATCACCGCATCGGGCGCAAAGTCACGCCACGCCCTTTCGAGCGCGGGCGCATCCTCGATCGACAATCGGCCGAGCTGGAAATTGGGATGGTTGGTCAGGATCGCGTTGCGCTGTTCCTTGAGCGAGACGTCGTAATAGGGAGTGAAATTGTCGATCCCGAGAACCTGGGCGCCCGATTGCAGCAACAGGCTCGCCGTGTGAAACCCGATGAATCCGGCGGACCCCGTAACCAGCACGCGGCGATTCTTCAGGTCATTCATAAACGGACGCTCCCTATCAGATCGAGGCGCGCCTAGCCCAAATCATCGCCTTGTTCTACGCTGCTGTTCGGCTATGCGCAGCGTCTGGAGGATCGGAATGAACATCAAACCGTTGCGCAAGGCCGTATTTCCCGTCGGTGGACTTGGCACCCGCTTTCTTCCCGCGACCAAGGCGATGCCCAAGGAGATGCTGCCGGTCGTCGACCGCCCCCTCATCCAATATGCGGTGGACGAGGCGATCGAGGCGGGGATCGAACAGATGATCTTTGTCACCGGACGCGGAAAATCCGCGATCGAGGATCATTTCGACGTGGCCTATGAGTTGGAGGCGACGATGGCCTCGCGCGGCAAGTCACTGGAAATCCTCGAACCGACTCGGCTCAAACCCGGCGCAATTGCCTATGTCCGCCAGCAGGAACCGATGGGCCTCGGCCATGCCGTCTGGTGCGCGCGCGATATCGTGGGCAACGAACCGTTCGCGGTGCTGCTGGCGGATGATTTCATGGTCGGGCAGCCGGGGTGCCTCAAACAGATGGTCGATGCCTATAATCGCGTCGGCGGCAATCTGATCTGCGCACAGGAAGTCCCCGATTCGCAGACCGACAAATATGGTGTCATCACGCCCGGCGCGCGCGACGGCACACTGACCGAAGTACGTGGGCTGGTCGAAAAGCCCAAGCCCGGTAGCGCCCCGTCAAATCTGGCGGTGATCGGCCGCTATATCCTGCAACCGGAGGTGATGCGGGTGCTTGAGACGCAGGAGGCGGGGGCCGGGGGCGAGATTCAACTCACCGATGCGATGGCGAAGATGATCGGCGGACAGCCGTTCCACGGCGTCACCTTTCAGGGGACGCGTTACGATTGCGGGGACAAGGCGGGTTATGCGCAGGCCAATCTGGCGCTGGCGCTGACGCGCGACGATATCGGTCCCGCCGTTCGGGCATTCGCGCGCGAGTTGCTCGGATAGGCTCGTTTTCAGCTTGGCTGAATCGGCACCGGCCCGCTCCCCCACCTGGGGCCTGATCGCGCCCATCGTTGGTCGCGTAATCGATTCGCCGCGCGCAAAAAAAATGGCGGCCCGAGAGCCGCCATTTCAAAATTCTGTTCCGACAGGCCGATTACGGGCTGGTCGGTTCGTCGTCGCTGTCGACGGCAACATAGATGCCGAGGCCAACCGCGATCACCGCGAACACGATCAGGAACGGGAAGCCACCCGCCTGCTTGTTCGCCTTGCCCGACGGCGTGCCGACGCGCGCAGTCGAAGCCTCAGAGACCGACAGCTTGGACGCCGACGACGCGGCCAGCGCCGGGGTCGTTGCAAGCGAACAGGCCGCAACGGCCATCATCAATTTCGCCAACCGCATAAATAGCTCCCTCTTTATTCTTACGCAGTGTTCTCACGCCGCCCTATGACATAGCCGCGCGGCAACCTCAACAGGCAAACTGCCCAATCGATCTTCCTCGCAACAACGCTTGAACACCCAAATCCCTGATGGGTTCCACACAATTTCGGCGCACAGCAACGAAATCGGCAAAGCCATCAAAGCATCGCGGCTATGCTTATAAACTGTTAAATTTTCATGGCAACTCATTGCGTTTGCAGGAACCAGCGGGAATTGCCTTCCAGGCCGATCGCGGTCAGCCGCCCGGACGCATAGGCACCGGTATCGATGCCGATCCGATGTCCGCGTTCCTCGACCCCCTCGGTCACCGTGTGGCCGTGAACGATGATCTTCTCCAATACGCCGCGATGGCTCAGAAATTCCTCGCGAATCCAGCGCAGGCTGCCGATCCGCTGCTGATCGAGCGGACGCGTCGGATCGACACCGGCATGTACAAACGCATAGTCGCCGATCACGATAAGGTCTTCAAACCGCGACAGAAAATCGAGATGCTCCTGCGGGACGCGGGCACGGAGCAGGGCGAGCAGCGCGGGATAGTCGCAGGCACGATATTCCGCCTCGGTTATCCCGTAGCTGAGCGCGGTCGGCTTCCCGCCGATGCGGATGAAGAACGGGAGCGCCCCCTTCTCATCGGCCATCGCCTTGAGGAAAACCTCTTCATGGTTGCCCAGCAGAAAGCGGATCGCGGGGACCGCCGCGGAGAGCTGGCGGAGCCGTTCGACCACTTGTGCCGAATCGGGACCGCGATCGATCAGGTCACCGAGGAAGATCAATGTCGTGTCGAGGGGCGCGCGGGTGGCGTCGTCGCGCTCGATTCGATCGAGGAGGTCGTCGAGCAGGTCGAGACGCCCGTGAATGTCACCGACCGCATAGACACGTTGCCCGGGCGGGATCGATCCGATCGGGGTTTCGCGCACCGGAGCGGGCGCAAGGGATGAAAACAGCCGCCGCAACATTGAAAATCACCGTTCCACCGGCCCTTAGCGCCGACCTGCTTCCCAGCGCAACTGCAACGCGGCATAGGCCTGTATCATGCTGATCCGGATTCGTCTGATCCTTTCGCTCGCGGTGGCGTGCCTGGTCGCGGCGGTACCGGGAATTGCGCGCGCACAGGCGCTGGACGCGACCATGATGGAGGCGATTCGCGAAGCGGATATGACGCTCGCCGTCACCGGCTTTCGTCTCAGCACCGCCAATGCCGCGCTGTGCGACCGTCTGGAGCCGGGCCATGGGATGCAGTTCCATACGCTCGCGCAATATGCGGTCGACAACCGGGGACTGGTCGCGACCCACTTCGCCTTCGCCGGTACGCTAGCCGTGGAGGGCATCGTGCCGGGCAGTCCGGCCGAGCGCGCCGACATTCGTGCCGATGACAGCGTGGTGTCGGTAGGGGGTGTGCGCCCCGACGACGCGCTGTCGAAAACGGCTTCGATCGACACGCTGGCCAAATTTGTCGCGGCGGTTGCAGCGCTCCCGCCTGCCCAGCCCATCCCCGTCGAACTCCGTCGGGGCGGAAAGCGATTGAGCGTCATTGTGTATCCGGTTCCGGCGTGCCGCACGCGCTACGAGCTGTTGATCGATGGGGGGCTCGATGCCCGCGCCTATGGTGATCTGGTGCGTATCACCTCGGGCTATTACGACCGGTTCGGCGATGAACTGGTCGCGGCTGCCGTCGCGCACGAACTGGCGCACAATATCCTTCGCCACCGCGAGCGATTGGACGCGATGGGAGCCGATTTCGGGTTCGCATCGGGGTTCGGACGCAATGTCGGCCTGTTCCGCCAGACCGAATTGCAGGCGGATATCCTGTCGGTGCATCTGCTCGCCCGGGCGGGTTATCCGGCGGACCTCGCCAGCCGGTTCTGGCAGCATCCGGTGGCGAAGGGCATGTCGGGCATCTTTCAGAGCCGGTCGCATCCGCACTGGAAGGACCGGTTGCGCGTGATGCAGGCGGAGGAGGCGAAGATCGCCGCTGCGGGCGCCGTGCTGCCGCCTGCGCCGTTTGTGGCGGAGCGTGATCTGCCGCTGACCGGCGAGTGGAAGGACCTGATTCCGCGCGACTGAGGCGATCAGGCAGCGAGCCAGCTCCGCATCGCCTCCGTCACCGGTGCGGGCTTTTCCCAAGGCACGAAATGCCCGGCATCGATTCGGACGATCGACAGGTCGGGAATCAGCGCGTCCAGCCCGTCAAGCTGCACGGGCAGCAGCGCGGTGTCGCGCATACCCCAAATCACCAGCACCGGCATTTGCAGCGGAGGGAAGGGGGCGTCGAGAAAGGCGGGGCGCTCGGGCGTCTCGTCCATCGCGGGGACGGTGATCGCGCTGGCGCGGTACCAGTTGAGCATCGCCGTCATCGCGCCGGGCTGACTCCATTCGTCGATATAGGCGGCGCGCTCGGGCGCGACGAGTTCGGGGTCGGTGTGCTTGGCAAAGGTCGTGTCGAAGAAGCGATCGACCCCCATCGCGGCGATCTGCGCGTCGAGCGCCGGATTGCGGAACGCGCGGATATACTGGCTCGCCGCGCGCTGCTCCATGTCGTCAAAGAGCGACTTCTGGAAGACGAAGGGGTGGGGGGCGTTGACGATGATCAGCTTCTCGATCCGGTCGGGATGCTGGAGCGCGGCCATCCAGGCAATCGCCCCGCCCCAGTCATGGCCGACCAGGACGAAGCGCTCCTTGCCGAAATGACTTGCGAGCGCGAGCAGGTCGGCGACCGGCTTGTCGGGGGTGTAGTTCTCCACCCCCTCGGGCTTGGACGAGCGGGCGAAACCGCGCTGGTCGGGGGCGATGACGAAATGGGTCTTGGCGAGTTCGGGGATCTGGTGGCGCCAGGTGCGGTGCGATTCGGGGAAGCCGTGGAGCAGGACGATCGCCGGGGCGGCGGGGTCGCCCGCGGTAGCCACGTCGAGTTCGACCCCGGTGGACAGGGCGATTCGGTTAAGTTTGAACGCCGACATCGATGCCTCTCCCGCCATTTTCGAATATGCGGTTTGTTTCACCCTCCGCTGTGGCGTTCAAGTCCTTTTCCCCCGCCGTCATCCCGAACTTGGTTCAGGATCCGCTTTCCACAGGCGACTGAGCCGCTGGTGGCGGGTGGATGCTGAAACAAGCTCAGCATGACGGTAAAGGAGGGCGTCCTGAGTTCACGGATAACTCACCGTCTTCGGCACCTCGGGTATCGGAATGAATTCCTTGTCGTCGCCCGGCACCTTTGGAAACCGCCCGGCCTTCCAGTCCTCCTTGGCCTGGTTGATCCGGTCGCGGTCGGACGAAACGAAATTCCACCAGACATGGCGCGGGGTGCTGAACGCCTCGCCACCGCACAGCATCACGCGGCCCCCGTCACGCGACGTCAGCCGCGCGGCGACGCCGGGGCGCAGGACGTAGAGCGTCTGCGGCTCCAGTTCGACCCCGTCGAGACTGGCCTGGCCGAGCGCGAGATAGATTGCGCGCTCGTCCGCATCGGCGTCGATCGGCACGCTCGCGCCCGGGTCCAGCACGATATCGGCATAGATCGTCCCGGCATAGGTCGTGGTCGGCGCGGTCTGGCCCCATAGCGAGCCCATGATGACCCGCGCCTTTGCCCCGTCGCTGTCGATCAACGGCAGGTCGGCCTTGGCGACATGCTCGAACGCCGGGTCCATCTCCTCGAACCGCTCGGGCAAAGCGAGCCAGGTCTGGATGCCTGACAGTTCGGGTCCGGCGGCACGCACATCGGCGGGGGAGCGTTCGGAATGGACGATGCCGTTGCCCGCAGTCATCAGGTTGACCGCGCCGGGCTCGATCGTCGCAAAGGTGCCGAGGCTGTCGCGATGATCCATCGCGCCCGCGAACAGATAGGTGACGGTGGCAAGATTGATATGCGGATGCGGCCGGACATCGATGCCCGTCCCGACCTCAAGATGCGCCGGACCCATCTGATCGAAGAAGATGAATGGCCCAACCATGGTGCGCGGGCGTGAGGGAAGAGTGCGATAAACCTTGAAACCGCCCAGGTCGTGCGTTGTGGGCGTGATGGTATGGGTGAAGAGATCGTCGCTCATGTCATTCCCCTGGGGCGGTGGCGCGAATCGCCATGGCGTGGATTTTTTCGGTCATCAGATCGCCTAGCGCGCGATTGACCAGCCGCTGGCGTTCGAGCCGCGACTTGCCCGCAAATGCCGCGCTTTCGATCGCCACGGTGAAGTGCGATTCGCCGCTGCCATCGTCGCCGCTATGGCCGCGATGTTTCGCGCTGTCGTTGATCACGTCGAGCTTCGACGGGGCGAGCGCCTGGGTAAGGCGGGCGGTGATTTCGCTGGCCACCGGGCCGGTAGAAGTGTCGGTCATCGCGCCTATATAGGCCGCTTTTGCTTTGGAGTTAGAGTGTCTCGCGTGCCGCGTAAGGATCGTCCCAATGCCCGTTTCCATGGTCGTGTCGAGGCGCCGGGGCGCCTCTGCGCGGAGCCGGGCTGCGATGAGCCGGGCGAATTTCGCGCACCTGCCGCCGCGGCTCCGCGGGGCGGCTATGACGGGCCGGGCGCCTATCGCTGGCTGTGCCTCGACCATGTCCGCGCGTTCAATTCGGGCTATAATTATTTCTCGGGGATGAGCCCCGACGAGATCCATGAGGCACAGCGTCCCTATTCCGGGTGGGAGAGCGAGACCCGCGCCTTCAGCGGCACGGGCGGCGCCGATCGGCCGCCGCGCTGGGCCGATTTCGCCGATCCCCTCGACGCGATCGGCGCGCGCTTCCGCGCCGCCCGCCCCGAAGAGCGCAAGGACGCCAAGCCGTTATCGGGCAAGGATCGCGAGGCATTGCGCACGCTCGCGCTCGATACCGATGCCGATCGCATGGCACTGCGCCGCCGCTATTCGGAGCTGGTCCGCAAATATCATCCCGACCGCAATGGCGGCGACCGCAGCCATGAAGGCGCGCTACAACGCGTAATCGAGGCGTATCAACAGCTCAAAGGCTCGCCCGCCTTCGCCTGAGTCACCAGCCGTCGCCCGCGTCGATCCGTGCCCGCCGTGCTACTTCCGCAGCGGTCGGTTCTGCGAACTGGAAGTCGGCGATCTCGACCGAGCCCTTCACGTCGAAAGTCGCCATCGCGATGCCGTTTCGCGTGATGCGATGTTCGACCAGTTCGAGCGAACGGGGCGGTGTGCCGTCGCCGAACATCCGCTTGCCGGTGCCGAGCACGACCGGCGCGGTCATCGTGACGATGCGGTCGAGCAGCCCGCGCGCGAGCAGCTGCGGATAGAGTGTCGAGCTGCCCTGGATCACCAGAGTTGGTCCCTCGCTCTCCTTGAGGGCGGCGAGCGTGTCGAGGTCCGCCAGCCGCTCGCTGCCCTCCCACTCCAGCGGAGCGTCCCGGCTGGTAAGCACATATTTGCGGATCGTGCGGAACAGGTCGCCGATCTCATCTCCCTCGGGCGCGAAGGGCCAGTGGGCGGCGAAAATCTCATAGGTGCGTCGGCCGAGCAGCAGGTCGAAGGGCGGCTTGAACACCGTATCGACCTGATTGCCGATCCCCTCATCGAACAGCGCGGCAAGCCAGCCGCCCTGTTCGAACCCGCCGGTCCAATCTTCTTCGGGCCCTCCGGGTGCCTGCATCACCCCGTCGAGACTGACGAAGGCCGCGCCGATAATGCGTCGTGGCATGATGAGGCTCCTTTAGTCGCGGTCGGGCGCGCCGAGCGGGAAGAAGTGGCGATAGGGCCGTGCGCCCTCGACTGCGCGCGCGACCGAAGGACGCGTGAGCAGCCGGGCGCGATAGGCGCGCAAATTGGCGTGCGCTTCGGGGATCGGGATGATCCAGTCGGCGTAGAACAAAGCGGGCGCTGCGGAGAGATCGGCGAGCGTGAAGCTGTCGGTCGCTGCCCAGGTCCGCCCGGAGAGATGTGCGTCGAACCACGCATAGCTGGTGGCGAGTTGCGCCGCGACCTGTTCGTCCGCCAGCGGGTCGCGCTTGTCCTCTGGCCGGATCGCGTTGAACACCAGCCGCGCGGCGGGGTCCATCACCTGCTGGTCGAACAGGCGGTCGAGCATCCGCACCTGAAGCGCGGCGTCCGGATCGGCGGGAACCAGGCGGGGTGCGCCCGACCGGCGGTCGACATGCTCGGCAATGATGCTCGATTCACCCAGCACCAGATCGCCATCGACCAGCAGCGGGAAGCGCTTGAACGGCCACAGCTCGGCCCAGCGCGCGCTGTTCTCCGGTTCGTCGGGCGACACCATCTTGAGCGTGAAGGGCAGATCATGTTCGTAAAATGCGATCAGCGCCTTCCAGCAATAGGAAGAGAAGGGGTGGGCGTAGAGGTCAGGCAGGCTCATTTGGGCGCCACGAGGCCAAAGGTAGCCCCCTGCGGATCGGTGGCGTGGAACACCCGTTCGCCGCCGGGCACCTCCATCGGATCGCTCAGCGGCGTGCCGCCCAGTTCCTTTACCTTCGCGTGGGCGGTCTCGATATCCGACACCCGGAAATAGAAGGTCCAGCCGACCGGATGCTCGGGCTTCTCCCGCGGCATCATCGCGCCCCAGACGACCTCCATCGAATCGCCTGCGTCCTTGCCGCGCAGGAAGCTGTATTCGCCCCAGGGCATCGGCATACTACCGGCGCGCTCCCAGCCGAACAGGCCGGAATAGAAGGCGAAGCCCGCCTCGGCGTCGCTGGTCTGCAGCTCGTTCCAGCTGACATGCCCCTCGCCCGTCCGCGCAAAAGCGGTGCTGCTCTCCGGGCTGAACCCGCGCATCACATAGAAGACGACGCCCTGCGGATCGGCGACCATCGCAAAGCGACCGACATCGGGAATGTCGGTCGGCGGAACATGTACCGATCCGCCCGCGGACTTGAGCTGCTCGACCGTCGCGTCGACATCCTCGACCCCGACATAGCCGAGCCAGCCGGCCTTCGCCCCGCCCGCGAGCATCGCCGCGTCGAGCGTCAGCATCCCGCCAGTGTCGCCATCGGGCGCGTGGAGAATGCGATATTCGGTATCGCCGGGCATCATCGACTCCGCATCGATGCGCCATCCGACCACGGCTTCGTAAAAGGACCGCGACGCCTGCGCGTCGGGGGTCATCAGCTCGTACCAGATCCAGCTGCCATGCGGGTTGGTCATGTCGTGTCTCCGATTTCTAAGCCCCTCCCCTGAAGGGGAGGGGCTCACTGCGTCAGTTCAGTCCTTCGCCGTATCCAGGATCGGCTCGAACCCGCCCCACATCATGCGCTTGCCGTCAAAGGGCGGCTCGGGCTCACGGTTGCTCTCGTCCGCCATGATCTTGGCCCACGCAGCGTCGCGCGCCGCTTTGTCGGGCCATTCGATCCAGGCATAGACGACGCTTTCTTCGGCCTGTTTGTGCGTGGCGCGATTATAGTCGGTGACCTTGCCATCCGCGGTGTCGCCGGCCCACGCCTCGACCACGCGCAGTGCGCCGTGCTCCTGAAAGATCGGCGCCATCCTGGCTGCCAGCTCGTGATACGCCTCCCGCTTGGCGGTCGGGACCGGAAGAACATAGCCGTCGACATAGCCCGGCGCGGCGGTGGCGGGTCCGGTATCGACGATCGCCTCGAACCCGGCGAAGATCATGCGGCTGCCGTCGAACGGCATGTCCTTCATGGCTTCGGCGGCGTTCGGGTCGCTCATCATCTTTTCGTTGGCCGCGTCGCGCGTCGCCTTGTCCGGATATTCGAGCCAGCTGAACAACACCGTCTCGTCATCCTTCAGGTTCACCGATTTCTTGAGATCGTTGATCTTGCCGTCCGGTACATCGTCGCCCCAGGCTTCGACGAAGCGGGTCGCGCCAAGCCCCTTGAACAGGTCGATCGCACCATGGGCATGCTTCGTATATTCCGCTTTGTTGGCGGTCGGGACGGGGGTCAGGAATCCTTCGACATAGATCATGGCGCTTCTCCTCCTTCGTGTCGCTCAGGCGGCGACGGGTTCGGGTTTGAAATCGGCAAGCTGCGCCGACAGTGCGGCCCGGAATGCGGGGCGGGCGATGGCGCGCTCGAGATAGGCGAGAAGGACCGGTCGGTCGTCGAGCAGTCCGCTGCCCTCCGCCTGGCGCAGCACGGTCGCCATCGCGATATCGGCGATGCTGAACTGTCCAGCCAGCCAGTCGCGCCCGTCCATCGCCGCAGCGAGCCGGTCGAGCTTCTGCCCGGTCGCGGCGATCAACGACGGCTTGCGCAGTTCCGCCCATTGCTCGCCCGCCGCAAAGATCTCGACATTGCTCAACTCGAACATCAGCGGCTCGACGCTGTTATAGGCAGCAAACAGCCAGCTGATCGCATCGGCGCGCGCCTGTGGGCTGCGCGGCAGCAGCCGTTCGTCGCGTTCGCCCAGATGGAGCAGGATCGCGCCGCTCTCGAACAGGCTGACCTCCCCATCCACCAGCGCGGGGACCTGTCCCCAGGGCTGTTCGCTGAAATAGGCCGCGGGCCGGTTGCGCGGGTCCATCAGCCGCATGTCGTAGGTCAGGCCGATCTCTTCGCACGCCCAGCGCGGTCGCAGGTCGCGGACGAACCCCTTGGCGAAATCGGGCACCCAGTCGAACCCGGTAATCTCGACGGACATGATTGCTCTCCTCGTTAATTCGGGTCAGGCCGAAACCGGTTCCCCCGCAGCGGCGGATTCGATCCTGGCGATGTCGATCTTGCGCATCGTCATCATTGCCCGCATCGCGCGCTGCGCCGCGGCCTTGTCGGGATTGTCCCAGACCAGCTCCATCAGCCGGTCGGGAGTGATCTGCCAGCTGACACCCCATTTGTCCTTGCACCAGCCGCACTGGCTCTCCGCGCCGCCATCGGCGGTGATCGCGGCCCAGAGCCGGTCGGTCTCGGCCTGGTCGGGGGTGTGGATGATGAAGCTCATTGCCTCGCTATGCTGGAACATCGGCCCGCCATTGAGCAGCAGATAGCGGTGCCCCGCCAGTTCGATCTCGGCGATGATCACATCGCCCGCCTTCTGGCTCGGCGTGTCGATCGGGGTCCGTTCGATCCGGACGATGCGGCTGTCGGGGATCAGCGATGTGTAGAAGACCGCCTGTTCCTCGGCGGTATAGTTGCTCCAGATGCAGGTGGTGATCCTGGTCACGAGGTCTCTCCTTGGGTGAATTCAGGCGGGTTCGTGCGCCGGGCCGTCGGGAAAGGCCGCCATTGCCGCCTCCAGGTCCATATGATGGGGTTCGAAGACATGGCCGTCGGGGTCCTGGAAGGTGCGCCCGTACATGAAGCCCAGATCCTGCGGCGCGCGGATGTCGCCCGTGCCGCCCGCAGCGACAGCCTTGTCGACGATCGCATCCACCGCGTCGCGGCTCTCGAACGATAGCGCGATCAGCACTTCGTTCGTCGCCCTGGCGTCGGCGATCGACTTGTCCGGGATGAAGGTTTTGTAGAAGTCATGGCGGAGGATCATGAGGACGATCGTCTCGGACCATTGCATCGCGCTTGCCATCTCGTTGCTGAAGCGCGGGTCTTTGGTGAAGCCGATCGCTTCGTAGAAGGCGGTCGACCTGGCGACATCCGCCACCGGCAGGTTTACGAAAATCATCTTGGCCATCACGCTTCTCCTGGGGGGCGTTCCGCGAAACGCTGCGGTTCCGAATCGCTTGCTTGATGTTGATGCCCGCCTAAGTTATTTAAAGCAACCATGGAGTCACAAAAAATAACCAAAATCGACGAAACGAGGCAAAAACGCTGGTATGACGATGCGTGCGGCACCGCGCTGGCGCTGGAATTTGTGGGCGAACGCTGGTCGCTGCTCATCATTCGTGAATTGATGCTGGGCGCGCGGCGCTTTGGCGAATTGAAGGCGGATCTGGTCGGTATCAGCGCCAATGTTCTGACCCAGCGACTTGAAAGCCTCGAGCGGTCGGGCATCCTGACCCGCCACAAGCTGCCGCCGCCCGCCAATGTCCAGGTCTATGAACTCACACAATGGGGCTATGAGATCGAACCGGTGTTCCAGACCATGGGACGCTGGGCGACGCGCTCGCCCTTGCACGATCCCACCCTGCCGCTTTCGCCGGTATCCGCGATGCTCTCGCTGAGGACGATGATCGCGCCCGATCGGCCCGATATGCGGATGACGGTGGCGTTTCGTTTTCCCGGCGCCGCTTTTGTCGGGCGGCTGGACCGGCACGAGTTGGCGATCGAGCGCGGCGAGACCGACGGGGCGGACGTGACCTTCGACACCGATCCGACGACCTTTGTCGGACTGGTCTATGGCAAGCGCCCGTTCGAGGGCGCCGAAGCGGCGGGCACGCTGCGGCTGATGGGGAATCGCGATCTGGCACGGCAGTTCGTCGATCTGTTTGCGCTGCCGAAGAAGCTCGCGATCGGAGAGTCATGATGGCCGATTCCACCCCCGACTGGATGCGGCGGCGCACAAGCGTCTCGACTTGGGGACCCGCGAGAGTTTAGGGACGCCTTCGACTCTTGAAGGCATTGCGATGACCACTCTCCCGAACACCATGCCCGACAGCCGGGAAACGACGATCCTCGACGCACCGGACAAGACGGTGAACGTGCGCGAGACGTTCGGCATCGACATCGACATGGAATGCCCCGCATTCAGCATTGCGGACGAGCGCGTCCCCGATCTCGATCCCGCTTATGTGTTCGATCCCGATACGACGCTCGCGGTGCTGGCGGGCTTTGCGCACAACCGCCGCGTGATGATTCAGGGCTATCACGGCACCGGCAAGTCGTCGCACATCGAACAGGTGGCGGCGCGGCTCAACTGGCCGTGCATCCGCATCAACCTCGACGCGCATATCAGCCGTATCGACCTGATCGGTCGCGACGCGATCGTGCTCAAGGACGGGCAGCAGGTGACCGAATTCCGCGAGGGCCTGTTGCCCTGGGCCTTGCAGACGCCGACTGCATTGGTCTTCGACGAATATGACGCGGGCCGCCCCGACGTGATGTTCGTGATCCAGCGCGTGCTGGAGACCGAGGGCAAGCTGACGCTGCTCGACCAGAACCGCGTGATCCGCCCCAACCCCTGGTTCCGCCTGTTCGCGACCGCCAACACCGTGGGCCTGGGCGACACCAGCGGGCTGTATCATGGCACGCAGCAGATCAACCAGGGTCAGATGGACCGCTGGAACATCGTCGTCACGCTCAACTATCTCCCCGCCGCGACCGAGGCGCAGATCGTGCTCGCCAAGAGCGGCGATTACGACAAGCCGGGCGGCAAGGAACTGGTGGAGAATATGGTCCGTGTCGCGGAACTCACGCGCCGTGGCTTCATCAATGGCGACATCTCGACGGTGATGAGTCCGCGTACCGTCATCACCTGGGCGCAGAATGCGGACATCTTCAAGGATGTCGGCTTTGCCTTCCGTCTGTCGTTTCTCAACAAGTGCGACGAGGCGGAGCGGCCGCTGGTGGCGGAGTACTACCAGCGTGTGTTCGGCAAGGACCTGCCCGAGAGCGTGGTGGGGAAGGCTTGAAGACAGGGGTGGGCTAAGCTAACTTAGCTAAGTCCGTCAGGAGGGCGTAATGGCCGAAGCTGATCCGCAAAAGACGTTCAACGTCCATGATGCCAAAACGCAGCTCTCGAAGCTGATCGACCGCGCACATGCGGGCGAGGAGATCATCCTGTCCAAGGCGGGCAAGCCCTATGCGAAGCTGGTCGCATTCGAGCCGACTCCCTTGCCCCGCCGCCAGCCTGGTCGCTTCAAGCATTTGTTGAGGGATATCGATCCCGACGCAGTGCTCGCTCCTTGCTTTACCGAGGAAGAACTCGACGAGATCGAGAACGCCAGCCTTTTTCCACCAGAATGACGATGCGTCTTCTGCTCGATACACATGCATTGTTGTGGTGGTGGAATGACGGCCCCCGGCTTCCCGATGCAGCACGATCCGCTATGTCCGATCCGGCGAATGCAGTTTTCGTGAGTGCCGCGACCGGCTGGGAGATCGCAACCAAGGTGCGAAAGAACCAACTTCCCGAATTCGCTGGCAGCATCGGCGCTTTTGTCGAGGATGTCGTGCGCGACGGGTTCAGCCATCTTGATGTCACGGCAAGGCACGGCGTGCATGGAGGCTCACTGCCCGGGATTCACAAGGACCCGTTCGATCGGTTGATCGCGGCTCAGGCGCTGCTTGAACATCTGACCGTCGTCACATGTGATCGTGCAATCGCCGCGTTCGGTTGTGAGACTCTCTGGTAATGCCGACCGACTCACCCCTCGACCAGTTCAAGTCCGTTCTTGCCGGGACAGCGCGGGCGCTCAGCAACGAGCCGGAGCTGGAACTCGCTTTCAGCGCGGATGCGCCCGCGCAGTCGGGGCGGCATCTCAAGGTTCCGATGCCCGGCCGCAACCTGCCGCCCGAGCAGGTGGCCGAAGCGCGCGGCTTTGCCGATGGCTTCGCGCTGCGGCTGCGGCTGCACGACGCCGCCACGCATCTCAAGGCCGCGCCCAAGGAGCCGGTCGCACGCGCCGTATTCGACGCGGTTGAGACCGCCCGTGTCGAGGCGCTGGGATCGCGCGGCTATGCGGGAATCGCCGACAATCTCGACCATGCGCTTGAGATGAAGATGCGGTCGGACCCGATCAGCCGCGCCCGTACGCGCGACGAGGTTCCGCTGTCCACTGCGGTGCAGCTGCTGGTGCGCGAGCGGCTGACCGGGCGCGAGGCGCCTGCCGCCTCCGCGCTTGGTCTGGCGCTGGTGCGCGACTGGATCGAGGACAAGGGCGGCGCCGATCTCGACGCGCTGGCGCTGGCGATCGACGATCAGGCGACGTTTGCGCAGCTGGTCGGCAATCTGCTCCAGGATCTCGAACTGACCGAGGGCGATCTGGCCCCCGATGAGTCGGATGACAGCGGTGGCGAGGACGAAGGGACGGACTCGCCCGACGAGGACGAGGCCGACGCGGGCGACGAGCCGGGCGAGACCGGCGAGGGCGAGATCGACGCGCGCGGCGAACAGCGCGAGGGCGAGACCGAAGAGGGCGAAGACTCCGAACAGCAGGAGGGCGAGTTCGAGGACGGCGAGGGTGAGCCCGGCGATGCGGGGGAGGAGGGCATGATGCCCGTCCGCCCCAATCGCCCCTGGTCCGATCTGCCACCCCAATTCGAATATGCCGCCTATACGACGCAATATGATGAGATCGTCGCCGCCACCGACCTGTGCGACGATGAGGAGCTGGTACGGCTGCGCGCCTATCTCGATACGCAATTGTCGAACCTTCAGGGCGTGGTGACCAAGCTCGCCAACCGGCTCCAGCGGCGGTTGATGGCGCAGCAGAATCGCAGCTGGGATTTCGACCAGGACGAAGGGCTGCTCGACGCCGCTCGACTGGCGCGCGTGGTGGTCAATCCAATGCAGTCGCTGTCGTACAAGGTCGAGAAGGACACCGAGTTCAAGGACACGGTCGTCACGCTGCTGATCGACAATAGTGGATCGATGCGCGGGCGGCCGATCAGCATCGCGGCGATCAGCGCCGACATCCTCGCCCGCACGCTGGAGCGCGTTGGGGTGAAGACCGAGATCCTCGGCTTCACGACACGCGCGTGGAAGGGCGGCCAGAGCCGCGAGAAATGGCTGGGCGAGGGCCGCCCGCCCCAGCCCGGGCGCCTCAACGACGTGCGGCACATCGTCTATAAACAGGCCGACGAGCCGTGGCGGCGTGCCAAGAAGTCCCTTGGCCTGATGATGCGCGAGGGGCTGCTCAAGGAAAATATCGACGGCGAGGCGCTGCTTTGGGCGCACAGCCGCCTGATCGCGCGGCCGGAGGATCGCAAGATCCTGATGGTCATCAGCGACGGCGCGCCGGTCGACGATTCGACGCTGAGCGTCAACAGCGGCTCCTATCTGGAGCGGCATCTGCGCCAAGTGATCGGATGGATCGAAAGCCGCTCGCCGGTCGGCCTCGTCGCGATCGGCATCGGCCATGACGTCACGCGCTATTACAGCCGTGCGGTGACGATCATGGATGTCGACCAGCTTGCCGGGACGATGATCGAACAGCTTGCCGCGCTGTTCGATCTGGAGCCGTGATCGCGCCGCCCCCGGGCGGATTCCATCCGCCGGTCAAGCGCAGCATCACGATTGCCGCACATGCCACCTCCATCAGTCTGGAACCACCATTCTGGCGCGCGCTGGAGGCAGCGGCGCGCGCGCGCGCGATGCCGCTCAATGCGCTCGTCGCGCAGATCGACCATCTGCGCATTCAGGCCGACGCGCCGCCAAACCTTGCCAGCGCGCTACGTAGCTGGCTCCTCGACGAAGCCACGCACACGCAACAAAATGAAAATGACTCGCATTTACGTTGACAGTGAGAACGAGTCGCAATAGCTGGCCTCCGAACAACAACGGGGGTTTCCATGACTCGTATTTCGTCGGACGGCCGCAGCGCCGCGCCTGCCTTCCTCGCGCTCGCTGCAATCGGCTTCGTCGCGTCTGCTCCGGCCTATGCAACTGACGCGGCCGCCGATCCGGTGGACGAACAGGACCAGCGCGCCGACGTCGTCGTCACCGGCAAGGAAGTAAAGTCGGAGCAGGAAAGTCCCAAGGCGACGCGCCCGGTCCGCGACACGCCGCAGACCGTGACGATCCTGACCGCCAAGACGATCGAGGAACAGAATCTCCTCACCCTGCGCGACGTGCTGACCACCGTGCCCGGAATCACCTTTGGCGCAGGCGAGGGCGGCGGCGGCTATGGCGATTCCATCACGCTACGCGGCTATTCGGCGAATACCGACATCACCGTTGATGGGGTGCGCGACAGCGCGCAATATACCCGCACCGACAGCTTCAACCTCGAACAGATCGAGGTCGTGAATGGCGCCAACTCGGTCTATTCGGGCGCCGGGTCGGTCGGCGGTTCGATCAATATCGTCACCAAGCGTCCGCTTGAGCGCACGCAGATCGTCGCCAATGCCGGGATCGGCACCGACGATTATTATCGCGGCACGGTGGATGCCAATATCCGCGCCAGCGAGTTCATCGCCTTCCGCCTCAACGCGATGGTACACAAGAACGACATTCCCGGTCGCGATGTGGAGAATTACGAGCGCTGGGGCGTCGCGCCCTCGGTGACGCTGGGCATTGGCGGGCCGACCAGCCTGACGCTGCAATATCTGCATCAGGAAGATACCAATATCCCGCAATATGGCGTCCCCTATTATGTGGGGTCGGGCGGGTTGATCCATGAAGTCGATAAGAGCGACTATTTCGGCTACCGCAATGTCGATACGCAGCGGATCAATGTCGATCAGGCGACCGCGATCTTCGACCATGAATTCAGCGACAGCATCAGCATCCGCAACCTGACCCGGTGGCAGGATGTCCGCCAGTTCGCGCGCGTCAATCCGCCGCAGGGCAGCTTCTGCCTCTCGACCGGCCTGCTCGCGACCGGCGCGCCCTGTCCGGCAACCGTCCCGGCGGGCTATTACCTCCCCTCCGGCCCGCGCGGCACGACGCGCAGTTCGCGCAACCAGCTCGGCTATACCCAGACCGATCTGAAGGCCGAATTCGGCACGGGCGGGGTGGCCCATACGCTGGTGCTCGGCTTTTCCGCGGCGTGGGAGAAATATTTCCTCGAAAGCGGCAATTCACAGCGCAATGCCGACGGCAGCAATCCCAATTCCAGCTATCCGCTCATCAACATCGCCAATCCGAACGAGGTCGTCGTGGGTCCCGCAGGCTTCACCTATGGCAGCAACGTCTATACCGGCCCGATCAACTTCATCCCGACCGCGCGCCAGAATGGCGAACTCGAAAACTTCGCCGTCTATCTGTTCGACACGATCGCCTTTTCCGACCAGCTGGAGCTGAATGGCGGGGTGCGGTACGAGCATAACAGCGGCTGGTATCGCGCCGATACGGTTGCTTCGAGCGGCGCCAATCTGGGCCAGGTGACACCGGGCGAGCGCTTCGAGAATAGCGACGATCTGTTTAGCTATCGCGTCGGCCTTGTCTTCAAGCCGGTGCCGGAGGTCAGCCTCTACGCGGCCTATGGAAACTCCAAGACTCCGTCCAAAACCTCGGTCAACGGCTCCTGCACTGCGGCGACATGCAACGTAAAGCCGGAAAGTGCGCTCAACTACGAGATCGGGGCCAAGGCCGAACTGATGGGTGGCGATCTGCTGCTGACTTTCGCCGCGTTCCGCAACGAGCGCGACCAGTATAAGGTCGCCTCCGCCGACCCGCTGATCCCCGAACAGCAGCTCGACGGCCGTTCGCGCGTCAACGGCATCGCATTGGGTGCGGTGGGACAGATCAGCGACGCCTGGTCGATCACCGCCAACTACACCTATCTCGACAGCGAGATCCTGCAGAGCGTCGCCGACGGCGTCGCTGACCCGGCAGTGGGTGCCGATCTTCAGAACACGCCGACCCATTCGGGCAGCCTGTTCACGACCTACACACTGCCGTTCGGGCTGCGCGTGGGGTACGGCGTCACTTTTCAGGGCGATTTCGCACTGAACCTGCCGACCGCGACCAACAACGAGATCTATCGCGTTCAGGACTATTGGGTGCACAACGCGTTCTTGGCCTATGACTTTACCGAGAATTTCTCGGCACAGCTCAACATCAAGAACGCGACCGACGCGGATTATTTCACGCGAATCCGCAACAATGCCGGTTCCAGTGTTGGCTGGGCAACCGCAGGCGAAAGCCGCTCGGCAGTGCTGACGCTGGGTTATCGCTTCTAGGGCCAAAGGGGGAGGAGCGGGTGGGGGCCGACTGTCCCCGGCCTTCCATCCGCTCCGACCCCCTGCCATGAAGGCGGCATCATGCTGATCGCAATCCCCGACCTGCTCGACCGTCTTGGCATCGCATCCTTGCGGCGGATCATTGACGATGCCCCCTGGCAGGACGGCAACGCCACCTCCGGCCATCAGTCGGCGCTGGCCAAGCGCAACGAACAGTTACCCGAGGCGAGCGAGGCGGCGCATCAGGCCGGGCGCATGGTGCTCGACGCGCTCGGAAAGTCACCGCTGTTCTTCGCGGCCGCGCTGCCGCTCAAGGTCTTCCCCCCGCTGTTCAACCGCTATGGCGTCGGCCAGACCTTCGACATCCATGTCGACAATGCGATCCGCATCCAGCGCGGCTCGGACTTCCGCATCCGCAGCGACCTGTCGATGACCGTCTTCCTCGAAGACCCTGCCGCGTATGACGGCGGCGAGCTGGTGATCGAGGACCAGTTCGGGGTGCAGACCGTGAAGCTTCCCGCCGGACATGGCGTGCTCTATCCGTCTTCCAGCCTTCACAAGGTGTTGCCCGTGACGCGCGGTCGCCGTGTCGCCTCCTTCTTCTGGATCCAGTCGATGGTCCGCGACGATGGTGCGCGGCGCATCCTGTTCGACCTCGACCAGAGCGTCCAGCGCCTGACCGCCCAGCTCGGCGGCACCGACCGCAGCGTGATCGAACTGACCGGGGTGTATCACAATTTGTTGCGCCGCTGGGCGGACGCCTGAGCCAAGGCATCGAGCGTTCAGTGAATTGTCCCAGCAGCCGTTTGCCCTGAGCTTGTCGAAGGGCGGCAGTCTGCCGTGACTGAGCGCGGGATGGGTGCTTCGACAAGCTCAGCACAAACGGATGACGGGCATCGCGCTACTCCAGCATCGCCCGCAACGCGCCCGACAGCCACTCACCCCGACCCCGCACCACCAACTGCACCGCCAGCCCCTCGCGCTTCGCCAGCGCCATCGCCGCCTCGGACTCCAGCACCGTCAGGGCACTCGCCCAGGCATCGGCGTGACAGCAATCGGCGTGGATCACGGTGACACTCGCCGTGCCATGCGCGATCGGGTGGCCGGTGCGTGGGTCGATGCTGTGGTTGCCCGCAGCCGAATTCCGGCGATAATCCCCCGACGTCGCCACCGCGATCCCGTGCAGCGCGATCCGCAGCGGCGGCAGCGCCATGCCCGGCGGTGCCTCGACATCGACCCACCAGGGCTGGCCATCGGGCCGGATGCCCGCACCGACCAGCTCGCCGCCGATCTCGACGAGGAAATCGGCGCAGCCGAGCGCCCGCAACTTGGCCGCGACCGCATCGACCGCATAGCCTTTGGCGACCCCCGACAGGTCGAGCTGCGCCGGTCGGATGCGGCGCAGTCGGAGCAGGGCGGCATCGAGTTCGATTGCGCCCAATCCGATCGCCGCGCGCGCAGCGTCGATCGCGGCGGGCTGTGGTGCATCGGGGCGCGGACCCGGCGGGCCAAAGCCCCACAGATCGACCAGCGCGCCCATTGCCGGGTCGAACGCACCGCCCGAGCGCGCCGCGACCTCCAGCGCAACGCCCATGACCGCCACGAATTCCGGCGCGATGCCGTGCCACGCGCCCGGTGCGGCGGCGTTGATCCGGCTGAGCTGCGAGGCTGGCTCCCAATGGCTCATCTGCGCGACGACGGTGGCCAGCACGCCTCGGATCGCTGCCCCAACGCCGGGCGGCGGGGCGACGATCTGCGCCGACCAGCGCGTCCCCATCGTCTCCCCGCCGAACCGCTCCACGCGCGCTGTCGCCCGTCGCCGGTGAAAGGCGGCGGGCGACAGCGATTGCGGAATGGCGATGCGGGGTTCGGGCGTCAGGGCGCCATGACCTCCAGCGTCGTGACATAGCTCGCACGGCGACCGCCGGGGGCGGGCGGGGCGCCCTCTTCACGCGCGGCGCGCGGGGTGGTGACGTTGATCCAGTACATGCCCGGCTCGCCCCATTTCACCATGACCTTGCCGTCGGCGTCCGTCGTCAAATCCTGCTGGTTCAGCTGGTCGCGATAGCGGATGCCGCCCGGAATGACGGTCACCGTCAGGCCGCTCGCGGGCTTGCCGTCGAGCAGGAACTGGAAGGTCGCGTCTTCACCGACAATCAGGTCGTTGGGGTGAGTTACCGGGACCAGTTCGATCCCCTTGCCGGTCGGCCTGAACACCGTGGTGGTCGGTTCGCCCGCGGTCACGAAAATTTCGTTGCGGTTGCTGCTGGTGGTCGTGCGGACATCGGTGGCGCCCGCCGGGATGGCGCTGGCGAGCGTGGCGGCGGTGGTGCCGCGGGGCAGGCGCTTTTCCTCGCCGTTCAGCTTGTACGTCCCCATCACGCCCTCGCTGGCGTAGAAAATCTTGTAGGTGCCGCGTTTCTGAATCTGCACGTCGAAGGTGGTGCGATAGCGACCCTGCGCCTTGTTCTTCACCTCGCCCGACGTGCCGTCGGGCAGCATCACACTGATATCGGCACGCATCGGTTGATGCTCGAAATAGAACAGGTCGTTGGACACGGCGGCGTCAACCGTGATCCAGACATCGTCGCCCTCGCCCGAGATGACGGTCATCGACGGGAGCATCCACTGGCGATGTGCCTGGACACTGGCGGGAATGGCGACCGCAGCGACGGCTGTGGCGATCAATATGGTACGGAGCTTCATGACTTTGGTCCCCTGGTTCAGCGCTTGACGGTGAGCGTTACCGCTCCAAGTTCGGACTTGCCCGAGGCACGGACGGTGCCGCCCTTGGGCAGCGAGAAGGGCAGGCGGACCAGCTCGCGACCGCCGACTTCGCGCGCGGCCTCCACCACCAGGGTATAGTTGCCGGGCGCCAGTTGCGGCCTGAAGCTCAGCTTATGTGTGCCAGGCGCCTTGGTCGCGCCGGTGACCCCGGCGGCGGGGAAGCGCATCGTGCGGCCCGACGCGCGCCACCATTGGCGGATGTCGCGCAGCCATTTGGTGCCCTCATTGTTCTTGAGATCGACATCGTACCAGACGGCGAGCGTCTTTGCAGGACCACCCTCCTTCTCGACCCAGACCGCGACATAGGGCCGGTGATATTCGGCCACCGTCAGGCGCGGGATGGTGATCGAGACGTCGAGCGTCTGCGCCGCAGCCATTCCGGGCGCAAACAGGCCCGCGCCAAGCGCGGTGGCGGTCAATCCGGTAACGCGAAACTGCATGAGATGCGGCTCCTTTCAGATATGGATGAAAAAGATCGCGAGGATGGCGGGGATGACGAGGCCTGCGCCGACCAGCGGCCACGTGCTCGGGCGGTTCTTCGCGTGCATCTGGAGCAGCACGAGGCCGGTCAGCGAAAAGACGATGCAGGCGAGCACGAAGATGTCGATGAACCATTTCCACACGATGCCGCTGTTGCGGCCCTTGTGGAGGTCGTTCAGCCAGGCGATCCAGCCGCGACTGGTGCTCTCGGTCGTGATCGCGCCGCTCGCCCGGTCGATCGCGACCCAGCCGTCGCCACCGGGCCGCGGAAGCGCGAGGTAGATTTCGTCGGCGGACCATTCGGCATCGGCGCGTGCGCGGGGGACGTCCAGATTGCCCTCGACCCAATCGGCAACTTCCGGCGGCAACGGCTTCTTCGCATCCGGCGCGTCGTCGGGGCGGATCGCGGCGAGCAGCGGGGCAGGCAGCTGGCCCGTGCGCTCCACCGTCTGCGGCGACCCTTCGATATCGGCAGCGTGGTTGAGCGTGAATCCGGTAACCGCGAACAGCAACAGCCCGACCAGGCTGATCGCCGAGCTGATCCAGTGCCAGGTGTGCAACTGCTTCAGCCAAAAGGCTTTGCGGCTGCGCTTGGCGCGCGCGGTCGTGGTGGTGCCGTGCATCGGGATGGAATTAGCCTGTTGCGATTCGTTCGCAGCATTAGCGAGAGTGATTCGCAATTACAATGCAGGGGGTGGATTCGCGGTCGATGCGATTGAAATTCCTCCCCTGCCCCGCAGGGGAGGTGGCAGCACGAAGTGCTGTCGGAGGGGCCGCCGTCGTTAGACGGCGGAATTTTGCCGAGCTGGTCACGGCTGTCTGCGCAGCCGCCCCTCCACCACCGCTTCGCGGCGGTCCCCCTCCCCTGAGACAAGCTCAGGGGAGGAATGAGTTGTTACCGTCCCAGTAACACCCGTGCCTGCCCGGCAATCTGCGCGAGCATCGCCGCGTTCGCTGTCGGCGCTTTCTTCGCGCGTTCGACTACCGCTGCGAACTGGGCGACGCGGGCCGCATGTTCGGCCAGCCAGGCATCGACCTCGGCGCGCGGGTCTTTGCTGGTACCGCGGGCGAGGAACTCCAGCCGCAATTGCTGGAAATCGCGCGCCAGGCCCGCGATCAGCAGCCGTTCCCACGGATCACCCGCGACGATGCGCGCCGCGTTGGCTTGTGCCCAGTCGAGGCCCAACGCCTGTCCCAGATGGGTAAAGGCGTCGGTCAGCTCGGTCTCGCCGATTCCGCGCCGCTGGCCAAGGTCGGCAAGGCCCACCGCGCCGTCCAACTCGTAGATGCGGACGATCTTGGCGACCAGCGGCGCGGGTGCGCCCGCGGCTTCCAGCTTGGCGGCGATGCGGCCCGATTGCGCGAGCGCCTCTTCCTTGAGCAGTTTCTTCGCCTGGCGATCGAGGCTGTCGATGCCGGGCTTCAGACGCGCGAGCACCGCGGCGATATCCTCGCCCGGGCGGCAGACACGCAGCAGATCGGCGATCTGCGAGCGCGTCGCCACCGCGACCTCGTCGATGAGGGCGATGCGCGCCGCCTCGCTCATCGGCGCGGTCTCGATCGCCTCCCAGATGGCGGGCAGGCCGAACAGCCGTTCGCACACCACGAACATCATCGCGATGTCGCGCAGCGATGCGCCTTCCTCCTCCGCCAGCTCGAACGGGTGGAGCACGCCGAGGCGATTGACGATGCGGTTCGCCAGCTTGGTCGCGACGATCTCGCCGCGCAACCGATGCTCCTCGATCGCAGTGCGGAATTTCTTGCGCATCGCGGGCGGGAAGGCCGCGATCAGGTCGGATTCGAGCTCGGGGTCGAGCCCCAGCCCGCCATGCTCGATCGCGTCCTGAAGCGCGAGCTTCGACGTGGCGAGAAGCACGGCCAGTTCGGGGCGGGTCAGCCCCTGGCCGTCCTGCGCGCGGCGCAGATATTCCTCATTGGTCGCCAGTCCCTCGACCGCGCGGTCGAGCCGTCCTGACGCTTCGAGAATCTCGGTCAGCCGCACGAAGCTTGGCACCGCGACCGGGCCGTCATTTTCGAGGAAGGACAAAGCGAGCGTCTGGAGACGGTTATCTTCCAGAACCAGCTGCGCGACATCGTCGGTCATCGCGGCGAGCAAGGTGTTGCGCGCCTCGATCTTCAGCCGCCCTTCGATCACCTCGCGGTTGAGCGCGATCTTGATGTTGACCTCATTGTCCGAGCAATCGACGCCCGCCGAATTGTCGATGAAATCGGTGTTGATCCGTCCGCCCCGCATCGAAAAGGCGATGCGCGCCGCCTGCGTCACGCCCAGATTGGCGCCCTCGCCGATCGCGCGGGCGCGCAGATCCTCGGCGTTGACGCGCAGTCGGTCGTTGGCGGGATCCCCCACCTCGACATGTGCTTCGGCTGCGGCCTTTACATAGGTGCCGATGCCGCCGAACCAGATCAGGTCGACCGGCGCTTTCAGGATCGCGGAAATGAGCGCACCCGGCTCCATCTCCTCGGACTCGATGCCCAGCGCCGCGCGGACCTGTTGCGACAGCTTGATCGTCTTCTCGGACCGGGCGAACACGCCTCCGCCCTTCGAGATCAATTTCGGATCGTAATCGGCCCAGCTCGACCGCGGCAGCGCGAACATGCGATTGCGCTCTTCCCAGCTCGCCGCCGGATCGGGATCGGGGTCGAGGAAGATGTGGCGATGGTCGAACGCGGCGACCAGCTTGATCGCCTTGGATAGCAACATGCCGTTGCCGAACACGTCGCCCGACATGTCGCCGCAGCCCGCGACGCGAATCGGGTCGGTCTGAACGTCGGTTCCCATTTCCAGGAAGTGGCGCTGGACGCTGATCCAGGCGCCCCGGGCGGTGATGCCCATCGCCTTGTGATCATAGCCGACCGATCCGCCGCTGGCGAAGGCGTCGCCCAGCCAGAAGCCGCGATCGATCGCGATCGCATTCGCGACGTCGCTGAACGTCGCGGTGCCCTTGTCCGCCGCGACGACGAAATAGGGGTCTTCGCCGTCTTGGATGACGACCCCCTCGGGATGCACCACCTTGCCAGCCACGATATTGTCGGTGATCGACAACAGGGTGCGGATGAAGATGCGATAGCTTTCCTTGCCCTCCTCGAACCACGCATCGCGATCAACCAGGGGGGAGGGGAGCTGTTTGGGGTAGAAGCCGCCCTTTGCCCCGGTCGGCACGATCACCGCGTTCTTCACTCGCTGTGCCTTCATCAGGCCCAGAATCTCGGTGCGGAAATCGTCGCGTCGGTCGGACCAGCGCAGGCCGCCGCGCGCGACCGGGCCGGCGCGCAGATGGATGCCCTCGACGCGCGGGCTATAGACCCAGATTTCGCGCCAGGGCAGCGGCTTGGGCAGGTTCGGCACCGCCGCGCTGTCGAGCTTGAACGCCAGCGCTTCGGCGGCGGCGGGGGCATAGGCGTTGGTGCGCAGCGTCGCGCGGACCACACCCGCAAGTGCGCGCAGGATGCGATCATCGTCGATCGCGCCAACCGCGTCGAGCCCGGCGGCGATGGCGGCGTCGGCTTCGGCGATGGCAGTTTCGCTTTGCTTGATGCGCGCCGGATCGTGCGCGGCGGCGAAGCGATCTACCAGCGCGGCGGCGACGGCGGGGGCGCGGCGCAGCGCCTCGACCACCGTGACCAGCCCATAGCTGAGGCCGGTCTGGCGCAGATAGCGGAACCAGGCGCGCAGCAGCACGACCGAGGCGGGGGCGAGGCCCGCCTCGACGATCAGCCGGTTGAACGCGTCGTTTTCCGCGCGCATCTCCAGCACCGCGGCAATGGCGTCCTCGACGATCGCGGTCGTGCCCTTCAGCGTCCCGCCGGTGGCCAGTTCGACTTCGAAATCATGGATATAGGCGTCGGCATCGCCCGCAAGCGCGGTCGGCACTTCCTCGATCACGCGGAATCCGAAATTCTCGAACACCGGCACCGCATCGGACAAGGGCAACGGCCCGCCGAGACGATAGAGCTTGATCCGCAGCTTCTCGTCCTGGGTATAGATGCGCACCGATCGCGACCCCGCATCAGCAAGGCCCGCGATGCGGACAATGTCGCGTGCAGCTTCTTCCGGCGGATTGCCGTTGCGATATCCGAACGGAAAACAGGGGGCATAACGCAGCGCCAGCCGCGCCGCGCGCGACGGGGTGGCGCCGTCCTCAACCAGCGCGTGTTCCACCGCAGGGAGCCAGCCCCGCACCATCCGCTCCAGCTCGATATCGAGCGCGGCGGCATCGGGCATCCGCCCTTCGCCACGCAGGTCGAGCGTGTAGCGCAGCAACGCCACCGGCCCGTCGTCGAGTGCGATCGACCAGCTGAGCAGCGAGGCGTTGGCCGAACGCTCCAGCATCTCCCCGATTGCGACACGGCGCCCGGTCGATACCTCGTCGCGCGGCAGCCAGACGAACGCGAACAGATGGCGCCCGAGCTGGCTTCGGATCAGCACCAGCTTGGGCCGCGGACGATCGGTCACCGACATGGCGGTGAGCGCGATCGCCTCAAGCGCCTCACCGGGGAAGGCGGTGGTGAGGTCATGGGGCAGCCCGGCCAGCGCATGGGCGAGCGCCTTGCCGGTATGGCCGCGCGGGTCGAATCCGAACTTGCTCTCCAGCGCCGCGATCCGCGTGCGCAGGATCGGTACTTCGTCCGGCGTGGAGTGCAGCGCGGCGCTGGTCCACAGCCCGGCATGGATCGACAGGCCGGTGACCTTCGAGCTCCCATCCTCTCCCTTGGCGCGCAGCGGTACGATAACCAGATCGAGCGGCGCGCGACGGTGGACGGTCGAGATCAGGTTGGACTTGAGCAGCAGCGGCGGCTGGCCGCCCTTTTCGAACCAGTCGAGCGCGAGCACGCGCGAGGCATCGGCAAGAAGCGGGGTTTCCAGCTCCATCCGGCAGATCCCGGCCGCGTCGGTCACCGTCCCGTCGCGATGCCAATTCTCATGCCCGACCAACGTCATGCTGCCACCCTGGAACCAGCGCAGCAGCGCCGCGCCATCGGCATCGGCGACGCGGTTGGCATCCTCGCTCATTGCCCGGCGCAATTCGGACCAGTCGGTGACGGCGGCACGGACATGGCCAAGATTGCGTTCGAGATCGCGGACCAGCCCGGTGCGGTCGCGCGCGTCGGCGCGCTCCATCTCGATATAGACCATCGATTCGCGCGCGCCGCCGCCGTCGCGGCCGGCGCCGATCCCGGCCAGCGTGCCATCGCCCGCGCGCTCGACCGTGACCACGGGGTGGATGATGCGGCGGATGGCGATGTCGTGCGCGGCAATCGTCGCGGCGATCGAATCGACCAGAAAGGGCATGTCGTCATTGACGACGGCAAGCCGCATCGCCCGGCTGTCGCCGCCCAGCCCCGTCTCAAGTGCAATCCCCGGCTGGCCCGGCGCGCGCGTCGCGGCCGCCTCCGCCACGAACCGCGCGGCGGCGGCACGGGCGTCGTCGGCGAGACCCTCCAGCTCTCCGGGCAGGGCTCCATCGGTGAGGCGCGCATTGAGGGCCTCGGCGAGCGACTTGATCGGCGTCTTGCTCATGGAGGCGCGCTATGCGCCCGCTTCACGCGCGGCTCAAGGCTTGCTGCACCGCACAGTAACAATTGAGACTAAATTACCCCGATCGTGGGGACGGTAACAAAAAAATGCGCGCGAACCGGCTGTTTCGACCGTGCTCGCGCGCAGCTTGGGAGAAAGTGGGTGGCGGGATCAGCGCGTCATGCCGCCGCCTTGCGCAGTGCGCGCTGCGCGAACGCCGCGTCGTCCTCGATCCGTGCGACGATATCGAGCTGTCCATCGGTGCCCGCACGGGCGAGCAGCAGCACGAATTCGTCCGCGCCCGCCGCCATCGAGACATGGGCGAGCGCGGGTCGCGCGCGTAGTTCGGCGCGTACCTGCTCGAACAGGTCGGGTGCGGCCTCGGCAGGCTTGCGGCGCAGCGCGCGTTCGGCCTTGACGATCCCCTTGATGCCGCCTTCAGCCGTCGCGATGAAATCGTCGAGCCCGCCTTCGGCCACATCGTGGCGGCGCGCATGGCTCATCACCGCGGCGAATTCGGTAAGGCGGGTCTTGTCGTAGTCCGCGCCAAAGACCAGCTTGACCGCGCCGGTCATCGGCGCGCGTGCCTGGACGGCAATCCCGGCCTCGGCGAGCAGGCCCGCATAGGCTTCGGCATCGCTTTCGGAGGCGCGGGCGAAATCATAGGCGCGCGACAAGGCGCGATAGAGCGACGAGCGGCTGCGGGTATCGGCGGCGCGCGCGGCGGCGGCGCTCTCGCGTGCCAGCATCAGCCGGTCGGCGAGCGATTCGGGGGCCGACACCGCGACATCGTCCTGCGGCACTGCCGGTTCTTCGCCGTCGCCAAAGCCTGCGCTCGGCCCGTCCGCCCAAACGGGCGCGGCGGTCACCGGCGCGGGCGCGGTTCGGCGCGCGGCTTCCACCTCGCGCTCCAGCCGTGCCTGGGTCTCGGCGTCGACCATTTCCTTCCAGTTGATGACGCCATAGATGAAGTCGATCGTGTCCTCGTCGGACGAGAAGGGCATCAGGATGCCGCGATAGAGCGTATTGTGGCCGCGCTGACCGACAAATTCGGCCTCGAAGCCGATCGGCGCACGATTCGCGATGATCTGAAGATAATGGTCGGTCAGGCGCGAGAGCAGCGAGCGGGACGGGACCTCCGCGACATGGGTGATGTCGGCGGTGACGCCGCATTCCTCGCGCAGTGAAGCGCCAAGGTAGCGAATCTCCGGGTTCTCGACGCCCTTGCTGAAATCGAGCAGCACGCTGTGCGGCCCGAAATCGGCGATCTTGCCCGGGTTCAGGTCCTCGATCGACGGATAGGCGCGGCCATGCAGCAGCGAAACCCAGTGATTATAGGCGCGCACATGCATCCGGCGCTCATCGCTGCCGATATTCAGGCGAGTCTCGCTGGCACCCGAATCGCTCACGCCGCTATCGTCATGATCGGTGTCGGGACGGTCATCGAATCCGCGGCCGGTGTCCATGCGCATGCTCCACAGAGGGCGACGGCCCTCGATCGTTCGAAGCGACTGTGCCCCCCATGTGGTAAACACCGCGTAAAGGCGCAGGATCGGCAAAACGTCGGACGTCAACGCTTCGGCAATGCTTGTCAGTCATGAACAACGCTGGTAAGCGCCGCCACCTTCCCCGGCGGCACGCGCCGGTCGGGCCGCTTTAGCTCAGTTGGTAGAGCATCGCATTCGTAATGCGGGGGTCACAGGTTCGAGTCCTGTAAGCGGCACCATTACTTTCAAAGACTTATCGGCGTAAGACGGCAGGGTCGCGGACAACGCCCCACCATATTCACACCAGCAGCGCGATAAAATCGGCTCAGGATTGCTCTGCATAGCGCCGTTGCAATGGGAGCGATCACCATTTCGGATGCCGCATATGCCTCGGGCACCTCGAATATCAGAAGTGCGTCGGGTCCGGCGCCCAGTTTATGGTGTAGCTCGGCATAAGCGCCGATCAGCTTAAGTCATGCGAAATGCCCTGCGGCTTTATGAAGCGATGATCGAAGAGGTTGAGGCGGGGAACGCGATTTTCGTCACGCGTGATGGTGTGATTGCACCGCTGCCGGTCTTGGCCGGCTAGCCGGGGAGCCGATGCGATGGGAGAGCCCCTCACAGAGGGCAATGTCCTCAATCTCACCGGGGCCGAGCTGGACCAGTTGTCTACCGAATCATGCCCGAGCCCTTCGTCGTCGGCCTCTTCGCCGACCGCACCAACCTGCTCAGCCAAGTCCGAAAATATCCAGCTCAATCTGGGCAGGAAGCTCAACGGCGAGCGGTTCGACTATGGCAAAGGTTCGCTTGCGGGCTTGTATACCGCATATGTGTTAGGGTGGACCTCGCATGCCGCGATCATCACCAACGCGCATTCGTTGCTCGCGACATGAATACCAAAGCGGTGAATCTCCCCGGGACATGCCGGATTGGGCAATGATACCGTGTCACATCCATCTCTCCTCCGTATGGCCATCTCTCCTCCGTATGGATTGCCACAGGTTTGGAAATGCAACAGGCACATCCTCTCCAATGTCATACAGGCCCAACGGCTGCCATGACGGTGCAGCCGTATCCCACTCGGTCAATTCGCGTTCAAAATCAATGATTTCCCGATCAATTCTGGCCAATTCAGCCGGACCGTCACGCCGCGTTTCCATCGAACTTATCGCCCGAGAATTGGACCCCGCCCGGCTTCCCCGAATTGTCACACGGCGCGGTTACCGGCCGCCGCGTGGCACGAACAAATTCTGTGGTGGATGACGATGCCCGCGACTGGATTGCGATCCGGCGCGCCGTGGTGCGCTATGCCCAGCATCGCGCCGGGCGCGCCGACATTGCGGAGGATATTGCCCAGGAAGTGCTCACGCGGCTGATGCAGGTCGCCGAGACCGAGCAGATCGGCAGCATCATGGCGCTCGCCTTCCGCATCGCCGACAATCTGCTCGTCGATACCTATCGCCGCGAACGCCGCTTCGATAGCGACCTCGATACCGAGTGGCAAAGCGATGCGCCATCGCCCGATCGCGTCCTCGATTCGCGCTCGGCAGTGATGGTGTTCCAACGCTGTTTACGATCGATGCCGCCGCTGCGCCGTGAGGTGCTGGTGCGCCGCCGCTTGCATCAACAGGCGTGCCGCGACATTGCCGAGGCGCTGTCCTTGACGCCCGAGGCGGTTGAAAAGCATATCACCCGTGGCCTTGCCGATCTGCGCCGGGCGATGGCCCGTGCCGGGGTCGCGATCGAGGATATGGCGTGATGGCCGCGGATTTGCGCGCAATCGACGAAGCGGCGGCGCAATGGGTTCAGCGTATGGCGCTGCCGGTGCAGGACAGCGCAACCGCGGCCGCGTTCGACCGCTGGATCCTCGACGATCCGCGCCATGTCGACAGCTATGCGCGCATGGTCCAGCTCTGGCAGTCGGACGGGTTGCGCCAGGCGTTGGCGGCAAATGATGTGCCCGACTCAGCCGCCACCGCTCTTGGACCGCGGGGTGCCCCGCACCGGCTATGGCGGAGCGCGGCGCTGCTGGTCCCGGCGATGGCGGCGGCGATGCTGCTGTTGATCGTCGCGCCGCCGCTGCTCCGCGATCCGGTGCGTCATGGCGCGCCGCCGGGGGCGATGCGGGTGGTGGCGCTCGCCGACGGATCGCGGGTGAACCTTGCCCCCGGTGCGCGGATCGCGGTGCGGATGACCCCTTGGTCGCGTGATGTGACCTTGGAGCGCGGCCAGGCCTTTTTTGACGTTGCGCATGAACGGATGCGCGGCTTTGCGGTCGACGGCGGGCAGGCGCGGGTCCGCGTGCTCGGCACCGCGTTCGACATCGATCGGATGGAGGGCGAGGCGGTGGTTCGTGTCTATCGCGGCAGCGTGAGCGTCGCAGCGGGGGCAGGGCGGCAGTGGCGGCTCTCCGCCGGATCGGGGATTGCGCTGCGCGGCGGCAATGCGACGACGATCGACGGAATCACCGGATCGCGCCCTGATTGGGCCGATGGCTGGTTCGACGCGAACAATACGCCGATTCGTCAGTTGATCGCCCATCTCAACCGCGGCGCGGCGACGCCGATCCGGCTGGCCGACCCGATGCTGGGCGAGTTGCAGGTGACGGGCCGGTTCCGCCTGTCCGACCCGGAGGATGCGCTGGCGGCGGTGGCGGCGATCCACGACCTTAACCTGCGCCGCGACGCGCGCGGCCTGGTGCTGTCACGATAGAGGTGGGATTGTAACGCGGCCGCAATGGCAAAGTCATCTTGTTGTAATGCAATAATTTTGTCGGGTTTTCGCCGCCTCGTCGTCTTTCGGGCATCTCGGTTCCAATACCAAAGGGGGGTCCATGTTTTCGAAATTCCGGAACGGCGCCGGCTTGTCGGCGCTGGCGATGGCGTGCGCGGTCACGACGGGCATTGCCCAGCCAGTCCAGGCCCAAATGGTCGAGCGCAGCTTCAGCTTTGCGATTCCCGCACAAGATCTGGCAAGCGCAGTGCGCGCCTTTTCGCGCACCACCGCGATCCAGATCGCAGCCTCGCCCGAGGCGCTGCGCGGGCGCCGCAGCCGACCGGTTCAAGGGTTGCTGTCGGCGGAACAGGCGCTGAAGCGGATGCTGGCCGATACCAGGCTTGAAGCGGTGCGCCAGGGCAATGGCTTTGTCCTGCGTCCGGGCCGGGCATCGGCCCAGACCGTCACGCCGACCGCCGCCGTGACTGCTGCCGCCCGCCCCGCCGCTCCGGTCAGCGAGCCAGAGCCCGAAGAAATCGTCATCACCGGCTATATCGAAGCGGTGCAGCGCTCGCTCGACAAGAAGCGCAAGACCGATGTCGTGTCCGACACCGTCAGCGCCGATGACATGGGCAAGCTGCCCGCCAACAATGTCGCCGAATCGCTTTCCCGGATGCCCGGCGTCAATGCGGTGCGCGATGCCACCACCGGGGAGGGCGACCGCGTCACCGTGCGCGGCCTTTCGACCGAGCTTAACAACTATTCGATCAACGGCGTTCGGCTGGGCGGCGCCGGATCGCGCGATGACGTTTTTTATCGCGGCGTGCGCTTGAGCGTGCTGCCGCCCGACGGGATCAAGGAGATCACCGTCTTCAAATCATTGACCCCCGATCGCGATGGTGATGCGCTGGGCGGGTCGATCGATATCTCGACCCCGACCGCGTTCGATCAGGCGCCGACCTATTTCCGCCTCTCCGCCGAAGGATCGCTGCTCGACAAATTCGATCATCCGCTGTCGGGCCAGGTGTCGGGCGCGGCATCGCGCCAGTTCAGCGACAATTTTGGCGTATACGTCGCCGCAAGCTGGAGCCGGCGCAAGTCGCAGTTCGAACAGAATGGCGTCGATGGCGATAACCAGCCCGACCGCTGGTATTCCGACAGCGAAACGCTGGGCTGGGATCCCAATCGCTTCGTAATGCGCGGCATGGATCTGGGCGTGGGTGAAACCGATGTCCGCCGCTGGGGCGTCAATGGCAGCGCCGATCTGCGCTCCGACAATCACGACCTGCATTTGCGCGGGCAGTATAACCAGTATCGCAAGAAGCAGTTTCTCAACCGCCTGAACTTCCGCAACGACGTCAGCCGCAACTCGACCCGGCTGGTTCAGGTCAACCCCGATGATGGGTCGCTGCTCCAGCCCGACGACAATATCGTCGGCTATGACGCCACGCTCGGGCGCGTCTATGGCTATACCACCGCGCAGATCGTCGATCGCGACCGCGACGGTCGCATCACCGATGCCGACCGCTCCTCGCGTTCTTTCTACAGCCTGTTCGGCAGCTCGGGCACCTGGGATCCACAGGGATTCCGCTTGCGCCGCTTCTGGGAGGCGAAGAACGAGACCGGCAGCCTTGCCTCGGCCAATGTCGGCGGTGAATCGCGCTTCGGCACCGTCCGGATCGACTATGACGTCTCCTATTCGCAGTCGGAGGACAATCTCGACGACGGCTATGAGATGGAGTTCCGCAGCGACAAATATGGCTGGCTGGGCAATCGCGGCGTACTTTTTAGCAGCGCAGAGGATGTCCGCTTCCCCAAATGGCTGCTCAACGACGCGGGCATGGCGGCAATCCACGACCCCGCCGAATATGGGTTCAGCGGGCTTGAAGGCGAAGTCGGCGGCAGCAGCGAAAAGCTGTGGCAGGTGCAGGCGAACGTCGAATGGCGCCCCGAAGCGGGTCTGCTCGAATCGGTGAAGGCTGGCGGGAAGTTCTACAATTCGCGCCGCCGTACCTATGAAGGATCGTTCCTCGATCTCAACGCCAACGGCACGCTCGCCAGCTTCGCGGCTTTTTACGGGCCGGAAGTGAACAGCATGTTCGGCGGCGCCTATTCGGGGCTGTACCGGCTCGGCACCACCATCGACAATGAAGCGATGCTGGCCGAACTGCAGCGCGCCGAGCGCGGCGAAAGTTCGGTGTTCGACGGCTTTGCGGTCGATCCCGCCAACGCCACCCTGTCGGACGAGGATAGCTTCCGCTTCGAAGAGCGGGTGATCTCGGGCTATGCGATGGCGACCGCGCGAATGGGCGATGTTCGCGTCATCGGCGGCGTGCGGATGGAGGCGACGCGCAACACGATCGAGGCGTGGAACGTCGATCCGGTGCGCGGCACCCGCTTTGCCAATGACCGGTCGAGCTTCGTCAACTGGCTGCCTTCCGTCCATGTCATCTATGACCTCGACCGCAAGACAAAGCTGCGCGGCGCATTGTGGACCAGCTTTGCCCGACCCGACATCGCGCGGATGAGTTCGGCACGGAACTACACCTATGATCAGGATCCCGATGGCGATGGCGTGGTCAACCCGCTCAACCAATGGGTGCTGATCGGCATCGAACAGGGCAATCCCGACCTCAAGCCGCTGCGCTCGACCAATTTCGATATTTCATTCGAACATTATGCCGGTCGCGGCGGCGCCTATTCGGCGGGGCTGTTCTACAAGAAGATCGAGAACTTCCTGTTCCGCTCCTCCTCCAGCAACGTCCGCGACGGGACCACGGGCGAGAATATCGATCCCACCGGCGTGCTGGTGTCGATGCCCAACAACGGCAAGTCGGCCGAGGTCTATGGCATCGAACTCAACGCACAGCAGTTGCTCCACTGGCTGCCCGGGGTGTTCGGGTCGCTGGGCATCGGCGGCAATCTGACGCTGCAGCGGTCGAAGGCGGTGACGGGCCTTTCCTGGCACCCGGAGGGCTACAAGCTGCCGTTGATGGAAACCCCCGAAACCATCGCCAATGTCCAGCTCTTCTGGGAACGCAAGGGCTGGGAAATCTATGGCGCCTGGAATTACCAGTCCAAGATCCTGTCGGGCATCCAGGATTTCGGCAACGACCCCTATCAGCAGGGCTATCAGTTCATCGATCTGACGCTGCGCCGGACCTTCCTCAAGAAATCCTCGGTCCAGCTTCAGGTCCGCAACCTGCTCGACGGGCACACTTATTGGCAGACGGTGTCGTCGAGCCAGGGGGCAAGCCGCGCCTATATCAAAAATGGCCGGACGATCTCGCTCGGCGTCAACCTGATCCTGTGATGGAGCATTCGATGCGATCGATCCTTGCCCTGGCACTCTGTTCGCTTGCGCTGCCGACCCTGTCGGCAGCGCAAGAGGCGCCCCCGGTGCGGGCCCCGGCCAGCGTCGCGCCCGAACGCATCATCCTCAACCTCACCGCGCGCCCGGCCAGCGAAATGGCGGTCACCTGGCGCAGCGCCCCGGGATCGGCAGGGATGGTCGAGTTCGCCCGCGCCACCGCCGGGCCGGATTTCGTCAAGGCGCCGCAACAGATCGCGGCGATCACTGACGACGCGACGCTCGACGTGCAGGAACAGGCCGGGTTCCGCGCCGCCTATCATTCGGCGGTGATGACCGGGCTGGAGCCGGACAGCGTCTATGCCTATCGCGTCGGCGACGGGACGCACTGGTCCGAATGGTTCCAGTTCCGCACCGCCGCTGCGACGCCGCGCCCGTTCCGCTTCATCTATATGGGCGACATGCAAAATGCGATCCTGTCGGAAGCCTCGCGCACCTTGCGGATGGCGTTCCGCCAGGCGGGCGACGCAGCGTTCGTCATCCATGCCGGCGATCTGGTCAACCGCCATGCCGCCGATCGCGAATGGGGCGAGTGGTTCGCGGCGGGTGGGTTCCTCTATGCCCAGACCCCGCAAATGCCGACGCCGGGCAATCATGAATATGTGAAAGACCCCGCCGCGCGCGCCGGTTCGTCGCTGACGGGTCAGTGGCGGCGCCAGTTCACCCTGCCCGACAATGGCCCGGCAGCGGTGCCGGAGGGGGCGGAAACCAACTGGTACACCGATTATCAGGGGCTGCGGCTGATCTCGGTCGACGCGCCGCAGCTCGACCGCAACGAAGCCGGGCGCGCGGCGACGATCGCGTGGCTTGACGGGCTGCTCAAGCGCAATCCCAATCGCTGGACGGTGATCTTCCTCCACTTCCCGCTCTTCTCCAGCGATCCCGATCGCGACAATCCCAAGGTGCGCGCGGCGCTCAAGCCGCTGATCGACAAGTATAAGGTTGATCTGGTGCTCCAGGGGCATGACCATGGCTATGCGCGCGGCGCGGTCGGGCCGAACGGGCCGGCGGCGGACGATCATGGCTCCACCTATGTCGTCGCGGTCGCCGGGCCGAAAATGTATGACGTCGGCAAGCTCGATTGGGCGCGCAAGACCGCGTCGCGCACGCAAAGCTACCAGGTGATCGACGTCACCCCGACCCAGCTCAGCTATCGCGCCTATACCGCGACCGGCGAGCCGCTCGACAGCGTCACGCTGCATAAACGCTGAGCCGAAGCGGCGTGGCCAGCACGCTTCGCGATGATCGCGTGGGCTGCGCAAAGAGGGGCGATCTGACCTTCTTCGCCATTTCGCGAAACCGCGAGGCTAGACCGGTGCCAAACCCCCGCTAGGATCGGAGTGATGGGGGACGAATCGCAATCCGCACCGGGGCTCGAGCCACTCGCCTATCATTGCCAGATCGTTGAGCATTTGCGCGGGAACGAACCCGAAATCTGGGCATGGGCTAGTTCATTGCAAGCGCGGGCGGAGCAGGTGCAGGAAATGCGCACCTACCTGTTGCGCGAAACCTATCGGATCGATGCGGCGGCGCATCCTGAAGTGCATGAGGATATCGCCGCTGTGCTCGCCAAGCTGGAGATCGACGCTCCGTTCACGCTGTATCAGGCGGCGGACGGAGCGATGAACGCGGCACTGTGCTTCGTGCCCGGCGAGATCCATCTGCTGTTCCACGGACCGGTGCTCGAAAAGCTCTCGCGCGAAGAACGGGTTGCGCTGCTTGGTCATGAACTGGCGCATTATCGGCTCTGGTCGATCGAAGGCGGTGCCTATTACACGGCAACTACCATCCTCGACCACGCGCTTGCCTATCCCGGCGCTTCGCCCAGTCATATCGAGACCGCCCGGCTCTATCGGTTGCATACCGAGCTTTATGCCGATCGCGGCGGTGCGGTTGCAGCCAATGCGTCAGGCCCGGCGATTGCCACGCTGGTCAAGACCATGACCGGCCTCACAACGGTGGATCCGGAGGCCTATCTCCGACAGGCCGGCGAGGCCGGGCGCGATGCGAGGGCGTCGCAGGGGGAGACGCATCCCGAGATTTTCCTGCGTGCACAGGCGCTCGACAAATGGTGGCGCAACGATCCCGACACTGAGACATGGATCGACCGGCGTATTCGGGGGCCACTGTCGCTGGCTGCGCTCGATCTGCCACGCCAGTACGAAGCCACCGCGATTACCCGCGGTTTCCTGACCCGGCTGGCGACGCATCCCGCCGCCGATGACGCGGCGACGACCCTGCTTCGCCGCTATTTCCCGGACTGGGAGCCGGGCGAGGAAGCGGTGAGCGATACGTTGATTTCGGCCGACCGCCTCGACGGCTCGTTCCGCGACTTTCTCGTTTCGCTAAGCCTGGATGTCGCGATGGCCGATCCCGACCCGGAAGGCCGCAACACCATGCTGACGGTCGGCGCGGAGATCGCGAGCCTGTATGACGGAGTCGATGCGTTCAAGGCGGCGCTCAAGCGTGACCTCAAATTGACCAGGCCCGCGATTGATCGCATCTTTGCGAAGCTGAAGAAGGCGAAGGCATGAGCGAGGGGATCGTGCTCACGCTGAGTCAGCGCGTGGCTGAGGGCGGCGCTCTGCCGACAGAGGATCTGCTGCACGCGATGTTGCCGCTGATGCGAGCGGTCGCGGCGCTGCATGCCATCGAACAGGTTGCGGATCTCGGCGGCGAAGCCGTGATCGATCCCGGCGATGGGATACTCGCACTGGCACGTCCAGATGGCCGCGCTCCCCGATACAATGCAGTCCGACTGCGCGACGTGCAGCCCCATGCCGGATCGGCGCTGCGCGTCGTCGGGGAATATCGCGTGGCGACCGATGTCGAGAGCGGCAGCAAGGTCGAGGACCTGCGCGCGCGCAGCGATGACGCGGAGGCTGATTTCAAACCGGCCTATCTCACCGGCTATCGCGCCTGGGAGCAGGCGATTGGCCATCATGACGAACTGGCCGACATTTTCGTCATCGGTCTTATCCTTGCCAGTCTCGCCTGCGGTCTCGATCTGAACGACGAGGAGGATGTTGCGAAATTCTCCGGCGCGCAGGCCAATCTGTTCCGGCTTAACGGCGCGCTCCATCCGGTGATCGCCGCGCTGATTACGGAGATGACCGCGCTCAACCGCCATGAGCGCGCCACCGATCTCGATGCGCTGACACAGCGGCTGGAAGGCTATCGTGACCAGCCTGCGGGCCTTGATGTGGAACGCGCGCTGGCCGGCGCGACGGGGGTGAAGGGGCGCCGCGCTGCGGTACTCACCCATTTGCGCGATCGCCTGTTCGACCTGTCGCGACGCAATCGGCTGATCCATTTTCGGCCGACGCAAGCGAGCGTGAACCTCACCGTAGCCAGCGTGCCCGTCGTGATGCGCCTTGAGTCGATCCGTGCCGACCAATTGTGCACCTGGGACAGCAAGTTTGCGAAGGATGTGCTCGGTGGCGGCCAGATCGCGCTGGCCAAATGGCTGAGATTCGAGGACCAGCCCTATCTCCCCTCGGCGTTCGACCGGATCATTCAGGAGACGCGGCGCGACCGGGCCGAATATGGCTTCAGCCATCTCCGGCTCGTCGTCGCATTTCTCCACTGGCACAACCTCAAGGACGCGCCGAACGAGCGCGTTCAATCGCCCCTGCTGTGGCTGCCGGTCGAGGTGGCCAAGAAGAAGGGCGTGCGTGACCAGTATCTGCTGCGCTGCCCCGGCACCGAGGCCGAATTCAATCCAGCGCTTCGCCACTATCTGCGCCAGCTCTACGACATCCAGCTGCCCGAGCGGGTCGATCTCGCCCAGACGTCGATCGAGCAGGTCCATGCCGACATTGCCGCGCAGATCCACCGCAGCGAGCCTGGGGTGACGCTGTCGGTCACCGACAAGCCGCAGATCGAGCTGATCCATCAAAAGGCCGTCCAGCGGCTCAAGCTGTTTCAGCGCCGCAAGCAGCGTACAGCGCGCGCAAGCGGCGTATCGCGGCCAGACTTCAGCTACGAACGGGACGATTATCGCCCGCTCGGCCTGGCGCTGTTCGAGAAATATGTACGGCCTACTCCACTGCCTCAGCGGCTTGCGGTCGGTGGCAGAATGCCTGCCCGGCCGGATCGGATGGTTGCCAGCGGCGAAGCGGAGGCGCTGACCTATGCGCTCGCGGGCGGCGACGGGCATCGCTACAAATGGGAGATCGACCTTACCCAGGTGACGCTGGCGAACTTCAACTACAAGAAGATGTCGCTGGTGCGCGACTATAACCAGTTGATCGACGACGACGTGCCGCCGCCTGCGTTCGACCGGATTTTCTCGATAGAACCGCGCGAACTGGAGGCCGAAGCGCCGCCCGCTTTGCCGCTCGCCGAGCTGTATTCGGTGGTTCCCGCCGATGCGACACAGGATGCCGCGGTCGCAATGGCGCGATCGGGCCGCAGCTTCATCATTCAAGGCCCGCCCGGCACCGGTAAGTCGCAGACGATTACAAATCTGATCGCCGACTTTGCCGCACGCGGGAAGCGGGTGTTGTTCGTCTGCGAAAAGCGCGCCGCACTGGACGTGGTGTACAACCGGCTCAAATCGGTGAGCCTCGACCGGCTTTCCTGCCTGATCCACGATTCGCAGGAGGACAAGAAGTCGTTCGTGATGGATTTGAAGGACAGCTACGAGCGCTGGACCAAGCAGGACGATGGTCTCGACGCGTTGCAGGCATCGCGCGCCCGGACGCTCGACGCGCTGTCACGGCATCTCGATCGACTCGCGGCGTTCGAAGCGGCAGCCAGTCGCGTGCCCGAGGAAACTGGCGCCAGTATCCGAACTATGGTTCGCCGCCGCGCCGCTCTTCCCGAGACTGAGGCGCTCGGACCCGCCGACCGTGAACGACTACCGCTTCTCGCCGAATGGGATCGCCATCGCGGATTGGCCGAGCGCATCCACCGCGCAATGCGGGAGAACTTCGGTCTCGCCAGCCTCGCCGAACACCCGTTTGCGCGCATCTCGCCCCAGATGGTAGCGAGCGACCGCGCCTATGCCGAAGCCCAAGCGGCGATCGCGGAAGGTGAGCGCCTGATCGATGCGCTCGACGCCGCGCTGGAGGACGATGCGCTTCTGCTTTCCCCCGATACGCGGCTGTCCGATGCACTGGTGTTGGTCCGCGCGGCGCGGCAGGCCATCGAGACGAACCTCGCGGGTAACCTGACGCTGCTCGATCCGGCGTCGCCCCTGTCAGCAGAGTTCGCGGCTGGACGCGCCACGCTGGATCGCGCGCATGGCGAGGCTGTGGCCGCGGCCGAGGCTGCTGCCAACTGGCGCGACCCGTTGACCCCCGAGGATACCGCCGCAGCGCTTGATCAGGCGCGGCAGCAGGAGCCGTCCTTCTTCAAGTTCCTGAGCGGCACCTGGCGACGTCTCAATCGCACCGTTCGCGCGCGGTACGATTTTTCGGCGCATGCGGTCGAACCTAGCGTCACTTCGGTGCTCGAACGATTGGCCGCGCGTCACGCAACTGCCGCTGCCGAGGCCGAAGCGCGCGGTTCTTTCGCGAGCCGCTTCGCAACGACCGATGCCGATGCGCTGTCCGTCGCGCGCGATGCCTGGGCAACCGCGACAGCGCCGATGCTGCGCACGCTGATCGCTCATGCCCGCGCGGCCAGCGACCCCGCTGGCCTGATAGCGCGTGAAGCTGCATCTGCGGTTCATATCGAAGGCCTTGCTGCGCTGTGCGAGCGCTTCCTTGCAGACGCGGGGGACATGACGATCGGCGCGCTATCCGAAGCGATGCGCGACATGCGCGAGGGGCTGGAGGAATTGCCCGACCTGCTCCCGCTGCTTGCCGCCGCCGATGCCGCGGGGCCGCGCATGGCGTTTGCAATGCGGGCATTGCGGCTCGCCCCGCCGATGATCGAGGCGCATGTGATCGAAGAGGCGTTTGCGCGCGCCCTGCGCGATGAGCCTGCCCTTCAGCGCTTCGATGCGGCTGAACTAGGGTCCAGCGCCCGCCGCGCCGCGAAGGCGCGCGCGCTGCTTCAGGCCGAGAATTCGGCGACCATCCTCGCGACCAATCATCGGCGCTTCCGCGATCATGTGAAGCGCTCGATGCTGTCGGTGACCCAGCTCGATGGAGCCGGCCGCGAGTTCAAGCGCATCTATTCGACCGGACGGCGCGAGCTTGAGCACGAGTTCGGCAAGTCGATGCGTTACCGCTCGATCCGCGACCTGTCGGACGACGAGACCGGACCGGTGGTGATCGACCTGAAACCGATCTGGCTGATGAGCCCGCTATCGGTGTCCGACACGCTGCCCCTGCATCCCGAACTGTTCGACGTCGTGATCTTCGACGAAGCCAGCCAGATCCCGACCGAAGAGGCCGTGCCAGCCTTGTCGCGCGCGCCGCAGGTGATCGTGGTCGGCGACGAGATGCAGTTGCCGCCTACCAGCTTCTTCGCTGCCGCGCGCGATGAGGATGAGATGCAGGTCACCGCCGAAGAGGATGGCCAGGCCGTCGCGATCATTCTCGATGCGGACAGTCTGCTCAACCAGTCCGCGCGCAGCCTTCCCGCGACACTGCTCGCCTGGCATTATCGCAGCCGGTCGGAGGCATTGATCAGCTTCTCAAACGCCGCCTTCTACGATGGCCGCCTGATCACCATTCCCGACCGCGTCATCGCCGACCCGTCCGCCGCACCCGAGCCGCTGCGTTCGGACGATCCCGCATCTGCGCCCGTCGCGGTCAGCCGGATGCTCGCCAGCGCGGTCAGTTTCCACCCGGTCGCGGATGGACTGTACGAAAAGCGGGTCAATGAGCCCGAGGCACGGCTGATCGCAGCCATGGTCCGCGACCTGTTGTTCCGCGAAACCGGTCTCAGCATCGGGATCGTCGCCTTTTCGGAAGCGCAGCAGGCCGAGATCGAGGACGAACTCGAAACGCTGGCGGGCGAGGACAAGGCGTTCGCGGCGCGGCTTGAAGCGGAGTATGCCCGTGAGGACGATGGCCAGATCAATGGCCTTTTCGTCAAGAATCTGGAAAATGTTCAGGGTGACGAGCGCGACGTGATCCTGCTCAGCATCTGCTACGCGCCGGATGCCAATGGACGCATGGCGATGAACTTCGGCCCGATTAATCAGCGTGGCGGTGAAAAGCGCCTGAACGTTATCTTCAGCCGTGCGCGCCACCACATGGCCGTGGTCTCGACGATCCGCTCGGAGGCGATCACCAACACCCATAATGACGGTGCACGGGCGCTGCGTACCTTTCTCGCCTTTGCCGAGGCCCAGTCGCGCGGCGATGCGAGCCATGGTCAGGCCGTGCTCGCAACACTCAATCCTGAGGCGCAACGCGTATTTGCACGCAGCGCGCCCGCCGACGCGTTGCGGGATGCGCTGGCAGAGGCGCTGACGGCCCGCGGCTATGATGTCCACGTCCATGTCGGCAGCGCCAGCTTCCGCTGCGATCTGGCCATATGTGAGGAAGGCGGAGGCCGCTACCAGCTTGGCATCCTGATTGACGGCCACGGCCCCGGATCGGTTGAAGACCGTTACGTCTTTCAACCCGCGATCCTGCGTGCGTTCGGCTGGAAGGTGATCGACGTGCCTTCGCATAGCTGGCTGCGCGACCCTGGCGCAGTCGTCGCCCAGATCGAGGCGGCGCTGCGTCGCGAGGGTGAAAATGATGACGACGACGATCCATTCGACGGATCCACAATGCCGCAGCCGAGCGCCACTTCGCCGAAGCGTGAAACGGACGAAGCCGCGCCGACCGAACAACCCGATTTGCAATCCACCGCGCCGACGTTCAGCGAATTCCGCTTCCAGCAGGGAAGTTCCGACAAATTCTGGAAGATCGCCGTTTCCGGCTGCGAGATGACCGTGATTTTCGGTCGCGTCGCGACCAAGGGTAGCACGGTCGTCAAGGTTTTCGATACGCCCGAACGTGCAAAACGGGAGGCGACCAAATTGATCGCAGAAAAGGTTCGTAAGGGATATCTGGAAGTCTAGCGCCGCACTAATCGCACGTCCGGACTCTCCTGCAACGGGCACTCGCGCCCTATCTGTGACCACGACATCGGGATACGGCGGCGTGTGACCGACGCGCCGACAAGTCGGGGGAGTGCCGCCAACTAGGCCACCGATCCAACCCATCCCAATGTCCGAACAGCTTATCGACAATATCCGGCAGATGCTCGAAGCCCACGGCCCTCGGCAGGCGAAAGACGCGGTGACATCGCAAGATCGAGTTCGTAGATGCGGGCATGGTTCAGAGTACACGAATGGCCAGATTGCCCTTGATGCTGCGTTGGCCATCTATTGTGGGATTCGCGCTCGCCGCCATACTGCCATTTCTCTTCGTAAGCATACCGCCGCTCGCGGATGTCCCAGGGCATATGGGCGCTTTCGCGGTTCAGGTGGCGCCGACCGATAGCCCTCTGTTTCGCGATTTCGGATTCGACTGGAAGTTGACGCTCAACATGGCGAGCCAGCTCGCTATCGAGCTTCTCGCCCCGCCCTTGGGTCTTTTTACAGCCACCTGGCTGCTGTCGGCGCTGTCCCCCCTTATCACCGTTGTGGGTTTGCTCGCGGTAAGCCGAAGACTGAATTCGGGAGCGCCGGCGTCCCTGCCGTGGGCACTGATCTTCATTTACAACATTGCCTTCCTGATGGGGTTCCTGAATTTCACACTGGCGACTGGACTGGCCCTTTGTGCATTCGCCGCCTGGATCGGGCTGGACGGCCGCCGGACCGTCCGCGCGTTACTCTTCCTGTTGGTGGTGCCGTCACTGATGATCGCCCATGCGCAGGGGGGCGCCTTTCTGGTCGTCTGGATATCCAGCTGGGAGCTTTGTCGCGCGGAGGGCTGGCGACCCCGCAAATGGGGGGTGAACCTCTTGCGCGATATGGCGATGCGCCTATGGCCGCTTGGCACGGCCATTCTTCCCGTTTTGCTGAGCGCCTCCGCTCCGGGCCCGACGACCTTGCCGGTGTTTCGCAAGTTTCGCATGATTTTCGAGACGGTGCATGACCAGAGCGCTTTTCTGGATATTTCCACCGTAGTCGCTTCCCTGGTGGTGCTGGCGATCGGCCTGTACCGTGGAGCCCGATATTCGCACGGCAGCGCGGGACCGGTTATCGCGACGACCGCGCTGTTTTTCATCTCGCCAGGCCGTTTGTCGGGTACCGACTTTGTCGATCTGAGAATCGCGCCCTATGCGTTTCTCCTGGCGCTTGCGCTTCTGGATTGGCGCACGGTCGACCTGCGGACCAGGCGGTGGGTCATGGTGGCGGGAGCTTTGCTTCTCGCTCTCAGGCTGGGCGTGACGACGATCTCATTCGGCCACTATGAACGTAGCTACAATTCGGAACTGGCGGCGATCGAGAAGATCCGGCCGGGATCCCGCGTGATGAATCTCAGTTTGGTCGATTGTGATATTGTCGGCTGGCGCTCGCCCAGAACCGAGCACCTCGCCAACCTTGTCACGCCGTTGCGCAACGCATGGACCAATGCACATTGGGCGCTGCCCAATGTGCATATGCTGCAAATACGGTTCGCGCCCGGCGACTATGCTCGCGATCCTTCACACCTCGTGCGGCCCGATCGTTGCGTCGATTATACTGTACCGTTCCAAAAGCGCGGCAGGCACGGTCTGGTCGAGACAATGCCTCATCTGCCGCTGCAGGAGGTGGATTATCTGTGGCTGGTGGGCGTGCAGCTTCCCGACGGCGTTCGCGATGAGCGGCTGAATCGAATTTGGCAGAATGGCAAGAGCGAGCTCTATGAAGTGCGTCGGCAGACGGCTTCGAAATAGGCGCGCATCCTCTCGCGAAGATGAATCGAACACGATGGCGCCCAGCGCCCGATGCCGTGGATAAACAAGGCGACACGATCGGGATCGGCGCCGTCGTGAGTCGCGAATGCGATCGACTGTCCATCTTCGACCAGGAAGGATATGGGTCCACGTACATCGAAAATGCAGCATTTGCGGGCGCGCGGGGCTGTGAGAGTCCTGACCTGCCGCTCGCGTCAGTCGATGACCTGCATCAGCCGCGTCCAGAATTGCTGGTCGAAATCCTTCAGAGCCGATGCCGCGCCGCTGCGCACCACGATCAGTTTTCGGCTCGGCACGATATAGAGCCGTCGCTCGAACGCGCCGAAGGCGCCGATCATGTCGGCTGGCGCGGCGGGGACGAGCGGCCCTTCGACCCGTCCGGCCAGTGCGCGTATCGTGAAGGCGCTGCCATTGAGCCACCAGAACTGGCCATATGCCGGGTTGGGCGCGGATGGCGCGAACATGGCCATCAGACTGGCTTCGGACACGATGCGCGCGCCGTTACGCGCCACCCCGCGATCGAGGATCAGTGCGCCGAACAGCGCGGTGTCGCGCGGGGTGGTGACCAGCCCGGTGGCGTTGCCGATGCCGGAAAGCGCGGGCGGGCGCTGGCGCCAGCCTGTGTCTCTCATCCCTGCAGGCCCCGTCAGCCAGTCGCGCGTAATCGTTTCGAGAGGCTGCTTCGCCGCGGCGGCCACCACCTGCTTCGTGACGGCATAGACGGGCGTGTTGTAGTGAAAGCGTGTGCCGGGCGGCGCCTGATAGGCGAATGTGTCGTCGAGCCCGCTACTCATCGTCAGCAGATGCGCGACCGTGATCTGCGCTTCCTGTTCCGATGTCGCCCTGGACCAGCCCGCGCCGATATAGGTGGAGACCGGCTGGTCGAGATCGATCAGCCCCTTGTCGCGCGCGATCGCGACCAGCACCGCGACGAAGCTCTTCTGCTGCGAGGCGACATCCTCCAGCAATACGCCATCGGCAGTGCGACCGTGGACGAAGGCGCGGAAGAGCGGCGTTTGGGGCGGGGGCCAGTATGTCTCGACCAGGACCTTTCCGTCCTGGACGATCAGAACTCCGCTACTGTTCTGGCTGCGCAGGAAATCGAGCAGTCGGTCGGTCGCGTCGCCATCCGCCGCGACCGGTTCGGCGATCGCGGGTGCGGCGGTCGGCGCCATCGCGCATAGCGTCAGCGTGGCAAGCATCATGAGCCCGCGCAGTCGGACAGGCATATCCATCTCCTGTTGCCGTGCCCGGTCGGCGCGGTGCGCCATAGCATGATCGTCGCCATGCGCCGCGTCTCAATTTGGCCTTGGCGCGGCGCGAATGCACGGAAGAAGGGCCGAATCAAAAAAGGGGGCCGCAAACGCGACCCCCTTTTAGGCTCGCGAAGGTGCGATCAGAAGTCGATCGTGGCCGAGGCCTTGAACGTCCGCGGCATACCCTGAACCAGATAGCCGCCCAGCGATGACGCCCAATACCGCTTGTTTGCGACGTTATCGACGTTGAAGCGGAAGGTGACCGGCGCATCGGCCACAGCGACGACATAGCGCGCGCCGAGATCGAAGCGGGTCCATTCGGGCAGTTCCAGCGTGTTGGTGACGTTCACCTGTTGCTTGCCGGTCTGCATCACACGGCCGGTCAATGTCAGGCCACCATAGACGTCCCATTCGATGTTGGCGTTGGCGGTATATTCCGGAACGCCGACGGCGTCGCGCCCATCGTTGAGTCCGCCTGCGGTGCGGCGCTGTTCGGCATCGGTCACCGCGACGCCAGCGATGACGCGAAGGCCGTCGATCACTTCGCCATCGACGCTGAACTCGACCCCCTTGTTGCGCTGGAGTCCATCGACCGTGAAGACGTTCGCGATGGTGAGTTCCTGGGGGCGATCCGTCTGGAACAGCGCCAGCGAGGCATTGATGCGCCCAACCCGAATCTTTCCTCCAACCTCATACTGCACCGTCTTGTACGGCGGAAACACCTGACCGAAATTGATCGTGCCGGCGGGGGCAACCGAACCCCTGACCAGGCCCTCGATACGGTTCGCATAGAGCGAAACGCTGTCGCTCGGACGTATCACCAGACCAACGACCGGTGTTGTGGTGCCTTTGACATATTCGTTCGTCTGGGCGCCCGAGTTCCGGTCATATTGCCGCAGATGGATGCTCTGATAGCGCAGGCCGACCGTGACTTGCACGACGTCCTCGGCAAACCCCAGCGTATCCGACACGAACATGCTGTCGAGGCGGGTGCGCTCGACCGGGCCGGGATTGTCGAGATCGCCTGCGCGGAAAGCGTTGAACACCGGAAGCGCGATTTCCCGCGGATCGTAAAGGTTGTTCAAGTTGGTGCCGTTGGCAGCGTCGTCGTCAAATCGACCGAACTCGAACGAGTTGCGGTTGACGTAGCGGCTATGCGAATAGCCCAGGTTGAGCTGGTGGGTGATGCCCCAGCCTTCGCCCTTGAACCGCAGCCCGGCCTGCGCCGCCTCGTTATTGTCGTTGCGCGGGATGTTCGACCCGGTGACGAACGCATCGCCTGTGGTCGAATCGAGAAGCTGGAAGCCCTGATAGATACCGCGCTCGGCCGTGTCGCGCGCACCAGCCGAGGCGTAGAACATCAGATTCTCGCTCAGGTCATATTCCAGCTTGAAGATGCCGAAGAGGTCGCGGATCGTCTGATTATACCAGGGCTGACCATAGTTGAGGTCGGCGCGGGGCGGGCGCGGTACCGCAGTGACCGTTCCATATTTGTTGTTCAGCTGAACCATCGGACGCATGTGCTGCGCCTTGACGCTCTGGTAGGCGAGGTCGAGGCTGACGCGCAGAGAGTCGGTGCGCCAGTCGAAGCTGCCGCCGAGGACCGCTGAACGACGAAACTCGTCATCGATCGCAATGTCGCCCGAGCGGAATGCGCCGTTGACGCGCGCGCCGAACGCACCGTCCGCGCCGAAACGGCGGCCGAAATCGAATGCGCCGCCGAAATGCTCGTCGGACAGCCAGTTGGCGGTGAGGCGATTGGTGTCCCGGTCCTTGGCGCGTTTGGGCGTCAGGTTGACGGTGCCGCCCAGCGCAGAGCCGCCGGGCGCGGCGCCGAACAGGAATGCGCTGGCGCCGTTCAGAATCTGGACCTGATCGTAGAGTTCAGGCGACACCAGCTGGCGCGGCGTGACGCCGAACAATCCATCGATCGCGATATCTTCGCCATACAGATTGAATCCGCGCACCACGAACTGTTCGGACATGTTGCCAAAGCCGAGCGTCGTGCGCACCGAGGGATCGTTTTCGAGCACCGCGCCGAGGGTCAGTGGCTGCTGGTTGAGGATCAGTGCTTCGTTGTAGCTCTTGACCGCGAACGGCGTGTCCATCGCGTCCTTGTCGCCCAGCGCGCCGAGCGAGCCGTTGCGACTTACCTGGGTCTGGTTGTCACGCTGGGCGGTGATGACGACATCGTCGCTTCCCGTCGGCGCGGCATCCTGCGCAAGAGCGGGCGCGCTGGTCAGCAGCGCGGCGGTCATTGCCGTCACGCCAGTTCCGCGAAGTGCAATCTTACTGGCAACCATCTTGTATCCCCCGAAACTGGTTGTGTTTTCCCTCCCGATACGGTCCGGATACGGGTCCAGACCTGTTATCGCAGCTTGAACATGTCGGTCGAAATTGGGCCGCGAAACATCCAGTTTGCGCACGTGCAAGGGACCAATCGGGTAATCTTCCAACAGTGGCGGGTAAGGCGTTCAGCCGAAACGCTGAACCCCGCCGACAACGGTCCGTAGCACCTTGGTTTTGGAAAGCAAATGCGAATTAATCGCGAAAAGGTCCTGATCCATCACCGCGAAATCGGCGAGAAGGCCAGGCGCGATCAATCCCATTTTGTCCTCATTGAACCCCGCATAGGCACCTTCGCCCGTGTAGCACCGCAGCGCCTGCGCCAATGTCACGCGCTGCCGCGGATGCCAGCCCTCGGGATGCTTGCCGTCCAGCGTCTCGCGGTTGACCGCCGCATCCAGGCCGGTGAACGGATCGATCGGCGCGACCGGCCAGTCCGATCCCATGCACACATGTGCGCCCGATCGGACCAGCGAACCGAAGGCGAAGCTGGTCTCCAGCCGCTTCTCGCCGATCCGGCGCACCGCCCAGCGGCCGTCGTCGATCGCGTGATAGGGCTGGACCGACGCGATCACATCCTGCGCCTTGAAGCGGGGGATTGCGTGCGGCTTCATGTGTTGGACATGCTCGACCCGGAAGCGTCGGTCGCGCAGGCCATTGGTCCTGGCGACGGCGGCGAGGGTGTCGAGCACGATGTCGTTCGCCTCGTCGCCGATCGCATGGGCGGTGACCTGAAGCCCGGCCTTGTCCGCCCCCTCGATCCAGCGGCGCAGATCGGCAGGATCGGTGACGATGATTCCGCGCGTCGACGGATCGTCGAGATAGGGCTCGTAGAATCGTGCGGTGCGCGAGCCGAGCGACCCGTCGAACACGACCTTGCAGCCGCCCCATTGGACCCAGTCATCGCCGCGCCCCTCGCGCGCGATCAATGCAGCCTGATCCTCCCAGTCCTTGAGCGGGAGGTAGTGGCGAAAGCGCAGACCCGTCTCGCCCCTGGCGCGCAGGCGGCGCGTGGACTCGAAGCTGATCGTCTCCAGTTCGGTCGGGTGGACCTGCGTCACGCCCTTGCTCAGCGCGACCTCGATCCCCTTGGCGACCGTGGCGTCGATCTGAGCGGGGGTCCGCTCGCCGATCGCGCGCAGCACCAGATCCTTGGCCGAGTCCTTGACGATACCGGTCGGCTCGCCGTTCGCGTCCTTTTCGATCACTCCGCCCGGCGGGGCCACGGTGTTGCGGTCGATCCCCGCCAGCTTCAGCGCCAGCGAGTTGAGGAACAGCATGTGCAGGTCGTAGCGGATCACCGCCACCGGCGTGTCGGGGGTGACCGCGTCGATCCAGTTGCGGTGCGGCATCTCCCCGCCCCAGCGGTCCTGGTCCCAATTGCCACCCTCAAGCCACTGGCCCCTGGGCAGCGCCTTTGCCGCAGCGGCGATCCTCTCGACAAACTCCTTCCGGTTCGCGGCATCGCGCAACGAAGCCTGGGTCAACATGGTCGAGGCCATGACGAAATGGACGTGCGGATCGATGAAGCCGGGCGTCACGAATGCGCCCTGAAGGTCGATCACGCGGGTCCGCTTGCCGGTGAGCGCGCGGACCGCATCGGCACCGATCGCCGCGATCCGTTCGCCCTTCACCCCGATCGCATCGGTCCGAACATCGGGTCCAGCCCCTGTCCACACCCTGGCATTGATCCAGGCTGTATCGAGCTGGTCGTCGCTTCCCGCAAAGGCCGCGCGGCTTATGCCCGTCACGGCGGTTCCGGCGCCGAGGGCAAGGATGGTCCGACGATCGATCATGCTTCTGTCTCCCAGAGGGGACAGCTTTCACCCACGGGCTGGATCGGCAAACATCCAATTGCGTCGCGACTGGCGGGACCAGTGCGGTTCACCCCGCCGCTTCGCGCAGCGCTGCGACGGCGGTGCGCGCTTCATGCTCGTTCAGGCTGGCAAAGCCGATGCGCAGCCCGCGCGGCGCATCGTCGCGGGTCATGAACGAGCGAGACGCGGCGAAGCGTAGTCCCATGGCGGCGGCGCGCGCCTCCATCGTGTCGAGATCGGTATCCGGAAAACGCAGCCAGAAGGCGAGGCCCCCGTCGGGCGTCCGGTAATCGACGATATCGCCCAGCGTCCGATCGATCTCCCGCGCGAAATTCTCGCGCCGTTTCGCATAGACCTGCCGCACCTTGCGCGCATGGCGCCGCAACTCGCCATTTTCGATCAGCTCGGCGGCGGCATCTTCGGTCAGCGTGTTGCCCATACCATCGGTCAGCGACACCATATGCGCGATCGCGTCGATTACCGGGGGCGGCGCGGCGACATAGCCGATGCGCAGCGCTGGCAGCAGCAGCTTGGACATCGATCCGACATAGATGACATGGCCCGGCCCATAGCCCGCCATCGGCAACAGCGGCTGCGATTCGAAATGAAATTCGTGGTCGTAATCGTCTTCGATGATCGCAAAGCCGAACTGGTGCGCCAGCTCCAGCAGCCGCAACCGCCGTTCGGGGCGTAGCGACACGGTGGTGGGGAACTGGTGATGCGGGGTCAGGAATACCGCGCGCACCGCGTTGCGTCGGCACGCCTTTTCGACCGCCTCGACATCGATCCCGCCCTGATCCAGTCCGACCGATACGATGTTCGCCCCCAGCGACCGGCAGGCGGCGACGGCGGGCTCATAGGTCAGCGCCTCGACGATCACCGAATCGCCGGGTCGGACCAGAACGTGCGCGGCGAGGAAGATGCCATTCTGGCTGCCGCGGGTGATGCAGATATTATCCGCGGTGACGGGCAGCCCGCGCTGGCTCTTCAACATCGTTGCGATGCTCTCGCGCAGGGCCGAAGAGCCGCGCGGATTGCCATATTGGAACAGGTTCTCGCGCGACGCGCGCTGGGCGGCGGCGCGATAGGCGCGGGCGAGCAGCTCGGCCGGGAACAGTCGCCCGTCCGGCGCGCCCTCGTCGAGCTTGAGGCCGGGGCCAGACGGCAAGGCGAGCGGGCGTTCCGGGGGAGTCGCATAGCGATAGTCGATCGGCGCGTCGCTCATCGTCGCTTCCGCCTCGGCGCGCTGGCGGCTGACCGGCTCGGGCAGCGATGTCGAGACCATCGTCCCGCGCGTCCCCGCCGACGCCAGCCAGCCCTGCGCGATCAGATCCTCATAGGCGAGCACCACCGTCTTGCGATTGACTCCCAGGATCGCCGCCAGCTCGCGGCTGCTGGGGAGGTAGGTGCCGGAGGTCAGCCGCCCGCGTTCGATGTCGCGGATCAGCGCCTGGATGATCTGCATATAGATGGGAACGTCGCGCGACGGATCGATGCGATCCCCCAGGCTGACCTGCCACGGTCGCAGCATTGGACCATCTCCTCTATGCAAAACTGGCCTATTCCGGGGCCAATGCTAGTCGCTCGAATGCGGCTGCGCAACCGGGCGGTGGACCATCATCCTTTTATGAATTGGCGCTTGTCCCTGCCCCGGCCATCGGAAACAAGGGGGCCATTCAATACGGGTAACGGGGCAGATGAGCGACGCGAACGGCATCACGGCGACACAGGTTCCGCTGTTCGAACGGTTCGATAACGCCGATGTGCGTGCGTTGATCGAGGCCTATCCGCTCGCCTGGGTGTGCGGCGGCAGCGCCACGCCGGCCGATGCCAGCCTGTTGCCCCTGATCGGCGTGTTCGACGATGCCGGGCGGCTGGTCGAACTGATCGGCCATCTGATGCGCGCCAATCCGCTCTATGCGGCGCTGGAAGACGATCCGCGCGCGACGATCCTGTTCACCGGGCCGCAGGCCTATATCAGTCCCGAACATGCCCGCCGTCGCGACTGGGCGCCGACCTGGAATTATGCGCAGGTGACGGTCGGCGCGCAGGTCGAATTCGGCAGCGCATTGACCGAACTATCGCTCAAGGTGTTGATCGACGCGATGGAGGCGGGGCGGCCCGATCCATGGAGCGTGGAGGAACTGGGGCCGCGTTATCGCGCGATGCTCGACCGGATCATCGGCTTTCGGGCGCGGGTGACCAGCCTGTCGGGCAAGTTCAAGCTGGGGCAGGACGAGGATTCGCAGACGCTGGACGCGATCCTCGACGCACTGCCCGATGGCGACATGACGGCGTGGATGCGCCGGTTCAACCCGGAGCGGTAATGATGGCGCGGGGTGTCGTTGGCGGACTTGCGGCGGCGGCCCTGCTTGCCGCGCCGCTTGCGACGGCGCAGACGGTCGCGCCCTGGCGGCAGGACCCGTTCCCCAGCCGCTATCAGGCCCCGGCGCCTGACGACATGCTGCTGCGCGGTGCGACGATCCTGGATGGTGCCGGGGGCCGGATCGACGGCGGCGATGTGCTGGTGCGCGGCGGCAAAATCGTCGCGCTTGGCAAGGCGCTGGCGAACCCCGGCGTGCGCGAGATCGACGCGAAGGGCCGCTGGGTCACCCCCGGCGTGATCGACGTTCACAGTCATGGCGGCACCTGGGTGATGCCGCTGACCGCCATCGACCGCGAGGCGAGCGACGTATCCGAAGTGGCGACCCCCGACAGCGCCGACACCTGGATCGAAACCGCAGTGAACCCGCAGGACATGGCGTTCGATCGCGCGCTGGCGGCGGGCGTGACGACGATCCAGATCCTGCCCGGATCGACCCCGATCTTCGCCGGACGATCGGTGGTGGTAAAGCCGGTGCGCGCGCCGACCGTCTGGGGGATGAAAGCCGTTGGCGGCGTTCAGGGATTCAAGATGGCGTGCGGCGAAAATCCCAAAAGCTGGGGCGCGGACGACGACAATGCGGGACCGACCAGCCGCCAGGGCGTGGTCGCGTTCATGCGCCAGTCCTTCATCGATGCACAGGCCTACAAGCGCGCGGTGGAGCGCGGCGACGGGGTGAAGCGCAACCTCAAGCTGGAGACGCTGGCGGGCATCCTGTCCGGCGATATCCGCGTCAATTTCCATTGCTATCGCGCCAATGACATCGCGTCGGTGCTGGCGGTGGCGAAGGAGTTCGGCTTCCGCATCGGCGCGATCCACCATGCGACCGAGGCGTACAAGATCCCCGGCCTGCTCCGCGATGCCGGGACATGCGCCGCAGTGTGGGCCGATTGGTGGGGCTTCAAGATGGAGGCGCAGGATGCGGTGCGCGCCGAAGCGCCGCTGCTCGAACGCGCAGGCGTATGCGTGATGATGCATTCGGACTCCGCCGCCGATGGCCAGCGGCTCAACATTGCGGCGGCCAAGGCGGCGGCGGCGGGGCGACGCATCGGCATCGACACACCGCCCGAGGTGATGATCAAATGGACCACCAGCAATCCGGCGAAATTGCTGGGGCTGGACAAGCAGGTGGGGACGCTGGCGCCGGGCTATCGCGCGGATCTCGTACTGTGGTCGGGCGATCCGTTCAGCATCTACAGCAAGGCCGATCTGGTGCTGATCGACGGCGCGGTGGCCCATGACCGCAGCCGCGCGTCGGCGGGGCCGGTGTCCGATTTCGAAGCCGGGCGCGGCGGGGTTAAGCCATGAAGCTGATCGCATCGCTGGTCGCGCTGGCAATCGCCGCACCGATCTCCGCCCAGACGGTCGCGGTGACCCATGCCCAGGCATGGACGCTGGAGGGCGACACCCCGGTGCACGACGCTACGATCCTGATCGAGAGCGGCAAGATCCTTTCCGTGACGTCCGGAGGCGCCGTGCCCGAAGGCGCAACCGTGATCGATGCGCGCGGCAAGCCGGTGACGCCGGGGCTGGTCAACGCGGCGACCCAGATCGGTCTGGTCGAGGTGTCAGGATCGGGCGACACACGCGACACCGCGTCTGCCGACGAACGCAATGCCGGGTTCGACATGAGCCGCGCGCTCAACGGCAATTCGACATTGGTCAGCCTGGCGCGCGCCGATGGACTCACCCGCGCGCTGGTCTATCCGTCGCCGTCGCGATTTGCGCCGTTCAACGGCGAGGCAAGCTTCGTACGGCTGCGCGAGGGGGTCGATATTCTCGATCGCTCCGATATCGGCGTCTATGCGGTGATCGGCGGCGGCGCGTGGGAGCGGCTGGGGTCGCGTGCGGTGCAATGGGCGGCGCTGCGAAAGGTGTTGAATGAGGCGCGGCCCGATGCGAGGCCGAAAAAGGGCAAGAAGGGCAAAGTTGGTGGGCCGCCCGGCAAGCGCGCGGGCGAACTGCTGATCCGCGCGGTGTTGCGCGGCGACGTCCCGCTGGCGATTCAGACGGATCGCGAGAGCGACATGCGACAGGCCGCCGCGCTGGCCCGCGATTTCGGCATCCGCGTCGTCATCGTCGGCGGGGCCGAGGCCTGGCGCGCAGCGGACGCCCTCGCCGCAGCGAAGATCGCCGTGATCCTCGACCCGCAGGCCAATCTGCCCCGCAGCTTCGACGAACTGGGCAATCGGCAGGACAATGCGGCCCTGCTGCGCCGCGCGGGTGTCGCGCTTGCGCTCGGCCAGGTGGGCGGCACGATCCATTCCAACTACAATGCCGGTCTGGCGTTGCGCGAAGGCGCGGGGCTGGCTGTCGCCAACGGCCTCAGCTGGATCGAGGGACTCCGCGCCGTCACGGTCGCGCCGCTTGCCATCTGGGGACGGGGCGGCGGCACGCTAACCCCCGGCGCGGACGCCGATCTGGTGGTGTGGGATGGCGACCCGCTTGAGCCGTCGACCAATGCCGTGCGGGTGATTATCGAGGGGCGCGAGGTATCGAACCGGTCACGCCAGGACGTGCTCGCCGAACGGTACAAGGAGGCGCGCTGATGGATGTTCTGCTGATCGGATGTGGGCGGATGGGCGGCGCGATGGCGCGGGGCTGGCGTGGCGTGCATCGCGTGCTGGTGTTCGACCCCATGGCGAGTGAGCTGCCCGAAGGGGCGGAGCGGGTCGATGCGCTCGCCGATGTCGAGCCCGACGGGGATCTCGCCGTGGTGCTGGCGGTCAAGCCCCAGATCTTTCCCTCGATCGGCGAATCGCTGCGCCCGATCGCCGCACGCGATGCGCTGTTCGTGTCGATCATGGCGGGGATCACGCTTCAAGGGTTAGGCGACTCACTGGGCAGCGGCCGCCTGGTGCGAACCATGCCCAACACCCCCGCCGCGATCGGGCAGGGGATTACCGCCGCGGTCGCGGGGCGCGATGTGCGGATGAGCGATTTCGCTACGGTCAACGAACTGCTCGCCCCGACCGGCGCGGTCGTGTGGCTCGACGACGAGCGCCAGATCGACGCGGTGACTGCGGTATCGGGCAGCGGCCCGGCCTATTTCTTCCGCTTCACCGAAGCGCTGGCAAAGGCGGGCGCGCAGGCGGGACTTTCCGCCGACGTCGCGATGCAGCTTGCACGCGCGACCTTTACCGGCGCGGCGGCGCTGGCGGGCGCCGATTCCGCCGAACTGGCCGAACTTCGCCAGCAGGTGACCAGTCCCGGCGGTACCACGGCGGCCGGCCTCGCGCAGATGGATCAGGACGATGCGATCGACCGGCTCGCCCGGGCGGTCGTCGATGCGGCGGCGGCGCGGTCGCGCGAACTTGCCGGATAGGCGATGCAGGGAATGTTCGGGGAAATGGCTATGGTTCGCGCGGCATTGGGTTTCATATCGCTGTGCGCGCTGGCCGTGCCCGCAATGGCGAAGGACGATCTGCCGCTCACGGAGCGCCGCACGCTGAGCTATGACGTATCGAGCGGCACCTTCATGTCGCTCGCGGTGTCGCCCGACGGCAAGACGATCCTGTTCGACATGCTGGGCGAACTCTACGCCATGCCCGCGACCGGTGGTCGGGCCATCCCGATCGCGCAGGGCATCGCGTTCGAGGTTCAGCCAACCTTCTCCCCGGACGGCCGTTGGATTGCCTATGTCAGCGACCGGTCGGGTGGCGACAATGTCTGGATCGCCCGCGCCGATGGCAGCGCGGCGCGGCGGATCACGTCGGAGGACGAGGGCGCGGTGCGCACCTCGCCCGAATGGAGCGCCGACGGCAAGTCGATCTATGTCAGCCGCCACCGCATCCGTGTCGGCCATTATGAGCTGTGGCGGCACCCGGTCGATGGCGGACCGGGCGAACTGGTCGCGCCGATCAAGACCGCGCGCGGCGAGCAGAGCACGCTCGGCGTCTCGCCCTCGCGCGACGGCAACTATCTCTATTTCGCGCGCACCGTTGCGGACCAGTCGTTCGACCAGTCCGTCGCCTGGACGATCGTCCGGCGCGACATCGCGACCGGCGAGGAAACGCCGGTCATCACCAATTCCGGCTCGCGCGAGGCCGCGAAGGAGACGTTCTTCCGCCCGGCCATTTCCCCGGATGGCAGACTGCTCGCCTATGCAACGCGGCGCATGGCGGAGACGCGGCTGCGGGTGCGCGACCTGACGACCGGGCTGGACCGCGATCTCGGGCCCGCCCCGCTCGACCTGATGAACGGCGCGGCGTGGATGGACCTGATCCCGCGCTATGCCTTTACGCCCGACGGCAAGGCGATCCTCATCGCGTTCGAAGGCCGGGTCGAGCGGCGCCCGGTGGACGGATCGGCGGCGACGCAAATCCCCTTTACCGCCAGGCTCGACCTTGAGGTCGGCATGTCAACCCGCATCGCGGTGCGCGAGCCGACCGGGCCGGTGCGCGCGAAGCTGCCGATGGGAACCAGCGTTGCGCCCGACGGCACACGCGTCGCCTATGCGGCGCTCGGCAGCATCTATGTCCAGCCGGTCGACGGCGGACCCTCGATCCGCTTGCCAATCGTCGGCGACCCTGCCTCCCAGCCCGGCTGGAGTCCCGACGGCAAGCGCATCGCCTATGCGACCTGGAGCGAGCGTGAGGGTGGGGCGGTCTGGACCGTCGCGGCGGACGGGAAGAGCGCGCCCGTGAAGCTCAGCACCCTGTCCGCCTTCTACACCTGGCCGGTCTTTGCTCCCGATGGGCGCAATGTGCTGACGGTACGCTCGGCGGCGGCGGCGCGGCAGCTGAGCGGCTATATCGTCTCGCCGCTGCGGTCGGGCGAACTGGTCGCGATTCCTGCCAGTGGCGGGGAGGCGCGGGTCATTGCCAGCGGCACGCTGGGCCAGCGCCCGCATTTCACCCGCGCGGCGCCGGGCGAAGTGCATCTGATGAGCGAGGATGGCCTCATCGCCGTCGATCTCGCCAGTGGAGCGCAGCGTCCCGTCGCCAAGCTGCTGACGCAAAATTACTATTTCACCGAAGCCCCGGCGAAGATGGACGATATCCGCATCAGCCCGGACGGCAAATGGCTGGCGGCGCAGGCGCGCGAGCAGCTTTATCTGCTGCCCGTCCCGGCTGACCCCGCAACGCCGGTCGATCTCGGCGCGGCGGACAATCCGGGGCGGCAGGTGACCGATATCGGCGCCAACTATTATGACTGGCGCAGCGACGGGGCTTTGGTCTGGTCGGTGGGCAATTTCCTGCAAGTCCTGCCCGATCCGACCGCGCCGATACCGACCCGCCATGTCGAGCTGATCGCCGAACTGCCCCGCGCCCGGCCACAGGGCAGCATCCTGCTGCGCGGCGCCCGCGCGCTCACCATGGCGGATGGCGACAGGGTGATCGAGAATGCCGATATCCTGGTGACCGGAGACCGCATCGCCGCAATCGGCCCGCGCGGAAGTTTCGCGGTGCCCGCCGGAACGCCCACCCGCGACCTCGGCGGCAAGACCGTTGCGCCCGGCCTGATCGACGATCACGATCACATCGGCTCGATCCGCCGCTATGCCCTCGCCTATGAAGACACGTCGATGCGGGCGCGGCTCGCCTTTGGCGTGACGACCGCCTTCGACCCCTCGACGCTGACCATCGACCAGATCGCCTATCAGGATCTGATCGATGCCGGACTGATGATCGCGCCGCGGCTTCGCTCCACCGGCCCCGGCATTTTCGCGCGCGAACGCTTCACCTCGCGCGAACAGGTGCGCGCGGTGCTGCGCCGCTACAGCGAGGCGTGGGGCCTCACCAATATCAAGCAATATCGCGGTGAGAGCCGGACGGTGCGGCAATGGATCGCGATGGAAGCGCGCGCGCAGGGGCTGATCCCGACCACGGAGGGGAGCCACAATCCCAAGCTGATCCTGACGCAGCTGCTGGATGGCTATGCGGGCAGCGAACACGCGCTGCCCATCGCGCCGTTGCAGGAGGATGTCATCAAGCTGTTCGCGCTTACTCGCACCAGCTATGTCGCGACGCTGCTCGTCAACACCAGCAGCCCGGCGGCGAAGCATCACTTCGTCGGTAAATATGACCCCGCGCTCGACGCCAAGGTGCGCCGTTTCTGGCCGCCAGCGACGATCGCCGCGAAGCTGGCGCAGCGCGACTGGTCTTCGCTCGCCGCATCCCGCGCGCCTGCGCTGGCCCGGGATACCGCGCGGCTGGCCGAGGCTGGGGCGCTGGTCGGCATGGGCGCGCATGGCGACGATCCCGGCATCGGCTATCATTACGAGATGGAGGCCCATGCGCTGGGTGGCATGACGCCGATGGCGATCCTCCACGCCGCGACTGCGGGCGCTGCCGAGGTGATCGGGCGGCTCGGCGATATGGGCACGCTGGAGGCCGGCAAATATGCCGATCTGGTGGTGTTCGACCGCGATCCGCTGACCGATATCCGCAATACGCGCTCGCTCAGCCTGGTGATGCGCGGTGGGCAGTTGTTCGACGCCGACACGCTCGACGAACTCTGGCCGCAACGGCGCAAGCTGCCGGCCCCTTGGTTCGCGGGCGGCGAGAAGGAAACCCAATGGCTGCCGCTGGAGCCGAAAGAGTGATCGACCCGGAAATCCGCTTCTTCCTCGATGAGATGAAGGCGCGCTGGGCGGCGCACCCTTCACTCGCCTCGCTCGACTATCCCGGCCAGCGCGCGGTGTGCGAGGCGGTTCGGTCGCGCTGGACGCAGGGTGGCCCCGCGATGACGCGGACGCTGGAGCGGGTGTTCGATCCCGGCGCCGGGTCGCTGCACATCCGCGTCTATCTGCCTGAAGGCGCATCGCAGCCTGCACCCGCGCTGGTGTACCTGCACGGCGGCGGGTTCACCCTGTTCTCGATCGATACGCATGATCGGCTGATGCGCGAATATGCCGCCGCCGGGGGTTTTGTCGTGGTGGGCGTCGATTACCCGCTCTCGCCAGAGCATAAATATCCGGTCGCGCTCGACCGGATCGAGGCGCTGATGCTGTGGCTCCGCGACCATGGCGGGGAACTGGGCGTCGACGGCAGCCGACTGGCGATGGGCGGCGATTCGGCGGGGGCGAATTTGAGCTTCGCCACCGCGCTGCGGCTGCGCGACCGGGGCGAGGGCGGGTTGGTGCGCGCGATCCTGTCCAATTACGGCTATTTCTCGAACATCATCTCGGACGAAGCGGAACGCGATTTCGGGGGACCGACCTCCAACCTCGATCGCGAAGAGGCGCTGGCCTATTTCGCCAACTACCTGACCGACATGGCGAGCGAATGCGCGGATCCTTTGGTGTGCCCGCTGCGCGCCGATATGGCGGGGATGCCCCCGGTGTTTCTGGTCATTCCCGAATGCGATCTGCTTACCGAACAATCGGTGGCAATGGCCGCCAGCCTGCGCGCGGCTGGCGTCGAGACGGGGGAGAAGCTCTACGCCGGGGCGACGCACAGCTTTCTTGAAGCGATGTCGGTGGCGGCTGTGGCGCGGGAGGCGATCGCCGATGGGGCGGAATTTGTGCGCGAAAAGCTCGCCTAACCTACCCAACTCATCCCGCGTTCGCAGAGATGACGACTTCTTGAGCGGTTTCGGGCCGTATTGCCTCACGCTGTTCCCCGGCGCAGGCCGGGGCCCAGTTGCGAGCTGTTTCGAGGCAGGATGCCGCCTCGTGTTCATTGATACTGGGCCCCGGCCTGCGCCGGGGAACGGAGCGATGAAACTCAGCCCGAAAGCGGCTTAAGCCGCCCCAACCACCCCCGCCGCGATCAGCCGTTCGATCTGCCTCTCGTCCAGCCCGCAGTCGCGCAGAATCTGGCGGCTGTCGGCCCCCAGCGCGCGCGGCGCGGTGTCGAGCGACGCCTCGACGCCCTCAAACACAACCGGCTGGGGAAGCATACGGACGACCCCTTCGCCATAGCCCTCCGGCACATCGAAAAAGCCGATCTCCGCCAGATGCGGATCGGTCAGCAGATCGCCCAGTTCCGCGACCCGCGAACAGGGCACATCACGCGCCTCCAGCGCTTCGATCCACGCGTCGGTCGTCCGCGCGGGCAGCGCCTCGGCCACCAGTGCGTAGAGGGTGTCGATCTGCGCCGGCCGCTGGCGCGGGTCGGCGAACCAGTCCTGCGCGATCACGTCGGTGCGCTCCACCTCGGTCAGAAAGGCGCGCCATTGGCGGTCGGTATAGGGCAGCACCGCGATCCACCCGTCCGCCGTACGGAACGGGCGGCGGTGTGGGGAAAGGATGCGGGGATAGCCGACCGCGCCGTCAGGGTCGAAGGTTGCGGCGGCAAGATGCTCGTTGAGCAGGAACGCGGCCAGTGCCTCGAACATCGGCACCTCGACCTTGATCGGCCCTTCACGCCCGTTCGCGCGCGCGACCAGCGCGGCCAATATGCCATAGACCGCATGGAGCGCCGCCACCTTGTCCGCCAGAATCGTCGGTACGAAGCGCGGCTCGCCCGCGGTTGCGGCGCCGAGACCCGCAATGCCGCTCGCCGCCTGGATGATATCGTCGAACGCCGGGCGGTCGCGATAGCTGCCGCGCTGGCCAAAGCCGATCGCCGCGCAATGGACGACGCGCGGATTGATCGCTGCAACCGCCTCGAACCCCAGCCCCAGCCGTTCGGCTGCATCCACCCGCATATTGTGGAAGATCACGTCGGCGGTTTCGATCAACGCGGTCAGTGCCGCGCGCCCGTCGGGTGATTTCAGGTCGAGCGCGACCATCTTCTTGTTGCGATTGTTGTTGACGAACAGCGCGCCACCGCCCGCGCCCGTGGGATGCGCGTACCGGGCGATATCGCCCTCCAGCGGCTCGACCTTGACGACCTCCGCGCCCAGGTCGGCGAGGATCTGGCCTGCATAGGGGCCGAGCACCACGGCGCCCACCTCGACGACCCGGATTCCCTTCAGCAGCGACAGCATTTACCCATCTCCCTCTCTTGACTTAAATTTCTATACAGGGACAAATAAGTCCACAAATAGAAATTGATTGGAGTCGGGATGTTCGACGGGTTTGCGTTCGACAGGCTGTTCATCGGCGGCGAATGGGTGAAGCCCCTGGGTGGCGGCGTGCGTCCCAGCATCGACCCGGCGACCGGCGCGCCATGGGGCGATGTCGCCTTTGGCGGAGCGCGGGACATCGACCGCGCGGTGGCGGCCGCAAAGGCGGCGTTCGAGGGCCCCTGGCGAGCGATGCCGCCCTGGGAGCGCGCGGCGCTGCTCCGCAACTTCGCCGATCTCTACGCGACGCAGGTCGATGCGCTGGCGCAGATCGAGACGCGCGACAATGGCCGCGCCATCCGCGAATCGCGCGGCGATATCGGGTTGCACAGCCAATATTATCACTGGTTCGCCTCGCTCGCCGACAAGCTGGGCGGGCGGACGATCCCGATGGACGACAGCGTCCACGCCTTCACCACCCGGCACCCGGTCGGCGTGGTCGGCGCGATCACCCCATGGAATGTGCCGATGATGGCCGCGGCCTGGAAGCTCGGCCCGGCGCTGGCCGCGGGCTGCACCGTCGTGCTGAAGCCCGCCGAGTCCACGCCTGCCTCCTCGCTCGCGCTGGCGAAATTGTTCGAGGCGGCTGGCTTCCCGCCGGGCGTCGTCAATGTCGTCCCCGGCGACGGCACGGTCGCGGGCGCGCGGCTGGTCGAGCATCCCGATGTCGCGAAGATCAGCTTCACCGGTGAGGGTTCGACCGCCAAGACGATCCTGAAGACGGGCGCGGACACGCTCACCCGCTGCACCTTCGAGCTGGGCGGCAAGGCGCCGCACATCATCTTCGCCGATGCCGATATCGAGAATGCGCTGAACGCGGCGACGGGCTCGGCCTGGGCGCTGTGCGGACAAAGCTGCGCGCTGGGCAGCCGCGTGCTGGTCGAGCGTTCCATCTACGATCGCGTGGTCGAGGCGTTCCGCGAGCGCGCCGGCCGGGTACGGGTCGGGATGCCGCTCGACCCCGCCACGCATATGGGGCCGCAGGCGCACGCGCAGCAGCTCGACAAGACCCTGTCCTATGTCGGCATCGGTCGCGACGAGGGTGCGCAGCTTGTGGCCGGCGGCAACCGCATCGATCGCGACGGCCTGACCGGCGGCTATTTCGTCGAGCCGACCGTGTTCGCCGATGTCCGCGCCGACATGCGGATCGCGCAGGAGGAAATCTTCGGCCCCGTCGCCGCGATCATCCCGTTCGACGGCGAGGATGAAGCGGTGAGAATCGCCAACTCCACCCCCTATGGCCTCGCCGCCGGGCTGTGGTCGTCGGACACCGGCCGCGCGCACCGCGTCGCCGCGCGGATCGAGGCGGGCATGGTCTGGGTCAACACCTATCGCTACATCCGCTGGTCCACCCCCTATGGCGGGGTGAAGCAAAGCGGCTGGGGCCGCGAGAACGGACTCGAGGGGCTCGACCCGTTCCTCGAAACCAAGACTACGATCATCTCCACCACGGGGAAATTCCCCGATCCGTTTGCGAGTTAGCCTCGTGCGGCTCTCCTCAATCCTCCCCTGCAAGGGGAGGTGGCAGCGCGCAGCGCTGACGGAGGGGTGTCGCGCTATCGACAGGGGTACACCCCTCCACCGCCTTTGGCGGTCCCCCTCCCCCTCCGGGGGAGGAATGAGAAAGGACTGAATCCATGCGCCTGAACGGCAAACTCGCCATCGTCACCGCCGCAGCGTCCGGCATGGGCCGCGCGGGCGTCGCACGCTTCGTGCGCGAAGGCGCCAAGGTCGCCGCGATCGACATCAGTGCTGAGGCGCTGGAGGGCGTTGTCGCGGAGTTCGGGGCGGACACGGTGACCGGCATCCGTGCCGACCTGCTCAACCCGGACGATGCGACCGGCAGCATCGATCAGGCGGTCGAATGGCTGGGCGGCGCCGACATCTTGTGGGCACATGCGGGGATGCCGGGTCCCGCCTCGGTCGAAAATCTCGACCTCGACGCCTATCGCAAGGCGATCGACCTCAACATCACCTCGGCGGCGCTCGGCGCGGGGCGGGTGGCGCAGCACATGCGCAAGCGCGGCGGCGGGTCGATCATCTTCACCTCGTCGGTATCCGGCCTTGTCGGATCGATGATGAGCCCGATCTATTCCGCCGCGAAATGGGGCGTGGTCGGCCTGACCAAGAGCCTCGCGCTGGCGCTGGCCGGCGACGGCATCCGCGTCAACGTCGTCTGCCCCGGCCTTGCCGACACGCCGATGAAGACCGGTTTCACCGGGCGCAGCGGCGACCCAGCCGAGGCCGCAGCGAATGAAGCCAAGCTGATCGCCAACGTGCCGATGGGGCGGCTGGTGCAGGCGGGCGAGATCGCCGACGCAGCGCTGTGGCTGGCATCGGACGAGGCGAGCTTCGTCACCGGCGTCGCGCTGCCGGTCGATGGCGGCTTCACGGCGCGTTGACAGTGCGCGGCGGGGGCGAGACATCAGGCTATGACCACCGTCCGCCAAGCCGCCAATGCGCTCGAAATTCTGGAATATTTCGCGCGCCGTCTGAAGCCGGCCACCCCGGCGGAGATGGCCGACGATCTCGGCTGGCCGCGCTCCAGCACCTTCAAGCTGGTCGGCACGCTCGCCGGTATGGGCTGGCTCTACGAGCCACGCACGCGCGGCGGCTATTATCCCAGCCCGCGCTGGCTGGTGCTGGCGCAGGCGGTGACCAATGCCGAACCTTTGCCCGAGAAGTACCAGACGCTCGCCCGCGACCTGATGGAAGCGACCGGAGAGACGGCGGCGATCTCCGCCCCGGCTGGCATCTTCGCGACCTTTGTCGATGTGGCGGAATCGCGCCAGCCGGTGCGCTATTTCGCGCAGGTCGGCGATCGGGTGCCGATCCACGCCACCTCGGCGGGTCGCGCGCTGCTGTCGCTGATGCCCCGCGCGGAGCGGGAGAAATTGTACCGCAAGATCGATTTCGTCGCCTATGCGCCGACCACCCCGGCCAGCCCGGAAGCGGTCGAGGCACGGCTGGCCGAGGCCGAGGCGATGGGCTGGCACCAGAGCAACACCGAATATACGCCCGACCTTGCCGGGGTCGCGATGCCGCTGCCCGGCAGCGACAGATTATTGTCGGTGGTGGTGGTCGGCCCGGTCTCGCGCTGCCTGGAGCGACGCGCCGAGATGGCGGCGGTGGTCGCGGATCGGCTGAAGCGGCTGACCTAAATAATTCCTCCCCCAGCTTTGCTGGGGGAGGGGGACCGCGCGCGCAGCGCGTGGTGGAGGGGCCGCCGCGCAGACGGCGGAATTTTGCCGAAGCGGCTCGGGCCCTCTGCGCGGCCGCCCCTCCGTCAGCGCTTCGCGCTGCCACCTCCGCCACAGGGCAGGGGGGGAATGAATGCAGAGAGCGCACGCAACCGAACCCACCCTTCAGGAGAGCGATATGACCCAGGACCCCCGCGCGGCCATCGCGGCAGCGCCGATGCACTGGCGCCAGGTCGCCGTCGTCGCCTTGTGCATCATGCTCAACGCGCTCGATGGCTTCGACGTGCTGGCGATCAGCTTCGCCGCGCCCGGCATCGCGGCGGAATGGGGAGTGAACAAGGCGACACTGGGCATCGTCCTGTCGATGGAGCTGATCGGCATGGCCGCCGGATCGGTGCTGATCGGCAATGTCGCCGACCGGATCGGACGGCGCCCGACGATCCTCGCCTGCCTGGTGGTGATGGCGGCGGGCATGTTCGCCGCGACGATCGCCAGCGGGGTCGCGATGCTGTCGGCGATCCGCTTCCTGACCGGCATCGGTATCGGCGGAATGCTGTCCTCGACCAGCGCGATGGTCGCGGAATTCTCCAACGACAATAGGCGCGGGCTGAACGTCGCGCTCAACATCGCCGGCTATTCGACCGGGGCGATTCTGGGCGGGCTCGTCGCGTCCGAACTGCTGGCATCGACCGGCGACTGGCGCTCGGTGTTCATGCTGGGCGGGGTGGCGAGCGCAGTGGCAATCCCGCTCGCGATCTTCTTCCTGCCCGAATCGATCGAATCGCTGATCGCGCGCCGCCCGGCGGGGGCGCTGGAGCGGATCAACCGCACGATGGCGACGATCGGCCATGCCCCGGTCGATGCGCTGCCGCCGCCGCCGGGCGAGATCGTCAAGCCATCGATCCTGTCGCTGTTCTCGCGCAATTTCGCGGGGATCACGATCCTGCTGACCATCGCCTATTTCGCGCAGATCATGTTCTTCTACTACATCCAGAAATGGGTCCCGACATTGGTGTCGGGCATGGGATTCGACGCGGCACAGGCAGGGCGGGTGCTGGTCTGGGCCAATGTCGGCAACCTGTCCGGCGCGGTGCTGATCGGATTGCTCAGCCAGCGCTTCGACCTGCGACCGCTGGTGGGTGGCGCGATGCTGGCCGGGGTCGTGGCGATCGGCGCATTCGGGCTGGCGGGGCCTGACCTGACCCGGCTGTCGCTGACCGTCGCCATCGCCGCCTTCTTCATCAATGCCGGGGTGGTCGGCCTCTATCCGATCCTGGCCAAGACCTATCCGGCGGCGTTGCGGGCGAGCGGCACCGGCTTCGTCATCGGCATCGGCCGGGGCGGGTCGGTGGTCGGGCCGGTGGTCGCGGGCTGGCTCTTCCAGAATGGCGCCAGCCTGCTTGCGGTGTCGCTGGTCATGGGGCTTGGCGGGCTGGTCGCTGCGACGATGATCCTGCTGCTCCCCCGCGCACAGCGGCGCGCGGCATCGCTACCCGCGTGAGCGGCGGCGTTACCCGCCCGCGCCATTGGCGCATCGCCGCGCGGGATTAGACTGTCGGTCAAATTGCAACGGGAAGGGGTCGAGATGCGCGCACTCACATGGATCGGAACGGCGGCGGCGCTGGCAGTGGCAACACCCGGCTGGGCACAGCAGGCACCGGCCCCCGCCGCCCCGCGCTACGCCATGCCCTTCACCGCGACCTGGGACATGAAGGCCGCGCATGGCGACACCTATCGCATCTTCGTGTCCTATCCGGAGGGCGAGCCGCCCGAGGGCGGATTTCCCGTCCTGTATGTGACTGACGGCAACGCTTTGTTCGCCGCCTTTGCCGAGACGCGGCGGATGATCGGCTGGACCAAGGGGCAGGAGATGATCGTCGTCGGCATCGGCTATCCGACCGACGATGCCTATCATGTCCGCAGGATCGACGATTTCACCGGCGCGCCGACGACGTCTCCCGCCTATGCAAAGTTCGCGAAGGAGAAGAATGGCGGCTGGGACCGGTTCCTCGATTTCCTGACCGTCGAGCTGCGCGGCGAGATCGGCAAACGCTATCCCATCAACGCCCAGCGCCAGTCGCTGTTCGGCCATTCGCTCGGCGGCCTGTTCGCGGTCCACACCTTGTTCACCCGCCCCAGCGCCTTCCACACCATCATCGCCGCCAGCCCCTCGCTGTTCTGGCATGAAGCGCTGACGCTACAGGAGGAACGCGCCTTCACCGCGCGGCTGCGCGAAGGGAAGGGCGGTGCGGTCGCGCGGCTGATGGTCGTATCGGGCGAACGCGAGGAAGCGATCCTCGAACGCTGGGATGCAGAGGCGTTCGCGAAGCGAATGGAGCCGCTCTCCGCCTTTGGCCTGCGCGTGCAGTCGCAGGTGTACAAGGACGAAGGCCATATGACCGTGCCGGTGCGCGCGATCTCCGATACGCTGAGGTTCGCCCTCACATGGCCGTGATAGGTAAGCCTTTCCTCCCCTGAGCTTGTCTCAGGGGAGGGGGACCGCCCGCGCAGCGGGTGGTGGAGGGGCGGCCGCGCAGACGGCCGACAGCATCTCGGCAAAATTCCGCCCTCTTCGGGGCGGCCCCTCCACCATGCTCTGCATGGTCCCCCTCCCCTGCGGCGCAGGGGAGGAATGGGAACGGGAACTCAGATCCGCCGGTAAAGCCTGCGCTAAGGCTTCAACGCCTCCAGCTCCCCATATACCGCCTTCCCCTGGAAGAACGTCACCAGCACCTTCGCCTTGGTGATCTCGTACGGCGACAGCTTGAACAGGTCCTTGTCGAGCACGACCAGATCGGCGCTCTTGCCGGTGACGATCGATCCGGTGACCTTGTCCAGACCGTTGACCAAAGCAGCGTTGAGCGTGTGGCTTTCGATCGCCGTCTCCAGCGTCACCCCTTCGTCGGCCAGTAGCGGGCGGGCTTGGGGATCGCCCGCGGTGCGGCGGGTGATCGCGACCTCCAGCCCTTCCAGCGGGTTCGCGGTTGCGACCGGCCAGTCGGCGCCATAGGCCAGCTTGCCGCCCGATCGGACGATGCTTCCGGCGGGATAGATCGACTTCATCCGCTCCTTGCCGATCGCCTGCTCGGTCAGCTCCATATAGGGGTACCAGGACGACCAGGTCGGCTGGAACTGGGCATAGGTGTTGAGCGCGCCGAAGCGCGGCTGGTCCGCTGGATCGATCACGTTGAGGTGCGTCACCATGTGATGGGTCGGCTTCACGCCATTGGCCTTGCGCGCCGCCTCGATCGCGTCGAGCGAGATGCGCACCGCCCCGTCGCCGATCGCGTGGAGGAAGGCGTGCATCCCGCGCCTGTCGGTCTCCACCACCGCCTCTGTCAGCATCGCCGGGTCGATATGCGGCTTGCCGCGCTCGGTGCTGCCTTCATAGGGGGCGAGCATGTACGCCGTGCGCTGCGGGATCACCCCGTCGACATAGAATTTGACGGTGTGGGTCGGGATGCCGAGCGCGTTCGCCCGCTCCGCCGCCTTCACCAGGCCGGGAAACTGCTCCATCCCGCGCTCATTCTGCCATTTGAGCGAGACAGTGACATGCGCGGTCAGATCGCCCGCATCCTTCACCGCCTTGTACGCATCGACCATCCGGCTGCCGCCCTGATCGTCATACTCCACGCCCGCATCGTTCCAGCTGACGATGCCCAGGCTGTTGAAATGCTCGGCGACATATTTGACTGAATTCTGGATTTCCGCATCGGTCGGCGGCGGGACCAGCTTGCCGACCAGCCCCTGCGCGGTCTCCTGAAGCGCACCGATCGGCTCGCCGGTTTCGGGGTCGCGGTCGATCGATCCGTTGGCCGGGTCGGGCGTGTCCTTGGTGATCCCCGCCAGTTCCAGTGCCTTGGAGTTGACCCAATAGGTATGGCCACCGATCGAATCGAAGATCAGCGGGCGGGTGGTGCTGACCGCATCCAGATATTTCTTGTCCGGCACGCCATTGGGCGGAAACAGCGAATCCTCCCAGCCGACGCCGAACACCGTGCCGTTGCCCGGCGTGTCGGCAACGCATTTGGCGATCATCCGCTGATAGTCCTCGATGCTCCGGCCGTCGTGCAACGGGCAGCGCGTGCGCCCCAGGCCGCCGAACAGCGGATGGGCGTGCGCGTCACCGAATGCGGGAAGCACCAGCCGCCCGCCAAGATCGACGATGCGCGTCGCCTTGCCCTTCAGCTTTTCGACCTTCGCCCGTGTTCCGACCGCGACGATCTTGCCGTCCTTGATCGCCACCGATTCCGCCCAGGGCTGCGCCTTGTCGACGGTGTAGATGCGCGCATTGGTCAGGATCGTGTCGGCGGTCACCCGGTCGCTGGCGATGGCGGTCGTGCTGACGCCTGCGGCGAGGGTGGCTGCGAGAACAAGGGCGAAGGATGGCTTCATGGCGGGTCCCCGAAAAGAACAGGGGCCGGAACCGCATCGCGATCCCGGCCCGGACAGGCATGTGTCAGAATTTGCGGCGCAGCGACACCAGTACGGTGCGGTCCTTGCCCAGATAGCAATAGCCCTCCTGCACCGTCGGCGAGCTGTCATAGCTGCAATTGGTATAGACGCGCTCGTTGCTCAGGTTCGCGGCGTTCACCGACAGCGACCATTTGCCATAGGTCAGTTCCGCCATCGCATCGAACAGCGTCACCGGATCGATCGTGTAGAGCTGGTCGAAGCTGACCTTGTCGCTCTGATACCGCACGCCGCCGCCGATCCGCGCGCTCAGATCGCCGCCCAGGTCGAAGCCCTTGGTCGCCCAGAGCGATGCCTGATGCTCGGGCAGATTCTCGCGCCGGTCGCCGCGCTGGCGGCCATCGACCACCAGATATTCGGCGCGGGTGTAGCTGTACGACGCCGTCAGGTCGAACTGGCCGGGCAGCTTCACCTTGGCCTCCGCCTCGACGCCGCGCGAGCGGGTCGAACCGCCCTGGATGAAGTTCTGTAGTTCGTCCGGGTCGGCGATCAGAACATTCTGTTCCTTAATGTCATAGGCTGCGAGGGTCAGCAGCATCCGCGCATTCGGCTGGAACTTGATCCCGGCTTCATACTGGCGGCCGGTGCGCGGCACATAGGCGACGCCGAAGAAGTTCGATCCGAACACCGGCAGGAAGGATTCCGAATAGTTGAAATAGGGCGACACGCCCTTCACCACATCGCCGATGATGCCGGCGCGGAAGGTCCAGGCCTCATTGTCCGGGTTCTGGAAGCCGTTGACGTTCGACTTCACCTTGTCATGCCGCGCGCCGACGACGATCGAGACGCGGTCCCATGCGCGGATCTGCTCCTGCGCGTAGAAGCCGAGCTGGGTGTTCTTGGTGTCCGTCGTCCAGCCCACGCCCGTTGCGAACGGCACGCCGTAAACCGGGTTGTAGAGGTTGAGCCCGGGCGCCTGGCCAAAGCCTTCCTCCTTGTCCTCGCGGAATTCGGTATAGTCGAACCCGGCGAGGATCTGATGCTCGAGCGGGCCGGTGTCGAAGCTCAGCACGACATTGTTGTCGCTGCTGAGGCCCGAATATTTGGCGCGGTTCAAATACCAGGCGCGGTTGGCGATCGTGCGGCCGGCATCGGCATAGGCGCCACCGAACCCGGTATAGCCGAACACTTCCTGATAGTCGGTATCCTGCTCGAACGCGCGGGTGCGGCTGTTGAAGGCCACGGCGTCGCTGAAGCGGTGCGAGATCAGCATCGTCAGCGCATAATGGCTGGCGAAGGTATGGTTGAAGTCGGGCTCGCCCAGATAGAAATCGTCGGAAATCCGCGTCGCACCGCTGCCGTCGATCGTCTTGCTGGTCGGCAGATAGGTCTGGCTGCCCAGCTTGTCGCGCTGATACAGGCCGATGAACGTCACCTCCGTGTCGGGGCCGGGCCGCAGCGTGACCGACGGCATCACGACGATCCGGTCGTTCTTCTGCCCTTTCTGCTGCAGGTCGGCGTCGCGGACCAGGCCGACGAGGCGCGCGGACACGCCATCCACCACCGGGCCGGTGACGTCGAACTGAAACTGCTTATAGTCGTCGGTGCCGCCCATAATTCCGATCTCGCCGCCGAACGTCTCCTGCGGCCGCTTGCTGATCGAGTTGAGGATGCCGCCCGCACCGCCGCCGCCATACAGCGTCGAGGAGGGACCGCGCAGCAGTTCGGCGCTTTCGACGGTGAAGATCTCGATCCGCCCGCCATAGATGAAACCGGGCATCCGGTTCAGGCCGTCCAGATACTGCTCCGCGCCGGTGCCGCGTACCGCGAGGAAATCGCCGCGCGTATCGACGCCGTTCAGCTCGCTGCTGGCGCCCGCGCTGTAGCGGATGATGTCCTGAAGGTTCACTGCCGCGCGATCGTTGAAGTCCTGCGCGGAAATGATGCTGATCGATTGCGGGACTTCGGTCAGCGCGGCGTCGGTCTTGGTGCCGGTCTCCACGCGCGTGCCGATGATGGTGACGTCCTCTCCCGCCTCGGCGTCGGATTGTGCCGCGGCAACGCCGGGCAGCGCGACCGCGCAACAGGCGGTGAGCAGGGCAATGCGCCGCATCGCGCGCGGGCTGGCATTGGCGTGAATTCCGTGGTGCTTCCTCATCGTCTTAAACCCCTTCCCCAAGCATGTGTCCGGTCGGCCGTCCCGTCTCTTGCCGGTGATCGGCCGATCCTCCCACCTGCATTCAAACCCATGTGGCGCCAGGAACCACGTGGTTTTCAGGGTAAGTGGGGGGCAAGACGGGTAAGCGGGTAAGGGCGGACGGGGAGGCGCGCTATTCCGCCGCCGTGGCTTGCGCGTCCCCAGCGATCAGGCCGCGTTCGTGCAGCACGCGCACCGCGTCGCGTCGCTTGTTCACGCCAATCTTGCGGAACACCGATTTCAGCCGGTACTTCACCGTGTCGGGCGACATGCCGATCAGCCGCGCGATTTCCTTGTTCGAATAGCCAAAGCTCAAATGTTCGACGATCGCCGCCTCCGCATCGCTGAGCAGCCCCGGCGCGGGACCCGCCACCGGCCGCGCGGCAAGTGTCCGGGCAATCCCCTTCAGGAACTGGGCGCGGAACCGGTCGATCTGCGCGGGACCGTTCAGCGTATCGTTCACTCCGGCTTCGGCAAAGCGGCGCAGGTCGATGAACGGGCGGGCGATCCCCTGGAACATCGCGGTGCCGACCGCGTCGTCGAAACACACCTGCGCGGGCGTCGCCTGCCCCTGCTCGCGCAGCGCGTGGCTCATCAGGATGTTGACGTCGATCAGCAGCCGTCCGGCGCCATGCTGTGTGGCCCAGCGGCGCAGATCGCGCAGGATCGCCAGCGCATCGTCATGCGCGCCCTCCAACAAGGCGAATTTCGCGCGGATCAGCGTCGCGGCCGTGATGACGGGACGATGGATGGGCGAATCCGCCTCTTGCGCCGCTGCCGCCAGCGCATCCACCCCGATCGCCTCGGCTGCGGCGCGCGCGGCCTCCGGATCGCGGTCGATCAGCAATTCCACCTCGCACAGCGCCGCGAGCAGGTCGAGCTGGCGCAGCCGCCGCCGCTCCGCCAGCCGCCGCGCGCGTGCCAGCATCGCTTCCGCCTCTTCCCACCGTCCCTCTGCGCCATGCGCGCGCGCCGCGCTCAGATAGCCCGCCGCATAGACATCGACCCACCCATCGGACTGTTCCATATGCGGCACCGCCCAGTCGAGCAGCGCCAGCGCCGCGTCCGGCTGGTCCTGTGCATAGAGCAATTCCGCCTCGAACGCCGCGCAATTGGCGGCAAGGTCGGAACGGGCGCCGAAATTGCCCTCGATCTCGACCCGGGCGGCGGCGAGGATCGATGCCGTATCCTTCAACCGTGCCTGGGCGTGCCGGATCCGCGCCTCCTGGAAACGCGTGAACAGGTCGCTGTAGAGCGATCCCATCGCCTGATAATGGTCACGCGCGGCGAGAGTCGGCTCCAGCGCGCGTTCGAGCCAGCCGCCCTCGAAATATTTGGCGCCCAGCGTCTCGCTGACATTGGCAAAAACGAGATGGTCGTTCGACGGCAGCGTGCGCAACAGCGCCTCGCGCGAAAGCAGGTCGTCGAGCGTGACCGGTTCATTCTCATAGTCGGCGAGAACGTCGCCGACGACGCGCAGCTCGGTGCGCTGGTCGGCCGACAGATCGGCGCGGTCGAACGCCTCAGCAAACCGGTCGTAATCCGCCCGTGCGGTCGCCATCTCGCCGCACTTGATCTCCAGATAGACCTGCGCGAGCGCGAGGCGCGGGCGCGCGGCCACCATCGCTGCGGGCAGCTTGTCCAGCGCGCGCTGGACCATCGCCTGCTGACCCTGGGGGATCAGCCGCCAGCCGCCCGCTTCCTCGACGATCGTCGCCAGCATCGCGTCGTCATCGGCCTGGATCGCATGGGCGACCGCCTCGGCGGTTTCACCGCGTTCGGCAAACCAGATCGCAACGCGACGGTGCAGCGCGCGGTATCGGGCGCTGTCGCCGCGCGCCAGCCGCTCGCGCAGATGTTCGGCGAACAATTGGTGATAGCGATAGCCCTGCCGTTCCGGCGTCAGCGGCGTCAGGAACATCCCCTGTTCCTCCAGCCGCTCAAGGATCAGCCAGCCATCGGTGCGATCGCACAACAGATTGACGAGGTCGCCGGTCAGTCTGTCGAGCAGCGCGGTACGCAGCACGATGTCGCGCGTTTCCTCGCTCATCGTCATCAGCACCTGTTCGGACAGATAGCGGGCGAGTTCGGAACTGGGACCGCGAAACCGCTCGACCAGGCCGCGATGTTCCGCGCCGTGCTTGAGCGAAAGCGAGGCGAGCTGGAGCGCGATCGGCCAGCCTTCGGTTCGCGCGACGATGGTGCGGACATCCTCCCCGTCCAGCCCCTCGCCATGCGCGCGCGCGAGCAACGCCTCCGCCTCATGGGTGGAAAAGCGCAGGTCGCCCGCGCCCAGCTCGATCAGCTGCTCCTCGGCAGCCAGCGCCGACTGGCCGAGCCAGGGGTAGTCGCGTGAGGCGATGACGAAGTGGCAGTTTTCGGGCGCCAGCTGGATCAGCGCGCGGACGAAGTCATCGACCTCCGAATTTTCGGCGCGATGGAAATCGTCCAGGATCAGCACCACCGGCCGCGTCTCGCGCGCCAGGCGGTTGACGATCGCCGATACCGCCGCGCGCGGGGGCAGGCCGGCATCATGCTGCTCGGCATCGCCCGGTTCCGCGCCGTCCAGCGCCAGCGCGATATAACGCGCGAGATGCTTCAGGTCCGAATCGTCGCGCTCCAATGTCAGCCAGGCGACGCGGACCTGCGCCGGATCGAACCGCGCCTTCCACTGCGACAACAGGCTGGTCTTGCCGTAGCCGGCAGGCGCCTGGATGAGCGTCAGGCGGCGGTCGAGCGCGGCGTCCAGCCGGGCCAGCAGCATGTCGCGCCGGATCTGGTTCCCCATCCATATCGGCGGGGCGAGCTTGGTGTGGATCAGCTCATCCATTGACGCTACCCGGTCGGAACCTCCGTCTGTCCATCGCATATAGCAGCCTGCGGTGCAGGCTATGTTACGCGGCCATGTCACTCAAGCTGCGGTTCGATGATTACCCGCAATCAGCCCCCTGTTACCCGTCCGGCGCCGCGAACACCCGTTTTACGCGTTGCGGACAAGCGTTTGGCTCCGCACCCTTTGGGGACAGTTCGGGGCAGGAGTTCATTGGGTGCGGATAGGGGTCGATGTCGGTGGAACGAACACCGACGCCGTGCTGATGGACGGACGGGCGATTCTCGCCTGGACCAAACAGCCGACCAGCGCGGATGTCAGCTCGGGCGTGGCCGGTGCGATTCGTACGGTGCTGGGCGATGCAGGGGTCTCCCCCGACCGGATCGGCGCGGTGATGATCGGCACCACCCATTTCACCAATGCGCTGGTTCAGCGCGACCGGCTCGACCGGGTCGGCGTGCTGCGGCTGGCGAGCCCGTCGGGGGAGGCGCTGCCGCCACTGACCGGCTGGCCCGACGATCTCGCGCGGCGGATCGGTGGCCATGTCTTTCTGCTGCCCGGGGGCTATGAGGTCGATGGACGGGAAATCGCGCCGTTCGATGCGGACAAGGTGCGCGCGGCGGCGGTCGAGTTGAAGGCGCGGGGGATCGGGTCGATCGCAATCACCAGCGCCTTTGCGCCGGTTAATGCCTCGATGGAGACGCGCGCCGCGGCGATCGTCCGGGAGGTGTATCCGGATGCTGCGGTCACCCTGTCGGGCGCGATCGGGCGGATCGGCTTTATCGAGCGGGAAAATGCCGCAATCCTCAACGCGGCGCTGACCGGGCTCGCGGCGACCGTGGTCGCCTCGTTCCAGCGCGCACTGGCGGATCTCGGCATCGCCGCGCCGCTCTATATCTCGCAGAATGACGGCACGCTGATCTCGGCTGAACAGGCGGCGGCATTCCCGGTACTTGCCATCGGATCGGGGCCGACCAATTCGATGCGCGGCGCCGCCTTTCTCACCGGAATCGAGGACGCGATCGTCATGGATGTCGGCGGGACGACCACCGATATCGGCGTGCTCGCGGGCGGATTTCCGCGCGAATCCTCGATCGCCGTCGATATCGGCGGGGTGCGGACCAATTTCCGGATGCCCGATATCCTCGCCATCGGCCTTGGCGGCGGAACGCGGGTGCGGCTCGATCCTGCATTCTACGCTGCGGACGGGTTTGCGCCCGAGGCGCTCAAGGTCGGGCCGGATTCGGTCGGCTATCGGATCGCGCATGACGCCTTGCTGTTCGGTGGCAACACGCTGACCGCCAGCGATGTCGCGGTCGCGGCCGGGCGCGCGGCGTTCGGCGCGCGGACGAACCTGCCCGACTTCAGCGCAGCGACGCTCGGCGCGATCTGGGCGCGGTTTCAGGCGATGCTGGAAGAAGCGGTAGACCGGATGAAGACCGCGCGCGGCGACGCGACAGTGCTCGCGGTCGGCGGCGGCAATTTCCTGATCGGCGACGCGCTGAAGGGCGCTGCGCGGGTGATCCGCCCGCCCCATGCCGCCGTCGCCAATGCGGTCGGTGCCGCCATTGCCCAGGTCGGTGCCCAGGTCGAACAGATCGTCGCCTATGACAAGGAACCGCGCGCCACCGCGCTCGCCCGGATGCGCGACGAGGTTACCGCCCGCGTGATCGCGGCGGGCGGCGCGGCGGACAGTGTCCGGATTGTGGAAGTGGATGAAGTGTTCCTGAGCTATCTCCCCGGAAAGGCCGCGCAGCTGCGCGTCCGCGCGGTCGGCGACCTTGCCGGCCTGCCTGTAGAAGAAACCGCCGCGCCTTTGGTCCACCATGCGCATTGACCGCACAGCGCTGACCGATCTCGCCCAGGGCGCGGCCTTTCTCGGTTCCGGGGGTGGGGGCGATCCCTATTACAGCCTGTTGCTGGGTCAGGCGGAGCTCGCGCGGGTCGAGTCGTTCGAACTGGTCCCGCTCGACAGCCTGGGCGACGACGCGCTGGTTGTGCCGTGCGGCTGGATCGGCGCCCCGACCGTGTCGGTCGAAAAGCTGCCGAGCGGGCTTGAGGCGCTGGCAGGGCTGAAGCGGCTCGAACGCGAACTCGGGCGCCCGATCGATGCGGTGCTGCCGATCGAGATCGGCGGCGGCAACGGGCTTGCCCCACTGGTCAGCGCCGCGCGGCTGGGCGTGCCGGTGGTCGATGCCGACGGCATGGGCCGTGCCTTCCCCGAATCGCAAATGGCGATTTTCAACATTCGTGGCCTCTCCGCCTGTCCCTCGGTGCTGACCGCCGCGTGCGGCGCGCTTACCGTGATCGAGACCGACGACAATCTGACGCATGAGCGGATCGCGCGTGGGCTGTCGGTCGCACTGGGCGGGATCGCGCATATGGTCGAATATCCGCTCACCGGGCGGGAGGCGAAGGATCATGCGATCGGCGGCAGCGTCTCTGCCGCCATCGCGATCGGTGCGGCGGTGCGGCGCGCGCGTGAGGGTGGCGACGACCCGTTCGCGGCGCTCTACGCGGCGCTGCGCGACACCAGCCTCTACCCTTATGCGGGCGAATTGTTCGACGGCAAGATCGTCGATCTGGAGCGTGAGACGCAGGGCGGTTTTTCGGTCGGCCGGGTGGTGATCGAGGGATTTGGCGGCAGCGGTCGAATGGAACTGGTGTTTCAGAACGAAAATCTGATCGCCCGGCGCGACGGCGATGTTGTCGCGATGGTGCCCGACCTCATCACCGTGATGGACCGCGAAACCGCCGATTCGATCACCACCGAACGACTGAAATATGGGCAGCGCGTCAAGATCGTCGGCGCGGCGGCTCCGGCGATGCTGCGCGAGGCGCGGGCATTGGCACTGGTCGGCCCCGGCGCGTTCGGCTTTACCGACGCCTATCGGCCGATCGAGGCACTTAACGGATGGGATCAGGGATGAGCCACGACGCACCGGGCGGCGAATATGCCAATGGGCCGCTTCCGGAGCACCTGACCGTGCCGGGCTGGCGGATCGCGCTGATCATCGCCAGCTTCGCGATCGCACTGCCCAGTTTCCTCAGTTCGGCGCAGATCGCCCTTGCGATCGGCTTCTGGCCGGCGGTGCTGGTGGCGTTGCTGGCCAGCGCGATCCTGTGCGCCGGTGCCTGTCTCACCGCCTGGGTCAGCGTGCGCACGCGGCTCACCACCTATCTGCTGATCCAGCGTTCGTTCGGGCAATGGGGCGCGGCGCTGGTCAATATCGTCGTCGCGATCGTCCATTATTGCTGGTTCGGGGTGAACGTGTCCTTTTTCGCGGGTGCGATGGCTGCGCTGGTGGGGCAGGGCTATGCGATCCCCGGCGACTTTACCGACTTCGTCATTGCGGGCAGCGTGCTGATGACGGTCTCGACCATCTTCGGCTTTCGCGCGCTCGACCGGCTGGCGCTGATCGCGGTGCCGCTGCTCGCGGTGATCCTGGGCGCGGTCGCATGGATCATGGTGCGCCAGAACGGCATCGTGCTTGCGCCCGCCGCAGTGCCGCCCGAACCGATGAGTTTCGGCATCGCGCTTTCGGCGCTGGTCGGCGGCAACATGCTGATCGTCGCGGCGATGCCCGACCTGTCGCGCTACATCCGCACCGCACGCAGCGCCGCGGTCGGCATGATCCTGTCCTTCCCGGTGGCGACGCCGCTGCTGATGATCGCCTCCGCGCTTCCCGTGCTGGCCACGGGAGAGGTCGATATCATGAAGCTGGTGGTCATGTCCGGCTTCGGCCTGCCCGTCCTCCTCATCCTGATCCTGTCGATCTGGACGATCAACGCGGCGAATCTCTATTCGGCCAGCCTGTCGATGGGCGCGACCTTTCCGCGCGTGCGCGCGTGGATCTTCGTCTGTGCGGGCGGCGCGGTCGGTGGCGGCTTTGCGCTATGGGGTATCATCGACCGGTTCGTGCCCTTCCTGATCTTCCTCGCGATCATCATCCCGCCGATCGCCGCGATCTATGTCATCGATGCGTTCATCGCCTTTCGCCGCGCCGATCCCGCAGAGTCGATCGCAAGATTGCCCGCGATCCGCTGGCCCGCGACATTGGTGTGGCTCGGCTCGATCGCGGTTGCGCTGGCGGCCGAGCGGATGGGCCTGACACTCACCACCGTGCCGATGATCGACGCCACCATCCTCGCGACCCTCTCCTACCTTGCCGTGATTCGGTTCGTGCCGACGGTTATTGATAGTGACTCGCAATAAATGACGCGCTATCGGCCTCGCGACGGTGAATGGAGGCGGGCGATGGCTGGAACGAACGGATCGGGGGCTTGGCGACGCAGGGGGGACCTGCTGCTCCGTATCCTGGTCGCATTGCCGATCGGCTATGGCGTCGCGACGCTTTGGGCGATGGCGCTTTCCATCACCCTGCCGATACCCGTTTCCGACGCGGTGACGACGGGAATGCTGGTCGCCTTCGTCATCTGCGCCGTCGTGGCGATGTGGGCGTTCGCGGCGCGCAGCGGGCTGCGGGCGCTGCTGGTTGTCGTCGGTGCAGGCGCCGTCGCGGGATTGATCCTGTGGCTGGGCCGCGCCGTATGAGTGAATTGGGCGACAAGGGCTTCCGCCAGTCGCAGGCGTTTCTGCACACCTGGTCCGGGCTGCTGCTCGGCTGGCTGCTGTTCGCGGTGTTCGTCACCGGCACCATCGCTTTCTATCGCGAAGGGCTGAACCGCTGGATGCGCCCCGAATTGCCCCCGGTGACCCAGCCGGCACAGGTGCTGGCCGGAGCGCAGCGTTACCTCGCCGCAACCGCCCCCGATGCCAAAAGCTGGTTCATCACCCTGCCCAGCACCACGACACAAGGCGCGCTGGTCTCCTGGAGACCGCAGCCGGTGGAGGGGGAAACTCCGCGCCGGGGGGGCCGCGTGACGATCGATGCGAACGGCCACCCCGCCATGGCGCGCGAGACGCGCGGGGGTGAGTTCTTCTACCGCTTCCATTTCGACCTGTATTACATGCCTGCGCTCTGGGCGCGCTGGCTCGTCGGCATCGCCGCGCTATTCATGCTGGTCGCGATCCTGTCGGGCGTGGTGACGCACAAAAAGATCTTCCGCGACTTCTTCGCGCTGCGGCGGGGGCGGGGCCAGCGGTCCTGGCTCGACGGCCACAATGCGACGGCGGTGCTCGGCCTGCCCTTCCATCTGATGATTACCTATACCGGCCTCGTCACGCTGATGGTGACATTGCTGCCCTGGGCCACGCTCGCGGCCTATTCGGACGATGGCGAGGCCTATTACGATACCCTCTATCCGGCGGGTGTTCAGGCGGAGCGGACGGGCCGTCCGGCGCCCTTGGTCGATCTGACCGCGATCCTGCGCGACGCGGAGGGACGGCTGGGCGGCGCGGCGGGCTATATGGAGGTGATCGAGCCGGGCGATGCGGGCGCAAAGGTCCGCGTACTGCGATCGGGGGCGACGATGCTGTCTTCGCGCACCCCGCGCATGACCTATGACGGCGCGACCGGAAAACCGGTCTGGATCGCCCCGCCCCAGGGTGCCGGATCGGCCACGGCGGGAGCGATGATCGGGGTCCATGCCGGGCGTTTCGCGAATGACTGGCTGCGCTTCATCTATTTCCTGTGCGGCGTCGCCGGATGCGTGATGGTCGCGAGCGGGCTGGTGATGTGGACGGTCAAGCGGCGCGAAAAACTGCCCGACCCCACCCGGCCGCATTTCGGGTTTCGCGTGGTCGAGCGGCTGAATGTCGCGGCGATCGGTGGACTTCCGCTCGGGATCGCGACGATGTTCTGGGCGAACCGGTTGCTGCCGGTCGGCATGGCGGGGCGGGCCGAATGGGAAATCCATTGCCTGTTCATCGCCTGGGGCGCGGCATCGGTGCTTGCGCTGGTGCGAAGGCCGCAGGCGAATTGGGTTGCGCTGTTTGCGCTGACCGGCGTGCTGCTGCTGGCCCTGCCGCTCTACAACCTGGTTGCGACCCCCGCTGGCGTGGTCGCGACGCTCGGCCGGGGTGACGGGACACTCGCCGGGATCGACCTGGCGTTGCTGGTGTTCGGCGTCGCGTTTCTCGCCATTGCGCGGCGCGTGGCGCGGCATCGTGCCGTGCCCTCCCGCGTCCGGCGTTGTATCGATACGAGTTCCGAACTGGCAATGGAGCCTGCCGAATGACCGCGCTGTCGTTGCTGCTGGCCGTGTTGGCCTTCGCGTTGTTCGGACTGGCGACGCCCGACCATCATCGTAAGCGTATCGGTCGCGCGCTCGTCCCCGCCATCGCACGTCGGATGCGGATCGCCGCATGGGGGGCGCTCATCTTCTCCTTCCCGCCCGCGATCCTCGCGCAAGGATGGGTGTTCGGGCCAATATTATGGGTAGGCCTGTTGATGTTGGGGGCCGGATCGGTGTTCCTGATCCTGAACCTCGCGCCTGCACGGGACGGGGCTAATCGAAGGAGGGCAGGATGATGCGTTATTGGATCGCGGCACTGGCAATCGCGTTGACCGCTACCAACGCGCAGGCGCATGAACTCTGGGCAGAACGCGGCGCCAACGACAAGCTCCAGGTCTGGCTCGGCGAACCTGAAAAGCCGATCCCGGCTGGTGGCGATCCCGCCTTTCCGTCGCTCAAATCGCCCAACCTCGTCCCCGCCGCCACCGTCCCGCAGACGCGTGGCCCTGGTTATATCGAGATGGACGTGCCCCCCGGCGACGTGCGGCTTTGGGACGACAATATCTTCGCGCCCTGGGACGAAGACGGCAAGAAGGCGGGCGGGGTCTATTATGCGCGCAGCGGGCGGAGCGAAACCCGGGCGCTGATGCCGTTCGAGATCGTTCCTGTGACGGCGGGCGGCACGCGCTTCACGGTGATCTTCGACGGCAAGCCGGTGGCGAAACAGGCGGTGACGCTCGTCTCGCCCGATCGCTGGATGCTGGCGCTTGAGACCGACGCGCAAGGTCAGGTGGAACTCCCGTTGCGCGAAAAGGGCCGCTACATCGTCAAGGCCGAGATGAAGGAAGAGGGCGACTTCACTTTGTCTTCGGGCGACGTCCAGATCGTCAGCCGGATCACCACCACCAGCTTCGTGGTGCCGTAAATTATACCCATTCCGGGGGCCGCATTGGTCCCCGGCATTTCCACAAAGTGGAGGTTCTGCGGTCCACCTCAGTCAGCCAGAACCGCTGGTATGACCGCAACCGTTCCTGCGCCGACGCTGCGTCGGACCGTCCTGAAGCTCCACCGCTGGCTCAGCCTGGGTGCGGCGGTGTTCTGGTTGCTTCAGGCGCTGACCGGTGTGCTGATCGTCTTCCACTGGGAAATCACCGATGCGGGCATCTCCTCGCTGCATCGACCGACCGATCTCGTCGCGATCGAGCGGCGCATCGACGCGCTGGTCCCCGACGGAGGCAAGGTCGCGTCGATCTGGACCGCTGCCGGGGCGCCGGACCGCTATAATGTTTATTATGAGGACGCCGACGGGACCAGCGCGTCGGCGCGGATCGCGGGCGACGGGACCGTCCTGCATGTGCCGAAGCCCGATGAGGAAAGCCTGATGGGCTTCCTGGTCGGCTTCCATCACGATCTGCTCGGGGCATGGGGCAGCTGGATCGTGTCGATCAGCGGGCTGCTGCTCTGCACCAACCTGATCCTCGGCATCGCCGCCGCCTGGCCGAGGCGCGGAACATGGGGTCGCGCGCTGCGCCCCGCGACGCGCGGGCCGACGGCGGCGCGGCTCTATAGCTGGCACCGCGCGCTCGGCCTGTGGGTCGGCATCCCCGCGCTCGTCATCGCCGCGACCGGAACGATGCTGAAATTCGAGGACGGCATGGGCGAACTGGTCGGCGCGACCCCGGTGTCGATGCCCGCCGTCGCGCCGTCGGGCGCGCCGATCGGCTTCGCTGCGGCGGCGCAGGCGGGATTGGCTGCGATCCCCGGCAGCACGCTGACGCAGGTCGCCTGGCCAAAGCCCGACGATGCCACCTGGCGCGTGCGGCTGCGCGCGCCTGACGAACTCCGTCGCGCCTATGGCGGCAGCTATGTGCTGGTGGATGCCAATAACGGCGCGGTGCGCGGGATCTTCCCGATCGGCGAGGCGAGCGCGGCGAACCGTTTCATGAGCGCGCTCTTTCCGATCCATACCGGCGAGGCAGGGGGGCTGGTCGGGCGCCTGCTGTCGATCGCGATCGGGCTTTGGCTGATCACGATGATCGTCGCGGGCGTGCTGCTCTGGCTCAAACGCCGCAAGCCGCGCCGGGCGGCGTGACCGACTGCTGTTTCAACCCGCTTATTGGTGAGTTCCCATGCTGCTTCCCCTCCTTGCCCTGACCGCGTTCGAGGCCCCGCGCGACGAAAGCGAACGGCAGACGCATACCCATCGCGAGCTTCCTGCAAAGGAGGGTGGCGACGACAAGCCGTGGAATTTCGAAGTCGTCTACACCGCCGAGCTGATGGGCAATGCAGCGGGTGGAGTCGAACGCGGTGCACGCTATCTCGACAATCTCGACATCGTGTTCGACGCCGATCTGGAGCGGATGGTTGGATGGACCGGCGCGCAACTGTGGCTTTACGGCCTCTACAATAACGGCAATTCGATCAGCGACCTGGTCGGCGACGCGCAGGCGGTGAGCAATATCGAAACCGGAACGCGGGCGATTCGGTTGTACGAGGCATGGATCGACCAGAAATTCGGCGACGTCGCGTCGTTGCGTGTCGGCCTCTACGATCTGAATTCGGAATTCGACGCGCTCGATGCGTCGGGACTGTTTGTCAGCAGCCCGCACGGTATCGGCACCGATTTCGCGCAGAGCGGGCAGAACGGGCCGTCGATCTTTCCCTCCACCTCGCTCGCCGCGCGGGTGATGTTCGCCCCGGCGGAGGGCTGGGCGGTGCGCGCGGCGGTGCTCGACGGCGTGCCTGGCGATCCGAACCGGCCGGCGCGGACGGCGGTGAAACTGGGCAAGGGGGATGGCGCGCTGCTGGTGGGCGAGGTCGAAGCGCCGCTCGCCGGGGGCAAGCTGCTGCTCGGCCATTGGCGCTACACCGCGCCGTTCGAGCGTACCGATGGTGCGGGGACGGAGACCGGCAATGCCGGGACCTATATCCGCGCTGAACTGCCGCTGGCGAAGCGCGACGACGGCACGCTCGATGCCTTCATCCGCGCCGGGACCGCGAGCGCGCGCTTCAACATGTTCGATCGTTTCGCCAGCGCGGGGCTGACCTTCACCGGCTGGCTGCCGGGCCGCGAAGAGGATGCGTTCGGCGTCGCGATCGCCGCCGCCTTCACCGCCGAGCCTTATCGCCGCGCGACCGGCGCTGCGGGATCGGAAGTCGCGGTGGAACTCAGCTATCGCGCGCAGCTCAGCCCCTGGCTCGCGGTCCAGCCAAATGTCCATTATGTCCGCCGTCCCTCCGCCGATCCGGGCGTGGACGATGCGCTGGTACTCGGCGTGCGGACCGAGTGGAGCCTGCACGAACTGCTGAACTAGGGCGCTTTCGGGCTGAGCTTCACCGCTCTGTTCCCCGGCGCAGGCCGGGGCCCAGAAACGCCAAACACGAGGCGGCATCCTGGCCCCGAAGCTGCTCGCAACTGGACCCCGGCCTACGCCGGGGAACGATTCAATTCGGCTCGTTCACGCAAACGCGCTTCAGCCGCGCAGGATGTGATAGATTCCCGCCATCGGCTGGACCATGCCGCGTGCGGTAGCGATGTTCAGCGCGGTCGCGTCAACCTGTTCGACCGACGCCACCTCGACCCGCATCCGGTCGTGCAGTGCGCGGATCGAACAAATGTTGCTCTCCCCGCCAAGCGCCGCCAGCACTGCGGGATCGAGCGTGCCCGCGTCCGGTGCAGCGGCGGGCCTGGCCACTGACGGTGCGACTGGAACGGCGGGTTTGCCAAGCGCGCCGCGAATCTCCTCCGCGATCAGGTCGGCGAGCGGACCCATCACCACCTGCGCCGCATTGGCCGAGGGTCGAATAATGCCACGCGCACCGAGCGCAGCCAGCGCCGCATCGTCGATCGCGCCCTGATCGACGACGATCAGCCGAAGCCGGGTCGTACAGGCGTCCACGCTGGTAAGATTCGCCGCGCCGCCCAATGCCGCGACAAATGCGCTTCCGCGCTCGCTCTGGTCGATCGTCGTCGCGGCCCCGGCGCCCGCCTCCTTCTCCCGCCCCGGCGTCGCCAGGTCGAGCTTGCGGATGAAGAAGCGGAACAGTCCGTAATAGAGTGCCGCATAGGCTATCCCGACCGGGATCAGCAGCAGCGGCCGGGTTGAGAGGTTGAAGTTCAGCACATAGTCGAACAGCCCTGCCGAGAAGCCGAAGCCCAGCTTGACGCCCAGCAGGTGCATCAGCGCCATCGCGATACCGGTCAGCAGCGCGTGGATCGCGTAGAGCAGCGGCGCGAGAAACATGAAGGTGAACTCGATCGGCTCGGTCACCCCGGTCAGGAAGCTGGTAAAGGCCAGGGAAAAGAGCATTCCCCCCACCGCCTTGCGCCGCTCGGGCCGCGCTTCGTGGTACATGGCAAGACATGCGGCGGGCAGGCCGAACATCATCACCGGGAAAAATCCCGACATGAACGCGCCCGCGCCGGGATCGCCCGCGAAGAAGCGGCGCAGGTCGCCGGTCACGCCGCCATAATCGCCGATCACGAACCAGGCCACATTGTTGATGATGTGGTGGAGGCCGGTGACGATCAGCAACCGGTTGAGCACGCCATAGGCGAACAGCCCGATCTCCCCCGATCCGACCACCGCTCGGCTCGCCACGTCGAGCGCGCTGCTGATATGCGCATAGCCATAGCCGATCGCCGCCGCGAGCAGCAGCCCGGCAAGGCCTGAGGCGATCGGAACGAACCGCCGCCCGCCAAAGAATGCGAGATATTCCGGCAACGCGATCGTCGCGAAGCGGTTGTAGAACTTGCCCCCGATCAGGCCGGAGAGGATGCCGATCGGCACCTCGAGCCGGTCGATCTGCCCGGTCGCCCATGCCTTGGCCGCGAGTGCGGCTGCGGCTTCGGGAAGTCCCGCGCCGATATCGGCGGGAGCGATCATGAAGGTCTGCGCGCCGGTCGTCGTGGTGAGGTAGCAGGTCACCCCCGCCAGCGCCGCCGCGCCATTGCCGTCGCGGGCAAAGCCCACCGCCACGCCGATCGCGAACAGGATGCCGAGATTGTCGAAAATCGCCGCACCCGCCGCCGAGACGAAGGCGATGTCCAGCAGGTCGGGTTGGCCGATGCGCAGCAACAGGCCGGCGATCGGCAGCACCGCGATCGGCAGCATCAGCGCGCGGCCCAGGGGCTGGAGCGCTTCGAACAGCTTCTTCATGCGCGGGTCTCCGCAAAGGCGCCGGCAAGCGCGCGAACTTCGGCGGCGGAGGTGCAGTTGAGCGCCGTCTCCGCATGGGCCTGCGCCTCCGCAAGGGTGACGGCGCGGACGATCGCCTTGGCCTCGGCGACGAAGCCGGGGACGGCGGACAATTCGCTCGCGCCCAGTCCCACCAGGATCGGCACCGCCAGCGGATCGGAGGCAAGGCCGCCGCACACCCCGACCCAGCGCCCGGCAGCGGCTCCACGCCGGCACGTTTCCGCGATCATCCGCAGCACCGCCGGGTGCAGCGGGTCGACCTCGGGCGCGACCGCCGGATTACCACGGTCCATCGCCAGCACATATTGGGTCAGGTCGTTGGTGCCGATCGACAGGAAATCCGCCTCGGTGGCCAAGAGGTCGGCGGTGATCGCGGCGGCGGGCGTCTCGACCATCACGCCGATCTCGACCGGATCGCCGATGCCCAGCTCGCTGCGCAGCCGGTCGGCGATGGCGCGCACCGCGCGAATTTCGGCGACGCTGGCGACCATGGGCAGCATGATGCGGCACTGGCCGAAAGGCGCAACGCGCAGGATCGCGCGAATCTGGGTCTCGATCAGCGCGGGATGCGCCAGCCCCACCCGGATGCCACGCAGCCCCAGCGCGGGATTCTCCTCCGCTGCGAAGGGGATATAGGCGGCGGGCTTGTCGCCTCCGACATCGAGCAGCCGGACGATGACCGGGCGGCCGGGCAGGGCTTCGGCGATACCCTGATAGGCGGCAAGCTGCTCTTCCTCCGACGGCGCGGCATCGCGGCCCAGGAACAGGAATTCGCTGCGCACCAGTCCCGATCCCTCGGCCCCCTGCCCGGCGGCGGCTGCCGCGTCCTCGACGCTGCCGACATTGGCGAACAATTCGATCCGCACGCCATCGGCGGTGTGACAGGGGTCGGCGGCGGTGCTGCGGGCAAAGGCGCGGCGCGCCTCGCGCGCGGCGAGCCGGTCGACGAACGCCGCCTGCGCCCCGGCATCGGGTGCGATGTGCGCCAGGCCCCCTTCGGCGTCGAGCAGCAACGTCGCCCCGTCGGTCGCGGCGTCCAGCGCATCGCCCATCGCCACCAATGCGGGCAAGCCCATCCCCGCGCACAGGATCGCGACATGCGATGTCGGCCCGCCGCGGGCGAGGCACAGCCCCGCCGGACGCGATTCGGCAAGCGTCACCAGTTGCGAAGGGAGGAGATCGTCGGCGACCAGGATTGCTCCGGGCGGCGTCGCTTCGGCATCGGCAGGCGCGCCGGTCAGCGCCGCCAGCACCTGCCGCTCGATATCCACCAGATCATCGATCCGTTCGGCAAGATGGGCATTGCCGGTCCCGCGCAGCACATCGATCTGGTCATGCACCGCCCCACGCCACGCGAAGCCTGCGCTCGTACCCTCGGCAATCCGCGCCTCGGCGGCCGAGGCGAGGCCCGGATCGTCGAGCAGGGCAAGATGGGCCGACATCACCGCCGCTACCTGCGCACTGCCCGTAGCGGCGCGCGCGGCGATCCGCTCGCGCACCGCTGTTCGGGCGCTGGCGAGCGCCGTGCGTTCCACGTCGATTCCGGCGCCATCGCGTTGCACGGCAATCGCGGCGCGGTCGATCCGCACGACCGGCCCCATGGCGAGGCCAGGCGAGGCAATCACGCCGCCGATCTGGCCCGGCTCGAGCACCGTCTCGGCAAGCGGCGCTGCTGCGGGCCGGGGCACTGCGGCGCCTTCGCCCATGTCCGAACCCAGCAGCGCGACCATCGCGGCGAGCGCCGCCTCGGCATCGCCGCCGCGCGCTTCCACCGTCACGCTGTCGCCCAGCTTGGTGCCGAGCGCGAGCAGCGCCACCGGGCTGCGTGCGTCACCGCGCCGCTCCCCCAGCACCAGATGCACATCTGCCTCGAACCCGCGCGCGCAGGCGCCGATCCGGGCGGCGGGGCGGGCATGGATGCCGTGCGGCAGCGCCAGCGTCACCGATTGCGCGATCACCGTGCCGTCGTCGGACCAGCGGCGCGCATCGGCAGCGACCGGGGTCAGCGCCATCAATTCCTCGCACGCCCCGATCGCGCGATCGACTGTGCGGTGCGCGATGGTGAAGGCTTCGGAATTGGTGACGATCACCGGGGTGATCAGACTGGCGGAGGCAAGTCCCACCGCATCCAGGTCGAACCGGATCAGCGGATCGCCGCGCGACACGCGGTCGCCCGCCTTGACCAGCGGGGTAAAGCCCCGGCCTTTCAGCGCCACCGTCTCCAGCCCGATATGGATCAGGATCTCCGCACCCTCGGCGCTGCGCAGCGACACGGCATGGGCGGAGTCGTGCAGCGTCACCACCTCCCCGTCGAACGGCGCGCAGACCGTGCCGTCGAGCGGATGGATGGCGACGCCGTCGCCCATCATGCGCTCTGCAAAGACCGGATCGGGAACCTGTTCGAGCGGGGCGGCCCAGCCCCGGAGCGGCGAAGTGACGATCAGCGCCATCGTGTCGCCGTTCCTTTCTGTCAGTGGGCCGCGCGCGCGGGCGCGAGGATGGGCTGGTCGATCGGCTCTCCCCCGATCCAGGTGCGGCGCGGGCGCAATTCGGCATCAAGCCACACCCAGTCGGCACGGAGGCCCGGGGCGAGCGCGCCGCGATCGGACGCAAGCGACAGGAAGTGCGCGGGCGTGGTGCTCGCCATCACCGCGGCGTCGGAAACGGACAGGCCGGTCACCTCCACCGTGTTGCGCAGCGCCGAGGCCATGTCGAGGTGGGTGCCCGCCAGCGTGCCGTCGGTGAACACGCAGACGCCATTGCGTACCAGGATCTTCTTCCCCTGAAGCATGAATTCGGTGGCCTCGGTGCCGACGGTCGGCATCGCGTCGGTCACCAGCATCAGCCGCTCGATTCCCTTGGCCTTCACTGCGATGCGGACGGCGGCGGGGTGGAGATGTGCGTCGTCGACGATCAGTCCGCACCAGATATCCGAATCGAGCGCCGCACCGACCATGCCGGGCGCGCGATGGTGCAATGGCGACATGGCGTTGAACAAATGGGTGACGCCGGTCAGCCCTGCGACGATGGCGCGCTTCGCCTCGTCATAGCTGGCATCGGTATGCCCGGCGCTAACGATCACGCCGTGGCGCGTCAGCGTCCGGATATCCTCCGCGTCGCATTGTTCGGGTGCCAGCGTCAGCATCACCCGGCCGCGGCGCGGCGCGATCAGCAGGTTCAGCGTGTCCGCGTCGAGGCGGCGGATGCGGTGCGCTTCATGGATGCCGCGCTTGACCTCGTTGATGAACGGCCCCTCGACATGGATGCCGACCACGCCCGGTTCGCCGCGTTGGATCGCGCTGTCGACCGCATCCAGCGCGGCGGCGATCTGGGTCGGGGTGTCGCTGATGAGCGTGGGGAGGAACGCGGTGGTGCCGAACTTCGCATGTGCCGCACCGATCGCGGCAATGGCGTCGGGATGGGCATGATCGTTGAACAACACCCCGCCGCCGCCATTGACCTGGCTGTCGATAAAGCCGGGCAACAGCCACCCGCCGTCCAGGTCGATCGCTTCGTCCGCGCGTCCGGTGCCCGCCGGGTCGACCACGACGATGCGGCCACGCGAGACCGTAATATCGGCGCCGTCCAGCACCCGTGCAGGGGTCGCGATGCGCCCGTTGGAAATGCGGACGATCATAGAGTCTCGGTAACCTTGTTGAGATGGGGCGGCGAATCGGGATCGCATCCGCGCGCCAGCGAAAGTGCATTGGCCATCTTGTAGAAGCTCTGGACCAGCAGGATCGGCTCGATCGCCGGATGCGCGGCAAGCGCGGGCAGCTCCGCCTCGTCCGCGACTGGATCGGCGAGCAGAACCTGTGCGCCGCGCGCACGGAACACGTCGGCGGTCTCGCGCACGCTCGCGCCAGCCCGGTCGCTTCCCCCCAGCGCCAGCACGTGGAAATCGCGCCCGACGATCGCCATCGGACCATGCCGCACTTCTGCCGCGCTGAAGCTCTCAGCATGAAGCGCACAGGTTTCCTTGAACTTGAGCGCCGCCTCCTGGGCGATGCCATAGCCATAGCCGCGTCCGAGCACGAACAGGTTGTCGGCCTCAGAAAGCGCGGCGACGCCCGCCGACCAGTCGAGCGCCCAAGCCGAACGCAGCCGATCGGGCAGCGCATCAACGGCATCGCGCAGGTCAGTATCTCCCGACCAGACCGCGGTCAGTGCGGCGATGGCGGCGAGCGAGCAGATATAGGATTTGGTCGCGGCGACCGATCGCTCCACCCCTGCGGACAAAGCAATCACTTCATCGGCAAGGTCACGCAACGGCGCGTCCCCGGCATTGACCAGCGCGACGACATAGGCGCCCGCGCGCTTGTGGAGCGCGATGGTGGCGAGCAGATCGGGGCTCTTGCCCGATTGCGAGATCGCGATGACCAGCCGGTTGCCCGGAACGACCGGCGCGTCGAACAATGTGGCGACGGACAGCGCCGCAGACGCGACCGGAATGCCGACCTGGGTCTCGATCAGATATTTGGCATAGGTGGCCGCATGATCGGACGAGCCGCGCGCGCAGGTGACGACCGTGGTGGGCGGGGCATCACGCAGCCGGGCGGCGATCCGGGCGAAGCCATCGGCATTCGCCGCCAGCATCCGGGCGACCGCATCGGCGCTTTCGCCCGCCTCGCTCTCCATCAGGGTCATGCCGCCGGCCAATGCCGATCCCGCTGCCATGTCGCTCAATCACCCCTTGATCCGGCCATGGCGGCGAGGGCCATGCGGTATAGTGGTACTATATAGGTTATATTGGTCCTAACAAGATGCTTTTGCATCGCATCAGATTTTGACGAACCAGCGCTTGCGCCGCAGCCACTCCATGGCGCCCCAGATCAGCAGCATATAGAGCGCAACGGGAATGAGCGAGGCCAGCGGATCGCCCATCGTGGCGCGGCCCGCATGGAAGGGGACGAGCAGCAGGTCCCAGGTCACCACGCTCGCGGTCAGCTGGTGCAGCGTATAGGCGGCGATGGCGTTGGCGCCGAACGCGATCATCGCGGTGGCGGCGATACCGGGCGCGCGGTCTTCGCGGTCGAGCAGGGGATGCAGCAGCGTGAGCGCAAGCACGGTGATCCCCGCAGTGACCAGCACGAAGCTGCTCGACCAGATATCCTTGACGATCGGGAAGGCGAAGCTCCAGGCAAGGCCGAGCGCGAGCATCGCGCCACCGACGATCGCCAGGCTGCGCGTCTGCCGCCCTTCGCCCCGGGCCAGCATCTCGCCGATTGCGACCCCGATCAGGCCCTGGGCAATGGCGGGCAGGGTGCCGAGAATCCCCTCCGGGTCATAGCCTTCCGGCCCCTTCACATAGAGATGGTCGCCCAGCAGCACGCGATCGACCGAGGCGACGAAATTATGCCCGCGCTGCCAGAGGTCGTTGGGCAATCCGTCGAGCGCCGGGATCAGGGTGAGCGGCCAATAGCCGATCAGCAGCACCGCGATCATCGCCAGCCTCACCCGCGGCCCCGCGGCGAGGAACAGCAGCGCGCAGGCGCCATAGACCAGCCCGATTCGCTGGAGCACGCCGAAGATGCGGAAGTCGCCGCTCGCAAACTGCGCCGCCCAATAAAGGTTGGACAGAATGAGGCCGAGCAGAACCAGCCGCCCGGTCCGTGCGAGGATTCGCCCTTGCTGGGGATTGTCCGGGCCATGGCTACGCAGCGAAAAGGGAATCGCGATCCCGACCATCGTCAGGAATCCGGGAAAGACCAGATCGGCAAGCGTCAGCCCTTCCCAGCTTTTGTGGAGCAGGATCGGCGCGACTTCGGCCTGCGCGCCCCATTTCATCGCCGCTGCCGAATTGACCAGAATCATCCCGGCGACCGTCAGACCGCGCAACACATCGAGTGAAATCAGGCGCATCGCACATTCCCCCTTGCCGACAGCTCGTCCCCAGCGAACGATTCCTGCGCTGCCATCATTTTGCAATAGACAGCATCTCAGATTTGTAGTCTATTGGTAATAGCCCAATGGCGTAATTGGTCTCATCAACGGTCGGTAGGGAGCGGACCGGGGGCCAGCAAAAAGATGGGGAGATCGGGCATATGGTCGGACAGACGGTCACCGCTGCGCATCGGCGCAAGCTGCTTCATGGAATCTGCATCGCGGCGCTCGCGGGGGCGACCATCGTCCCGGCGGCGGCGCAGGACACCGCGACCGAGGCCGCGACCGAAGATGATGGCGAGACGGTCGTTATCACCGGGATTCGCGACAACCTCGAATCGGCGCAGAACCGCAAACGCTATGCCGATACGGTGGTCGATTCGATCACGGCGGAGGATATCGGCTCCTTCCCCGACAAGTCGGTTGCGGAGGCGCTTCAGCGTGTTCCGGGCATCACCGTCATCCGCTTTGCCGGTACCGACGATACCTCGCACTTCTCGGCCGAGCCGTCGGGCGTCATCGTTCGCGGCCTCAATCAGGTCCGCTCCGAATTCAACGGTCGCGACACGTTCAGCGCGAACAGCTCGCGCGGGCTGAGCTGGCAGGATATCTCGCCTGAGTTGCTCGGCGGGATCGATACCTACAAGAACCAGACCGCCGATCTGATCGAAGGCGGCATCGCCGGCACCGTCAATCTGCGCACCCGCCTGCCGTTTGACAGCGACGGGCGGATGATCTCCCTCTCGATCAAGAACACCTATGGCGACATCGCCGGCAAATCGACGCCGGAGATTTCCGGGATCGTCTCTGATCGCTGGCAGACCGGCATCGGCGAGATCGGCCTGATGCTCAATGGCGCCTATGCGCACGCGATCACTGCCAGCCAGGGCGTCCAGTTCGATCGCATGGGCGTGTTCGACGGCGTGTTCGGGCCGGGCAAGCAATATATTCCCGGCGGCATCTCGATGCGCGAGAACGAATATGACCGTAAACGGTACGGCATCGCGGCGGCCTTCCAGTGGAAATCAACCGACGAATCGATGACGCTCACGGGTCAGTATCTGCGTTCGCAGTACGACAATAGCTGGCGCGAATATTCCGTTCTTTCCAGCGCGTTCGGTCCCGATCTCTATGGGCGGCCGAGCGATTTCGAATATACCGACGGCAGCCAGATTCAGCCGCTTCAGGGTACGGGACCCTTCACCTTCGACGAGGACGGCAATTTCCTGTCGGGCTGGTGGTCGGCCCCGCGCCCCTATGTCGGGGAAGGCAACGACAATCTGGGACTCGGCCTCAACGAGAATGGCGAGGCATTCTACAATCGTTGCTATGCCTGGGAAGGCTGCACCAACCCGCAACGCGCACCGCAGGTCGACGCCTCCGCCAATGCGTTGCGCAACCGTCAGATCACGCAGGATTTCGGCCTCAATTTCCGCTGGGACGTGAACGATCGGCTGCGCCTGACCTTTGACGGGCAATATGTCGATGCGAGCGTAAGCAACTACAACGCATCGGTGCTGGCGCGCAGCTATGCCAACACCTTTGTCGACCTGACCGGTAAATATCCGCGGCTCGAATTCTCGCCGCTCGTCGCGGACAATATCAACCTGTCGTCGGGCGGGCTGAACAATCCCAACAACTATCACTATTACGCGATCACCGATCATACCGAGGACAGCAACGGCGAAGAGATCGCGCTGCGGATGGACGCGGAATATTCGGTCGAATCGAGTTGGCTGAATGCCATCAAGGTCGGCGCGCGCTATGCCGATCGCGATCAGACGGTGCGCTGGGGTGCCTATAACTGGGCCAATATCTCGAACACCTGGACCTATACCCAGGCGCCCTATTTCAACATCGACAGCCCGGTATATCCGGCGGGATCGACCCAGATCCACACGTTCGGCGGCGATTTCTTCGCCGGCAACCAGATGAATCACAACTCGTTCGTGTTTTTCAACATGGACAATCTGGTCAACCGGGAGGCGTTGGCCACATCGCTCGGGCGCCCGTCGATCGGCGTCGGCGAATATTATCCGGTCTGCTCGGGCCAGGGCTATCGCGCCGGTGAGACGATCGAGCGCGACTATGGCTGTTACCTGCCCAGCGAAATCCATCGGGTGAGCGAGCGCACCGTCGCCGCCTATGCGATGGCGAAGTTCGGCGGCGATGGTCTGGCGATCGGTGGGGTCAAGGTCTCCGGTAACCTCGGCGTTCGATTGGTCTGGACCCAGGACGCGACCGTGGGCGCGACGACCTTTGCCAATCCGTTCACGACTTCCGACCTGACCTGCGACCGCGGCCTGGACGGTGCCGGCAATCCGACCGCCACCGCCGGTTGTGTGATTTCCCCCACGGAAATCGCGTTCAACAACGGCGCGACCGTGGCGGATACGACGAGCGTCAACCATTTCCACGCGCTGCCCAGCTTCAACATCAAGTTCGACCTGACCGACAAGCTGGTGTCGCGCTTCGCCTATTCGCGGGCGATGTCGCGGCCCGATTTCGGCCTGTTGCGCAATTACCTGACGATCAACCGGCTGAGCCCCAATCTCAACGATCCGACCAATCCGCTCGTCACGCGCAACCCGGCCGGTGAAGCGATCGCCTATGACTGGCAATATACCGGCACGTCGGGCAATCCCGGCCTGAAGCCGATCACTGCGGACCAGTTCGATCTGACGCTCGAATATTATTTCGCGCGAGCCGGGTCCTTCACGATCACCGGCTTCTACAAGCAGTTCTACGATTATATTCAGGCCGGCCAGTTCAACCTGACGATCCAGAACAACGGCGTGACGGAGAATGTCCGGCTCAACCGTCCGGTCAATGGCGAGGGCGCGGGCATCTATGGTATGGAAGCGTCGTTCCAGACTTTCTTCGACTTCCTGCCCGGTGCGTTGAGCGGCTTTGGCGTCCAGGCGAACTACACCTATGTGAAGAATGACGGGATCGAGACGGTCAACCTGACCAACGAGACCGGTGCCGGAACGGTCGGTGGCGGCCTCGACTACGAAACGTCGGCGGTGAAGGCGAATGCACTCGAAGGCATTTCGAAGCACAGCTTCAACCTGGTCGGCATGTACGAAAAGGGCCAGGTGTCGGCGCGCGTCGCCTATAACTGGCGCTCCAAATATCTGGTGACGGCGATCGACTGCTGTATCGGTTTGCCGATCTGGCAGGACGCAACCGGCTATCTCGACGCCTCGATCCGCTTCCGTGCCACCAACAATATCGAGTTCGTGCTGGAAGGCTCGAACCTGCTCGGCACCGATACGGTGCTGTACCAGCAGGTCGACTCGACCGGACTGCTGAAACCGAACGCCTGGTTCAAGAACGACCGGCGTTTCCAGTTCGGCGTCCGGCTGAGCCTGTGACCCGCGACCCGGCGCCGGTCCCTCACGGGGCTGGCGCCGGAACCGCGCGGCGCGAGAGTTGGATTCAGCTCCGCTGAATCGCGGCACCGGCCCGCTCCCCACCCGGCCACCCATAGGATACTGGCGCTGGGTGGCCGGGTGGGGGAGCGGGCCGGTGCCGCAACCGTTTCAGCTTTGCTGAAACAAACGCTAGGGTCGCACGAGATGAGCGGGCGGTTGGATATCGTGATTGTCGGCGGGGGCACCGCCGGGTGGATGTGCGCTGCAGCGTGCGCGGCCAAGCTCGACCCGCGCCGCTATCGCGTGCGGCTGCTCGAATCCGAAGAGATCGGGACCGTGGGCGTCGGCGAAGCGACGCTGCCGCAGATGAAGGACTTCAACGACTTTCTCGGCCTCGACGAACGCGAATTCATGGCCGCGACCCAGGCGAGCTTCAAGCTGGGCATCGAATTCGTGAACTGGGGCCGGCAGGGCGACCGCTACATTCACCCCTTCGGCACCTTCGGCCGCCCGGTCGGCGAGGCGGATTTCTTCAGCTATTGGGCGCGGGCGAACATCGCCGGGACCGCCGCGCCGCTGTTCGACTATTGCTTTCCGATCGTGATGGCGAAGGCCGATCGTTTCATGCTGCCCAACGGCAATCCGGACGATGTCCGCAATGCCTTTTCCTACGCCTATCATCTCGATGCCTTTCTCTACGCCCGCTTCCTGCGGCGCTGGGCCGAGGCGCGCGGGATCGAGCGGGTGGAAGGGCGGATCGTCGACGTCGAGCGCGATGGCGAGGATGGCCGGATCGCGGCGGTGACGATGGCCTCGGGCGCGCGGGTCGCCGGGGACCTGTTCATCGACTGCTCGGGATTCCGCTCGCTGCTGCTTGGCCAGACCCTCGACGTCGGGCTTGAGGACTGGTCGCACTGGCTGCCCTGCGACAGCGCCGTCGCGGTCCCCTCGGCCCGGTCGGACGCCTTCACCCCCTACACCCGCGCGACCCGGCGCAGTGCAGGCTGGCAATGGCGCATTCCGCTCCAGCACCGCACCGGCAATGGCTATGTCTATGCGAGCCGGCACATCTCGGATGACGCGGCGGCGGCAGCGCTGCTCGCCAATCTCGACGGGGAGGCGCTGGCCGACCCGCGCGTACTGCGCTTCAAGGCAGGCAAAAGGCACCAGGGCTGGTCACATAACTGCATCGCCATGGGTCTGGCGGGCGGGTTCCTGGAGCCGCTGGAGTCGACCAGTATCTATCTGGTGCAGGTCGCGATCATGCACATGCTGACCCTGCTCCCTGCAGAGCCCGCGATCGACCCCGCATTGCCCGCCGAGTTCAACCGCGTCCTCGACATCGAATATGACCGGATCCGCGATTTCCTGATCCTCCACTATGTCGCCAACGCCGCCGATGCGCCGTTATGGGAGCAGGTTACCTCGATGAAACTGCCCGACACGTTGCGCGACAGGATCGACCGGTTCCGTCATCGCGGCCACGTCCCCGCCTATCGCGACGGCCTGTTCGGCCCGACCAGCTGGCAGGCTGTCTTTGTCGGACAGGGCATCGTTCCACAGGCGGCGGACCGGCTGGCGGATATCCTGCCGGATGCCGTGTTGGCCGAACGGCTCGACGCGCTGTCCGCGACGATCGCCTATGGCGTTCAGAGCGCGCGCGACCATGCTGCCTTCGTTTCCGATTATTGCCCGGCGCCAGCGCCGTGACCGGCCCCGTCGAACGCGTCGCGGTGCTGGGCGGCGGTGTTGCCGCGCCGATGGCGGCGCTGGCGATCCGGCGCGCTTTCGGTCGGCTGGGCGTGTCGGTCACCTGGCACGACGATAACACGCGCCCGTCGCGCCATGCGGCGCTTGTCGCTCCGCCCGATCTGGTCGGCTTTCACCCGCTGCTCGGGCTGGGCGACGCCGCGCTGATCGATCATGCGCGCGCAACGCTCACCCTGGGCCAGCAATTTGTGGGCTGGGCAGGGGGCGATGACGCCTTCCTCCATGCCTATGGCGATGCGGGAACCCCGTTCGCCTCCCTGCCCTTCCTCCAGCACTGGGTCCGCGCGCGCCATGCCGGGCTGCGCGTTGCACTGGAGGATTTCTGCCTCGCTGCGGTCGCCGCAAAACAGGGCCGGGTCGGGTCCCCGCGTGATCCCTCGACGTCTCAGGCGGTCAAACCCGGGCGCCATCTCGATGCGCCTGGCTATGCCGCAGTGCTGCGCGCCGGATGCAAGGCGGCGGGGGTTCGGATCGTCGCCGCCGATATGGCGGTCAAGGCTGACCTGATCGTCGATACGCGCGACGATGCCGATGCCGATGCCGATGCCGAGCGCGATGCCGCGCCGCTCTGCGACCGGGTGATCCTGGCGTCGGCGGCGCCCATCGACCCCATCCCGCTTCATGGACGCATCGTCGCGCATGACGCAGGGTGGACGGCGCTGACCCCGCTGGCGGATCGTATCGCGATCACTTGCCACTATGCGTCGGCGCATATGAATGAGCAGGCCGCGCTCGATGCGCTGCAAAGGGCGGTCGCGCGACCGGTTCAGGCCGATCCGGCGGTTGCTGTCGGCGGGCGGCGCATCCCGGGCTGGAGCGGGAACCGCCTCACGATCGCACAGCCCGACGGGATCGCCGCGACGCTCGACGGCGCGGGCCTGACCGAACTGCAACTCGCCATCGCACAGTTGATCCTGTTGTGGCCGATCGACCGCACGGCGATGCCCGAAGCAGCGCTGTACACCGACGAACTGCGCGGCACCCGCGCACGCGTCGCCGATTTTTCCGCGCAGCATTTTCGCCTCGCCACGCGCAGCGGATCGCCCTTCTGGGATGCCGCCCGGGCGGCACCGATCTCGCGCGAGCTTGCCGCCAAGATCGACCTGTTCGCTGCACGCGGCATGGTCGCACATTTCGATCATGAGGCGCATGTCGATGATGGCTGGGCCTTGTGCATGGCCGGGCATGGCGTGGTGCCGCGCAGCCACGACGCTCAGGCGCTGCTGGTCGAGGATCAGGCATTGTTGGCCGAATTTCAGCGCCAACTGCGCGCCGTCGCCGCAGCGGTGCGGGGGATGCCGACCCATGCGCAGGCGCTGGCGGCACTGCGGAGCGGCGGACAATGAGCGCGCGTACGCGCCCGATCCGGCGCATTGTCATTCTGGGCGGCGGCAGCGCGGGCTGGATGACCGCTGCCGCGCTCGGTCGCGCGCTGGGGGGGCAGCGGCACAGCATCACGCTGGTGGAATCAGAAGCGATCGGGACGGTCGGGGTGGGCGAGGCGACGGTGCCGCCGATCCACGAGTTCAACCGCTATCTCCGGATCGACCCCGCGGAATTCCTGCGTGCGACCAGCGGGACGATCAAGCTGGGCATCCAGTTCGACGGCTGGGGTGGTCCCGCCAACGCCTATTTCCATCCCTTCGGCTATCTTGGCGTCGAGATGGGCGGCATCCATTTCCACCATTACTGGCTGCGGCATCTGGCGCAGGGCGGCGATCCCGATCACGCGCCCTATAATCTCGAAACGCTCGCCGCCCGCGCGGAACGGTTCGCGCCCGCCACCCGCATGGGGCCGGTGCATCATGCGGTGCATTTTGACGCCACGGGCTATGCCCGGTTCCTGCGCGGTCATGCCGAGACATCGGGAGTGGTGCGCGTCGAAGGCAAGGTGGCGGAGGTGCGCCTCGATCCCGAGGACGGGTTCATCGACTCGCTGCTGCTCGACGACGGGCGGGTGATCGAAGGGGATCTTTTCGTCGATTGCTCGGGCTTTCGCGGCGTGCTGGTCGAGGGGGCGCTAAAGACCGGCTATGTCGACTGGCGCCAGTGGCTGCCCTGCGACAGCGCAGTCGCCATGCCTGCCGCGCGCGAGGGCGACCCGCCGCCCTTCACCCGATCGATCGCGCGCGAGGCGGGGTGGCAATGGCGCATCCCGCTCCAGCATCGCGACGGCAATGGCTATGTCTATTCGAGTGCGCATCTGGAGCATGACGCGGCGGCGCGGCTGCTGACCGAACGGCTGCCCGGCGCGCCGCTCGCCGAACCCAACCGGCTGCGCTTTGCCGCGGGCCATCGAAAGCTGATCTGGAACCGTAATTGCGTGGCGATCGGCCTGGCTGGCGGGTTTCTTGAGCCCCTCGAATCGACCTCAATCCATCTGATCCAGACTGCGATCGTCCGGCTGCTCGCGATGCTGCCGCGCGACGGGTTCGATCCCGGCGTCGCCGCGCGGTTCAATCGCGACACGATCCGGGAGGTCGAAAATATCCGCGATTTCGTGATCGCCCATTATGCGCTCGCCGGGCGCGACGATACGCCCTTCTGGCGCGATGTTGCAGCGGCGGGCATTCCCGACAGTCTGGCCGAACGGATCGATGTGTTTCGCGCGACCGGCAATATCCTGTTCGAACCCGGCGACCTGTTCGGCCCGACCAACTGGTATTGCGTGCTGGCGGGACAGGGGGTGCGACCGGCAAGCTGGCATCCCATCGCCGACGGCCTGTCGCCCGAAGAACTGGCGCGGCGGCTGGCGACGTTGCGCGGGCGGGTGGCGGAGCAGCTCGCCGAGCTTCCGCCGCACACGGAGTTTCTTCGAGCCCTTTAGCCGCCGTTCAGTTCGGCGACCACGTCATAGGCGTCGCCGCGATAATAGCTTTGCGTGAACTCGGCGGTGCGCCCGTCGGACAGGAAGCCGCGACGCTCGATGAACAGCCCCGGTGCGCCCGGCTCGATCCCCAGAACCTCGGCCTGTTCGGGCGTGAAGGCAATCGCGCGCAACCGCTGCAGCGCGCGTACGGGCAGATGGCCATGCGCCTCCAGCGCCTCGTACAGCGAATTGCCCACCACCTCGACCGAGGGGAGGCAATAGGCCGGGATCGTCGCATATTCGAGCGCCATCGATGTATCGTCGGCATAGCGGATGCGGTGAAAGCGATAGACCATCGAACCGGGCGACAGGCCCAGCGACAATGCCTCCTCCGGCGTTACCGACCCGGGGGTCTTGCTCACCCATTCGCTGTACGGACGGCGCCCGCGCGACACCATGTCCTGCGAAAAGGAGGTGAGCTTGGAAAAGCTCTTCTCGACGCGCGGGCGGCTGACGAACGTTCCGGCGCCCCGGCGGCGCGCGACCAGCCCGTCGGTGACCAGCCCGTCGATCGCCTTGCGCACGGTGATGCGCGACACGTCGAATTCCTCGGCCAGGTCGCGTTCGGTGGGGATCGCCTCTTCGGCCTTCACCACCTGTCCCTCGATCGCGTCGCGCAGGATCTTCTGAAGCTGGAGATAGAGCGGGGTCGGGTCCTCTTTGTGCAGCGGACCCACTCGTTCGATCAGCGACAAGGACGTAGCTCCACCTTCGGCCCGGCGCACGCGCGCCATGCCTTCATGTGTTTCATTGGTATCCAACCGTCAATCGTTCGCGCGCTCGATCGGCGTGGAAAGGCCGCGATGGAGGGCGCGGGTGAGCGCGTGATCGGGCGTATCCTGCGACAATTCCCAAACCATCACCCCGCCTGCTCGCGCGCGTGCCAGCGCCGCCTTGCGCTCGATCGTCGCCGGGCCGTTATAGGTGATGTAACGGCACCCGGCGCAGGCGCTGCCGATCAGATCGGCCTCGGGCGCTGGGGCGAGGCGCGCGGCGATATCGCGATAGGACCAATTGGGCGCCTCTCCGCCAAAGCCATAGCCGTAAAATGGCACGCCCAGAACCAGGCGCTCGGGTGCGACCCCCCGCGCCAGCCACAGCGCCAGATCGCGCTCCGCCATCGCCAGCGTCGCATGTTCCGCGCCCGCCTGCCCCCAGCTTGGCCCGATCGCGTCATAAGACATGACGTTGACCAGATCGAAATAGCGGATCGACGCGGTCGGGATCATGCCCCCTTCATAGGATGCGGTCGCGCAGGTGAGCAGCTTGCCGCGCGCCTTCATCGCCTCGGACAACAACGCGACGAACGGGACATAATCGCCCGCCCGGTCGATCGCGGTGAGCAACTCACCCTCCAGATCGACATCGATCCCGTCGAGCCCGAGCGTATCGGCCAGCGCGACGAGCGCTGCCGCTGTCGCCGCACGCTTCTCCGGGCGCAGCAGCGCCTTCCAGTCGCCCGAACAACCGGGGATCACCCCGCCCGCGACCGACACGAGCACCTTTGCGCCATGCGCCCGCAGCCGCGCGACCGCCGCGCGCACCGCATCGACGTCCAGCGCCGCCCCGCCCGGACCTGCCATGCAGGTCATCTCGCCGTCGCGCACGAACGCGCCTTCGGCATCCGGGTTGGCGAAGGCGAGGTTGAAATGGGTGTAGCTGGGCAGATGCGTCCGTGCGATCGTAACGTCCAGCCCCTTGAACGTGGCGACATAGCCTACCACCACCGGGCGTTTACGCGCCTGCGCAGAAGGCAATACTAATATGAAACCAATCAGTGCGAATGCAATCACGCGGATGAGCATTGCGAGGGGCATTGCCGGTTTTCTCCCTGACGTCCGGCGTTTTCGACGCCCGTTGACCATTGGGCAGCGACATGACAAATTAGATACAAATTGTCGAGCGGGAGCGAACAGATGCGCAAATTGGCGGTGACTGCGGGACTTGCACTGGCGCTGGCCACCGCTTCTGTCGCGCCTGCCGCCGATCGCGCCGACGCGCCGTCGCAGGCGGCGCTCGATACGCTCGCGGGGACGCTGGGCTATCGCATGGCGGTGGTCGACAATCAGCCGAAATGCCCCGAGGGAGTCCCCGCCTGCTTTCTCGCGACGATCACCCTGACCCTCCCCGACACGCTGCCTTCGGGGCTGCCCGACAAGGGACTCTCGCTCTATTTCAGCTTCGTCAACCAGCTGCCCCGTGTCGAAAGCGACCTGTTTGATCACCAATTGGTCAATGGCGACCTGCAGCGGCTGACGCTGAAGCCCGGCGCTGTGCTCAAGCCCGGCGCGCGGCACGTCATCAAGCTATGGGGCGTCGGCTCGCATTTCTCGCGCGCGGTGGTGATGCCCAACGCCTATCTGGTTGCTGAGGGGGTGGAGGCGCGGACCATCGCCGCGACCCGCCAGGTGATCGACCCCGACACCGGTCTGCCGGAACTCCCCTTTCTCGATCCCATGGCCGACGAGGCGCGGCTTGCCACGAAGGGCGGCGGTGACGCGACGCGGTGGCTCACTGCCGAACGCGCCTTCGCGCTCCAGGCCGAACGCGCGGCTCCGCCCGCCAGCGGCGTCGTGATCCTTCCCAGGCCGATTCGCGCGGACCAGGGGAACGGCGCCGAGATCGATCTGACCCGCGGGGTGCGTGTGTCGATCAAGGGCGTCGGCAATGCCGCGATCGCGCCGGGGCTCGCCGCGCTCGGCGTTCAGTTGAACGGAACGCTTCCGCTGCGCATTCACGTCGACCCCGCGGCCAAGCTGGCGGCGGGCGGCTATCGCCTGACGGTCGCTGCGGACGGCGTGGCGATCGCGGCGAGCGATGCGGCGGGGGCAAGCCATGCGCTGCGCTCGCTCGCGCAACAGGCGGCGTTCGAAGCCTATCGGATGCGCCCGCTGACCGTCACCGACGCGCCACTCTACCGCCATCGCGGTCTGCACATCGATCTCGGTCGCAACTTCCACGGGCGCGACCAGCTGCTCAAGCTGGTCGAGGCGATGGCCGCATACAAGCTCAACAAGCTGCACCTGCACCTTGCGGAGGACGAGGGCTGGCGGATCGAGATTCCGGCGCTCCCCGAACTGGCGCAGATCGGATCGAAGCGGTGCCATGATCCGGCCGAACGCAGCTGCATCCTGCCCCAGCTCGGCGCCGGTCCGGACGGGAGGAGCGGGGTCAACGGCTATCTCAGCACGGACGATTATGTGGCGATCGTGCGGGCGGCGGCCGCCCGGCAGATCGAGGTGATCCCATCGATCGACATGCCCGGCCATTCGCGCGCGGCGATCGTCGCGATGGAGCGGCGCCACGAACGGCTGATGGCGGCGGGCAAGGCGGAGGAGGCGAACGCCTATCGCCTGATCGATCCGGCCGACACGACCAAATATCGCAGCATCCAGAATTACGACGACAACACGCTCAACGTCTGCATCCCCGCGACCTATCGCTTCGTCGATACCGTGGTCGATGCGCTGGCTGCGATGCACGACCAGGCCGGGGTGCCGCTCAGGACCTTCCACCTCGGCGCCGACGAGACGGCGGGTGCCTGGGTCAAGTCGCCTGCCTGCGCGAAGATGATCGCCGACAATGGCGGCGATGCGCGCAACCTCACGCCCCGTTTCATCGAGAAGGTGGCGACCACGCTCGCCGCGCGTGGCATCCGCGCAGGCGGCTGGAGCGACGGCATGGGGCACACCGATCCCGCGAACATGCCGAAGAACGTCCTCACCAACATCTGGGGGGTGCTGCACACCGGCGCGATCCGCGAGGCGCACGATCAGCTGAACCGCGGGTGGGATGTGGTGCTGTCGATCCCCGATCTCGGCTATTTCGACATGCCCTATGCGCCGCATCCGCAGGAGGGCGGCTATTATTGGGCCTCGCGCGGGGTCGATACGCATCAGGTGTTCGGCTTCATGCCCGGCAATCTGCCCGCCAACGCCGCGACGATTCGAGACATCATGGCGCAGCCCAAGCCGATCGAGGACCAGCCGGTGCTTGAAGCCGGACGCCGCATCGCGGGCATTCAGGGGCAATTGTGGAGCGAGACGATCCGCACCGACGCGCAGGTCGATTATATGCTCTTCCCTCGGTTACTGGCTCTGGCCGAACGCGCCTGGACCCCGGCGCGCTGGACCCCGGCCTATGCACCCGGACAGAGCTATGGCTGGCAGGATGCGCGGGTCGATCACGCCGCGCGCGACGCCGACTGGCGCAATTTCGCGGGGCGGCTCGCGGCGCAATTTCCGTTGCTGGAGCGGATCGGAATCGCCTATCGCGTCGCGCCTCCCGGTGCCCGTATCGCGAACGGGGTGCTGGAAGCGAACAGCGCCTTTCCCGGGACCGCGATCGAATATCGTACTGGCGGCGAAAACTGGCTGCCCTATCGCGGTCCGGTGGCGGTGAATGGCCCGGTCGAACTGCGCAGCCGCTCGTTCGAGGGCGCCCGCGCCAGCCGGACAGTCAGAGTTGAGTCTTCTGCCGACCGTTGACCGCCGCGCATTGTGAGTTCTTCGTTCCGGCCCCAAGCCGAGCGGAATCCCCTTCGCCGTCGCCCTGTTTGAGGGCGGCGGCGAAGGCATTTTTGTGCACAGCGACCTGGCCTTCAAAAAACATTCACGCGCGTGAGAGTGAATATTGACAAGGCCCCTGCGTTGCGACATCAATCATGGTGCAAGTCGGCGCGTGACCGGCGGCATCGAGGAGAGGCAAATGAGGGCAAGGGTTTTGGCGTCCGTCAGTGCGGTCGCGTTGTTCACCATTCCGGTGTCCGCCATGGCGCAGGACACGGCTCCCGCAGACGAAGGCGCTCAGACATCAAGCGAAGAGGTCGTGGTCACCGCGACCCGCCGCGCCGAGCGCATCCAGGATGTCCCGCTCAGCATCAGCGCCTTTCAACAGGAAGAGCTGACCGAAAAGGGCATTGTCGGGTTCGAGGGCATTGCTCGCGAGACGCCCGGCGTCGTGCTCAATCGCCCGACCCAGAATTTCAACAATTTCACCGCGCGCGGCATCGCCACCAACGGCTACAATGCCAATCTGCAAAGCTCGGTCGCGGTCTATATCGACGAGCTTCCGGTCTCGACCATCGGCAATACCACCGTGGTCGACCCCAATCTGTTCGATGTCGAGCGGGTCGAGTTCCTGCGCGGTCCCCAGGGGACCTTGTTCGGTTCGGGCTCGCTGTCGGGCGCGATGCGTATCCTGAACAAGAGCCCCAATCTCGGCAATTGGGACGTGTCCGCGCTGGTCGATCTCGGCCTTACTGGATCGGACAGCTTGCGCCAGCGCTACAATCTGATGGTCAATATGCCCATCGTGGCCGACAAGCTCGCGCTGCGTGCGGTCGGCTTCTACCGCAATGAGGACGGCTATCTCGACAATGTCGGAACCGGCGTCGAAAATTCGAACAAGCTCGTCGACTGGGGCGGGCGCGCCATCCTGTTGTGGAAGCCCAGCGACCGGCTCTCGATCAAGCTGCTCGGCTCCTATGAGGACAGCGATCCCAAGGATAGCTCGCTCACCAGCCCTTCACTGGGACGCGAAAAGCGCATTTCCGACCAGCCCGACCGGTTCACCGGCAAGCAGACGATCTTCAACGCCACGCTCGACTATGAGTTTGATTTCGCCAAGCTGACCAGTTCGTCGACCTATTCGGATTTCGACCAGCGTTTTTATGTCGATCTGGCTGGGACGTTCCCGGCAAGTCCGGCCTATCCCGGCGCGCCGATCGCCTTCGGTCTGGATGCGGACGCCTATGACAAGGTATTCGTTCAGGAGACGCGGCTGGTGTCCTCGCTCGGCGGGCCGCTCGAATTCACGATCGGTGGGTTCTATATGCACCGCCGTCGCGACGTGGATTATTTCTACCGGTCCAGCCCGGAGTTCCTCGCGGCGCGCGGCCTGACCGGGCTTCCCGATCAATATTATCAGAAGCTCTATACGCACCAGATCAGCGAGGAACTCGCGGGCTTCGGCGAGATCACCTATCGCTTCTCGCCAAAATTCTGGCTGACCGGCGGGATGCGCTATGGCCGTACCTCGGCACAGGGCTTCACCGAAGAGGGGGGCTATCTGGCGACTGCCGGGGGCTTCAACTATTTCACCTATGCGCTGCTCAACATTCCGGTGAATTTCGACACCTTCACGCCCTACGCCGCTGTCGAAGGTGTGAAGGCGAGCGGTTCCAAACCATCATGGAAAGCGAGCGCGACCTTCAAGCCGAGCGAATCGCTCACAACCTATGCGACCTTCTCGACGGGCTTTCGCGCGCCGATCGTCAATGCCCGCGCAGGCGCGCCGAGCCTGGTCGATCCGACAGACATCATCATCCCCTATGGGGCCGAATCGGACGATCTGAAGAGCTATGAGATCGGCGCCAAGGCGCGCTGGCTCGACGGCCGGGTGACGATGAACGCGGCGCTCTACCTGATCGACTGGAGCAACATTCAGGCCCAGGCCAACCGCCTGTCGGACTCGGTCCAGTTCGCCACCAATATCGGTGCGGCGCGCAGCAAGGGGTTCGAGGTCGAGATCGGCCTGATCCCAGCGAAGGACGTCTTCATCGGGTTGAACGCCGCCTATAACGACTCCAAGATCACCAAGCTCTCGGCGGAGGAAGCGGCGATCTCGGGCGCGGTGCTGGGGCATCGCCTGTCGGCACCGCGGTTGCAGGGCGCAACCTATGTCTCCTATGGCTTCGACCTTGGCGACAGCGCGCGCGGCACTTTTGCGGTCAACGCGCAATATGTCGGATCGTACAACAGCTCGTTCCCGAACACGCCGGGCAACCCGAACCTGCCGCTGGCGACCTTTGGCAAGACCGACGAATATGTGAACGTGAACCTCAATCTCGGGGTGAAGAAGGGTTCGCTATCGGCCAGCCTCTATGTGGAGAACGTGTTCGACGATCATTCGGTCGTCTATATCCATCCGGAGGCGTTCCTGGTCAGCCGTTTCGGCACGCTGCGTCCGCGCACCGTAGGTATTCGCCTTGGCTACGGGCTCTGATGCGGCGGCGGTCGGCGGTGACGTCGGCCGCCCGCCTGCGGGGGCGAACCGGTCCTGGTTCGTCCTCGCGACGCTCACCTTCGTCTATATCCTGAACTTTCTCGACCGGCAGCTGATCGGCATCCTTGCCAAGCCGATTCAGGATTCGCTTCAGATCACCGACGGCCAGCTCGGCCTGATCGGTGGCCTGTATTTCGCGATGTTCTATTGCTTCATCGCGATCCCCGTCGGCTGGTTCGCCGACCGCACCAGTCGCGTCGGCGTGCTCAGCCTCGCCTGCGCGATCTGGAGCGGGGCCACCGTCGCGTGCGGGCTGGCGGCGAACTACGCCCAGCTCGTCGTAGCCCGCATGACCGTAGGCTTCGGCGAAGCGGGCGGCGTGCCGCCCTCCTATGCGATCATCACCGATACCTATCCCCCGGGCAAGCGCGCAGCGGCGCTGGGCGTCTTCAACCTCGGCCCGGCAATTGGTGCGGCGCTGGGCGTCGCTTTCGGTGCCAGCATTGCCGACCGCTTTGGCTGGCGGATTCCCTTCATCATCGTCGGCGCGATCGGCGTGGTCACGGCGCTGTTCGTCTGGCTGTTCATCCGTGAGCCGAAAAAGGGCGCGATGGATGGCGCGCGCGGCGTCGGCGCGTCCGACAAGGCGCCGTTCTGGCCGACCGTCGGGGCGTTCCTGTCCAACCCGGTACTGATGCTGGCGTCGCTCGGCAGCGGCGCGACCCAGTTCGTCACCTATGGCCTCGGCAACTTCGCGGTCCTCTACCTGATGCGCGAAAAGGGCATGGAATTTGGCGATGTCGCGGTCTGGTACGCGCTGGTGCTGCTGCTCGGCATGGGCGGGGGCATGGTGATTTCCGGTCGGGTGATCGACGCGATGACGCGCCGTTCGCGCAGCGGCTATGCCGTCGCGCCCGCCGTGTCGCTGGCGATCGCGATGCCCTTCTATATCGGCTTCGTCTGGGCGCCCGGCTGGCCGCTTGCACTCGCGCTGCTCGCGGTGGTGATGGTGTTCAACTATTTCTACCTCTCGGCTTCGGTCGCGCTGGTGCAGGAAGAGGTGAAGCCCAATCAGCGCGTGCTGTCGGGCGCGTTGCTGCTGCTCATCATGAACTTCATCGGCCTTGGCCTCGGCCCGACCTGGGTCGGCTTCGCCAGCGACTGGTTCAAGGCGCAGGGCGACACGCAGAGCCTGCAGTCCGCGCTCTACACGCTGACGCCCTTCTATCTGATCGCGATCGGCCTGTTCGTCGCGCTCGCGCGGCGCCTTCGCCGTGAACAATCAGCCATGGAGCCCGGCGCATGAGGACGCTGTTCGCTGCAGCACTTGCGGCATGGATGCTGATCGCCGCTCCGGCGCGCGCCGAAGCGCCGGTGGTCCAGGCGCCTGCCGGGGCCGTGGAAGGCGTGACCCAGAATGGCGTCCGCATCTTTCGCGGGATCCCCTTTGCCGCGCCTCCGGTGGGGCCGAGGCGGTGGAAGCCGCCCGCCGCAGCGGAAAAGTGGGAAGGGGTGCGCAAGGCGACGGCGTTCGGTCCGGCGTGCGTACAGCCGCGCAATCGCAATGCCGGCATCTACACCAACCCGCTCGACAAGGTCAGCGAGGATTGCCTGACGCTCAACATCTGGGCGCCGGAGGGGGCAAAGGACCTGCCGGTATTCGTGTGGATCCATGGCGGCGCGCTGGTCGCGGGTTACAGCCATGAGACGATGTATGACGGCGCACGCATGGCGGCGCGCGGAGACGTCATCGTCGTCTCGATCAACTATCGCCTGGGCATCCTTGGCTATCTCGCGCACCCCGAACTCAGCGCGGAGTCGGCGGAAGGCATTTCGGGCAATTACGGCCTGCTCGACCAGATCGCCGCGCTCAAATGGGTCCAGCGCAACATCGCGTCATTCGGCGGCGATCCCGGCAACGTCACCGCTGCGGGCGAGTCTGCCGGCGCGCTCAGCGTCATGTACCTCATGGCCAGCCCGCGCGCGCAGGGCTTGTTCCACAAGGCGGTGGCGCAGAGCGCGTACATGATCACCACGCCGGAGCTGAAGCAGGGCCGGCATGGCCTCCCCTCGGCCGAAGCGGCAGGCACGCAGATCATGGGCGTCGTCGGCGCTGCCGACCTCGCCGCGCTGCGCGCGATGGACGCGGAGAAATTGACCGTTGAGGCGGCGACCAAGGGCTATGGCCCCTGGGGTACGGTGGACGGCAAGGTGCTGACGCGCCAACTGGTCGAAACCTGGGATCGGGGCGAACAGGCGAAGGTGCCGGTGCTCGTCGGGTTCAACTCGGGCGAAATCCGCTCGCTACCGGTGCTGTTGCCGCCGGCGCCCGCCAATGCCGCCGCCTATGAGGACGCGATCCGCGCGCGCTATGGCGATCTCGCCGACTATTTCCTGCGCCTCTATCCATCCGACACCGTCAAGGAATCGATGCTCGCGGCCACCCGGGACGCGCTCTATGGCTGGACGTCGATGCGGCTCGCGATCGGCCAGACCGCGATCGGCCAGAGCGCCTATCTCTATCTGTTCGACCATGGCTACCCGGCGGCGGCGCAATATGGGCTGCACGCCTTCCACGCGGCGGAAATCCCCTATGTGTTCGGCACCGCCGGACAGACGCCGCCCTATTGGCCCAAGATTCCGGACGGGGTGGTCGATCGGCGCCTGTCGGATGCGATGCTGACCTATTGGGCGTCGTTCGCGCGGACGGGCGCGCCCAAGGCCGAGGGCCAGCCCGACTGGCAGGCCTATGGCAAAGACGGGAACTATATGGGCTTTGCCGACAAGCCCCAGCCTGGAACGCGGCTGATGCCCGGCATGTTCGCGCTGCACGAGGCAGCGGTGTGCCGCCGCCGCGCGGCGGGCGACCAGCCATGGAACTGGAATACCGGCATCATCTCGCCGGTGCTGAACAAGGCGACGGGTTGCCGATGATCGACGGAAGCATGCAGGATTATCCACTGACGCTGGACAAGTTCCTGCACCACGCCGCCAAATGGCACCCCAATGCCGAGGTGATCACCGCGCGCGATGGGGGAGCGGTCGACCGGATCGGCTACGCCGCGCTCAAGGATCGTGCGCAGGCGATCTCGGCGCTGCTTGCCGACTTCGGCGTCGCGCGCGGGCATCGCGTCGCGACGCTCGCGTGGAACAGCCAGGCGCATGTCGAGAGCTGGTACGCGATCATGGGGATGGGCGCGGTCTGCCATACACTCAACCCGCGCCTGACCGCCACGCAACTCGCGGAAATGGTCGGGCAATCGCAGGCGCGGCTGCTGATCGTCAGCGCCGATCTCCAGCCGCTCGCGCACGAGGTCGTCGCGCGCGTACCGGGGGTCGCGCAGATCCTTGTGATCGATGGCGCGCCGGACCTTCGCGATCCGCCCTGCACGGTCGCCGCGCTCGAGCCGCTGATCGGGAGCGCGTCGGGCGATGTCGCATGGGGCGATTTCCCCGAGACCGCGCCATCGGGGCTGTGCTTCACCTCGGGCACCACCGGCGCGCCCAAGGGCGTGACCTACACCCACCGCTCCAGCTTCCTCCACACGCTGCGCTGCCTTCAGGCCGATGTCATGGCGATCCGCTCGACCGACAGCGTGCTGGTGGTGGTGCCGATGTTCCACGCCAATGCCTGGGGCCTGCCGTTCGCGATTCCAGCGGCGGGCGCGCGGCTGGTGCTGCCCGGGCGGCATAATGACGGAGCGAGCCTCGCCCGGCTGATCGCAGAAGCACAGGTGACCGTCGGTGTCGCGGTGCCCACGGTGTGGCTCGGGCTGGTCGAGCATCTCGAAGCCACCGGGGAAACGTTGCCCAGTCTCGAACGGATCATCGTCGGTGGCACGCCGCTCGCGCCAGCGCTGATGGAGCGGATCGAGACGCGGCTGGGCGTCACCGTGCAGACCAGCTGGGGGATGACCGAACTGTCGCCCTCCGGCACCCTCGCACCCCCGCATGATCCCGCTCGCGATGCCGCCGTCTCGGGCCGCCCTGCGATCGGGGTCGACCTCCGGATCACCGATGCCGACGGCAACCCGCTCCCTCAACAGCGCGAGCATGAAGGGCATCTGTGGGTGCGCGGAGCTGCCGTGATCGACCGATATTTCGGGCAGGACGAGTCCGCCACCGATGCCGATGGCTGGTTCGCCACCGGCGATCTCGCGCGGATCGACGCCGCCGGGAACCTGATCATCACCGGCCGGGCCAAGGACCTGATCAAATCGGGGGGTGAATGGATCAACCCCGCCGAGATCGAGGCGGTCGTGGGCGCGCTGCCCCAGGTATCGCTCGCTGCCGTGATCGGCCGGAGCGATCCCAAATGGGGGGAACGCCCCCTATTGCTGGTCGAAATGCAGGACGATGGTCTGAGCGACGCCGACCTGCTCGCCCCGCTGCGCGGCAAGGTCGCGTCGTGGTGGATCCCCGATGCGGTGATCCGGCTGGACGCCATGCCGCTCGCACCAACGGGGAAAATCGACAAGAATAGCTTGCGGACTCAATATGGAAGCGCTTGAGACCTTGTTCGACCCGGCGGATTTCGATCCGGACGTATCCGGGCAACAGGGGAATGAGAACCCAGTGCCAGACGAGAAGCCCGAGAAGCCCAAATCGCGGCGCCGCACGACCAAGGCGGAGCAGCGCGCCGACACGATGGAGCAAATCCTCGACGAGGCGGAGTATCTCTTTTCGAAACACGGGCTGCACGGTGTGACGCTGAAGGACGTCGCCAAGCGCGTGGGCGTCCATCACACGCTGCTCAACTATTATTTCGAGGATAAGAAGAAGCTGTTCGACGCCGTCTTCGCCCGCCGCGCGGTTGTGACGAGCGAGCGGCGCCTGCGTGCGCTGGACGATTATGACCGCGCTACCGATGGCAAGCCGACGATCGAAGGTGCGCTCCACACCTTTCTCGACACCGATCTCGATCTTTATATCGAGGGGGGAGAGGGCTGGAAAAATTATGGCGCGCTGGGCGCGCTCGTTGCGAACACCCCCGAATGGGGCGCGGAGTTGATGGACGCGCATTTCGACCCCGTCGTGCTCAAGCTGATCAGTCTGCTCAAGAAAGCGATGCCGCATTGCGCGGAGGAGGATATCTTCTGGGGCTATCATTTCGTCACGGGCGCGCTGATGGTCACGCTGGCGCGGACGGGGCGTATCGACAAATTGTCGGGCGGGCTGTGCCGATCGGACGATTTCACCGCGATCAAGGAACGCATGGCGTCATTCATGGCAGCAGGGTTCCGCCAGATCTGCGACGCGGAGAAGCGCTGAACCGGCGCGACGCACCGTGTCACGTCAAATTCATTCACTCACTAGTTAGCGAATATAAGGGAGGGTCGGAATGTCACTCGAAGGACGCGTCGCCATCGTAACCGGAGCAGGCGGGGGCCTTGGCCGCGCACATGCGCTCTATCTTGCCAGCAAGGGCGCGCGCGTCGTTGTCAACGACCTGGGCGAAGCGGCCGCGCAGCGCGTGGCCGACGAAATCGTCGCGGGCGGCGGAGAGGCGCTTGCATTCGCAGGGTCGGTGACCGACGAATGGGCGGTCTCCGCCATCGTCTCCGCCGTGACCGATGCCTGGGGCCGGATCGATATCCTGGTCAACAATGCCGGCATCCTGCGCGACAAGAGCTTCGCCAAGATGAGCATGGATGATTTTCGCCTGGTCGTGGACGTCCATCTGATGGGCGCTGCGATCTTCAGCAAGGCGGTGTGGGAGGGGATGCGCGCGCAGGGCTATGGCCGGATCGTGATGACCACCTCGTCCTCGGGCCTGTACGGCAATTTCGGCCAGGCCAATTACGGCGCGGCGAAGATGGCGCTCGTCGGGCTGATGCAGACATTGGCGATCGAGGGCGAGAAATACGGCATTCGCGTCAATTGCCTCGCCCCCACTGCCGCAACCGGCATGACCGAAGGCGTGCTGTCTCCCGAAAGCCTCGCCGCGCTCGATCCTGTGCTGGTCAGCCCGGGCCTGCTCGCGCTGGTGGGCGAGGATGCTCCGACCCGTGCCATCCTGTGTGCGGGTGCCGGGCATTTCGCGACGGCCAATATCACCCTGACCGAGGGGGTGCAGATCGGTGGCGGCGAGACGGCGGGGGAGCAGCTTGTCGCACGCTGGAGCGAAGCGAGCGACCGGACGGACGAGATCGTCCCGGCCTATGGCTTTACCCAGGCGGAGCGCGAGATGGCCGCGGCGGGCCTGTCGGTACCGGTTGCCATCATGGGCTGACAGGTTCAGCGTGGTCGACGGAACTCGGCCGGGATGATCCCGGCGCGCTGGATCTTGTCGTAAAAGGTCTTGCGCGGGACGCCGAGCAGATCGATCGCCTGCGTCACATTGCCGCGGGTCGTCTCCAGCGCCTCGCGCAGCAGCATCGCCTCATAAGCGTGGACCCGTTCGGGCAGCGCCTGGCGTGCCGCTGCGTCGGGGGCGGCATCGTCCAGCCCCAGCACGGCGCTGAACGCGAAATTGCGCAACTCGCGGACATTGCCGGGCCAGTCATGGTCGAGCAGGTGGCGCCGCACGAAATCCGTCATGCGAAAGCCCGTCTGCCCGGTCTGGGCCGCGGCCTCGGCGACGAAGGCAGCGAAGAGCGGCGCGATATCTGCACGCCGCTCCCGCAGCGGCGGGATCGACAGCCGCACCACGTCGAGCCGGAAATAAAGGTCGCTGCGGAATATGCCGCGCTTTACCAGTGCGCGCAGATCGCCCTTGGCCGATGCGATCACCCGCAAGTCGAGCGAAACCGGACGCTCGGCCCCGACCGGCAGCACCTCGCGCTCCTCCAGTACGCGCAGCAATCGCGGCTGCACGGGGAGTGGCATTCCGTCGATATCGTCGAGAAACAATGTGCCGCGGTCCGACGCCTCGACGCGCCCGGTGCGCGCGAACCGGACCCCGGGAACCGCATCGGCGGCATGGCCGAACAGCTCGATCTCGGCATGTGCCTCGGGCAAGGCGGCGCAGGCGACCGCGACGAACGGCCGGGCGGCGCGCGGCGAGGCGCGATGGAGCATCGCCGCGACCAGCTCCTTGCCGGTCCCCGTCTCGCCCTCGATCAGCACGTCGACATCTGCGCGCGCGACCTGCGCCACGCTCTCGCGCAGCCGAACCATCGCCGGACTGTCCCCGATCAGCGGGCTGTCGGGCGGGGTGGCGGCTGCCGCCCGCAGCGCGCGGTTGTCCAGCACCAGACGGCGATGTGCCAGCGCTCGGGTCACGGCGGCGACGAGATGGTCGGCGGCGAAGGGCTTGGACAGGAAATCGAACGCCCCGTCGCGTAGCGCTCCGACCGCCATCGGCACATCGGCATGTCCGGTAATCAGGATGACCGGCAGCTCCGGGTCGATCGCGCGCAGCCGGGCAAAGAGCTGCAACCCGTCCATCCCCGGCATCCGGATGTCGCTGACGATTGCCCCTGCGAAGTCCGGGCCGATCTCCGCCAGCACGCTCGCCGCATCGGCAAAGGCGCGCACCGCGATTCCGGCAAGCTCCAGCGTCTGGACATTCGCCTCGCGCAATCCGGGATCGTCATCGACGAACCAGAGTTGCTGGTCGTTCACGAGCCTCGTCATGCGCGCAGCAACTCCAGCCGGAAGCACGCGCCGCCCATCGCAGATTCGGCCAGCAGCAGTTCGCCGCCGAATTCGCGCGCGATATTGCGTGCGATAGCAAGGCCGAGGCCAAGTCCTTCCTCGCGTCCGGTGACGAAAGGGGTGAAGAGCTGGCCGCGCAAATCCGGTGCGACGCCGGGGCCGTTGTCGGCGACCTCGATCGCGATTCGGTCGCCGTGCGTGCCGATGGCAATCAAGATGCGGGAGCCGTTTCGCCCCGCCAGCGCATCGAGCGCATTCTGAATCAGGTTGATGAGAATCTGTTCGAGCCGGACCCGGTCGGCGACGACCGAGATATCCGGATCGCCCTTTCGATCCAGCGTCACGCCCATGCTGCGAACGCGGTCACCGATCAGCAATAGCGTCGAATCGATTGCGCCGCCGATCCGCACTGCACCGATCTCGGGCGTCCGCTTCCGGGTGAAACTGCGAAGCTCGCCGGTGATCGTCCCGATCCGTTCGGTGAGTGCGCTGATCCGCTCCAGATTGGTGGTGACCGTCGCGGTATCGCCTCGTGCCAGCAGGCGGACGGCATTGTCGGCAAAGGTGCGGATCGCGGCGACGGGCTGGTTGATTTCATGCGCAACGCCTGCCGTGATCTGGCCGATCGAACCGAGGCGACTTGCCTGCGCCAGTTCCTCTCGAGCGGCGCGATAGCGCTGGTCCGCGCGGATGCGCTCGGCGCTTTCGGCTTCGAGCCGCGCGTTGCTCTCGCGCAGTTCCGCGGTACGCTCGGCGACCTGCGTCTCCAGCGCCCGTTGCGCCGCTGCCTGCAGCATCCGCCGCTCGCGTGCGCGCCAGAGCAGCAGCAGCGCGCCACCGGCGACTATCAGCACCGCAAGCGTCGCGAGCCTGGCATTGGCGTTGGCACTGGCAAGCGCTGGACGCAACGGCATCAGCACGTGAAGCCGCGACCCGTCTATAGCGGCGGAAACAGTCGCGATCCGGCTGCCCGGCTGATCGCCTGCCTCGATCACGGTGGCACCGTCGAAGGCGAACGGGAGCGGGGCCAGCGGGAGCGTGCCATATTGGCGAGTCGAACGGATCGCAGCCCGCGCCTCGGCCCCGATCGGCCCCAGGGTACCAAAGCGCCATTCGGGACGGCTGGTGACGATCACTACGCCGTGCCGGTCGGTCACCAGCGTGGTCCCCTGCTGGTCCGCCCAAGCCGTCTGGACTGACTCGAACTCGATCTTGACGACGATCACACCCAGCGGCCGCGCCGCGCTGCCGACGCGCTGGGCGAGATACAGGCCGGGCGTGCCGCTGACCGTGCCGAGCGCGAACAGTTCGGCGCTGCCCCGTTTCAGCGCGTCGGCGAAATAGGGGCGGAATCCGTAATTCTGGCCGATGAAGCTGGTCGGCAGGCGATAGTTGCTCGCCGCCACGGTGCGGCCGCGCGTGTCGATGACATAGATCGCGGCCGCATCCGTGCGATCCGCGAGCAGCTCGAGCCGAGCATTCACCCGCGCAACCACGTCCGCCGACGGCGCTTCCAGCATTGCCGGGACGTCGGGATATTCGGTGAGGACGGGTGGAAGCAGTCGGAACTTCTGGAGTTCGCTCGCGAGCAGGCCGGCATTGACGCGCGCTTGCTCCCCCGCCGCGGCGTCGGTCGCCGCGATCGCCTGTCCCCGCGCCCAGCGATGCGCCGCGAGACCCAGCGCCGTAACCAGCATCAGGCTGATTATGGCAGCCACTATCAGCCGCCGCGACGCGCGAGTCGGTAGAAACTCCATCTGTGCGGAATACCATACAGACCGAAGAAGTCATGTGCGAATACTCACACAATATCGCGCTACCCCGTTTGGAATTATGCAACGAACATATTGATATAACTGAATAATAATCGGGATTTTATGCGCTGCCGTGCGCCCGCCATACTCCTGCTCCAACGAGCACAGACGCGCCGATCAAGGCGCGCGTGAGGGGAATAGCGAATGGCGGTTGCACTCGAATATGCGGCGGAACCCGCAAAGCCCGGACGGTGGTGGACCCAGCTCTACGTCCAGGTGCTGATCGCGATCGCCGCAGGCGTGGCGATCGGCTTCTTCTGGCCGGGTGTGGGTGAGACGCTGAAGCCATTGGGCGACGGCTTCATCAAGCTGGTCAAGATGATCATCGCACCGGTGATCTTCCTCACCGTCGTCACCGGCATCGCCGGGATGCGCGAGCTGGGATCGGTCGGTCGCGTCGCCGGCAAGGCCTTCGCCTATTTCCTGTTCTTCTCGACGCTCGCCCTGATCGTCGGCCTGATCGTCGCCAATGTGATCCAACCCGGCGCGGGCATGAACATCGATCCCGCGACGCTCGATACCGGCGCGGTCAAGGGCTATGCCGATCAGGCGCATGAAAGCTCGCTGACCGGCTTCCTGCTCGCGATCATCCCGACGACGATGGTTTCGGCGCTGACCGACGGGTCGATCCTTCAAACGCTGTTCGTAGCGATCCTGATCGGCATCGCGCTGGCGATCGTCGGCGAGCCAGCGCGTCCGGTGACCGACCTGCTCGACAAGCTGGGTCTCGTGGTCTTCCGCCTTGTCGCGATCCTCATGCGTGCGGCGCCGGTCGGCGCGTTCGGCGCGATGGCGTTCACCATCGGCAAATACGGCATCGAATCGCTCGCCAACCTCGCGGGGCTGGTCGCGACCTTCTACCTCACCTCGCTCATCTTCGTGCTGCTGGTGCTGGGCACCGTCGCGCGGCTTGCGGGCTTCTCGATCTTCCGGCTGATCCGCTATCTCAAGGCCGAACTGCTGCTCGTGCTTGGTACCTCGTCCTCGGAGGCGGCTTTGCCTTCGCTCATCGACAAGATGGAGCGAGCGGGGTGCGAGAAGTCGGTCGTCGGGCTCGTGGTTCCGACTGGCTACTCCTTTAATCTCGACGGCACCAACATCTACATGACGCTCGCGGCGCTGTTCATCGCGCAGGCGACGGGCGTGGACCTGTCGCTCGGCGACCAAATCGCGCTGTTGCTGGTGGCGATGCTGAGCAGCAAGGGCGCGGCCGGGGTCACTGGCGCGGGGTTCATCACGCTGGCCGCGACGCTCTCGATCGTGCCTTCGGTTCCGGTCGCCGGCATGGCGCTGATCCTCGGCATCGACCGCTTCATGAGCGAGTGCCGCAGCCTCACCAATTTCATCGGCAACGCGGTCGCGACGGTCGTCGTCGCGCGCTGGGACAATGCCCTCGACAAGGACGCGCTGGACCGCGCGCTGATGGGACCGGCGCCGACTGCTCCCGCGCGACCCGCTGTCGAGACGGACGAAGATTGACGCCCAACGGGGCGCGAAACGGGAGGATGAAGATGAAGGTCAAGTTTATGCTGCTGGCATCGGCGCTGGGCGCCGGATCGGTCCCGGCACTCGCGCAGGATGCGCCGGGCGACACGGCGGTCCAGGATGCCGAGCCGATCGTCATCACCGGCAGCCGCATCGCGCGCGAAACCTATGACACGCCCGCGCCGACCGTGACGGTCAGCGGCGAGGACCTGCTGGAATCGGGCGATACCGAACTCAGCGAGACGTTGGCGGAGATGCCCGCTTTGTCCTCGACACTCAACGACGCGACGGTGACGGGCAACACGCAGAATTCGGGCCTCAGCTCGATCATGATGCGCAATCTGGGCGACAACCGCACCCTGGTGCTGATCGACGGGCGTCGGACGGTGTCGAACAGCGGCATCGGCAACCGTGTCAGCCTGTCGACCATCCCCTCCGATTTCATCGACCGGGTCGAAGTCATCACCGGCGGCACCTCGTCGGTCTATGGGTCGGATGCGGTCGCTGGCGTCGTCAACATCATCACAGAAAGCAAGCAGCGCGGGTTCCGGCTGAATGCGCGTATGGGCATCACCGAGGAAGGCGACGGCCAGGAACGCACCTTCAACGCCAGCTGGGGAACGCGCTTTGGTGGCGGTCGCGGCTATTTTCTGGTCAGCGGCACCTATGACCGCGACGAAGGGATCCGCGCCACCGACCGTGAATGGGCGGTGCGGGATGTCGCCTATGATTATAATTTCGCGACCGGCCTGAACGAGCTGGAGACGGTCTATCTGAACAATAGCGGCGCACCGACGAGCGGCAACCAGCCCGCGAACCTGTTCCCGCCATTACAGACTGCCGACCTCTCCTCATTCATCCCGGGGGGCGTCTTTTCGGGTGCGAGTTCGGCGCGCGATCGCTTCTATCGCGACGGTGTGCTCGTGCCGCTTGGACCCGATGTCCAGACCGGGGCGCCCGTGCCCGTCGGCCCTCCGGGTGATCCCGGCAACACCGGCTATTTCCTGCCCAATCGCGACGGCTACAATCAGCGCACCGGGCGCTCGCTGATCCTCCCGCGCAGCCGCTACCTTGCCGCCGCGAAGCTCAACTATGAGTTCTCCGATGCGCTCGAAGGCTTTGCCCAGGTCCAGTTTTCGCAGATCGATTCCTATGAAGTGCGGGAATCCGTCGGCATTGGCTGGGACTCGACCTATCCGCTGACCGACCCGGTCACGGGCGTCACCACCGAGATCGAATATGGCAAAATCGCCTGCCGCCGCGTGGGACAGGGGGCGTGCAACCCGTTCGTCCCCGCCGTGATCCGCGCCGATGCGCCCAACAGCGGCGCCGGAATCGCCTGGGACCGCCGCTTCGATGAGGTGGGCGGCCAGATCACCGAAAATGACCGCACCACGGTGCGCAGCTGGGCGGGGCTGCGCGGCGAACTGGGCGGCGGCTGGAACTGGGAGGCAAGCGCCGGCTATGGCCGTTATGAACAGCATCAGGTTCGCCGCAACGAGATCAACGGCCAGAATCTGACTCAGGCGCTTAACGCCGAACTCGGACCCGACGGCCAGCCGCGCTGCGTCGATGCTGCGGCGCGCGCCGATGGCTGCGTCGCGATCAACCTGTTCGGCGAAGGTGCGATCACGCCCGAAGCCGCGGCATGGATTCGTGCTGACCTGACCCAGGATTTGACGATCGAGCAAGTTACCGGACAGGCGTTCGTCACTGGCAGCCTGTTCGACATGCCTGCGGGCCCGGTCGGGGCCGCCTTCGGCATCGATTATCGCAAGGACAGCCAGCAGCTGCGCGGCGACGCGCTGTCGCAGGCGGGCGGCACGACGGGGAACGCCATCCCCAATTTCGGCGGCAACATCACCGCGATCGAGGGCTATGGTGAGGTCAGCGTGCCGTTGCTCGCCGAAGTGGCGGGCGCGCATCTGTTCAGCGTCGATCTTTCGGCGCGCGCCGCGAATTACAATATCGAGCGCGTCGGCACTGTGTTCAGCTATCGCGGGGGTATCCAATACGCGCCGATCCGCGACCTGCGCTTCCGCGCCCAATATGCCCGCGCCCAGCGCGCGCCCGACATCGCCGAACTCTATTCGCCGCCGCGCGGCAATTTTGAGGCGGCACCCGATCTGTGCGACGGCGTCACCCCCACCACGACGGGCCGCGTCGCCGCCAATTGCCGTCAGGATCCGGGCATTCAGGCCCTGTTCGCGGAACAGGCGGCGGCGGGCGATACGCAACGCTATACGCAGACGGGCAACAATCTCTACAGCCCGAACGGCGGCAATCTGAACCTGAAGGAGGAAACCGCCGACACCTTCACGTTGGGCGCGGTGTTCAACCCCAGCTTTCTGAAAGGCATGACGCTCGCGGTCGATTATTACGATATCCGCATCAAGGATGCGATCGACGCCTATTCGAACCGCGATATCCAGCTGCAATGCTATGACACCGATACGCCCCAGGCAGGCAACCCCTTCTGCGCCGACATCACCCGCAACGCCAATAACGGCCAGATCGTCGAGCTGGTCCAACGGCAAGTGAACCTCGCGCGGCTCGATGTGTCTGGGATCGACGTCGCCTTCAACTGGCGGTTCGACCTTCGCGACTCGATCGGCATCCCGGGGCGTTTCGACCTGCGCTACGACGCCACCCATGTGCTCAAGCACAAGGTGACCTTTGCCGGCATCGATGGCACGGTGGTCAACGACTATCGCGGCGACCTGTCCGAGGGCAGCTTCAAATATCGCGGGCGCGGATCGCTGGCGTGGAGCGTGGGCGATTTCCGCATCCGCTGGACCACCACCGTTTACGGCTCGATCAACGACAACAACTCGTTTCGAGACCAGTATCTCGCACTGCTCGAGACCAATCCGGATGCCGAGGTGCCGATGTATCTCTACATCGACGATGTCTGGGAACATGACCTGTTCATGTCCTATGACATCGATCTCGGCGGCCGGAACAGCTTCCGCCTCTATGGCGGCATCAACAACGTCACCGATGCGATCAGCCCGTTCCTGCCCTCGGGCACCAATAGCGGGCGGCTGACCAACCAGAACTCGGCCTATGACGTGGCCGGCCGCCGCTACTATGTCGGCGCGACGCTGCGGTTCTGATGATGACCCGTCTGTTCCTCGCCCTCCTGTTCCTGTTCGCCGCAGCTACTCCCTCGGTTGCGGCGGACAGGGCGCCCGATCAGGTGTTCAAGCTGTGGCCCGGAAAAATGCCCGGTGCGGGCGGCCCGCGCGGACCCGAAAAGATCGGCGAAAAGGGCAGCGCAAAAGGGGCGGTGACCAACGTCACCACGCCTCGAATGGAAATCTACCGGCCCGAAAAGCCCAATGGTGCCGCAGTGTTGGTGATCGGTGGAGGCGGCTATTTCCGCATCCAGATCGCCAGCGCCGCCGTGCCCACCGCCCGCTGGCTTCAGGCGCGCGGCGTCACTGCCGTGGTGCTCTACTACCGCCTGCCCGGCGACGGCTGGAATCCCGATGCGCCGTTCCAGGATGGGCAGCGGGCGATGCGCCTGCTCCGCGCCAATGCCGAGCGGCTGAAGATCGATCCAAACCGCATCGGCGTGCTCGGTTTTTCGGCGGGCGGGCATCTTGCGGGGATGCTGGCGACGCGGGGCGGGCACGATTTCTATCCGCCCGCCGACATCGCCGACCGGGCGAGTGCGGTCCCCGATTTCGCGGCGCTGATCTATCCGGTCGTATCGATGCGCAAGCCGATCGATACGACGCGCACGGCAAAGCATCTGAGCGTCCTGCCCGATTATCGCGATACGATGTCGGTCGAGGGGCTGGTGACGCCGCAAACTCCGCCCATCTTTCTCGCCCATGCGGTCGATGATCCGATCGCCGATCCGCAGCACAGTCAGCGCCTCTACGAAGCGATGCACGCCGCCAACCGCCCCGTCGAGCTGCATCTGTTCCAGCGGGGCGGGCACAGCTGGGGTTTGGGCAAGCAGGGAGAGCCGGTGGCCGTCTGGCCCCGCCTGTTTGCGGCGTGGGCGACGCGGAACGGCTGGCTGCCCGAACGCGAGAAGGGCGCGGACTAGGCGCCGCATCCGCTCCCCGCTAGGATCGCCTGAAGCAGGGAGTGCGATGCGGAGCGAGGCGATCAGTTCGGGGGAGGCGAGCGGCGCGGCATGGCCCGACCGGATCCGGCTGCCGCTCGATTTCGATGTCGAGCGGATGCGCGCCGATCTCGCCGCGATCGACCGCGACTGGATCGACCATCTCGTCCGAGGCAATTACGAGGGGGACTGGTCGGTCCTGCCGCTGCGCCATGTCCGCGGGGCGACGCATCCGGTGATGACGATCTACGCCGATCCGACCGCGACCGAGTTTGTCGACGGGCCGCTGCTCGCCCATACTCCCTATTTCCGCGCGCTGCTCGCCGCGTTTCGCTGTCCCCTGCAAGCGGTGCGGCTGATGCGCCTCACGCCCGGATCGGTCATTAAGCCGCATCGCGACCATGATCTCGCCGCCGAATGGGGCGTGGCGCGCATCCATGTGCCGATCGCGACCAACCCGGATGTGACGTTCCTGCTCAACGACATCCCGATTGCGATGCACCCGGGTGAAGCCTGGTATCTGCGGCTGGCCGACATCCATGCGGTTGCCAATCGGGGGACCAGCGACCGGGTGCATCTGGTGATCGATGCGCTGGTCGATCACTGGCTCGCGGAACTGATGGCGTGCGGACGCGACGCGGCGGGCGGATGACCTTCCGGGTCGTGGACGCTGTCCATCCCGGCGCGCGTCACCGTTGATCCGGCACGTGCGCGTTTGAAAGAAAGCAGGAGACCGATTTGTACCGGGCGAAGCTGCCTGCGCCGCCGGTGATCGTCACGGGGCCACACGCCGTCCAAGCATGAGCGCTGAGCGCCTGTCCCTCTTCACCCTTGGCCAGCCCCAGATGCAGCGCGCAGGGGACCCGCCAGATCGCGCAGAGGACGCGTGCGGTAATTGACTGGGGCAGGCAGTTGGAACGGAACGGCGCATAACGCGCGGCGATGCCGATGACCGTGCGCAATCGCATAGCTTGCGCCTGTTGCGCGGCGGTGCATTCCGGTCGGTGCGTGGTGGCGCCGAGATTGGTTCCGAGCAGCGGCGCGAGACGGCGAAACGGTACGATCGCGATCGCCGCCGAGGACAGGCCGATCAATGCCCAGGTCGGAACCAGCAAAAGGAGGACGAACAGCGGAAGCCGCCGTGCGGTCGTCGCCTTGCGCGCCAGACGTGCGAACTGCGACGCCTTCATTCCCTGTCCTTTCCGGACATTAGGCCGCCGCGCGAAGCTCCAGCCGTTCCCAGATCTCGACCAGCGCGCGCGTGAGGTCGCGCATCATCGCCTCGTCATGTGCGGGACCGGGGGTGAAGCGCAACCGTTCGGTGCCGCGCGGGACGGTCGGATAATTGATCGGCTGCACATAGACGCCGTACTCGGCGAGCAGGATGTCGCTGATCTTCTTGGCTTTGACCGGATCGCCGACCATCAGCGGAACGATATGCGTGGTCGAGTCCATCACCGGCAGCCCGGCATCGGCGAACATCGTCTTGAGCTGGGCGGCGGCGGCCTGCTGCCCGTCGCGCTCTTCGCTCGATCCTTTGAGGTGCCGCACGCTCGCCAGCGCACCCGCGACCAGCACGGGCGAGAGCGAGGTGGTGAAAATGAAGCCCGGCGCATAGCTGCGGATCACGTCGATGATCGTGCGGTCGGCCGCGATATAGCCGCCCATCACGCCGAACGCCTTGCCCAGCGTACCTTCGACGATCGTCAGCCGGTGTGCCGCTTCGTCCCGCTCCGAAATCCCGCCGCCGCGCGCGCCATACATGCCGACCGCATGAACTTCGTCGAGATAGGTAAGGGCGTTGTAGGTGTCGGCCAGGTCGCAGATCGCGTGGATCGGCGCGATGTCGCCATCCATCGAATAGACGCTCTCGAACGCGATCAACTTCGGCGCGGCGGGATCGTCGGCCGCGAGCAGTTCCTCGAGATGCGCGAGGTCGTTGTGGCGGAACACCCGCTTCTCGCATCCCGAGTTGCGGATACCGGCGATCATCGAGGCGTGGTTGAGTTCGTCCGAATAGATGATGCAGCCCGGCAGCACCTTGGCCAGCGTCGACAGCGTCGCCTCGTTCGAGACATAGCCGCTGGTGAACAGCAATGCCGCTTCCTTGCCGTGCAGGTCGGCCAGTTCGCCTTCCAGATCGACATGATAATGCGTGTTGCCGCCGATATTGCGCGTGCCGCCCGATCCCGCGCCGACATCGTGCAGCGCCTCTTCCATCGCGGCGATTACCTTGGGGTGCTGGCCCATCGCGAGATAGTCGTTCGAGCACCAGACGGTGATCGGCTTGGGGCCGTTATGTCCCGCAAAGCACCGCGCATTGGGAAACATGCCCTTGTTGCGCAGGATGTCGATGAACACGCGATACCGCCCTTCGGCGTGCAGCCGGTCGATCGCCTGGTTGAAGACACGGGAATAATCCACGGTGCGCTGGGGAGCATCGCTTGTCATGGGATATCCCGATAGCGACTTTCCCCGCCGGTTTCCACTGTGTGGATTACGGAGCGTTGCGATCCGTGAAATCACGGATCGTTACGGCCATGATTGCCCCATATCAGGACTCCGATCGTCGATTATGCTATGAAGGTGGCACTGCGGATCGAGACTCCAAGCAAATCCGCGGCTGAGAGACCGACGCGCTCCCGTTGTCCCAGAGGATACTCAAGCGATGCGACAGAGCGACTATGAATATTACGCCCGCCGGGAACGGGCCGAGCGTATGCACGCCGAACGCGCCCGCGATTCGGGTGCGCGGCACGCGCATATCGCGATGGCGGAAGTCTATGCCGAGCGGCTGAAGGCGATGGCGCCGCCTGCCGGTGCGACGCCCGCCTGAGCTTATGCGGATTGCCCGTCACGGGCGAAAGCCTCGCGTGCCGCGTTCGGCGCCGATCATTGCGCTGACCGACCACCGCGCGGCGCAGCGTCACAGCGTCTCTATCTGGGTGAGTCCATAGCGCGCAAGCGCGGGCCGCAGCGCGGGATCTGGCGTCGCGGTGAACACCGCGATCCCGGCTGGCGGCGTGCCGGGCCACTCCTGCCCCCGTGACAGATATGCGATCCGCCGCGCGATGCCGGGACCGCCATCGACGAACGCCACCGGATGCGGCGCGGCTGCGGCAAGTTCGGCCTCGACCAGCGGAAAATGGGTGCAGGCGTTGACGATGACGTCGATTCGCTCGCCCCCGGACTGGCCGAACAGCCCGTCGAGTACCGCGCGATAGTGTGCCGGGTCGGTGAGATCGCCGCGCAGTCTGGCTTCGGCCAGTTCGACCAGGTCGGCGCTGCCGTGGCGCAGCACCGTATAGTCGGCAGCGAATCGGGCGGTAAGGTCGTCGACATAGGGTTGTCGTACCGTCGCGCGCGTGCCGAGTACGCCGATCACCCGGCTTTGCGACAGCAGCGCGGCGGGCTTGATCGCGGGGACCGTGCCGACGATCGGCACGTCGAGCGCGGCGCGGACATGGCCGAGCGCAATGGTGGATGCGGTGTTGCAGGCGATGACGATGAGTCGGGGGCGATAGCGTTCCGCCAGCCGCCCGAGAAGCGCGGGGACCCGCGCGGCGATCTCGTCCTCGCTGCGCGTGCCATAGGGAAATCCGGCGCTGTCGGCGACATAGACCAACGGCGCGGAGGGCAGCAGCGCGCGCGTAGGCGCCAGCACCGAAAGCCCACCCACGCCCGAATCGAAGAAAAGGAGGGGCCGGTCGTCGGCCATCTGAAAAATTCCGCTGATCGAGATTGTTGCGCCCGCTTACCGAACGACCTAGCCTTTGTCCAAGCAAGGGGAAACATGCAGACGCAAGTCATCTGGATTGCGCCGACGCTCGCCATCGTGCTCGGCTATCTTCTCGGTTCGATTCCGTTCGGGGTGCTGCTGACGCGCATGGCGGGCGCGGGCGATCTGCGCCAGATCGGGTCGGGCAATATCGGCGCGACCAATGTGCTGCGGACGGGGCGCAAGGGGCTGGCGGCGGCGACCTTGCTGCTCGACCTGCTCAAGGGTGCGGCGGCGGTGTGGATCGCGCAGGCGCTTTGGCCGGGCACGGGCGTGCTGGCCGCTGCGGGGGCGTTCATCGGCCATTGCTATCCGGCCTGGCTTGGCTTCAGGGGCGGCAAGGGTGTCGCGACGCTGATGGGCATCGTGCTCGCGCTCCACTGGCCCTCGGGTGTGGTCTTCGCGCTCGTCTGGCTCGGCCTTCTCGCTACAATCCGCATCTCCTCGGTCGCGGGAATGGTTGCGGCGATCAGCGCGCCGGTCAGTGCGGCGGTGATGAACCGGTTCGATGTCGTGTTGCTGCTGGTGGCGCTGGCGCTGATCGTGCTGTGGAAGCATCGCGAGAATGTCGAGCGGCTGCTGGCGGGCAACGAACCGCGCCTCGGACGCAAACATGGCTGACGCGGCGGGGAGCCTCGCGCGGCTCCGCCTCGTCCGCTCACCCCGTATCGGCCCGGTCACCTATCGCCAGCTGATTTCGCGGTTCGGCTCTGCCGATGCCGCGCTCGATGCGCTGCCGTCGCTGGCGCAGCGGGGTGGGGGGGCGGCTCCGGCGCTGGCCGATCCGGCCGCGGTGCGTCGCGAGATGGCGACGACGGAACGGCTGGGCGCGCGCTATCTGTTCCTCGACGACACCGACTATCCACCGCTGCTCGCCGAACTGGAAAATGCGCCCCCCGCGCTGATCATGATGGGCGACGGCGCGCTGCTCGCCCGCCCCTGCGTGGCGATGGTCGGCGCCCGCAACGCATCGGCCGCCGCGTGTCGCTTCGCCCGGCAACTGGCGCAGGGGCTGGCGGAAGCGGGCGTGACGGTCGTGTCTGGACTGGCGCGGGGTATCGATACCGCCGCGCATCAGGGGTCGATTGGCGAGGGTACCGTTGGGGTGATCGCGAGCGGGATCGACATCGCCTTCCCGCCCGAAAATCGCGAACTTCAGGCGCGGGTTGCGGCGGAGGGGCTGCTGATCGCCGAACAGCCGCCGGGTGCCGAGCCGCTGGCGCGCCATTTCCCCTCGCGCAACCGGATCATCGCGGGACTCGCGCTCGGCACGGTGGTGGTGGAGGCGGCGCCGCGTTCGGGGTCGCTCATCACCGCGCGCATCGCCAATGAGGTGGGGCGGGAGGTAATGGCGGTCCCCGGCTCCCCGCTCGATCCGCGCGCGCAGGGCTGCAACCTGCTGATCCGCGAGGGCGCGACGCTGGTACAGGGGGTGGACGACATCCTCGAAATGATCCGCCCGATCGATCCGCGCGCGGTGCGCTCGCCGGTGTCGGGCTTTGGCGGCGAACCCCCGGCCGAACCGGACGATGCCGAGCGACGACGGATCGAGCAATTGCTTGGCCCCGTCCCGGTCCCGGTGGACGAATTGATCCGGCAGACGGCCCTGGCCGGCGCGGCGGTGCAATTGGTGCTGCTCGAACTGGAACTCGCCGGGCGTCTGGAACGCCATGCGGGCGGGCGAGTCAGTTTGCGCTGACCCGTACGTTCGCCTCCCGCAAGGCAATCGTGCCGCAGCGCAGGGCCAGTGGGTAGAGAATCTCGTTCTCGATTCGCACCCGCGCCGCAAGTGCCGAGAGGACGCGCTTGCTCGCTTCGACGAACAGGTCGCGATCGGCGTCGATCTCCGCCTCCGTCCAGTCCGCGACATAGGTGCGCCACTGCCCGGCGAGCGAGTCGAAGTCGGCCATCGCAATTTCCGCCGCCTCGCGCTGCGACATGTCGCCTGCGGCGAGCAGATGGGGATAGAGTTCGAGATCCTCGGTGGCGAGATGATCGGCGAGTTGCACGTCGAGCCGGACGATCATGGCGCGCAGCGTCGCCGCCGGATCGGTCCCGGCGCCGCGCATCACCGCGTTGCCCAGCGTCGTGATCCGCCCATGCTCGTCTATCAGCCGCTCGATCGAGACCATCTGCTCACCCTCTCACCCTCCTTTTATAGAGGCGTCGGGTTAAGACCGGGTGGAGTTCCGCTTGACGCCCCCTATTTCGCCTTCCCATCCTCGCGCGTACACGTAAGGACCGCCAGAATCTCATGCAGCTTGTCATCGTCGAATCGCCCGCCAAGGCGAAAACCATCGAGAAATATCTGGGCAAGGATTATCGCGTCCTGGCCTCGTACGGCCATATCCGCGACCTGCCGCCCAAGGACGGGTCGGTGCAGCCCGATGACGGCTTTGCGATGGATTGGGAAACCTATCCCGACAAGGCCAAGCAGCTCAAGGCGATCACCGACGAGGCGAAAAAAGCCGACCGCCTGATCCTCGCCACCGACCCCGATCGCGAGGGCGAGGCGATTTCGTGGCACGTCCAGGAAGTGCTGGCGAAGAAAAAGGCGCTCCCCAAGGAGGTCGAGCGCGTGACCTTCAACGCGATCACCAAGGCGGCGGTGCAGGCGGCGATGGCCGCGCCGCGCCAGCTCGATACCGACCTGATCGACGCCTATCGCGCCCGCCGCGCGCTCGATTATCTGGTCGGCTTTACGCTCTCGCCGGTGCTGTGGCGCAAGCTGCCCGGTGCCAAGTCGGCGGGGCGCGTCCAGTCGGTCGCGCTGCGCCTGATCGTCGAGCGCGAGCGCGAGATCGAGGCGTTCCGGCCGCAGGAATATTGGTCGGTCCTTGCCCATCTCGAGCATGATGGCACCGCGTTCGATGCGCGGCTGGTGCGATTCGAGGGCAAGAAGCTCGACCGGCTGTCGATCGGCGACGAAGGCACCGCCAAGCGCGCCAAGGCAGCGGTCGAGCAGGGGCGGTTCAGCGTCGCATCGGTCGAGACCAAGCCGGCGATGCGCAACCCGCCGCCGCCCTTCACCACCTCGACCCTGCAGCAGGAGGCGGCGCGCAAGCTCGGCTTCTCCGCCAGCCATACGATGCGGATCGCACAGGCGCTCTACGAGGATGGCGCGATCACCTATATGCGTACCGACGGCGTGCAGATGGATTCGAGCGCGATCGACGCGGCGCGCAAGGCGATCGTGAACCGCTATCAGGCGAGCTACATCCCCGACAAGCCGCGCCAATATCAGACCAAGGCGAAGAATGCGCAGGAGGCGCACGAAGCGATCCGCCCGACCGATTTCGGCAAGGACAAGGCGGGATCGGGCGATCATGCGCGCCTGTACGACCTGATCTGGAAGCGCGCGCTGGCGAGCCAGATGTCGAGTGCACGGATGGAGCGGACCACCGTCGAGCTCGAGGAACCGACCGGGCAGGACGCGCTGCGCGCAACCGGCCAGGTGGTGATCTTCCCCGGCTATCTCGCGCTTTACGAGGAGGGCAAGGACGATGAGGGCGACGAGGATTCGCGCCGTCTGCCCGTGATCCGACAGGGCGACACACCAGCGAAAAAGGGCGTCGACGCCGAACAGCATTTCACCCAGCCGCCGCCGCGCTTCTCCGAAGCCTCGCTGGTCAAGCGGCTCGAGGAGCTCGGCATCGGCCGCCCCTCGACCTATGCCTCGATCATCCAGGTGCTCAAGGACCGCGCTTATGTGCGGGTCGAGAAGAACCGCTTCTTCGCCGAGGAGACCGGGCGGCTGCTCACCGCCTTTCTCGAGCGGTTTTTCGAGAAATACGTCAATTACGATTTCACGGCGGGGCTTGAGGAAGAGCTGGACGACGTGTCCGGCGGTCGCGCGGGCTGGCAGGCGGTTCTGGAAGCCTTTTGGAAGGATTTTCGCCCGCGTACCGATGAGGTGATGGAGCAGAAGCCGAGCGAGGTGACCGCCGAGCTGGACAAGTTCCTCGAACCCTATCTCTTCCCCGACAAGGGCGACGGGACCGATCCGCGCGCCTGCCCGGCCTGTGCGGACGGCAAGCTGGCACTGCGCGGCGGCAAGTTTGGTGCATTCGTCGCCTGTTCCAACTATCCCGAATGCAAATTCACCCGCCGGTTCGGCCAGCCGGGCGGCGCGGATGGCGGCGATACCGGTCCCGAGGTGATCGGGCAGGACCCCGAGACCGGCGAGGACATCAGCCGTCGCTCGGGGCGGTTCGGCCCTTATATCCAGCGCGGCGAGGGCAAGGAGGCGGCGCGCGCGTCGATCCCCAAGGATATTCCCGAGCTGGACCTCGACTGGGCGGTCAGGCTGCTCAACCTGCCGCGCACGATCGGCAACCATCCCGAAACCGGCAACCCGATCACCGCGTCGATCGGTCGCTATGGCCCCTATCTGGCGCATGACGGCAAATATGCGCGGCTGACCTCGACCGCCGAGGTGTTCGAGACCGGCATGAACGCGGCGGTGGTGAAGCTTGCCGAGGCTGCAGCGAATGGCGGGCGCCCGCAGCGCGGCTCGCGCGAGCCGCTCAAGGTGGTGGGCGCGCACCCGGTATCGGGCGCGGAGATCAAGCTGATGGAGGGGCGCTATGGCGCCTATCTTACCGATGGTACGACCAACGCGACGCTGCCCAAGACGGTCGATCAGGCCACGCTGACGCTGGAGGAAGCGGTCCAGCTCATCGATGCCAAGGCCGCGGCGGGCCCGGCGAAGAAGAAAGGCGGACGCAAGGCGCCGGCCAAGAAGGCGCCAGCAAAGAAGACCGCGCCGAAAAAGAAGGCGGCGGCGAAGGCGTAGCGGATCAGGCTGCGCGCAGGCTCGTCATCTGCAGCCAGGAACGTGCCTGTTTCTGCGCCTCGATGATCTCGCGCGCGGTCATGTCTTCCGCGACTTCAGCGCGCATATAGGGCGCCTGTGCGCTACCCTTCAGGGCGGCGATGTTGAACCATTTGTGCGCCTCGATCAGGTCCATGTCGATGCCCGATGCACCGCTGGAATAGACCATGCCGAGTTCGAAGGCTGCGTCGGCGCTTCCGCGCGCGGCGTCGGCCAATCGGCTGTCGATCAGGAACTGTGCGCTCTTAAGACTGTTGCCCATGATAATGCCCCACTTTTGATCTCAATCATCATGAGATCGAACGTGGCGGATCATGGTAAGCAAATGGTTAACGGTGTTTACCGTTTATTCCGGCTCCGCGACCGAAACATTATCGATGAGCCGGGTGCCCGCGATTCGCGCCGCTGCGAGCAGGCGACGCGGCTGGCCGGCGACTGGCGTACCAAGGCTCGCCGCGTCCACCAGCTCGACATAATCCACGTCGAACCCGGCGGCTTCCAGCGAAGCGCGGGCGGTCGCCAACGCGGCCTGCGCATCGTCGCCCTTTTCGATCGCCCGGGCCGCAACGCCCAGTGCCCGCGGCAGCGCGACGGCGGAGGCGCGATCCTCGGGTGCCAGGTAGACGTTGCGTGAGGAGAGGGCGAGGCCGTCATCGTCGCGCTGCGTCGGCACGCCGCGCACATCGATGTCGAAATCGAGATCGGCGACCATGCGGCGGATCACCGCGAGTTGCTGGAAATCCTTCTCGCCGAACAGGGCGATGTCGGGCTTCACCTGATTGAACAGCTTGGCGACGACGGTCGCGACCCCGTCGAAATGCCCGGGCCGCGCCGCTCCGTCGAGCGGTTCGCTGACCCCCGTTACCGCGATGTTGGTGGCATGACCCTCGGGGTACATCACCTCGACCGGGGGCATCCACAACAGGTCGACCCCGGCCGCGGCGAGCATCCGCGAATCCGCCTGTTCCTTGCGCGGATATCTGGCAAGGTCCTCGCCAGGCGCGAACTGCTTCGGGTTGACGAAGATCGAGACGATAACGCGCGGCGCGGCCAGCTTCGCCTCCGCCACCAGCGCCATATGGCCGGCGTGCAGGGCGCCCATCGTCGGCACGAAGGCGACGCGTTCCCCTGCCGCCCGGAATCCCGAAACGGCATCGCGAAGGTCGGGAAGCTGACGGATCGTTTGCACGCGGTACAGGCCTTGGATATGGATCGAAGGGCGGCCTTCTATGGGGGGCAGGCCGGGTGTCAATCAGGGAAAATTACGTGACGGACGCATCCAACCCGTTGCATGTCATCGTTTTTGCCAATGAAAAGGGCGGGACGGGCAAGTCGACCACCGCGGTGCACACCGCGATCGCGCTCGCGATGAAGGGAGCGCGCGTCTCCTGTCTCGACCTCGATCATCGCCAGCGGACGATGGGCCGCTATCTCGACAACCGGCTGGAGACGATGAAGCGGGCAGGCCGCCCGCTGCCGATGCCGCGCTTCGAGACGCACGACGGCGAAAGCATCGCCCGTTTCTCGGAATCGCTGGAGCGGCTGGGGCAGGATGCCGACTTCCTGATCGTCGACACGCCCGGGCGCGACGACAAGTTCGGCCGGATCGCGATCACCAACGCCGATACGCTGGTCACGCCGATGAACGACAGCTTCGTCGATTTCGACCTGATCGGTCAGGTCGATCCCGACACCTTCCGCGTGACACGACCGAGCTTCTATTCCGAGCTGATCTGGGATTCGCGCAAGCGCCGCGCCAAGGCGGACGGGCAGACGATCGACTGGGTCGTGCTGCGCAACCGCATGCAGCATATCGAGGCGCGCAACATGAAGCGCGTGTCCGAGGCGATCGACCAGCTCGCCAAGCGGGTCGGCTTTCGCGTCATCCCGGGCCTCTCCGAACGCGTGATCTATCGCGAGCTCTTCCCGAAGGGCCTGACCATGCTCGACAGCCGCGAATTCGGCGAGATGGGGCTCGCCCATGTCGCCGCGCGACAGGAATTGCGCGAGATGATGGCGGCGCTCGCCTTGCCAGAGGTCGAGGCAACGATGCCGCTCTTCGCATGATCGCCAAACTGCTCATCGCGATTCTGGTCGGCTGGCTCGGCTGGCGGATGTGGCATGGCTGGGGACGGCCGCTGCCCGGCACGCCCAAGCCCGCACCGCCGCCCCAGCCGCGCAACCCCGCCGAGGCGGAAGCCTGCGCGGTGCTGGGCCTGCAGCCGGGCGCCGCGCCCGAAGAGGTTCGCGCGGCACACCGCCGTCTGATCGCCAACGTCCACCCCGATCGTGGCGGCTCTCCCGAGCTGACGCGTCAGGTGAACGCCGCGCGCGATACGCTGCTCAAGCCGAAAGACTGAAACGCAATCCATTCGGGCGCGTTTGGAGGTTGAACTTTACGTGACGCGCGCGAAATGAAGCGTGCGTTGAAATCTCCGGAGGCACAATGACCCATCGTTTCGATCCGACCTCGCTGCGTGAATATGATATTCGCGGAATCGTGGGGCAGACGCTGGGGCCCGACGATGCGCGCGCGATCGGGCGCGGCTTCGCGACCTTGCTGCGTCGTGCAGGCGGGCATCGGGTGGCGGTGGGCCGCGACGGCCGCGAATCCTCGCCGGTGCTGGAAGCTGCGCTGATCGAGGGGCTGACTGCGTCGGGCTGCGACGTCGTCCGGGTCGGCCTGGGCCCCACGCCGATGCTGTACTACGCCGAAGCGGTGCTAGAAGTGGATGGCGGCATTCAGATAACCGGCAGCCATAATCCCGGCAATTACAACGGCTTCAAGATGGTGTTCCAGCATCTGCCGTTTTTTGGCGAGGATATTCAGAAGCTGGGCAGGATTGCGGCGGAGGGCGACTGGGAAACCGGCGAGGGCACCGTCGCCGACGCCGAGATCATGGACGATTATGTCGGCCGTCTGCTCGCCGGCTATGCAGGCGGCAGCTTCAGGATCGGCTGGGACTGCGGCAATGGCGCGTCCGGCCCGGTCGTCGAGAAGCTGGTGAAGCTGCTCCCGGGTGAGCATCACACGCTGTTCACCGATGTAGACGGCAATTTCCCCAACCATCATCCCGACCCGACCGAAGAAAAGAATCTGGCCGATCTCAAGGCGCTGGTCGCGGAGAAGAATCTCGATTTCGGACTGGCATTCGACGGCGATGGCGACCGCATCGGCGCGATCGACGGGCAGGGCCGGGTGATCTGGGGCGATCAGCTTCTGTCCATATTGGCCGAACCTGTCCTCAGGAAGGCTCCGGGCGCGACGATCATCGCGGACGTGAAGGCGAGCCAGGCGCTCTATGACCGCATTGCCGAACTCGGCGGCAAACCGCTGATGTGGAAGACCGGCCACAGCCTCATCAAGACCAAGATGAAGGAAACCGGCGCGCCGCTGGCGGGTGAGATGAGCGGGCACATTTTCTTCGCCCAGGACTATTACGGCTTCGACGACGCGCAATATGCCGCTGTCCAGCTGATCAACGCGGTCCATCTGATCGGCAATTCGATGACCCAGATCCGTGGCGACATGCCCGCCATCGTCAACACGCCGGAGATGCGCTTCCAGGTCGATGAGAGCCGCAAGTTCGCGGTGATCGACGAGGTGCTGGAGCGGCTGAAGGCGCAAGGCGCCGAGGTCAACGACACCGATGGCGCGCGGGTCAACACGCCGGACGGCTGGTGGCTGCTGCGCGCGTCGAACACCCAGGACGTGCTTGTCGCCCGCGCGGAGGCAAGGGACCAGGCCGGGCTCGACCGGCTGCTCGCGATGATCGACGCTCAGCTCGCCGCCAGCGGGCTGCAGCGCGGGCCACAGGCGGGACATTGAGCGACGCGGCCGCCGCCTATCTCGCCGGACTTGCTCCGGCCGACCGGGCGATGATCGATGCGCTGCGCGGAGTCGTGATCGATGCGGCGCCTGATCTGGTCGAGGAGATCAAGTGGAACGCGTCCAGCTTTCGCAATGGCGCGGATCACAAGGTGACGCTCGGCATCGAACGCAAGGGCGGCGTCCGCATCGTCCTCCATCGCGGCGTCGCGAAAAAGGATCAGGCGGGCTGGTCGTTCGCTGATCCCGACAGGCTCGCCGCCTGGCCCGCCGCGGATCGGGGCGTCGTGACGCTGCGTACCCTTGGCGATATCGTCGACCGGCGTGACGCGCTGGGCCGCCTCGTCGCGCGCTGGATCGCCGCGACGCGCTAGCCGTCCGATTTGGGGGTGGCCGAATCGCCGGGCTGGCCCCACATGGGGGCATGGCCGCTGCCCCCCAGATCATTCGCGTCATCGATCTCGAAACGACCGGCAACGCCCCGCCCGCGCACGCCGTGTGCGAAATCGGCTGGCAGGACGTGAAGCTGGGCGGAGACGGGCGGTGGGAGCTGGATGGCGAAGGCGGCAGCCGTCTGGTCAATCCCGGGCGTCCGATCCCGCCGCTCACCATGGCGGTGCATCATATCCGCGACGTGGACGTTGCGGACGCGCCCTGGTGGCACGACGTCGCGCGTCCGATCCTCGATCCCTGGCCGCGCCGCGTCGCGCTCGCCGCGCACCGGGCGAGCTTCGAGGAGCAGTTCTGCACCTCCGCGCTGACGCGGGGTGCCGACTGGATCTGCACCTATAAATGCGCTTTGCGGCTATGGCCGGACAGCCCCGGTTTCTCGAACCAGTTCCTGCGCTATTATCGGATGCCGGAGGGGATGGAGCATGAACGCGGCCTGCCGGTCCATCGCGCATTTCCCGACGCCTATGTCACCGCGCACCATCTGCGCGACATGCTCAACGAAGCGAGCGTCGCGCAGCTGATCGAATGGTCGAAGCTGCCCGGATTGCTCCCCCGCGTCCGCTACGGCCCCGATCGCGGCAAGGAGTGGAGCGAGATCGACGACGATTCGCTCGACGCCTTCCTCCAGGATCGCGACGAAGACATCCGCTACACCGCCCAGGTCGAACTGGAGCGGCGGCGCGGCGGTGGCCCCGTCCGTGCCCCGGCGCGTCAGCCGCAATTATTCTGAGTTCGTGTTCTGCCGCGCTGTAAGCGGCGCAATCTCACCGTGTGACAGGAGCCCGGCGCGTGCGGCGCCGGGCTCCTGGTCCTCAATAGTCGATACGCTGCGTCTTGATCTTGCGCTTGGCGAGCATCGTCTGGACGCTGTCGTCACCCGCCAGATGCCCGGCACCCACAGCGACGAACACGACGCCCGGTTTATCGAGCCGGGTGTCGATCCACTCGGCCCAGCGGGCGTTGCGATCGGCGAGCAGCATCTTGCTGAGTTCGGGCGAGCTGCGCAGCGCCTCGTTCATGATCGCGGCGAGGCCGTCGGCGTCGCCCTCCGACCATTCGGCGACCATCTTGGCGAATTCCGGTCCGATATTGTCGAGCTGGTCGAGCGATTCGGTCAGGAACTGAATCTGCGCCTCTTCGGACAGCGCGTTGAAGAAACCGAACTGCTCGTCCAGGCTCTCCAGCCCCGAAACCGGCTTGTTCGCCGCCTTGGCCGCCTCGCTCAATTTCTGCTCGACGCCCGATGTCGGGTCGTATCCCGCCTTTTGCAGTGCGATCAGGCCCAGCTGGCTCGCTGCGAACCACGGCTTGAACCGATCGACCGCAGCGGCCGGAATGCCTGCGGCCGCGACGGCTTTGGCAAAGGCGGCGCGCTTGTCCTCCGGCAGCCGTTCGGTCAGCGTCGGACCGGTCATGCTGACGGCGTGCTTGATGACGAGCGGCTGGACTGCCGCCGGGTCGGGCATGGTGCCGATTTCGGTCACCATCTCGGCGCTGTCGTCGAACGCCTTCTTCACCGCCTCGTCGAACCAGGTCAGACCGGGCTGGAGGACATGGATCGTCCCGAACAGATAGATGGTGGTGTCCTCATCCTTGACCACCCACAAGGCGGGATCGGCATCCTGCACCTGTGCTGCGGGCGCCGGAGCGGGGGCGGTCTGTGCCAGTGCGAAGGGGCTGACGAAGAACAGCGCAAGCGCAGTGCCGGCGCGGATAAAATTGCGGGTCATTCACGATCTCCAGTCTAGGGTAACGGGTTCAGGGTCGAAATTTCTTCCAGGCATAAGCCAGCATCGCTACGATGAAGGCGGCGAGGATCAGCGCTTCGTGCTGGGGCTCGGGGACGAGGCCCCCCTTCCAGTTCAGATACCAGCACGCATAACCAACGAAGAGCAGGTTGAGCGCCAGCGCGGACGCCCATTGATTGTCGCGCCGGTCGAGCTCGTCGATGACGCGGTTATAATAATAGCCGCCGCCAAGCACTGCGAGGACGGTGACGATCGACGCGGCGACCGCCCATGCGGCGGGAATCCCTTCCAGAAATGCACCATCCTCGGCTTCGAACAGCGCCGAGAAGAAGCCGACCACGGCGCCGCTGGCGGCTAGGGCCGCGACCGTCCAAACGATCCGCTTGCGCCGCGCCCGCGCCGCCGCCAATCCGCTCGACGGCTTATCCATCGCCCTGCTCCGAATCATCGAAAATCTCCTCGATCGGACGGTCGAACAGTCGCGCGATACGAAAGGCGAGCGGGAGCGAGGGGTCGTATTTGCCCGTCTCGATCGCGTTTACCGCCTGGCGCGACACGCCGAGATGGCCACCAAGCTCAGCCTGGCTCCAATCGCGTTCGGCGCGTAGCACTTTGAGGCGGTTTCGCATCGCTCGTCACTGTTCCATGACACAATGTCATCCACGGATGACTATATGTCATGGTAACATGACACGCGTCAAGCGGGTATTTTGCCTCTCGGAAGCGCCGCGACGAGCGCGGCAGCCGCCGTGCCGATGCAGAGCTGATAGGGAAAAGCGAGGCCGGGCGGGCCAAAGGTGAAGGGCTGAAGCAGAAACACCGTGGCGAAACCGGTGAGCAGCGCGGCGATCACCGACCCGGTCGTTCCGCGCCGGGTGAAGATCGCAACACCGTAAACGCCCAGAAGTCCGGCATAGGCGAAGACCATCACCGACAGCACGAATTCGAGCAGTGGCATATCGCTATGCTGTTGCCAGTAATAGCTCAGCACCGCGGTCGCGAACATCGCCAGCGCGACCAGTCCCATACCCCAGCGCCCGGCATGAACGAAATGTCGATCCTCAACCTCGCCGCGCGCCTCGCGCCAGGGGCGGTAAAAGTCGCTGACCAGAACCGACGACATCGAATTGAGCGCCGAGGTGACCGTCGAAACGGCAGCGGCGACGACGCCGATCGTTACCATCCCGCGCAATCCGGGAGGGAGCTGGGTCAGGATGTAGTTGACGAACACGGTGATCTTTTCACCGGAGAAGTTCTCGGACAGCGCGTAATCGGCGCCCATCAGATCGGGGCGATCGTAGAAGATGTGGAGCATCAGCCCGATCGCTACAAAGATCGCGATCACCGGCACACTGCCCAGCGCCGAGAGGATCAGGCTGCGCGCGCCGGTCTTTGCGTCGCGGCTGGCGAGCAGACGCTGCGTCGTGTCCTGGTCCAGCCCCGAACTCGCGGTGTTGAGCAGAAACAGGCCGGTAACGGCGGCGAGCACCGTGAAGGGCTTTGCGGGATCGGTGGAGAAATCGAACAGCCGCAACTTGTTCGTCCCGTCGGGTGCATTGCGCAGCGCATCGATCAGCGCGGGCGTGTCGAGCGGGATCGCGAGGCGCAGGAACACCAGCACCGCGATGGCGGCGCCGGCATAGACGATGAACTGGACGAAATCGTTCCAGATCACTGAGCGGAGGCCTCCGCGCAGCGTGAAGATCAGGCTAGCGAACATCAGCACCGCAGCGGCGAGGATGATCGAGCGCGCGTCGATCGCGTTGAACCCGACCATCGCGATCGCGATCGCGGCGAGATAGACGCGCGCGCCGCCCGACAGCACCCGCCCGATCAGATACATTCCACCCGCCCAGCGCATCGCCCGCGCATCGAAGCGCGTCTCCAGCAATTCATATACTGTCGACACGCGCAGCGCGTAGAAGCGCGGGATCAGTACATGCGCGACGAAGAATGCCGCGAGCACCGCGCCCAGCACTGCGCCCAGATAGGTGAAGTCGGCGCGATAGCCGTAATCGGGCGCACCCAGAAACGTCGCCGCCGACTGGTTGGTGGCCAGCACCGACACGGCTGCGAGCCAGGCCGGCACGCTGCGCCCGGCAAGGAAATAATCCCCCGTACTGCGCGTTTCGACCCGGTTGAAATGCCAGGACAGCCCCGCCAGCACGGCGAGATACAGCCCGACTACCAGCCAGTCGAGCGCGGCGAAATGCAGCATCATCCCGATTGTGTAGCAGAGGCTTTGACGAGGTCACGCGGCAAGTTGCGGAACACCTTGCCCGCTCGCGCTTTGAATCGGCCTCGCAACGAAAGGGTCCGGCATGGCAGCGCGCGCATATTGGCAGGGGCAGATCCGGCTCGCGCTGGTTTCGATTCCGGTGGAAATCTACACCGCCACTCGTTCGGGTGCGTCGGTATCCTTCCACCAGATCCACGAACCTTCGGGCAAGCGGATCAAATATGAAAAGGTCGTTCCCGGCCTCGGCCCGGTCGACACCGACGAGATCATGAAGGGGTTCGAGGTCGAAAAGGGCGAATATGTCCTGCTCGACCAGGATGAGATCGATGCGGTAAAGCTCGAGTCGCGCAAGACGCTCGAACTCACCCAGTTCGTCGATGCGCATGAGATCGACGTGCTCTATTATGAAAAACCCTATTTCGTCGTCCCCGCCGACGATCTGGCCGAAGAGGCTTTCGTCGTGCTGCGCGAGGCGCTGAGGCGGACGAAAAAGGTCGGCCTTGGCCAATTGGCGATGCGCGGGCGCGAATATGTGGTGAGCCTCAAGCCCTGTGGGCGGGGCATGGTGCTGGAAACGCTGCGCTATGCCGATGAGGTCCACAGGGCGCAGGGCTATTTTCGCGACATTCCCGATATAGACCCGGACCCCGAACTGCTCGGCCTCGCCGAATCGCTGATCGAGAAAAAGGCGTCGGCCTTCGATCCCAAGGAATTCCACGACCGCTATGTTGACGCGCTCAAGGGCCTGATCGAGCGGAAGAAGAAGCAGAAGGGCAATCGCAAGATCATCGAGGACAAGGACGACGGCGCCGATCCGCGTGGCGGCAATGTCGTCGATCTGATGGCTGCGCTCAAGAAGAGCCTGGAAAAGCCCGGCGCCGGGAAAAAGCCGCCTGCGAAGAAGGCCCCTGCCAAAAAGGCCCCGGCGCGCAAGCGGGCGTGACGCGATGGAACTGAACCCGCCGATGCACTTCGACGCGCTGGGATGGGACCCGTGGCTGCGGCTGGCTGGCGCAGCTCTCGCAGGGTTGCTGCTGGGCCTCGACCGCGAGGTGCGTGGGCATGGCGCCGGGCTTCGCACCCACGCGATCCTCTGTTTCTCCGCGGCGCTGGTCACGCTGACCGCGCTGCTGCTCTATTATCAGCTTGGCGGCACCGAATCGCAGGCCGATCCGCTGCGTGTGATCGAGGGAACTGCGGCGATGGCGGGGGTGATCGGCGGCGCGCTGATCGTGTTTTCAAAGGGGCAGGTGAAGAACCTCACGACCGCCGCGCATATCTGGCTCGCTGCGGCGATCGGCATCACCTTCGGGGCGGGGCTCTATCCACTGGCGATCATCGGCACGGTCGGATCGGTACTGCTGCTGACGGTCTTCGCATGGATCGAGGCGCGCGCCTTCGGGAAGTCCGATGGCGAAGACTGACCCGCTCGCCAGATATAATGCGATGCGCGATTTCGCGAAGACCGCCGAACCGCGCGGCGAGATCGCGAAGGGGCAGGGGCGGCGGTTCATCGTCCAGAAGCATGACGCCACCCGGCTGCACTGGGATTTCCGGCTTGAGATCGATGGCGTGCTGAAAAGCTGGGCGGTGACGCGCGGCCCCAGCCTCGATCCTGGCGAAAAGCGGCTCGCGGTGCGGACCGAGGATCATCCGATGTCCTATGCCAGTTTCGAGGGGACGATCCCAAAGGGCGAATATGGCGGCGGCACGGTGATGCTGTGGGATCGGGGCGAATGGGCGCCCGTGCCGGGCAAGAGCGCGAAGGATCTCGAGAAAGGCCATCTCCACTTCGTCCTTGAGGGCGAACGGATGAAGGGCGAATGGCTGCTCATCCGCCTCAAGCCGCGCGGCAAGGAGAAGCGCGAAAACTGGCTGCTGCGCAAGATCGACGACGCTTATGCCGGTGCCACCGACGTGCTGGTCGAGACGGGGCTGACGAGCGTCACCACCGGGCGGACGATGCAGGAGATCGCCGAGGGCGTGAAACCCGCGGCGGGGCGTGCAAAGGCAACGGCAAAGTCCAAACCCAAACGAACCGCACAGGCTCCCGCTCCGGCTTTTCGCGACCCCCAGCTCGCAACCCTGGTCGACAGCGTTCCCGCCGGGAATGGCTGGCTGCACGAGATGAAATATGACGGCTATCGCGCCCTCGTCGCGATCGGGAAGGGGGGGCCGCGCGTCTATACCCGCAGCGGCCTCGACTGGACCGACAAGTTCGCCGGCATCGCCGAGGCTGCCGCGAGCCTTCCCGCATCGTCCGCGCTGATCGATGGCGAAGTGGTCGCCTTCAGGGACGGCACGCCCGATTTTTCGACGCTTCAGGATGCCTTGTCCACGGGCACCGGCGATCTCGCCTTCTTCGCCTTCGACTTGCTCCAACAGGATGGCGAGGACTTGGCCGATCTCCCCCAGATCGACCGCAAGGAACGGCTCCGTGCTCTGCTCGACGGCGCCGATCCGCGCCTGCTCTTCTCCGAACATGTCCTGGGCGCCGGGGAGAAGCTGTTCGAAGCGATGTGCCGCGAGGGGCACGAAGGCGTCATCTCGAAGCGCGCCGATGCCCCGTATCGCGGCAAGCGGACCAGGAGCTGGCTCAAGATCAAATGCACGCGGCGGCAGGAATTCGTCGTCATCGGCTGGCTGCCGAGCAGTGCGAAGGGGCGCGGATTGCGTTCATTGCTGCTGGGCGTCAACGCGGATGGCGCGCTGCGCTATGCGGGCAAGGTGGGTACGGGATTCAACGCATCGAATTCCGATGACCTGATGGCCAAACTCGCCCGGATCGAGCGCAAGACCCCGCCCGCCGATGTGCCGAAGGTCGCGGCACGCGGGGCGCATTGGGTCACGCCGAAGCTGGTCGCGGAGGTCGCCTTTGCCGAGTTCACCGCCGAAAACGTCGTCCGCCATGCGAGCTTCATCGCGCTGCGCGAGGACAAGCCCGCCGAGGACATCGTGACCGAACGCGCCGCATCGCCACCGCCTGCGCCGCAGAGCGACGTCAAGATCAGCAGCCGCGACCGCGTGATCTTTCCCGACGCCAAGATCACCAAGGGCGAACTCGCCGATTACTATGCCGTAGTCGCGCCGATCATGCTCCCCTGGGTCGCCGACCGCCCGGTCAGCCTGGTCCGCTGCCCGCAGGGTCGCGCGAAGCAATGCTTCTTCCAGAAGCATGACGCGGGCAGCTTCGGCGATCGCGTCCATCATGTCGACATTCGGGAGAAGGACGGGTCGGTCGAACCCTATCTCTATATCGACGATGCCGATGGCCTGCTCTCCTGCGTTCAGATGGGGACGATCGAGTTCCATGGCTGGGGCAGCCGCGTCGCGGATGTCGAAAAGCCCGACCGGCTGGTGTTCGACCTCGACCCCGATGAGGGGCTTGATTTCGCGACGGTCAAAAAGGCGGCGGAGGACCTCAAACAGCATCTCGCCGATATGGGCCTGACCAGCTTTCCGATGCTGACCGGCGGCAAGGGCGTCCATGTCGTCGTGCCGCTGACACCGCAGGCGGAATGGCCCGCGGTCAAATCCTTCGCCGATCGCTTCGCCCGCGCGCTCGCCCAGGCCGAACCCGAGCGGTTCACCGCCAACCTCAAAAAGGCCGAGCGCAAGAACCGCATCTTCATCGATTACCTTCGCAACCAGCGCGGCAGCACCGCCGTCATGCCCTATTCCGCCCGCGCCCGCCCCGGCGCCCCGGTCGCGGTACCGCTCAGCTGGAGCGAATTGCGCGATACCGACAGCGCGCAATTGTTCAGCGTTCGCGACGCGACCGAATTGCTGGAACGTGCGGGGGGCCGTGCCCTTACGGGCTGGGGCCGCGCCGATCAGGTGCTTCCCGACCTGTGATCCTTGTTGCACCTGTGCAGTAACCCCGCCAGAAGGCAGGGCGAAAGGGGCATGGATGGCAAGCGCCGTGGCCGATACCGGGTTCGATGCGGCAGCAATCGCCGCGCACTGGCTGACCGCCTATCGCGCCGCCACGCCCGCGAACGATGTCCTGTACGCCGCCGGGCTTGACGATCCCGCTTGGAACGCGGCGCTGGGCGAACTCGCCGAACGCACCGGCGACGACCTCACCGCCGCGCGCGAACGGGCACAGCGCCATGCCGAGGATATCGGCACCGGCTTCCGCATCGCGGGGGAGGGGGAGGAGCGCCCCTGGCCGCTCTCACCCGTCCCGCTGCTGATCGCCAAGCGCGAGTGGGACGGGATCGTCGCGGGCATCGCCCAGCGCGCCAATCTGCTCGAATCGGTGATCGCCGATTGCTATGGCGCGCAGACGTTGGTGCGCGGCGGCAGCCTCCCCGCGACCCTGCTCACCGGCAGCCCCTATTTCCTGCGCCCGATGATGGGTCTTGAGCCTCCCGGCGGCTGCCATCTCCACTTCGTCGCCTTCGACCTGTGCCGCGGCCCGACCGGCGAGTGGCGGGTACTGGCGGATCATCTGCGCGCGCCTGCAGGCGCCGGCTATGCGCTCGAAAACCGGCTGGCGATGGCGCGGATGCTGGGCGGGCTCCAGAACCGGCTCAATATCGAACGCCACGCGCCGTTCTTCGCTGCCTTTCGTGAGGGGGTCGCCGCGCGCTGCCGCCGCACCGATCCCCGCATCGCCCTGCTCACCCCCGGCCGGTTCAATCCCAGCTATGCCGAACAGGCGCACCTCGCCCGCTATCTCGGCTTCCTGCTGGTCGAGGGCGGCGACCTCGCGGTGCTCGACGACCGGCTGTATCTGCGCACCATCGCGGGCCTCAAGCGTGTCGATGCGCTGTGGCGCCGCGTCGATCCGCGATTGATCGATCCCCTCGCCTTCGACTCGCATTCGGCGATCGGCGTCCCCGGCCTGATCGATGCGATGGCGCAGGGCGAGGTGGTGATCGCCAATTCGCCCGGCTCCGGGCTGATGGAGGCGCCTGCCTTCGCCGCCTTCCTGCCGCGCCTGTGCACCCGCCTGACCGGCGAAAGCCTGAAACTCGCGAACATCGCCACCTGGTGGTGCGGCCAACCACGCGAATGCGCCGAGGTGGCAGCCGACCTCGACAATATGGTGATCGCTCCCGCCTTCGGCGTCGCGACCAATGTGCTGGGCGATGGCGCCGCGATGCTGGGATCGCGGATGAGCGCGGAGATGCGCGCCGCGCTGCTCGCCGATTTCGAGCGGCGGCCCCAGGATTATGTGGGGCAGGAGGTGGTTCACCTCTCAACCATGCCCGTCGTTGCCGATGGCAATCTCGCCGCACGGCCCTTCACCCTGCGCGTCTTCGCGGCGCGCGCAGCCGATGGCCACTGGCATGTCCTGCCCGGCGGCTTCGCGCAGATCGGCGAACACCCCGATGCACGCGCGGCGGTGATGGGGGAGGGCAACTGGTCCGCCGATGTCGTCATCCATGGCGACAAAGCAGTCGCTCCTGTGACCCTGCTCCAGCCAAGCGACACGACCCAGTTGCGCCGCAACCCCGGTACCCTGCCCAGCCGCGTCGCCGACAATCTCTTCTGGCTGGGCCGCTATCTGGAACGTGGCGAGGCGCTGCTCGGCGTGGTCCGCGCGCTGCTCGGCCATTCGATCAGCGCGGACAGCGGCGCAGCGCTCGCGGGCGATACGGTGCGGCGGCTGGTCGGCCTGCTCGTCTCGGCGGGGGCGGCCCCGGCGCCCGACAGCCTCAGCCGCGCTGACCTCACCCGCTTTGCCGAGGCGGCGATGGACAGCGCCGACGACTGGCGCGGGGTGCGCGCGATCAACCGTCAGGCGCGCGCGATCGGCGCGGTCAGCCGCGACCGCCTGTCCGCCGACATGATCCGCCTGCTCGACGCGCCCTATCCGGTGCGCGGCAGCGCGCTCGACCGGGCGGGCTCGCTCCAGCGGCGCTATTCGGCGTTGGCGGGCCAGTCGGCCGAACATATGGGCCGCACCGACGCCTGGCGCTTCCACGATCTCGGTCGCCGGGTCGAGCGCGCCCTAACGACCCTGTCCGCGCTTCAGGCGCTCGCACATCCGCAGGCGACGAGCGACGATCTCTCCGCGCTGCTCGACCTGGCCGACAGCCAGATCAGCTACCGCCAGCGTTACCTCACCGGCATGGCGCGCGTCCCGGTGCTTGATCTGATTGCGCTCGATCCCGGCAATCCCCGCGGCGTCGCGTTTCAGGTTGCAGCGATCGGCGCGCACCTCGCCGCGCTCCCCGTCCTGTCGGACGATGGCATCGCCGAACCGCAACAGGCGCTGGCGGCGGAACTGACTGCGATGGTCGCGACGGCGCAGGCCGCCACCCTCGATCTCGACGCGCTGTTCGCGATGGGCCGCACGCTCGGCGACCTCTCCGAAGCGGTCGCGCGACGTTATTTCCTCCACGGCTCGGAACCGTTGCGGGCCGCCGGGCTTGTCGTCGGCTGATGCGCTATGCGATCCGCCACGTCACCCGGTTCGACTATGCCCGGCCGGTCGGGTTTGCGCGCTGCAATTTGCGGCTCAAACCGATCCATTGGTCGGGCCAGCAGCTGCACGACTATACGCTGACGGTCGAACCCGGCGGCCACACCGCCCCCGCGCGCGCCGAGGCGGGGCTGGCAAATGTCGTGCGGCTGGTGGTGACCCAGGCGGTACCCAGCCTGACGATAGAGAGCCGCTGTCACATCACCGTCGACCGCCCGGTGCCCATCCCGGCTGCGAACGATGCCACGCTGCGTCAGGTCGGGGAACTGGCCCGCGCCAGCCGTGACGCGGGGCCAGCCAGCCCCGCCGCCTACCTCTTTCCCTCGCCGCTGATCCCGCTCGATCCCGACATCGCGGCCTGGTGCGCGCAGGAACTCGACCCGGATCGCGGCGCGCTCGAGGCGGGGATCGCGCTCGCCCGCCGGATCCAGAACGAATTCGAGTTCGACCCCACTGCCACGCTCGTCGATACGCCCCCGCGCGAGGCGTTCGAGAAGCGCGGCGGCGTGTGCCAGGATTTTGCGCAGATCATGATCTCGGGCCTCCGCGCCGCGGGCCTCCCTGCCGCCTATGCCTCGGGCTATCTGCGCACGCTACCCCCGCCCGGCCAGCCCCGTCTCGTCGGCGCCGACGCGACCCACGCCTGGGTGCTTTTATGGTGCGGGCTCGAGCGCGGCTGGGTGGGCGTGGATCCGACAAACGGCATCTGGATGGCGAGCGATCATGTCATCATCGCCATCGGCCGCGACTATACCGACATCGCCCCGATCGACGGCATCGTCCTCGGATCGGGCGCACAGAAGCTGGATGTGTCGGTGGATGTCGAGCCGCTGGAGGATTGAGCGGCCGCCCCTTGTCCTCGTCCTTGCAATGTTGGATTTGGCCTGCTCCACTCCGGTGTGGAGCCGGGCCCAGCGGTTATCGACCCAGTCACGCGACATGGCGTACGTGAACCTGGTCAAATTGTCAGTTTTGTTAGCCGCAAGGTGACAGGATCGATGCCGTTGCGCGTAACTTCGTCAGTTTCACCGGGCTCGAGCCGTTCCGATGCGCACCAACCGCGCCCCGAGACCCTTGCACTCTCCCCCCGCCGCGCCGATGTAGCGGGCTAACACGCTGAACGACAATCAATCGGGGAAACACGTGGCCGATCCTTATGCAACCTTGGGAGTCTCGCGCGGGGCCAGCGAGGACGAGGTCAAAAAGGCGTATCGCAAGCTCGCGAAAGAGCTGCATCCTGACCGCAACAAGGACAATCCCAAGGCTGCGGAAAAGTTCAGCATCGTGACGCAGGCCTATGACCTGCTGATGGACAAGGACAAGCGCGCGCGGTTCGACCGGGGCGAGATCGACGGCGATGGCAACCCGACCTCCCCCTTCGGCGCCGGGTTCGGCGGCGCGCGCGGCGGGCCGCAAGGGGGCTTTCGCCCCGGCGGCGCGCAATTTGATTTCGGTGGGGGCGGCGATGCCGGGTTCGAGGATATTCTCGAAGGTATTTTCGGGGGTCGCGCAGGCGGCGGCTTTGGCGGGCAGCAGGGCGGCGGCTTTTCCAGCGGATTCGGGCGCCGGCCCCCGCCTGCCAAGGGCGCCAATATCGCCTATCGGCTGCGCGTGCCGTTCGAGGATGCGGCGGCGTTGAAGCAACAGCGGATCCAGCTGCGCGACGGATCGACCATCGACTTGAAGCTGCCCAAGGGGGTCGAGACCGGCACGCAAATGCGCCTTGCTGGCAAGGGCGATGCGGGACCCGGCGGCAATGGCGACGCGATCGTGACGATCGAGGTGGAGCCGCACCGTTTCTACACCCGCGATGGCGACCATATCCGGCTCGACCTGCCGGTAACGCTCAAGGAAGCCGTCGCCGGCGCGGGGGTGCGCGTGCCGACGCCCGAGGGGCCGGTCAACATGAAGATCCCCGCCGGGACCAGTTCGGGAAAGACGCTGCGGCTCAAGGGGCGCGGGTTTCACGGCAAGGCGGGGCGCGGCGACCTGCTCGTCACGGTGATGATCGAGATCCCGGCGAGCGACGCGAAGCTCGCCGCCTTTGTTGCCGACTGGGAGGATGGCGGGAACCCGCGCGCGCGGCTGGGCGTCTGACCCTTTGACGTGACCGAACCGATTTCCCCCGAATCGCCCGAGGCGCGGCGGCATGGCTTTCACAAGCGACTGTCGGACCTTGGCGTCACCGATCGAATGTATGAGGTGACCAAGCGGGTCGTGGTCGGCGCCTTCAACGACGGCTTCACCCATGCCGGTAACCTCGCCTATCTCAGCCTCGTCACGCTGTTCCCCTTCTTCATCGTCGCGGCGGCGATCGCCCGACTGGTGGGACGGACGGGGGACGGTCTCCAGGCGGTGGGTGCATTTCTCCAGACCGTTCCGCCGGAGGTTGCGAGCCTGCTCCGCCCGGCGATCACCGAAGTGTTGGAGGGGCGATCCGGTTCGCTACTGTGGCTCGGCGCGCTGGTCGGATTGTGGACCACCTCGGGCTTTATCGAAACGATCCGGGCGATCCTGCGCCAGGCTTATGGCATCCCCTCGGTCACGCCCTTCTGGCGGCTGAAGCTGGCGGCAATCGGGATGGTCATCGCCTCGGTGATCCTGGCGATGATGGCGTTCAGCTTTCAGGTTATCCTGACCGGCGTCGAACAATTCATCTGGCGCTTCATCCCGGTCGCATCGAGCACCGCGCAACTCCTGTCCTTCACCCGGATCGCTCCGGCGCTGGCGCTGTTCGGCGCACTCTACATCCTGTTCTACACGCTGACACCGACGCGATATCGCAAATCGGCCTGCCCCAAATGGCCGGGGCCGTTCTTCGTCACCGTCTGGTGGATGGGGTGCACTGCGGCGCTGCCGCTCGTGATCGGTACATTCGGCGGCTATGGTCTCACCTATGGCAGTCTGGCCGGGGTGATGGTGGCGCTGATCTTCTTCTTTCTCATCGGTTTTGGGGTGGTTATCGGCGCCGAACTCAACGCGGCGCTGGCGGAAACGCCTGAAAACGGAGTAGAGCAGCCGCACGAAACTAAGGAGGCGAAGACGCCGTGACGGGATTGATGCAGGGCAAGCGCGGGCTGATCATGGGGCTCGCCAATGATCGGTCACTTGCTTGGGGAATTGCGAAGAGGCTGCGCGAACAGGGCGCGGAACTGGCGTTCAGCTATCAGGGCGAAGCGCTGGAGCGGCGCGTGCGTCCGCTCGCCACGGAACTCGGCAGCGATTTCCTGATCGAATGCGACGTCAGCGACATGGCCGAACTCGACAAGACTTTCGCCACGCTGGCGGAGCGCTGGCCGACGATCGACTTCGTCGTCCATGCGATCGGCTTTTCCGACAAGAACGAGCTGCGCGGTGGCTATGTCGACACCAGCCTCGACAACTTCCTGATGACGATGAACATCAGCGTCTATTCGTTCGTCGCCGTGGCAAAGCGGGCGAGTGCGATGATGCCGAACGGCGGATCGCTGCTGACGCTCAGCTATTATGGCGCCGAAAAGGTGATCCCGCATTACAACGTCATGGGCGTGGCCAAGGCAGCGCTGGAAACCAGCGTCCAGTATCTCGCGGTCGATCTCGGCCGGAACAATATCCGCGTCAATGCGATCTCGGCCGGGCCAATCAAGACGCTCGCCGCCTCGGGCATCGGCGACTTCCGCCTGATCCTGAAATGGAACGAGCTGAACGCCCCGCTCAAGCGCAACGTGACGATCGAGGATGTCGGCGGCGCCGGCCTCTATCTCCTGTCCGACCTCGCCTCCGGCGTGACCGGCGAGACGCATCATGTCGACGCCGGCTACCACGTCATCGGCATGAAGGCCGAGGACGCCCCGGATATCGCGCTGGCCTGATGGCCATCGCGATCCGACACGCCACCGGCGGCGATGTGGCGGCGATCGATGCGCTGCTGCGGCGCAGCTTTCCGGCGCCGGACGAGGCGATGCTGGTGCAGCGGCTGTGCATCGACGGCGACATGGTGCTGACTCTCGTTGCGGATGACGAGGATAGTGGCGCGCTTGCCGGGATGGTCGCGTTCAGCCGGATGGACGTGACCGTTAACGACGTGTCTCTCGCCGCCGTCGCACTCGCTCCGGTGGCGGTCGAGGCGGCATATCGCCGGCAGGGAGTGGCCGAGGCGCTGATCGGGGCGGGGCATCGGCATCTGGGCGATGCCGGCTATCTGCTCAGCTTCGTCCTTGGCGATCCGGCCTATTATGGCCGCTTCGGCTATGCTGCCGACCTCGCCCGAGGGTTCGACTCCCCCTATGCCGGGGAGTATTTAATGGCTTTGGCGCTGCAGGACGGAAGGCTGCCGTGCGGCGTTCGCGGTGCGGCCACTCATGCCAGCGCGTTTGCGGCGCTCGGAGAACCGGCTGGGGCATAGCGGGTATTGCCCGGCCCCGCGCCCTTCTTGCTTTCAAATCGCGGGCGTTTGGGCAAGGAGATGACGCCATGAGCTTCAATACCTTTGGCCGCGTGCTGCGTTTCACCACCTTTGGCGAGAGCCATGGCCCCGCAATCGGCGCGGTGGTCGATGGCTGCCCGCCGCGCCTCGACCTCAGCGAAGCCGATATCCAGCCCTTCCTCGACAAGCGCCGCCCTGGCCAGTCGCGCTTTACCACCCAGCGGCAGGAGCCGGATCAGGTCCGCATCCTGTCCGGCGTGTTCGAAGGGCGCACCACCGGCACGCCGATCGGCCTGTTGATCGACAATGTCGACCAGCGGTCGAAGGATTATTCGGAGGTTGCCGCCGCCTATCGCCCCGGCCATGCCGATTATGCCTACGACGCCAAATACGGCTTTCGCGACTATCGCGGTGGCGGGCGCTCCTCTGCGCGTGAGACGGCGATGCGCGTCGCGGCAGGGGCCGTGGCGCGCAAGGTGATTCCTGAGGTCCGCATCCGCGCCTGGGTAGAGCAAATCGGCCACCACCCGATCCTCTATTCGCGCTTCGACGAAAGCGAGATCGACAACAATGCCTTCTTCTCCCCCGATCCGGTCGCGGCGGAGCAGTGGGAAAAAGTCATCGATACCGCACGCAAGGATGGCTCCTCGCTCGGCGCGGTCGTGGTGTGCGAGGCATATGGTGTGCCCGCAGGCTGGGGCGCGCCGCTCTACGCGAAGCTCGATAGCGAGCTCGCAAGCGGCATGATGAGTATCAATGCGGTCAAGGGCGTCGAAATCGGCGATGGCTTCGCGGCCGCGCTGGCGACGGGTGAGGGCAATGCCGATCCGATGCGCCCCGGCACGCCGGGGGCGGGTCCGCAATTCCTCGCGAACCATGCCGGCGGCATCGCGGGCGGCATCTCGACCGGGCAGCCGGTGCGGGTGCGCGTCGCGTTCAAGCCGACCAGCTCGATCCTGACCCCGGTCGAGACGATCACGCGCGACGGTGAAGCGACCGAAATCCGCACCAGGGGCCGCCACGACCCCTGTGTCGGCATCCGCGGCGTCCCGGTGGTCGAGGCGATGATGGCGCTGGTGCTCGCCGATCAGAAATTGCTTCACCGCGCACAGTGCGGGTGACGCGGCTGATCGGTCTGGCGCGGATGCAACGCGGCTGAGGGGCGGGGCGACCAAATACGGGGACGAGGCGAGGAACGCCATTGCGCCCGGCTGGCGATGGCGGGCGTTCAACCCGCGCCATGTAACCAGGAGTATCCCATGCGCCACAAAACGCTGTTCAGCCTGATTGCCCTGTGCGGTTCGACCGCCGCCGTCGCCGCGATCGGAACGCCCCAGACCGAACCGCCGCTGCAGAATGACATCGCCAATGAAGCAACGCCTGCGCCCGACGATATGACAGCGCCCGAGACGATGTCGAACAGCACCGATGTCGAGCCGAGCATGGAACCGGCCGAACCCGCCGATCCGACCGAAGACGGTAGCGAGACGTCGCCTGAACCGAACGCTGCGTACTATTGAGCGATCCACCGGGCGCGGCTTCGCCGCGCTCGGTTTTTCAGTCCGCGAACGGATCGCGGACCAGGATCGTGTCCTCGCGTTCCGGGCTGGTCGACACCAACGCCACCGGGCACCCGATCAGTTCTTCGATCCGCCGGATATATTTGATCGCCTGCGCCGGCAGCTGCGCCCAGCTGCGTGCGCCCGCGGTCGACTCGCTCCAGCCTTCAAATTCTTCATAGACTGCCATCGCGCGCGCCTGATCCTGCGGGCTGGGGGGCAGATAGTCATAGTGTTTGTCGCCGACCGTGTAGCCGGTGCAAATGCGCAGCGACTCCATGCCGTCGAGAATATCGAGCTTGGTCAGCGCGATCCCGGTCACGCCGCTCAGCGCGACCGACTGGCGCACCAGCACTGCGTCGAACCAGCCGCAGCGGCGCTTGCGCCCCGTGACGACACCGAATTCGCGCCCGCGCGTGCCCAGCAATTCGCCGATCTCATTGTCCTGCTCGCTGGGGAAAGGGCCGGAGCCGACGCGCGTCGTATAGGCCTTCACGATCCCCAGCACGAAGCCGACCGACCCCGGGCCAAGTCCCGAACCGGACGCTGCCGCGCCGCTTACCGTGTTGGACGAGGTGACGAAGGGATAGGTGCCATGGTCGATGTCGAGCAGTGCGCCCTGGGCGCCTTCGAACAGGATGCGTTTGCCCGCTTCCTTCGCGCCCTTGAGCGTCAGCCACACCGGCGCGGCATAGGGCAGCACCGCCGGCGCGATCTCGCGCAGCTCGGCGATCAGCGCCTCGCGGTCGATCGGCGGCTGGCCGAACCCGGCGCGCAGCGCGTCGTGATGCGCGCACAGCCGATCCAGCTGCGGGCCGAGATCGTCGAGATGCGCCAGGTCGCACACGCGGATCGCGCGGCGCCCGACCTTGTCCTCATAGGCCGGACCGATGCCGCGGCGCGTCGTGCCGATCTTGCCCGCGCCTGAAGCATCCTCGCGCAGCGCGTCGAGATCGCGGTGGAAGGGCAGGATCAACGGCGCGGTCTCTGCGACCTGTAGCGTTTCCGGCGTAATCTCGACGCCCTGCTCGCGCAGCCGGGCCATCTCGTCGCGGAAATGCCAGGGATCGAACACCACGCCATTGCCGATCAGCGACAATGTGCCGCGCACCAGGCCGGACGGGAGCAGCGACAATTTGTACACCTTGTCGCCGACGACCAGCGTGTGGCCGGCATTATGCCCGCCCTGGAAGCGGACGACGAGGTCGGCGCGGCTGGCGAGCCAGTCGACGATCTTGCCCTTGCCCTCATCGCCCCATTGGGCGCCGATCACTGCGACGTTCGCCAAGTTTCCGATCCTTTCCGGTTAGAGTCGGTTGAGTAAGGCGGAACCGGCCCGCTCCCCCACCCGGCCACCCATAGAACAGGCACGCCAGGTGGCCGGGTGGGGGAGCGGGCCGGTTCCGGTTCAGCCGACGCTGAACACGACTCTGCGCGCGGCTCCCCTAGAGCGGGCGGCGCGCCACGTCCAGCGCAGTGCGGTCAGGTGTCGAGCGCCGCGCGGATCCGGATCGCCAGCGCCTCGACCCCGAACGGCTTGGGAAGCAGTTGAACTTCCCCAGCGGCGTGCGTTTCGATGACGGTCTGATCGGGCGTATAGCCGCTAGTATAGAGGACCTTGAGACCGGGCTGCCGCGTCCGCGCAACCCGGGCGAGTTCGTCGCCGTTCATGTCGGGCATCATCACGTCGGTGAATAACAGCGAGATGCGCTGATCGCGCTCGATCACCCGCAGCGCTTCGATCCCGTCGGGCGCCTGGAGCACGGTGTAGCCCAGCTCGCGCAACGCCTCGACCGAATAGTTGCGGACGCGCTCCTCGTCCTCCACCACCAGAATCACCTCATCGCGCGAGCCATGGGGGATCGCTGTACCGCCTCGCGGTGTGCTTTGGTCGCTGTCGGCGACGCTGTGCCGGGGCAACAGCAGCCGTACGCGCGTGCCACGCCCCGGCTCGCTGTCGATGCCGACATGGCCGCCCGATTGCCGGGCGAAACCGAACACCTGGCTGAGGCCAAGCCCGGTTCCCTTACCCACCCCCTTGGTGGTGAAAAACGGGTCGAACGCACGCGCTGCGGTTTCGGGGGTCATGCCCGATCCGGTATCGGCGACCGTCAGCGCCACATAATCCCCCGCGCCCAGCCCGAGTTCGGCCGCCTCGCCCGCGTCGAGCACGCAATTCTCCGTCTCGATCGTCAGCAATCCGCCGCCGGGCATCGCATCGCGTGCGTTTACCGAGAGGTTGAGGATGACATTTTCGAGCAGGCTGGGATCGATCAATGCCGTGTGCAGGCCCGTTGCGAGCCGCGTCTCCACGGTCACATCCTCACCCAGCGTACGCATCAGCAATTCGATCATCCCGCCGACCAGCGCGTTGACATCGACCGGCGCGGGAGCAAGCGGCTGCTGTCGCGCAAAACCGAGCAGTCGCTGGGTCAGCGCCGCCGCGCGGGTCGCGCCGTCTCTCGCCGCGACGATATAGCGATCGAGATCGGTCGAACCCTGCGCAATCCGCCGCTCCAATATGTCGAGCGCGCCGATCACCACCGCGAGCATGTTGTTGAAATCATGCGCGATCCCGCCGGTCAGCTGGCCGATCGCCTCCATCTTCTGCGCCTGACGCAGCCGCTCCTCGACGCTCATCAGCTGCCGGGTGCGTTCCTCGACGGCCTGCTCCAGTTCCTCGCGCGATCGCGCCAGAACTTCGCGGGCATCGACGATATCCTGGATGTCGGTGCAGGTCCCGAACCAGCGAATGATCGCACCGTCCTCCCCGCGCACCGGCTGCGCCCGGCCCAGCACCCAGCGATAACCGCCGTCATGATGCCGCAACCGATATTCGATATGATAGGGTTCGCCCGTCTCCAGGCAGTGCCGCCACAGCGTCCAGGCACGCTCCTGATCCTCCGGATGGAACATATCGTTCCACCCCGTGCCATCGGTCGAGCCATAAGGGACGCCGGTGAATTCGTACCAGCGATCATTGTAATAATCGTGATAGCCGTCGGGCTGCGTCGACCAGACCATCGGATCGATCGAATTGGCGATGGCCCGGAACTTCGCCTCGCTTTCGCGCAGCGCGGTGACGGCCCCGGCGCGCTCCACCGCGTCCCAGGCGGATTGCGCGACCGCTTCGATCAATGCCACTTCCTCGCGCCGCCATTCGCGCGGGGTCGCGTGGTTGGCGTAGAGGCTGGCCACCCAAGCGCCGCCGCGCATCAACGGCACGCCGACTGCCGAGGGGGAATAGCGGGCAAGGCCCGTCCCGGCATAGGCGCCGTCCGCGGCGGAATCGATGACGACCAGCGTGCGACCCTCGCGATAGTCCGCACTGGCCGGACCCAGATCTTCGATCGCCATCCCGCCCCTTAACGCGGGAAGCGCGCCGGTCGTAAACGACGGCCCGAACACGATCTTGCCCTCAGTCCCGACGCGATAGAAACCGACCCGGTCGATTTTCAGCCGATCCGCCAGAGCCTCTGCACTCATCGCCATGATCGCTTCGGGGGAGTCGAGCGCGCGCTGGCGATCGGCCAGGTCGTGGACGAATGCCTGATCCTGCGTCGCGGCCTTGAGGTCGGCGGCGGCACGGCGCGCGGCTTCTTCGGCCAGATGCCGTTCGGTCACATCCACGCTTACGCCCGGGAAGCGTAGCGGACGGCCCTCCGCGTCATAGCTGCATCGCCCCTGGGCATTGACCCAGCGCAGCCGCCCCTGTGGGTCGGTCAGGCGATATTCGCTGGCGAACCGATCGCCGCTGCGCATCGCCTGTTCGATTTCGGCGCGCACCCGTTCGGCGTCGTCGGGATGGACCTTGCGAAAGAACAGCTCGATCGGCCCGCCCTGTTCGGCCGTCGTCGGATCCACGCCATACAGACGCGCAAAGCGGCTGTCGGCGCGGACCACGCCGTCGCGCACGTCCCAGTCCCAGGTGCCGACCCCGTTCGAGGCATCGAGCGCAAGTTGAAGCCGTTCCTCGCTTTGCCGCAGCCGCGCCTCGGTCATCGCGCGTTCGGTGACGTCGTTCGCCTCGACAAAAATGTCGGTGGTGACGCCGTTGCTGTCCTTGATTGGCTGATAGACGAAATCGAGCAATCGGGTCTCGCTGCGACCGCCGCGGTCGAGAATGACCGGTGTACCGCTCGCGCGGAATGGCCTGCCGCTGGCGAAGACGTCGTCGAGCAACGCGACAAAGCCCTGATCCACCACCTCCGGCAGCGCTTGCGCCAGCGGTTTGCCGAGCAGCGCGCGATGGCCGACCAGCTCGGCATAGGCCGGGTTCGCCATCTCGAAGATATGGGTCGGCCCGCGCAGCAGCGCGACCGCTCCCGGCGACTGCTGGAACAATTCATGCAATCGCTCGACCTCGGCGAGGCGCGCGCGTTCCCCCATGACGGTCCGGGTGGTCTCGTTTCCCTGGTTCAGAACGCCGCAGACGGTGCCATATTCGTCGCGGATCGGGGTGAAGCTGTAATTCCAATAGGTCTCGTGGATGCGCCCCCCGCGCATCATGTCGAGCCGCTGGTCATAGGTGGCAAACCCCTGGCCGGTTTCCAGCACTGTTTCGAACTGGGGTCCGACCACATCCCAGATCTCGGGAAACACATCCTGCCCCCGCTGCCCCAGGGCTTTGGGGTGGCGTTCGGCGGGGATCGGTGCCCAGGCGTCATTGTAGAACAGGTGCAGCCCGCTACCCCAATAAATGGCCGTCGGGAATTGCGAACTCATGCAGATGCCGAGCGCGAAGAGAAGCGGCTGCGGCCAGCCCTCCGGCGGGCCGAGCGGATGGTCGGTCCAGTCATGTTCCCGAATGCGGCGGCCCATTTCGCCGCCATGCTCCAGGAATCGAAGCTCGGAATACATGCGTTCAGCGTTGCGGGCTGCGCCTTCGCCTGTCAATGCAGCTTGGGTAAGGACTCGCCGAAAACCAGACGGTTAGAGCAGGCGGGGCAGGAGCAGGAGAAACAGCGTGAAACTCGCCAGTCTGAAACAGGGGCGCGACGGCCGCCTCGTCGTCGTATCGAGCGATCTGGCCTGGTATGCCGATGCGGGTCACATCGTGCCGACGCTTCAGGCGGCGCTGGACGATTGGGACCAGCATGAAGGGCCCTTGCGCAACCTCGCCACCGATCTCGATCATGAGGTGATCCCGCGCGAGCGGTTCCACGAGCGCGATGCCGCTGCGCCCCTGCCGCGCGCCTATCAATGGGCGGACGGATCGGCCTATGTGAACCATGTCGCGCTGGTGCGGCAGGCGCGCGGGGCGGAGATGCCCGAAACCTTCTGGCACGATCCGCTGATGTATCAGGGCGGCAGCGACGGCTTTCTTGGACCCCGCGACCCGATCCCGCTCGCCGACGAACGCTGGGGCTGCGATCTCGAGGCCGAGGTGGTGGTCGTGACCGGCGATGTGCCGCAGGGCGTGAGCCGCGATGAAGCGCTGGCGAGCATCCGCCTGATCGGCCTCACCAATGACGTGTCGCTGCGCAATCTGATTCCGGGCGAGCTCGCCAAGGGCTTCGGCTTCTTCCAGTCCAAGCCTGCCAGCGCCTTCTCGCCCGTCTTCGTCACCCCCGACGCGCTTGGCGACTGGTGGCGGGACGGCAAGCTGCACCGCAAGGTGATGGTCGATCTCAACGGCCAGCCCTTCGGCCGCGCCGAAGCGGGCGAGGACATGACGTTCGATTTCGGCACGCTGATCGCCCATGCGGCGAAGACGCGTGCGCTGGGGGCAGGGACGATCATCGGTTCCGGCACCGTCTCGAACCGCGACGCGACAGGCGGCCCGGGCAAGCCGATTGCGCAGGGCGGGGTGGGCTATTCCTGTCTTGCCGAAGTCCGCACGGTCGAGACGATCCTGAACGGCAAGCCGGAAACCCCGTTCCTGAAGGCGGGCGACACCGTCCGCATCTGGGCCGAGGACGACAGGCACCATCCGATCTTCGGCGTGATCGAGCAGACCGTCGGGGGGTGAGTATCGCAATTCCTCCCCTGCGATGCAGGGGAGGTGGCATCGCGCAGCGATGACGGAGGGGCCGCCGCGAAGGCGGCGGAATTTTGCCGAGCTGTTCTCGGCTGTCTGCGCAGCCGCCCCTCCACCAGCCTGCGGCTGGTCCCCCTCCCCTGCGATGCAGGGGAGGAATGCGTCGCCGCTTCAATGAAAATCCCGCGACTTGACCGGGATGCTGTCCCCCTCGCGCCAGTGGCTGCTGTCATAGGGAGCGGGCCAGCGCGGCGGCGCTTCGCGCGGGTCGATCGTGCCGCCATGTGTCGCGCCGTCGCCGGGCATCGTCATGCGGGGCAGGTCGATCTCGCCGACCTCGCGCAACATCACCGTCAGATCGGTGATTCTATCGGCGACGAGATGGATGACGATCCCCTCGCGCTGCACCCGGCCCCTGATCGCCAGCATCGTTGCGGTCATCACGGTGCGGCGATGCGCCTCGAACCGGTCGGACCACAGCACCGCATTGGCGATGCCGCTTTCGTCCTCCAGCGTCACGAACACGACGCCCTTGGCACTGCCCGGCCGCTGGCGAACGAGGATCAGCCCGGCGACCTCCACCCGTTGCCCGTCCTTCATGGCGGAGAGGTCGCCGCACGGCCGGATGCCGCGCGCCGACAGTTTGTCGCGCAGAAAGGACAAGGGATGCGCGCGCAGCGACAACTGGGTCGCGCGATAATCCTCCACCACCTCGCGACCCGCAGTCAGAGGGTCGAGCGCAACCGGTGGTTCGACACTCTCCGGTATCGTCCGCCCTTCACGCAGGTCTGCGGCGGCGAACAGGTCGAGCGGCGCCTGTCCCAGCGCCTTGATTGCCCATAAGGCCTGGCGTCGGTTGAACCCCAGCGACGCAAAGGCGTCTGCGTGCGCCAGCCGCTCCAGCGCCGCAGGTTTTACCCGCGACCGCCGCCAGGCATCCTCGATCGACACGAACGGCCCCGCCCTCCGCGCGGCAAGAATCGCCTCGGCATCCCCCTGCGCCAGCCCATGCACTACCCGCATCCCCAGCCGCAGCGGCATCAGTCCGGCCCAGCCTTCATCGCTCCCCCAAAAGGCGGCGTGACGCGGTCGCCGGTTTGGGAGGTCCGCTATCATCTGCGTGTCCCAGTCGCTCGCATTGATGCAGGCCGGATAAATCTCCACGCCATGCGTGCGCGCATCCCGGACGATCTGTGCAGGGGCGTAGAATCCCATCGGCTGCGCGTTGAGCAGCGCACAGCAAAAGACGTCCGGATGATGGCATTTCATCCAGGACGAGGCATAGGCGATCTTTGCAAAGCTCGCCGCATGGCTCTCGGGAAAGCCGTAATTGCTGAAGCCGCGGATCTGTTCGACTAGCCGCTCGGCAAAGTCGCGCGCGATGCCCCGTTCCAGCATCCCGTCGATCAGCTTGGGCCCGAATTCGCCGATATCGCCGGTCGATTTGAACGTCGCCATCGCCCGGCGCAGCCGGTCCGCCTCGCTCGGGCTGAACCCGGCGCCGACGATCGCGACCTGCATCGCCTGTTCCTGGAACAGCGGCACGCCCAGCGTCTTTTTCAGCACCGCCTCCAATTCGGGCGAGGGATAGTCGACCAGCTTCGGATTCTGCCGCCGTTTCAGATAGGGGTGGACCATATTGCCCTGGATCGGCCCCGGTCGCACGATCGCGACCTGAATCGCGATGTCGTAGAAATCGACCGGCTTCATCCGCGGCAGCATCGACATCTGCGCGCGACTCTCGATCTGGAACACGCCGAGCGTATCGGCCTGACGGATCATCCGGAACGTCGCCGGATCATCCTCCTGCATCTCGGGTGCAGCCATGGTCAACCTCACCCCCTTGTGGCGCTCCAGCAAGTCGAACGACCGCCGCATACAGCCGAGCATCCCCAGGCCGAGGATATCGACCTTCATGAAACCGAGATATTCCAGATCGACCTTCTCCCATTCGATCACCTGGCGGTCGACCATCGCGGCGGGTTCGACCGGGACCAGATCGCGCAGCTTGTCGCGCGTCAGCACGAAACCGCCGGGATGCTGCGACAAATGCCGCGGTGTGCCGATCAACTCGCGTGCGAGTTGCAGCGTCAGCGCGAGACGGTGATCGGTCGCGTCGAGTCCCAGCGCCGCGACATGCGCTTCCGGTAACCCGTCGCTCGACCAGCCCCAGACCTGGCTCGCCAGCGCTCCGGTCAGATCCTCGGGCAGCCCCAGCGCCTTGCCTACCTCGCGCACCGCGCCACGCGTGCGGAAGCGGCTGACCACTGCGGTCAGCGCGGCATGGTCGTGGCCGTAACTCTCATAGATCCACTGGATCACTTCCTCGCGCCGCTCATGCTCGAAATCGACGTCGATATCGGGTGGCTCCTTGCGCTCGGTGCTGATGAATCGCTCGAAGAGAAGCTGGTGCTTGATGGGGTCGATTGAGGTTATGCCGAGTGCGAAGCAGACTACCGAGTTGGCCGCGCTCCCGCGCCCCTGGCACAGGATCTGCTGGCTGATCGCGAACTGGACGATCGAATTGACCGTCAGGAAATAGGGCGCATAGCCCATCTGCTGGATCAGTCCGAGTTCGTGCTCAAGCAGGTCGCGATGCGCCTGAGAAGGCTTGCCGCCGAACCTTTGTTTGAGTCCGTTCGTGGCGAGGATGCGCAGTGCTTCCTGCGCCGATTTGCCGGGCAGCACCTCCTCCTGCGGATATTGATGGTGCAGATCGCGCAAGGAAAAGCTGCACCGTTCGGCGATCGCCGCACTTGCCCGTAGCGCATCGGGCCAGCGCGCGAACCGGCGCGCCATCTGCTCTGGCGGTTTCAAATGCCGGTCGGCGCTGCGCTCGCGTCTCAGGCCCAGATCGTCGATCGTACACCCTTCGCGGATCGCGGTGACAACGTCCTGCAACATCCGCCGGTCGGGATGATGGTACAGGACATCGCCGGTCGCGAGCGGGGTCAGGCCATGGCGGCGCGCGGCATCATGCGTTTCGTCCAGCCGGGCAACCTCGTTCGGACGGCGCATCGGGGTCATGCAGACATGTCCGCGCTCCCCGAACAGATCGGCCATCCAGCGCAGATCGCCCTCCTCGTCGCGCGGAACCAATGCCCCCACCAGCCCGTCACAGGCCGCCGCGACATCCTCCCAATAGAGGAAGCACTGCCCCTTCTCCCCGTGCTGCGCATCGGCGCGTGACTTTCCCTGCGTGAGCAGGCTGGTGAGGCGGCTCCACGCGGCACGATCCTCTGGCCAGACCAGCACCGAGGCGCCATCGACCAGGTCGAGGCGACAGCCATAGACCGGACGGATCGTCACCCCTTGTTTCGCCAGTTCGTCGCACGCGAACAGCGCCTGCACCACCCCGCCCAGCGAATTGCGGTCGGTGATCCCCAGCGCCGAATGACCCATCACCGCCGCAGCAGAAAACAGCTCGAGCGGTGAAGACGCACCGCGCAGGAACGAGAAATGCGTCGTGACCTGAAGCTCGGTGTAACTCATTGGCGCGTCGCGCCGAAATGACTATATAAAATGTACATGTCGAGCGGAGCAGCGGCCATGAACAAGATCGTCAGCGCAACCGAGTTCAAGGCCAAATGCCTGAGGATCATCGACGACATGCAAAAGGACGGCATCCCCGTCACCATCACCCGACGCGGCAAGCCGGTCGCCGAGCTCAAGCCCAAGCGCGAGGCGCGCAAGGATGTGTTCGGGATGCTGCGGCATCCGGAATATCGCTTCGAAGATCCGTTCAGCCCAGCTTTCGAAGGTCCATGGGACGCTGAGCTGGATGGTGATGAGCGGCAAGGCTGATGCTGCTCGACACCCATGTCCTGGTCTGGCTCGTTCAGGAGCCTGAACGGATCGGCGCGAAATCGCATGAACGGATCAGCCAAGCGATCGCATCCGGCGATGCGTCCATTTCGGCGATCACCCACTGGGAAATCGGGATGCTGTTTTGCAAGGGCCGGCTGCAGCTCGGGCGCCAGCCGCGCGAATGGCTTGAGGTGGTTCTGAGGGAAGCGGGAATTTCCGTGGTTCCAATCAATATCGGGATCGGGGTCGATGCCGGCTGTCTTCCCGGCAGTATCCATGGCGACCCGGCCGACCGTCTGGTCGTGGCGACGGCACGGGCAATGGAGATGCCCGTCATTACCGCCGATCGCGCGATCCTCGATTACGCTGCGGCGGGGCATGTGCGGGCGATCGACGCGCGGGTTTGATCCGCTCATCCGAACAACCCGTGGAGATACCAGCTCAGGTCGCCCGTCGCCCCCCGTTCGCCATCGCCGCGGCGGAACAGCCAGTATCGATGGCCGCCCTCGTCCTCGACACGGAAATAGTCGCGCACCGCATGGGTCTCGGCGGCGCGGCGCCACCATTCGCCGGTGATCCGCTCCGGCCCGTCGGCGCGCACTACGCGGATCGTCCGCCCGCGCCAGGTGAAGCGGCGCGGCGGCTGGTCGGGCAGTTCGGCGAGGACATGGTCGAGCCGTTCGGGTCGGGCAAGCAGCCGCGCCGGGCGCGGCCAGTCGGGGCGCCAGGGATCGGGCGGCGCGGTGCGGAGCAGCTGGCGGACATCGTCTCGCTTGACGTGCGCGCCAACGCGTTCGGGTGGATCGAGTATGCCGTCGCGACCGACGCTGCGCTCGGGCACGTCGCTTTCGACCGGGCGGTTGCGCCACAACCGGCGCGGGCCGATCCGCGTGGCGAGCGTATCGGCGAGCGGAGCGAGGTCCGGCTTGGCCTCCTCGTCCAGCCGCTCGTCGAACGGGCGGGCGGATAGCGGCTCGGCACGGCGGACATGCAACGCGATGGCGTCGATGCCATAGCCGGGTTCCACATCCTCAATCCGCCGCGCAATCAGGCGGATGAGGTGCAGGCAATCGCGGCTGGCCCGGGCCAGGCCGATGCGGAGCGTCTGTGGCACGCCATCGACCCGGTCGGCGACCAGTTCGACCGCGCGTGCGCCAAGCCCCGCCGCTTCGAGCGCGGCGCAGAGTTCGGGAACCAGCGCGCCGATCCAATGCGCGATGCCTTCGGCGGTGGCGACCGGCTCGGCAAAGCGGCGCTGCACCGCGATTGCTTCGCGCGGCATGACCGGGTCGAGCGGTTCGGCCAGGGTACCCAGCGCCTGTTCCAGTCGGGAAACGAGCGCCCCTCCGAAGCGCCGGGAAAGCGGCCCGCGCGGCATCGCGGCGAGCTGGCCGATCCGATCGATGCCGAGCCGATGGAGCAGCTCCACTGCGACGGGATCAGCGCGCAACGCGGGAATCGGAAGCGCGGCGAGGGCGTCGGCGTGCTGGCCGGGAGGACATATAAAAACGTCATCCCCGCGGGGGTGACGACCAAAAAAGAAATGCGCCAGCGCCCAGGCCGCGCCCGGCGTGTCTGCGATGGCGACCCGCGCGCTATACCCCCGCCGCGCCAGCAGCCGCACGATGCGCAGCGCCATCCGCTCCTCGCCGCCATGCAGATGCGCGGCCCCGCTAAGGTCGATCAGCAGTGTATCGGCGCCTTCGACCGCGACGGTCGGCGCCCAGCGTCGCGCGGCCATCAGTGCAAGCCGATGGAGTGCGGCGAGATCGCCTGCGGGATCGGCAGGATGGATCGCGAGTTCGGGCAGCAACGCGCGCGCCTGCGTCACCGCCATGCCGGGATGGATGCCGAGCGCGCGGGCCGCCGGGCAAGCGGCGGCGATAACGATGCGGTTACCCTCGCGGATCGAGATTACACGCGGAACCAATTCCTCCCCGAGCTTGCTCGGGGAGGGGGACCATCGCGCAGCGATGGTGGAGGGGCCGCGCCGCAGGCGCGGAATGGGGGGCGACCGATCACCGCCGCTATGCGGCGGCCCCTCCACCCCGCCCTGCGGGCGCGGTCCCCCTCCCCGAGCAAGCTCGGGGAGATATTTGCGGGCTGGCGGCTCCCCCGCCGGAACCTGGCTACGCACCTCATCCGACTGCATCGGCCGAAACGGATTCCCTGCCGCTTCCTCGCGCCGCCCCAGCTCGCGTTTCGAAGGACGCTGATGTGCGGGCAATGCCGCGATCTCCCGCGCGCGTTCCTCCCGCGCCCAGCGCGCGCCGGGGCGCCAGCCGCCGCCGCGCGGGACCGAGCAGCCATGTTTCTGTTCCGCCGTCGCCGCGTCGCGCAGCGCCTCGAGCTGCGTGCCGGGTGCGGGGTCAGGCGGCGGCGCGGCCTGTACGCGTGTCCGCTCCGCCTGCCGCAGCCTTTCGATCGGCCAGTCGGGCAGGAAGAGCGCAGCGACCCGTTTCATCGCACGCCTCCACTTGGATATCGAAAGGATCGCCCCCCTTTTGCCGGGCGAGCGACAGCTGCCAGCGTGCACGCCCCACCCCCTCCACCGGCAGCGGGGTCGAGGGCGCACAGCCGACCCGCCAGCGCGTCACCGCCGCCGACGGCGCCGCCAGCGGATCGCCGCCCTGACGCGGATGGCGCTTCATCAGCAGCGCGATGGTGCGCCCGCCCTCCGCAGCCAGCTGCAACCGCCGCGTCGCGGGCATCGCCACGCGCCGAGCCTCGCCCACCACGGCACCCAGACCGCGATGGCGCAGCCCTTCCTCCATGATCGCGAGCAGCTCGGCATCGTCCGCCGCCTCGGCATAAAGGACGCGCTTGGGCGCGAGCCCCACCTGATACAGGCCAGGCGCGAACAGGTCGCGGCGCCGCACCACCCACAACACCGGTCCCCAGGCGCGCGCCGCGATCCCGGCGACGAACAGCGTCGCGGCGGCATCATCGGTCAAATCGGCGCTCGCCCCCGCCACCTCGTGCAGCGCATCGAGCCTGAGGCCACCATCGGCGAGCCGCGCGTCCATTCGCTGAACGCCGAACGGCAGCACTGGGCGACGGCGAAAGCCGCTACCCTCGATGGTGCTCAGCGTCTCGCGCAGTTGGCTGATGATCGCGGGATCGGCCATGGTTCGGCCCACAAACTCCGATTCGGGATAGATCGTTCTTATTTTGTTCCGTTTGTAGGCAGAGTCAACCGCTTGCCAACCCGGATCGATGGCGTATCATCCCGCTATCACACCAATTCCAGGGGAATTTGATGAAGCCCGTTTCCGGCGCAATTCTGCTCGCCACCGCCTCGCTCCTCGCCGTGCTGCCCGCAGCCGCGCAGACGCAAACCGCCACTCCCGCCGCCACCGCACCGGATCCCGCCCCCATGCTCGACAAATGGCCCGGCCCGTTCGAAGGCGTTCCCCAGTGGGACAAGGTGACTCCGGCAATGTTCCCGGCGGCGTTCGAAAAGGGCATGGCCGAAGCCCGCGCGATGTTCGCCAAGGTCCGCGATAATCCCGAAGCGCCTACCTTTGCCAACACGATCGAGGCGCCCGCCAAGGCGACGACCGCCCTGGCACGCATCTTCCCGGTCTGGGGCGTCTATACCAGCAACCTCGCAAGCCCCGAGGTCCAGAATATCGCGCGTGAATGGAGCCCGAAACTTTCGGCCTTCTTCACCGAAATGAGCCTCGACCCCAAGATGTTCGCGCGGGTGAAGACGCTGTACGACAAACGCGAGACGCTCGGCCTCAACGCCCAGCAGATGCGCCTGCTCGAACGCGAATATCGCGATTACGTCACCTCGGGCGCGCTGCTGGACGAGGCGCAGAAGGCGGAGGTCAAGCGGATCAACGGCGAACTGGCCAAGCTCTATACCGAGTTCAGCCGCAAGGTGCTGGCGGACGAAGAGACCGCGATCATCATCGACAATGAGGCCGATCTCGCGGGGCTTCCCGACAGCTTCAAAGCGAGCCTCGCCGAAGAGGCCAAGTCGCGTGGCCAGGCGGGCAAATGGGCGGTCAAGAACACCCGTTCGTCGATGCAGCCCTTCCTGATGTATGCCACCAACCGCGCGCTGCGCGAGAAGGTGTACAACGCCTATATCAACCGCGGTGACAATGGCGACGCGAACGATACCAATGCGACGATCGCGCAGATCCTGAAGCTGCGTCAGGAGCGCGCGAAGGTCCTCGGCTTCAAGACCCATGCCCATTACCGCATGGACGACACGATGGCCGAAACGCCGGAGAATGCGACGAAGCTGATGATGTCGGTCTGGCCCGCCGCGGTCGGCCGGGTGAAACAGGAAGTTGCCGACATGCAGGCGCTCGCCGATGCCGAAGCGGCGGCGGGCAAGGGGCCGAAGATCACGATCGAGGGCTGGGACTATCGCTATTATGCGGAGAAGGTCCGCAAGGCGAAGTACGATCTCGATGAGAGCGAGGTGAAGCCGTATCTCGAGCTCAACAACATGGTCAACGCCATGTTCTACGCCGCCGGGCGGCTCTACGATCTCGAATTCAAGGAAAATACCGGCACGATTCCGGTCTTCCACCCCGATGTCCGCACCTTCGAGGTGAAGCGCAAGGGCGAGACGATCGGCGTCTTCTACCTCGACAACTTCGCCCGCGCGGGCAAGCGCTCGGGGGCGTGGGCGACCAGCTATCGCAGCCGTTCGGGCCTGCGCGGCGACAAGATCGTGCTGGCGTCGAACAACAACAATTTCACCAAGGGTGGAGCAGGCGAGCCGACGCTGATCAGCATCGATGACGCGTCGACCCTGTTCCACGAATTCGGCCATGCGCTGCACAGCCTGCTCAGCCAGGTCTATTATCCGGGCCTCGCCGGCACGCCGCGCGACTTCGTCGAGTATCCCAGCCAGGTCAACGAGAACTGGCTGCTGACGCCGGACGTGCTCAACCGCTTCGCCAAACACTATAAGACCGGCGAGGTGATCCCGGCGGCTTTGGTCGAGAAGATCGAGAAGGCGGCGACCTTCAATCAGGGCTTCGACACGGTCGAATATCTCTCATCGGCGATTGTGGACATGCAACTCCACAATCGCGAGACGCCGGTGACCGACCCCGACGCCTTCGAACGCGACACGCTGACGCGCATCGGTATGCCGAAGGAGATCGTGATGCGACACCGCCTGCCGCAATTTAACCATCTCTTCTCGTCCGATGCCTATTCGGCGGGCTATTACAGCTATCTCTGGTCGGAGACGATGGACGCCGACACCTGGGCCGCCTTCGAGGAAACGGGCAATGTCTGGGACAAGGCGACGGCGGACAAGTTCCGTACCGTCCTGCTGGAAACCGGCAACGAGACCGACCGCAAGGAAGCCTATAAGGCATTTCGCGGCCGCGATCCCGACGTCAAGGCGCTGTTCGAGCGCCGCGGATTCCCGACCGGGGAGTGAGGTCGTGGCGCCGCCGGGTCCGACCCGGCGGCGCCACTGCCCTCTGCCCAATCAATGTTCGGGGCCCAATCAATGTTCGGGAACGAGATACGATACGACCTTCTGCAGCAAGGTTCGTTTCGTATTGCGGCGGCAGGTGCCGGCGAAATTGCAGCTGTTACAGTGATTCAGGCCGGATCGGTCCCCGCGCAGCAGCTGTTCGCGTAGCGGGACCAGCCCTCCGTTACGCCACTCATCCTCGATCTTGCCATTGGCCATATGACCGACCGGATCGGTAAACCCGAAATCCCATGTACATTTTCCGAGCTTGCCTTCTGCGTCGATGAAGACCGACCGGAAGGGAAACTCGCAAAACCCCCAATATTTGCCTGTCAATTCGGGCGCGTTGGGTGAGAGGCCACCGAGATTATCGCGTACCTCGGTAAGTTCCTGACGTGCGAGTTGAAAATAGGTACCGCCCCAAGTCCATTGTGCCGACCACGGGTCGGTAGGTCCCGAATAGCCCGGCATCTCTGCCAGCAGGCGCTGAAAATGCGCGTCGAGCGGTTCCCGGACGTCTTTCATATAGGCAGTGATGTGGATCCGGCTCGTACCCGCTTCCACCAGTTGTTTGGCAGTGGCCGGGGTAAGCTTTCGACCGTTGGTAATGATGCGCGTGCTCATCCGCGGGAGTTCGCGCGTTGCGATGCGTATGAATTCCGCCAGCTGGGGGTGGAGCAGCGGCTCGTTCATGCAATGATAGCTGAGGATGCCGTCCGCTCCTGCTTCCTTCAGCTCGGAAACAATGCGCCGGTACAGTTCGATACTCATGCTCCGGTCGGGGCGCGTGTCGGTGTGTACGCTGGCGAGGCAGAAGCTGCATGTGCTGTTACAGCGCGAGCGGACTTCCAGATAGACGTCCTTGATCCCGCGTGGGCGACCGAATTCGTCCACAAGCTCACGGCGGACGGGAGCAATCCGCACATACTCCTGCATCTGTCGCAGCATTGACGCGCTGAACAAGAAGCGGCCGACTTCGCCGACAAGGATTCGCCGTCGACGCCGCGCTAGATAGCGGCGATGGGACTTTTCATGTGGTCGACTTGTTGAGATCTGGTCGCGCATCAAGCGATCATCGCCCGATTGAGCGAACGGGCAAGCCTTATTCCAATTGCTTGCAATAGACGCAGCCGCATCGCTGTAGGCGAAGTCGCCCGCAGCCATCCCGCTGGCGGTCTTCGCCGTGACTTAGGGTAGGCAGGATGAGCGTGAGATTGGATGCCCCGCGTGGATTCGAACCACGATTGACGGAGTCAGAGTCCGTAGTCTTACCATTAGACGACAGGGCATCACTGACAGGCGGGCGCATCTAGGCGGGGAGCCGCGCGGGGTCAATAGGGTAGTGGTCCGTAGAGCTGGGGGCGGATCGCTTGCTCCGGCCCACCCCTTGCGCTAGCGTCGGCTTCAAGCACCGGCGGCCTATTTCGGCCGTGACGGAAGAACATAAGTGAGTTGTTGCATGGGGGAAGGCTCCGCCAGGATGCCGCGCCCGCCGGCCAAAGGCCCGGCCCGCCCGGCCCCACATACTGCCCCGACCATGGCGCGCGCGCGCTGGCCAGAGGCGCGCCATTACGCGGCGCTCGACCTTGGAACCAATAATTGCCGGTTGCTGATCGCGCGGCCCAACGGGTCGGGCTTTACCGTGGTTGACGCCTTTTCGCGCATCGTCCGCCTGGGCGAAGGGCTGGCGTCGAGCGGGCGGCTTTCCGATGCGGCGATCGAGCGCACGATCGCGGCGCTGCGCATCTGTGCGGACAAATTGCGCCGCCGCAACGTCGCTTTGTCGCGATCGGTCGCGACCGAGGCGTGCCGGCAGGCAACAAACGGCGCCGAATTCATCCAGCGCGTCTATCGCGAGACGGGAATCGTGCTCGACATCATCACCGCTGAGGAAGAGGCGCGGCTCGCCGTGCTGGGCTGCCACGCACTGCTGGAGCCGGGCGATGGCCCGGCTTTGGTGTTTGATATCGGCGGGGGATCGACCGAATTGGTGATGGTCGATTCGACCGGGACGCATCCCCGCATCCTCGACTGGCACAGCGCGCCCTGGGGCGTCGTCTCGCTGACCGAGGCGCGGGGCCTGACCGGCGACCAGGACGAAGATGCGCGTAAAGCTGCCTATGCCCGTATGCGCGAAGCGGTGGCGGACGCCTTCGCACCCTTTGTTGCGCGGCTGCCCGCCATTTCGGGAACGCCGCGCCTGCTGGGCACCAGCGGTACGGTGACGACGCTGGCGAGCGTGCATCTGGGCCTGTCCTCCTATGACCGATCGGCGGTGGACGGGCTGATCGTCCCGTCGGCATCGATGCGCGCTGTGAGCCGCCGTGTCGCCGACCTCGACCTTGCCGGGCGGTCGGCGATTCCGTGCATCGGCGCCGAGCGGGCCGATCTGGTGGTGGCGGGCTGCGCAATATTGGAGACGATCATGGACATCTGGCCCGCGCAACGGCTCGGCATCGCCGACCGTGGCATTCGTGAGGGCATATTGCGCCGCCTGATGAACGGGCGCCAGCAATGAGGGGGCGGCAATGAGCAGGGGCGGAACCCGCGGTCATGTCCGCGTGCGCACCGGGCGCGGACGCACCAGCCAGTCGGTGCGCTGGCTCGAACGGCAGCTCAACGACCCCTATGTGAAGAAGGCGAAGGCAGAGGGCTATCGCAGCCGGGCCGCCTACAAGCTGATCGAGCTGGACGAGAAATTCGCGTTCCTGAAAGGGTCGAAGCGCGTCGTCGATCTCGGCCTTGCGCCCGGGGGATGGAGCCAGGTCGTCCGTCGTACCTGTCCCAAGGCCGCGGTCGTCGGTATCGATCTGTTGCCCGTCGATCCGATCGAGGGGGTCGCCATCTTCCAGATGGATTTCATGGACGACGCGGCCCCCGACACGCTGATCGAGGCGCTGGGCGGCGCCCCGGATCTGGTGATGTCCGACATGGCTGCGAACACCGTCGGCCACCCGCAAACCGACGCGCTGCGTACCATGGGCCTGGTCGAGGCGGCGTTCCAGTTCGCGATCGAGACGCTGGCGCCGGGCGGTACCTTTGTCAGCAAGGTGTTCGCCAGCGGCGGCGACGGCAAGTTCGTCGCCGAGATGAAGCGCAACTTCGCCACCGTGAAGCACGCCAAGCCGCCGTCGAGCCGCAAGGGTTCCGTCGAATGGTTCGTGGTGGCGCAGGGGTTCAAGGGTCGGGCGGAGGACGCTGAGGCCGAATAGGTCGCATTCCGGCGTCCGAAATCGACGCCATTGCAAACCTGTCTCTGGACTCGACCGTAACGGGGCCGGTAGGTTCCCGGCTCCTGCTAGGGGGAGGGTTCGATGAAGCACCTCGCACGCGTTGCTGCGGTATTGGCGCTGGCGCTCGCGCCGATTGCCGCCTGGGGGGATTCCAGCCCTCAGGTCGTGCTCGCCACCCCCGGCATGGGCGATGGCGCGATCGAACGCTACACGATCCGGTTCAACCAAGCGATGGTGCCGCTGGGCGACCCGCGCGCCGCTTCGCCGATCGACGTCAAATGCGCCGTCGCTGGCGAGGGGCGCTGGGTGGACCAGCAGACCTATGTCTGGGAATTCGCCGACCCGCTGCCCGGCGGAACCACCTGTCAGGTCGAACTCAAGTCCCGCCTCAAGAGCCTGTCGGGTTACGGAGTCACCGGCGCGAGCAGCTTCACCATCGATGCGGGCGGCCCGACGGTCAAGGGCATGTTGCCGAGCCGCTGGGGCGGTGAGATCGAGGAGGATCAGGTCTTCCTGATCGGCACCAACATGCCCGCGACGCGCCAGTCGATTGCCCGGGGCGCCTATTGCGCGGTCGAGGGGATTGGCGAGAAAATTCCGGTCGAGCTGCTTGATGCGAGTGTTCCCGGGAAGCTGCTCCAGGATTTGAACCCCGAACGCTGGGAAGTCCGTAGCTTCCTGCGCGATTCGGGGATGGCCGAGACGCTGCCCGAAAAGGCCGAGGACCGGGCGAAGGTGCTCGCCAATGTCGTTGCGCTCAAATGCGGACGCCCGTTGCCGCCCGGACGCGACGTTTCGCTTGTCTGGGGTGCATCGATCGCCGGGGCGGGCGGCAAGACCGCAGGCGCCGACCAGCGTTTCGACTTCACCGTCCGCAAGCCGTTTACTGCGCGCTTCGAATGCTCGCGGGTGAACCCGCAGGCGGGATGCAATCCGGTCAAGGAAGCCTGGGTCCGCTTCACCGCGCGTATCCCGCGCGAGAGCGCCGAGGCGATCCGCATCGAGCTGCCCGATGGCAAGAAACTGACGCCCAGGCTCTCCGACGAGGACAAGCGGGCCAACACGATCAGCGACGTCAAGTTCGAAGGGCCGCTCCCCGCTGCCACCGCCGCGAAGCTGGTGCTGCCCGCCGACATCAAGGACGAGAGCGGCCGCCCCCTGTCGAATGGCGAACGCTTCCCGCTTGAGGTCCGCTTTGACGAGGCGCCGCCGCTGGTGAAATTCGCGGCTCCCTTCGGCATCCTCGAAGCCAAGGAGGGCGGGGTGCTGCCCGTCACCGTCCGCAATGTCGAACCCGCCTTGCAGGGCAAGGGGCTGACCGTCGTGGGCCAGCATATGCGCGTCGATGCCGCCGACGGGGTCATCGCCAAATGGCTGCGCACCATCGACGACGCGGACGATTACAAGTCGGACGAGATCGAACGCCGCGGCATGAAGGTGCGGATCAACCAGACCGGTGCCAAATCGATCCTGCCAGGCAATCTGGGCGCCCCGCTCAACATCGGCCTGCCTGCCAAGGGCAAGGAGATGGAGGTCGTCGGCATTCCGCTTGGCAAGCCCGGTTTCTATGTCGTCGAACTGGCCTCGCCCCAACTGGGCCAGGCGCTGCTCGGCCGCGATGCGCCGCGATACGTGGCAGCGGGCGCACTCGTCACCAACATGGCGGTGCATTTCAAATGGGGCCGCGAAAGCTCGCTCGTCTGGGTGACTGCGCTCGACAGCGGCAAGCCGGTTGCTGGGGCGGCGGTCAAGGTCACCGACAGCTGCACCGGACAGCCGCTGGCGACCGGCCAGACCGACCAATATGGTCGCCTGTCTGTGGTGGACGGGGTTCCCGAGCCGCAAAGCTGGGGCAATTGCGAGAGCGAGGACTCGCATCCGCTGATGGTTTCGGCGCGCAAGGGCGACGATATGAGCTTCACGCTGACGGCGTGGGGAGAGGGCATCCGCCCCTATGATTTCGACCTGCCCTATGGCTATCAGGCGGCCGAGGAGATCGTCCACACGGTGTTCGACCGCGCGCTGGTCCGTCAGGGCGAACGCGTCAACATGAAGCATGTGCTGCGCCGCCCGGTGGCGAGCGGCTTCGTCACGCCCAAGGGGTTCACGGGCAAGTTGCGCCTGTCGCACAGCGGATCGGACACCCAGTTCGAACTGCCCGTTACGATCAGCGCGACCGGAACCGGGGAGACGCAGTGGAACGTGCCGCAGGGGGCGCCGATGGGCGACTATAACCTGCAATTCGTCAGACCCGGCGCGAAGGCGGGCGAGGAAGAGACGGTCTGGACCAGCCAGTCGATCAAGGTCGACGAATATAAGCTGCCGACGATGAAGGCGTCGGTCGCGGGGCCGAAGGAGGCGGCGGTGAAGCCGGGCACGCTGCCGGTCGATCTTTTCGTCGGCTATCTGTCGGGCGGCGGGGCGTCGAACCTGCCGGTCGAGCTGCGCATCGGCTATTATGACCGGTTCGACGCGCCCGATGGCTATCGTGGCTATAATTTCGGCGGTCGCGCGATCGAGGAGGGGACCAAGCCGCTCAACGGCGATGGCGAGGAGGATGCGATGCAGCTCCCGCCGATGCAGACCATCCCCGTCACGCTGGGCGCGGACGGAACCGCGCGTACCAGCGTCGAAATTCCCCAGACGCTCGACGGGAACACGCGGATGCGCGTCGAGATGGATTATCAGGACGCCAATGGCGAGGTGCTCACCGCGTCGCGCGCGATCCCGATCTACAGTTCGGGCGTGCAGCTGGGCATCAAGACCGATGGCTGGTTGATGAAGGAGGACGATCTGCGCCTGCGCTTCGTCGCGCTGGATACGCAGGGCAAGCCGATCAAGGGCCAACGGGTGCAGGTCGCGCTCTACAGCCGCGAGATTCTGACCGCACGGCGGCGGCTGATCGGCGGCTTCTACGCCTACGAAAACAACATGCGCACGACGAAGATCGGCGCATCCTGTTCGGCGACCACCGACGAACTGGGCCTAGCGCAATGCCAGATCGACCCGGGCGTGTCGGGCGAGGTCTATGCGGTCGCGACGACGCAGGACGGCAGCGGCAATGTCGCGCGCGCAACAACCTCGGTCTGGCTGGCGGGCGAGGACGACTGGTGGTTCGGCGGCGACAATGGCGACCGGATGGATGTGATCGCCGAGGCGCAGGAGTATAAGTCGAGCGATACCGCGCGCTTCCAGGTCCGAATGCCGTTCCGCGAGGCGACCGCACTGGTGACGGTCGAGCGCGAGGGCGTGCTGTCGAGCTTTGTGACCGAATTGTCTGGCGAAAACCCGGTGGTCGAGGTGCCGCTGAAGGGCGTCTATGCCCCCGACGTCTATGTCTCGGTCATGGCGGTGCGCGGACGCATCGGCGGGTGGAGCCTGTGGTGGTCCGATCTGGCGCGCCGCTGGAACCTGCCCTTCTTCTCGCGCGAGGGTGCCAAGCCGACCGCGACGGTCGATCTCGCCAAGCCGAGCTATCGCCTCGGCATGGCGCGGATCAAGGTCGGCTGGGAAGGCCATCGGATGGGCGTGACCGTGAAGGCGGACAAGGAACGCTATGCCGCGCGCGACACAGCGAAAGTCGCACTGGAGGTCAAGAACCCCGATGGCAGCGTGGCACCGAGTGCCGATGTCGCCTTCGTCGCGGTGGATGAGGCGTTGCTCCAGCTCGCCCCCAACGAAAGCTGGGACGTGCTGAAGGCGATGATGGGCGAGCGGCCGCTTTCGGTCCTCACCTCAACCGCGCAGACCCAGGTGGTCGGCAAGCGTCACTATGGCCGCAAGGCGGTGGAGGCCGGCGGCGGTGGCGGCGGCGACCTGTCCGCGCTCAACCGCGAGAATTTCCAGCCGGTGTTGCTGTGGCGCGGCACCGTCCCGCTCGATGCGCAGGGCCGCGCACAGGTCGACGTGCCGCTGAGCGATGCGCTCACCGCGTTCAAGTTGGTCGCAATCGCGCTGGGCGAGGGGGGACAGAATTTCGGCATGGGCGAAGCGGCGGTGCGGACCGCGCAGGATCTCAGCATCTTTGCGGGCATCCCGCCGCTGGTGCGCGACGGCGACTTCTTCTCCGCCGGATTCACGCTGCGCAATGGCTCCGACAAGCCGATGAAGGTGACCGCCAAGGTCGAGCTGTCGCCGCGCGTCGCCACGGGGCGCGACCTCACGGTCAAAATCCCGGCGGGCGGCGCGGTGCCGATCGCGTGGAATCTTACCGCACCCGGCGGTTTCGATCGCCTCCAGTGGAAGGTCACCGCGCGCGATGCGAGCGGCAAGGCGGCGGATTCGATCACCGTGGCGCAGGAAATTGCACCTGCGGTGCCGGTCGAAACCTGGGCGGCGAGCCTGGTGCGGGTGGGCGAGGGCGGGCCGATCGCGATCCAGCCGCCCGCTGGGGCGTTGCCGGGCATCGGCAACGTCACCGTCCGGCTGACCGATACGCTGGTCCCGCCGCTCCAGGGCGTGCGCGACTATATGGCTGCCTATCCCTATGGCTGTTTCGAGCAGCGCACGTCGAAGGCGGTGGCGCTGGGCGATATGGGTGCGTGGAACCGGCTGGCAGGCGAACTGCCCGTCTATCTCGATCGTGATGGGCTGTTGCGTTACTTCCCGTCGGAAAATCTCCGCGGGTCGGAGGCGCTGACCAGCTACATCCTCTCGATCACCGCCGAGGCGGGGCTGCCGATCCCCGACGGGCCGCGTGCGAAGATGATCGACGCGCTCAAGGCGGTGCTGGACGGGCGGTTGCGGCATGACGATTATGGCGATGTGCGGCTGCAAAAGGTCGCGGCCTTCGCGGCACTGGCGCGGCAGGGCGCCGCATCGGCGGCGATGCTCGGGCAGCTCGGCATCACGCCACAGGACATGCCGACCTCGACGCTCGCCGACTATCTTGCCGCGCTCGGCAAGGTGCCGGGCCTCGCCAACGGCGCGCAGTTGCGTGCGGCGGCGGAGAATGTGCTCAAGACCCGACTGGTGTATGAAGGCACCCGGATCGACCTTTCCGACAAGTCGAACACCCCCTGGTGGCTGATGGCATCGGGCGACGAGGCGGTGCTCAAGGCGCTGACCGCGACGCTGGGACGCCCGTCCTTCCAGGGCGAGGGGCCGAAGATGATGGTCGGCGCGGCGCTCCGTCAGCAGCGCGGCCATTGGGATACCACCACCGCCAATGCCTGGGGCGTGATCGCGGCGCGGCGCTTTGCGAGCGTCTATCCCGCCGAACAGGTAGCGGGCGTCACCACCGCGACGCTGGGGGCGCGGACCGTGACGCGCGGCTGGCCGCTGCCCGATCCGCAACGCAGCTTCGTCTTTGCATTGCCCAAGGCGCAGACGCCGCTGGCGCTCAGCCAGTCCGGCGGGGCGGGGCCATGGGCGACAGTACAGGCCCGGGCGGCGGTGCCGCTGACCCAGCCGCTCAATGCCGGTTACAAGCTGACCCGCAAGGTCGAGGTGGTTCAGGCCAAGACCAAGGGCGTGCTGACGCGTGGTGACGTGCTGCGCGTGACGCTGACAGTCGAGGCGAGCGCCGATCGCAACTGGGTGGTGATCAGCGATCCGGTTCCGGCGGGTGCGACGGTGCTGGGGTCGCTCGGCGGGCAATCGGAGATGCTGGCGGAGGGCACCGACAGCGGCCGGACCAGCTATGTCGAGCGGGGCAAGGACGCCTGGCGCGGCTATTTCGCGTGGCTGCCGCGCGGCACGCATAGCGTCAGCTATGCGATGCGGCTGAATGCGGCCGGACGGCTCCAGCTGCCGCCGAGCCGGGTCGAGGCGATGTATTCGCCGGAGATCCGTGCGGCGGTCCCGAACCAGCCGATGGTGGTGGCGCAGCGGTGATGCTTTTTCTTCACGCATTATCCCGGCGGACGCACGGATCCATTTTCCCCACGACCCCCAACCGTCCCGCTGCGGTTGCCATACCGGCAGGAGATGGGTCCCCGCGTTCGCGGGGATGACGATGGAGTGAGTGTCGTATCTCCCCGGTCGCTGAAGGCGTTGGCCCGTTTGGCAAGGATCAAATTCCGGCGCCTCTGGGCCCGCCTCGAAGCGCCCACCCACCGCGCCTGGTGGACCGGCCCGCGCATCGCCATTGCCGCGATCCTGTCGCTTGCCGCGATCCATGTCGCGATCGACTGGGCGACCTTGCCCCCGCCTTTGCCCTCACATCGCGCGACCGTGGCGGGGTGGAAGCCGTCGGAGGCCTGGCTCTACGACCGCGAGGGGCGGCTACTCGATAGCTCGCGCGTCGATTTCCAGGCAAGGCGACTCGGCTGGACGCCGCTCGACAAGATCGCACCCGCAGCGGTCGAGGCGATTTCCCAGGCCGAGGATCGCCGTTTCCGCGACCATGACGGCATCGACTGGTGGGCGATCGCCGGGTCGATCCGCGACCGGATCGAGGGCAAACGCGCACGCGGTGCCTCAACTCTGTCGATGCAGGTCGCGGCCTATCTCTCGCCCGATCTCGCCGCCCCCGGATCGCGCGGGCTCGTCGACAAATTGCGCCAGATGCGCGCTGGTGCCGCGCTCGAACGCGGGTGGAGCAAGGACCATATCCTCGAAGCCTATCTCAACCTTGCGGGGTTTCGCGGCGAGGCACAGGGGATCGGCGCCGCCGCGCTCGGTCTGTTCGGCAAGACGCCCGATGCGCTGACCCGCGACGACGGACTGTTGCTTGCGGCATTGCTGCCCGATCCCGCCGCCGGCCCACCGACCGTCGCGCGCCGGGCCTGCGCACTCTCCCGCGACAGCGATTGCGCACGGTTCCAAGGCGCGGCCGCCTCGATGCTCGGCCCGGCACGCAGCCTGGCGTTGGACCCCGGGCTGGCCATGCATCTGGCCAATCGGATGCTGACGGAGCCGGGCCTGCGCGTCGAGACCACGCTGGACCTGCGCATCCAGCAAATCGCGATCCGCGCATTGCGGCGCCAGCTGGTCGGGCTGGGCGGTACGCGCGCACGGGACGGGGCGGTGATCGTCGCGGACAATGAAACCGGGGAGATTCGCGCCTGGGTCGGCGGGATCGGGGGCGCCTCGACCGCGCCGTCGGTCGATGGCGCATCGAGCTATCGTCAGGCGGGGTCGACGCTCAAACCCTTTCTGTACGCCCAGGCGATCGAGAAGGGCTATCTGACCCCGGCCTCGATCCTCGACGATTCGCCGGTTCAACTCGACACTGCGTCGGGGCTGTACGTGCCGCAAAATTACGACCGCGCATTCAAGGGACCGGTCAGCGCACGCTCGGCGCTGGCAGGATCGCTCAACGTCCCCGCCGTCCGCACGCTGATCCTGACCGGAGTGGAGGCGTTTCGCGACCGGCTATGGGACACCGGCTATCGCGGGCTGACGGAAAGCGGGGACTATTATGGCTACAGCCTCGCGCTTGGATCGGCGGAGGTGACGCTGGTCGAGCAGGTCGCCGCCTATCGCAGCCTGGCGCGCGGCGGCCGCTGGGTACCGCTCCGCGTCCGCAAGGGTGAGGAGGCCGTCGCGCCGCGCGGCACGACGACGCCGCAGGCCGCATGGCTGGTCGCCGATATGCTGGCCGATCCCAACGCGCGCGCATCGACCTTCGGGATGGATTCGGCACTGCGACTGCCGTTCTGGGCGGCGGTGAAGACCGGTACCTCAAAGGCGATGCGCGACAATTGGTGCATCGGCTTTTCGGATCGCTACACGGTCGGCGTGTGGGTGGGGAATCTGGAGGGCGACCCAATGCGTGCGGTTTCCGGCACCAGCGGCGCCGCGCCGGTGTGGCGTGACGTGATGATGGCGCTCCACGCCGATCGCGCGGGTCGCGCACCGCCACGGCCCGAGGGGATCGAAGCCCGCACGATCCGCTTTGCCGGGAATATCGAACAGCCGCGCCGCGAATATTTCCTGAAGGGAACCGCGATGGCGGAAGTTGCGGCGGCGCCCGCCGTCGCGCGACGACCCCGCATCGTCAGCCCGGTGGCGGGCAGTGTCTATGCGCTCGATCCCGATATCCCGATCGACCGCCAACGCATGGCGATTACCGTGTCGGGAGAGGTCGTCGGCCACAGGCTCCAGCTCGACGGACGCGATCTCGGCGCGGCAGATGCGCGACCGATGGTATTGGCGGGGCCGGGGCGTCACCGGCTGCGGTTGATTGCACCGGGCGGGCGGGTGGTTGACCAGTTGCTGTTCACGGTGCGCTGAGTTTGGACCTGGTTTCAGAAAGCTGAAACGGTTGCGGTGCCGCGATTTAACGAAGCTGAATCCATGCCGGGCAAATATCGATGCCGGGTGCCGCGTCATTCCCTTGCACCCCACACATTGCCACTGGAGCACGAGAAAAGAGGCGACGCCCGGCATCTGCCTAACGCGCGATGAACCAAACGGAATCACGCGCGTTTCGGCATCTGGTCCTTTCCCTTTCGGGGCCGAAACCAAGTGTCGGCCGCGTCGGCAGCGTATCCGCCGACGCGGCCAATTCGGGGATCACCAGAAGAAGTTGCGGATCACCCGGACGACATAGCCGCGGCGGGTATCGACCAGCAGCACATCGTCATAGTGACGGACCCAGCGCTGGTACCGGCCCGCCGGGGGCAGGCGATAACGCCACGGGTCGGAGATATAGTAGCGGCTGCCATAATAGGTCGGCGCGATCCGAACACCGGCGCGGAAACCATAATAGCGGAACGGCGCGCGCCAGTTGCCGCGGGCGTAGATGCGGCGATTGGTGCTGCGATAGCGGCGCCAGTCGTCATTGCCCCAGCGGCGGTTGCGGTCCTCGCGATAGTCGCGACGGCTCTCGCGCACGTCACGGCGCGCTTCGCGCACATCGCGGCGCTCGCGGCGGACCTCGCGCTGCGAACCGTTACGACGCGCATCGCGCAACTCGCGGCGTTCCTCACGCAAATCCTGGCGGTCGCGGCGGATCTCGCCACGCGATTGGGCGCTGGCGGCAGCGGGAGCCATGACCGGCATGGCGACCGTTGCGATCAGTGCGGCTGCGATCAACTTTCTCATCTCAATTCCTCCTAGGCACGTGCCAGTGTTCCGGCATGAGGGAGAAATTAGAGGAGCGCGACTGAACGCGCCGGGAATGAAGGATTCAGCGAAACGAAAGGCACCGGGGCGCCTTGTCGGGGCTATGGGCCGCCCGGGCCACCACCGCCGGTGCCGGGCGCGCCGACCGTGCCAATATTCCCGAACAGATCCTCGAAGAAGCCGCGCTCGCGGCCCAGCGTCGGGGTCTTCTTGTCAGATGGGTTGATCGATGCGATCTGTTCGGCGCCGGTGCGGGTAACTTCGGTTACCGTCCCCTTGTCGTCGAAGCGGATGCGGAGCGTGGTCTGTTCCTTCGCCTTCGGATCGTTGAAGGCAAAGTTGCGGGTCGCGCGGCCCACATAATACCATTCGCCCTGATTGAACTGGCTGGTCAGCGTCGGCTTGCCCAGCGTGGCGAGCACCGATTCGCGATTGTCGACGCCCGGCTGGACGGAGTTCACCAGATCCGCATCGACCACATAGCCCTGATAGCCGCGCAACGGCTTAACACAGGCGCTGGTGCCGAGCAGGATCGTGCCGCACAGCGCTACGGACAGGAGACGGGCGGACTTCATCAAACTCACTCTCCCAAGCACGGGTACCCGCGCACGCATTGCATCGCGCGCCGTTCCCCTCAATATGCGGCCCGGCCCCGGCAAACAAGCGCCGAGAGGGCATCTGGAGTGAGACGATGACTTTGTGGCAGCGGCTGACCGGTCGCAAGGCGGAAAATCCCGCTTCCGCGCTGTACCGTGCGGTCGTGGCGAAGGGACGCGAACCGCACTGGTATCAGGCGGGCGGTGTACCGGACACGGTCGATGGCCGGTTCGACATGATCGCCAGCATCTTTGCACTGGTGATCCTGCGGCTGGAAAGCGAGCCGGAGGCGGGCGAGACGGCGGCGCGGCTGACCGAATGCTTCGTCGACGATATGGACGCGCAACTGCGCCAGTTCGGCGTCGGCGATGTCGTGGTCGGCAAACGGGTAGGCAAGATCATGGGGCTGGTCGGCGGGCGGCTGGACGCTTATCGCAGCGGCCTTGCTCCCGAAGCCGAACACGGGGCGTTCGCGGCGGCGCTGCTACGCAACCTGTATCGCGGCGAGGATCCGGGTGATGCGGCGCTGACGCACAGCGTGGGGGGCCTGCGGGCATTGCATGTGACGCTGGCGGCGACGCCGTTCGATGCTTTGCGGACAGGGGATCTGCCGGAATGACTCCCGAATTTTCACGATCCGAACGGCTGGATGCGATCGGCACGGGCGAGCGGCGGGTGGCGATCGAGGCGGATGCGGAGGAGCGCAAGGCGCTCGCCCGGCGCTTCGGGCTGATCGCGATCGACCGGCTGGTCGCGCAGATGGCCGTCCGACGCGACGCCACCGGCATCCTCGCCCGCGGCCATCTGTCAGGAGCGGTGGTGCAGCCGTGCAGCGTCACCGGCGACCCGGTCCCCGCTACCGTCGAGGAGGAATTTGCGATCCGCTTCCTTCCCGAGGGAGAGGCGATGGCCGATGAGGTCGAACTGACGGACGAGGACTGCGACACGGTCTTCTACACCGGCGGGTCGATCGACCTGGGCGAGGCGGCGGCGGAGACGCTGGCACTGGCGCTCGACCCATTCCCGCGCAGCCCGGGCGCGGAGGCGGCACTGCGCGATGCCGGGGTACTGAACGAAGAAGCGACTGGTCCGTTCGCGGCGCTGGCGAAGTTCAAGAAGCTGGACTGAACTCCGGCCCGGTGCTGCGACTCAGCGGAGCTGAATCAGACTTCAACAAGGCGGCGGGCAAGTGGGGCAATCGGATTGTGCACCGTCCGACCGCTGCGTGCTGGCGCTCGGACCTTTGGCAGGTGCGGCGCTCGTCTTTTCCGGCTCGGCAGGACTGGAACAGGTTATCGCCTCGTCCCGCTCGGGCGGGGGCGCCGTGCATGCCGCCAGGGTCGCCAGCGTCAGCGCAATCGCGCACCCGAGCGTGAACCGCTCTGCGATATGCTGCTGCTTCAGTCGCATGGCGGGGGGCAGGTGGGGCAGTTCTGCTGCGCCTCGGTCCGCTGGGTCGATCCCGATGGACGTGCGGCTGCTCCGGTGGCGGTCTTGGGCGTGGCGGTGCGGGGTGTGCACTTCGTCGGAGCTGTCTCCGATTCGCCCATATCGGGCGCGGGGGCTGCCGGCGGCGGTGGCGGCGGTGGCACCATGACGGGCGGTGGCGGCGGGGGCGGCGGCATGGTCTGCGCGTCGACCCGCCCGATCGTTCCGCAACCCGCGGAAAGCAGTGCGAATGCCAAGATGACGGTCGGCAACGGTTTGTGTCGCATCGTCCATTTCCCCGGAAGGAAGGATGAACCTGCGGCGCGCCGAAGTCAAAACCCCCGCGATACCGGTCACCGCGCGGGCAGCGAATCGATCCATTTCGAAAGCAGTGCAATGCCTTCTTCATGCGCCGTCGCCCGGCCCAGTTCTGGCATGGCGATGCCCGGGTCGGTACTGCGCAGTCGATAGATCAGGATCGATGCCTCTGCGTCGCCGGGCGCAATCGCGAAGTCGCGCCCGCCGCTTCCCCGGCCTGCCGCCACCGGGCGTTTGCCGATGCCGAGTGCGACCGGATTGGTGCGGTCGAATTCGAGGAACAGGCCGGAATTGGACGCCGCCCCCTGCGGATTGTGGCAATGCGCGCAGTTGATGTCGAGATAGGCGCGTGCCCGGGCATCGAGCGGTGCGCTGGCATCGTCCCAGCGGGCGACCCGCGGCGCGTTCGCCGGGGCGCGGTCGAGCAGGCCCGCCTTCACCAGTGTCGCCAATTGCCCGCGATGGTTGAGGTAGCGCGCCTTGGCTCCGATCGGCGCGATCTGTCCGGCGAGCGCGTGGCAATCCTTGCACTGGTTCTGGTTGGGAACCGCATAGCTGATCTGCCGCGCCGTGCCCGAAGGGTCGGTGAAGGACACAGGCAGCCGGGTTCCAGCGCGCTTAGCCACCGCATCGGTGCCTTCCGCATTCCAGACATAGGGGATTGCGACCCAGCCCGATGCGCGGCGCAGCAGCAAGCGCGTCTCCAGGGGCCTGAACGCGGCGCCCGCGCCATAGCCAAAGGTCTTGATGAGCGCCGATCCGACAGGGAAGTCGAACGCGCCCTTCGGATCATAGATCGCCTGTCCCCCTTCAGGCACATAGATGAAGCGCTGTTTGGTCGCATAGTCGGAGAAGAGCGGGGTTTCGAGATCATAGCCGACGACCCGCCGCGCGGGGGTACGCGTCTTCAGATCGAGGAAAAAACCATAATCGGAGAGTTTGGCGGGATAGCCATCCTCCATAATCGCAGCGTCGTTGACCCGCGCCGGCTGGTTCGCCGTCGCCGCGCCGAACAGCGCCCCGGCAAGCGCCAGCAGGGCCAGTCCCGCGCGCTTCACCGCGCCGCCGCCTCCATCGCGGGCGGCAGCACCACCGCTGCGGGGCGCGGCGCTGCGGGAGCGTTCAGCTCGACCTTGGCAGGTTTGGCCGAACTGGTCGGCGCAGCGAGCGCGAGGCCTAGGCTCAGAACCGGGACCGCATCGGTGACATGCAGGCCCAGCGCGTCCACCGCTCCGGTGCCATCCCACCAGACCGGCGGGGCGTTGCCGCCGAACGCTGCGGTCAGAAAGTCGCCGCCCTCCACGCCGGGCGCGAAACCCGCCCGGCCATGCCGGTTGCCCGATATGACGACGCGGCGGGGATAGGGGTTGTAGTTCGCGTCCTCATAGCCTTGGCGATAGGACATGATGATGACGTTCGCCGTCGCGTGCTCCGACAGGTCGTTATCAAAGACATGCACCCCGTCATTGGCCATCACCAGGATGCCGGTCCCCCTGGGCACGGTCGCGACGATATTGCCCTTGGGCGCAAAATTGGGCGTGTCGTTGGCAAACACCTTGTTGCCATAGACGCGCACCCCGCCTCCGTTCATGCGCGGCAGATTGGGCAGGTCGAAGACGAGGATGCCGCCGGTATTCGCGGTGGCGGTGTTGCCATAGACATCCGCCTGATTGCTGTTCTCGATCTCGATCCCGGCGACATTCTGGGAGACGGTCGAATTGCGGACGATGATGCGTTCGGACTGGCCGACATAGATGCCCGCGTCCGACGCGCCCTTCACCGTGACTCCGTCGATCAGGATCGCGGAACTTGACACTGGGTAGACACCATAGGCGCCGTTGGTCCCCTTTGGCCCGCCGGTCCATTCGACCCGGATGTCCTTGTAGACGATGCGGTTGGCGCCCTTGGACTTGATACCGTCGCCCCTGCTGTCCTCGACTGCGAAGCCGCGCAGGACGACGTCATCGGACGTGACGAGCAGACCTTCGCCCGCGCCGAGCTGGCCCTTGAAGCTTAGGATGGTCTGGTCGGGTCCCGCGCCGCGCACGGTGACGCGATCCACGTCGAGGCTGAGTCCGTCGGTCAGGTCGAACCGGCCCGGGCCGATTGCGACGGTGTCACCAGGCTGTGCGTCAAGCAACGCTTCCTGGAGTCGCTCCTGCGCATCCGGACCGGCTGAAACGGTCAGCGTCTCGGCCTGCGCGAGCGGGACGAGAGCGAACAAAGCGGCGGCCGCGACGGCGGTGCGGATCATGGGCCTCTCCTGTTTTGGAGTCAGCTTACCTCCTGCGCCGCCGTCGTCCAGCCATTTACATGCCTGTCAGTTATTCGCGCGCATCGCCGGGCATCTCGTCCTCGGCGCGTTCGAGTTCCTTCGGCTTGCGCTTCTCGAACACGGCCGCCAGCTTTGCCTTGGTCGCATCGTCCAGATCCTTCGACGCTTCGGGGAACATCTCTTCCTCCTCCTCGTCGATATGGTGGATATAGCGGTCGCGCATCGACTTGAACTTGGTCAGCCAGCCGCCCGACGCCATGTCCATCTCGACCAGTTCGCCAAGCATGTCGTCGACTTCCTTATGCTCGCTCACCGAATGGCGGGCGTCGTCGCGCAGGTCGGGATTCGCCAACATGGTCGCATAGAGCGACTCCTCCTCGGCGGCGGCGTGCGCCTGAAGCTCCTGGCGAAGCTCCTCGAACAGCGTGCGGCGATCGTCGCTGTCGCCGCTGGTTTCCGCGATGCGCGCGAGCAGGTCGCGCTGACGGTCGTGATCGCGCTTCAAATCTTCGAAAATCCGCTCATTGGCCATGCAATTTCTCCTCTGGCCGATCAAACCGCCCGGAGCGTCGCTTGTTTCACCCGCGACTCATTCTCACGCCCCAGGCCCGCGCAAACAGCACGCCGAGGATCGCGGCGAGACCGAGATAGAGGGCCATGCCCGCCAGCGGCGACCAGCCCCAGAATTCGTTGGGGATGGTGCGAATCTCGCCCGCCAGGAAGCGCGGCAGGATGAACTGGGTGAGCGGGGCCGGAAAGTCGAAGGGCGCGAGAATTTCGGTTGAGGCGACCATCAGGTTGATCGCGATGCTGGCGACGAGGAAGCCCAGACCCAGCCATTTCTCGATCCGATTGGCGCTGCCCCAATATGCGGCGAGACCGACTGCCAGATAGGCGATCGCCGGTAGCGCGTGGCGCGGTCCGGTGGCATTGCCGCCGTCCCAATAGACATAGGCGGCGTGATAGAGGAAGCACAGCACCGCTCCGACGATCGCCACCGCGCCGATGTCGCGCCGTGCCGGATCGCGCAGCAGCGTCCAGACGCCGAACGGCGCGAGCGCCAGCACCGGCGAGACCCAGACGATGCCGCGCCGCTTGCCGATCAGGAGTTCGTACAGCACGTCGAGCTTGGGATAGGTCAGGCCGAAAAAGCCCTGCTTCATCCCTTCGAACCCCACCACGCCTGAATAACCGGTCTGGAACGGGTCGCCAAAGGTCGCGATGTTATACGTGAAGAGCGGGATCGCAGCGATGAGCCCGCCCCCCATTGCCAAACCGAGCGTGCGCAGTTGTGCCGGGCGATCCCAGTGACGCAGGCGCCAAAGCGCCCAGAGCGCGATGGGGCCGCCGGTCAGCACCGCGCTATGTTCGACCACCACCGCCCAGCCGAGCGCGAGGCCCGCGATCAGCGTGTGGCGCCCGGGACTGGCCCCGCTGCTCCCCTTCCACACCGCCCAGAGCGCAATCACGAACAGGGCGGTGGTCGCGGCGTGACCGAAAAAGGTGGTGGTCCAGCCCCAGACGATCGTGCCGAACGCGAATCCGGTCGCCGCGAACAGTCCTGCTGCGCGATTGCGGGTCATACCCGTTCCCAGATCGAGCAAGGCGAGGGCGGCGAGCGCGGTCAGCACCGCGCCGGTAAAGGCGATGGCGATCCGCATCCGCAGACGCAGGAACGCCTCGGCACCCGGATCGAACAACCGGTGCGCGATATCGAAGCTGGTCCGGTCGGTGATCCAGTTGGTCGCCGCGACGAAGGGCAGCGCCATCAGCGTCATGCCCGGCGCCTTGTCCATATAGAGGTGGCCGTCGAACTGCGCCTTGTCGATCGTCATGTCGCCGAAATCGTCGATCCGGGCACTGCCGGTTTCGGCAATGGCGGTAGCGGCGAGGATCCGGGTCGCGCTGTTGGGATTGAATGCCCAGGAGCCGAACCAGACGCAGGACAGCCAGACCAGCACGAACAGCAAAGCGGGCGCGTGCCAGCGCCGCCGCGAGAACACCGAACTCATCTACACTCCCCGCACGAACAAGGAGCGCGCCCGTTAGCGGTTGACGTCCGACAGGACAACGCGCGTTTGGCATTTGGTTCAGCAAAGCGGAAACGGTGCCGTGATTCAGCGCCGCTGAATCCGACCCTCAAGTGAGCCTCAGTCGGGCAGAACCTGTTCCGCCTTCTTACGGCGGTCGGCTTCGGCCTTGCCCGCCTGAATGTCGCGCGTCGAACAGCCGATGCCGCCGCCCGGCCCAACCGTCGAGCAACTGCCGATGCCGGTATCCCCCGCCGTCAGCGCCGAACGCTGACGTACCGCCCAGCTTTCGCGGGAGGGGGCAACTTCCTGATCGCGCAACTCCTGCGGAATTCGGAACCGCTCCCCGGCGGGGCGGCGGACGCAGACGACGATCTCGTCGCCATCGGCATTGGTCGGGCATTTATCATCGCCATAAATGACGAGGACGCCATTCTGGGGCGCGTTCTGCGCCGCAGCGGGGAACGCGGGAACAGCGAGGGTCGCCGCAGCCGCTGTCAGGGAAAGCAGGATCGTCTTCATTTTCATCGACTCCTCGCGGCCGTCAGACCCGTTTCGATACCGCGATCGCGGCCTTGCAAGCCAGCCGGATCACTCCGGCGAGCAGCGGATAGGCGGGTGCGGTCTCGGCCCCCGCCGCCAGCGCCGAATCGCGATGTTCCAGTTCTTCGGCGCGGAACTCGGCTACCGCTGCGGCCAGTTCGGGGTCGTCCGCGCCCAGCGCCTCGAGCTGTTCCTGATAGTGGAGATCGATTTCGGTCTCCACTGCCACGGTGCACGCCATCGCCGCAGTCGGTCCGATGGCTGCCGTCGCCGCGCCCATCGCAAACCCGGCGATGTTCCAGATCGGCTGCAGCGCAGTCGGCCGCACGCCGCGCTTCGCGATCAATGCATCGAAATAGGCGCGGTGCCGTTCCTCCTGGTTCGCCATGCCGGAAATCGCGCGTGCCATGTCGTGGCGGTCGCCCATCACCGCGAGCTGCCCCGCATAGATGCGCGTCGCGCCATATTCGCCGGCCTGATCGACGCGAATCATCGAGTCGACATCGCGACGGGGATCTCCCGGCTTCCACTTCATCTGCGGCGACCTTTCAGCATCAGCAGTGCGATCACCAACGCACCACCCAGCGAAAAGATCGCATTCCACCCGGCCAGCGACACTCCGTACAAGTCCCAGGGTGCAACGTCGCAGCGGATCAGCGGCGCATTCAGGATCGCATCGAGCGCGTTGCCCCCGGTCGCGAAATTGGTCGCGCAGCGGGTCAGCCCTTCCCACCAGCCATATTCCACCCCGGCATGGAAGGCGCCGATCGCCCCGCTGATCGCGATGGCGAGCGTCGCCATCCACACCAGCGGATCGCGTGCTGGGCGGACGACGAAGGACAGCGCCGCCAGCACGATGGCGGTATAATGCGGCCAGCGTTGCCACATGCACATCTCGCACGGGAACAAGCCAAAGCCATACTGACTGGTCAGCGCCCCCGCGATCAGCCCGAGCGGGATGAGCAGTGCGAGCAGCTGGGCGGTGCGGCGGGGCGGCATGGTGGGCCCTAGCGCTTCCCGGTCTTGGCCGCGCCGCCGCCCGCCATGCGCGCGGGCGCGGCGGTGCGGGCGATGGTTTGCAAGGCATAATGGAGCTGGAAGTCCTTGATCCCCTTTTTCTCCAGTTCCTCGGCAGTCGCGGCGAAACGCGGATCGGTCTTGGTGTCTTCCTCGAGCACCGCGTTATCGACCTTGGTCTCGTTGATGAGATGGCGGCGCAGATCGGCCTCGCGGAACACCGGACGCGACTTGTAATCGGGGTCGGAAATCTGCGGCACGATCAGGTCGGGTTCGATCCCGCCCTCCTGCACCGACCGGCCCGAGGGCGTATAATAGCGTGCGGTGGTCAGGCGCAGTGCGGTGCGCGGCCCCAGCTGGAGCAAGGTCTGCACCGATCCCTTGCCGAAGCTCTTTTCGCCCAGCACCAGCCCGCGATGATGGTCCTGCAATGCGCCAGCGACGATCTCTGAAGCCGAGGCGGTTCCGGCATCGACCAGCACGACGAGCGGAAGCCCGCGCGCCAGATCATCGGCCTTGGCGTACCAGCGTTCGATCTCCGATTTGTCGCGCCCGCGCTGCGAGACGATCTCGCCGTGCGAGAGGAAGGCGTCGCTCACCTCGATCGCCTGGTCGAGCAGCCCGCCGCCATTGCCGCGCAGATCGATGACATAGCCCTTGGGCTTGCCGCCCAGCTGCTTCTCGATCGCCGCGATGCCGGCGCGCATGTCCGACGCGGTGCTGGCGCTGAAGGTGTTGATGTTGAGGATGCCGATGCCGTCCTGCACCTCCCACTTCACCGCTTTCTGGACGATGGTCTCGCGGGTCAGTTCGAGTTCCAGCGGCTTTTCGCGCCCGGCGCGGACGATGCGCAGCTTGATCTTGCTGCCCGGCTCGCCGCGCATCTGGCTCACCGCCTCGTCCAGCGTGCCGCCATAGATCAGCTTGCCGTCGATATGCGTGATATAGTCGCCCGCCTTGATCCCCGCGCGCCAGGCGGGGGTATCCTCGGTCGGGGTGATGACCTTGACCGCGCCATCCTCCATCGTGACCGAGAGGCCGAGGCCGCCATAATTGCCGTCGGTCTGCAGCCGCATATTGTCGAACGCCAGCGCGTCGACATAGGAGCTGTGCGGATCGAGGCTGGCGAGCATCCCGTCGATCGCCCCCTTGATCAGTGTCTTGTCATCGACCTTCTCGACATAATCGGCCTTCACGCGGGTATAGACGTCCATGAAGGCGTCGAGTTCGCGATAGCTGGAGGTGTCCACGCTCGCCATCGCGCCGGTGGTGACCGGCACCAGTGCGAGCGCGCCGACAGCGGCGGTGACCTGAAGGACGGGACGGATCATACGCGTTACTTTCCTGGGCAGGGCTTTGGGGGACAGGATAGACCGGAACGGCGTGGCGGCAAAGCGGCAAGCGCGCGGCGGCGATACGGCATCAGTCGAGCAGCTGCGCCAGATCGACCGGCCGGCCCTGACGGCGCAGCTCGACGGTGATCCGCGGGGCATCGACCTGCGGCGCCCGCCCGATGGGCGCGCCCTGAATCACGTCGTCGCCGACGCGCACCATCACCCGGTCGAGCCCTGCGACCAGCGAGGTCCATCCCTTGCCATGATCGAGGATCACGATGTTGCCATAACGGCGGAAGCGTCCGGCATAGATCACGCGCCCGCCGGTCGGCGCGACGATCTGCGCGCCCGACCAAGTGGCAAGGGTGAGGCCGCGCGAGCGCACGCCGGTATCCGATATCTCGCCCAGCCCAGTGACGACGCTGCCCGCGACCGGCAGCCGATAGGGCGGCGGCCCGCCGCGCGCGGGGGGCGGCGCGGCGGCGACTTCGGCATCGCCCTCATCGGGACGGGGCAGGGGGCCGGGCAGCGCCTCCAGCGCGGCACGCGTCTCCGCCGCCTCGCCCAGCGTATCCATCAGGTCGACCAGATCGCGCGCCTGTTCGCCCAGCGCCAGTGCGCGATCCGATTCGAACATCGCGTCGCGACTGTATCCGGCGGATTTCAGCCGATGCTCGGCCTCCGCACTCACCAGCGCGAGCCGTTCGGTCTGCAACCGTGCCCGGCCATCAGCGAGGCTTTTCACCGCCGTCTGCGCGCCTTCCCGCAGGCGGCGGGTGCGCGCGACTTCGGCACGAATGTCCGCAGTGCGCTCGCGCATGATCGGCGTGACCGCGCCCAGCACGGCGCGGACATGGACGATGTCGCGGGTCGAACCGGGCTGGACCAGCCCCAGCGCCGCCGGGCGACGCGCAAAGGACTGGAGCGCGGCGACGAGGCGCGTGATAGGGCCCTGGCGCTCGGCGAGCCGGGTGCGCTGACGAGCGAGCATCCGATCGACGATCGCGATCCGCGCGCGGGCGGCGGCGATCTCCGCCTCGGCAGCCTGGATGCTCGCGGCGATCGCAGCCTCGCGCGCTCTTGCCCGGCGCGCGCTGTCGCGCTCGTTCGCGGCGGCGCGCTGGAGTCGGCGCGCGCGCGCCTCGGCATCCTTCGCCGCCTTGTTCGCGGTCTTGAGCTGATCCTGCTGCTCGGCGAGCGTCGGGGCCTGTGCCTGGAGCGCGGCAAGGCCGACCCCGCCCGATGCGGCAATCGCCAGTGCGGCGGGAAGGAATCGGCGCACCCTTATCCCTCGCGGTGATAGGGATGGTTGGAAAGGATACTGGTCGCGCGCCACAATTGCTCGGCCAGCATCGCGCGCGCCATCATGTGCGGCCAGGTCGCGCGGCCATAGGAGATGAGCATGTCCGCCTGCGCGCGCGCTTCGTCATCGAACCCGTCCGCCGCGCCGATCAGGAAGCGCGTTTCGCGCACCCCGTCCTCGCGCCACGCCTGAAGCCGCTCGGCAAAGACGCGCGAGGGGATATTCTCCCCCTTTTCGTCGAGCATGACGATGCGTGTACCGGGTTCGGTCGCGGGCAGCTTGCCGCCGGTATCGGGCAGTTCGGTAACGCGGGAGGGCCAGGTGACGCGCTTGAGATAGCGGTCCACCAGTTCGGCCTCAGGGCTGCGGCCGATCTTCCCGCGCGCGACGATATGCAGCAGCACGGGTCAGTTCTGGGTTACGGCACCAGCCCGCTCCCCCACCCGGCCACCCAGCGATAGCGTGATATGGGTGGCCGGGTGGGGGAGCGGGCTGGTGCCGGACCGTATCATCAGGCGTTGCCGGCGGCAGGCGTGTCGCCGAACGCCCACATGCGCTCGAGATTATAGAAGCTGCGTACCTCGGGCCGGAACAGATGGACGATGACGTCGCCCGCGTCGATCAGCACCCAGTCGGCAGTGGGCAGGCCCTCGACCCGCGGGCTGCGGCCGAACTCGGCCTTGATCTTCTCGGACAGCTTCTGCGCCATCGATGCGACCTGGCGCGTCGATTTGCCGCTGGCGACGACCATATAGTCGGCGATGCTGCTCTTGCCCGCCAGCGGGATGGATACGGTCTCGACCGCCTGATCGTCGTCAAGCGAGGTGAGGACCATCCGATGCAGCGCCTCGGCGCCATCGCTGACCGCGGCCTGTGCGGCGGCGGGGGCATCGGTGTGTGGGGAAGCGGGCAAGGGGACTCCTGGGCTAAGCTAAGGGGTGCGTCGCGGCGGCGCGGACGCGAGTAAATCGCCGGTGCCAGCCGGGGTCGGCGGCGCGCAGGCGGGTCGCCGAAGTCGGGTCGGGGCGGAAGCGCAACAGCACCAGGGCCGGCAAACTCCACTTCGTCCAGTTCTTCGCCTGGCGTGCGGGCCGCAAATAACGCCGCAGCCAGCCCATGGCAGAACTTGCATGGGCGTCGCGATCATAGCCGGGGCGGGCGATGACCGCAATCGGAACCTGTCGCGCGATCTGTCGCCATCCGCGCCACTGATCGAACTGCGCGAGATTGTCGGCGCCCATCAGCCAGATGAAGCGATGCCGGGGATAAAGGCGCGGCAATTTGGTCAGCGTATCGACGGTGTAGCGGGTCTTGAGCCGCTTCTCGACTGCAGTCGGGCGGATCGGCGCGTGGCGCGCCATCGCCCGCGCCGACGCCATCCGCGCGGCAAAGGGCGCCATGCCCTTTGCCTCCTTGAGTGGATTGCCGGGCGACACCATCCACCACACTTCATCCAGATCCAGCGCGCGCAGGGCATGGAGCGAGATCGCGCGGTGGCCGCGATGCGCCGGGTTGAACGACCCGCCGAGGAGACCGATGCGTTTCACGGTTCCAGGCCAATCCAGTCCGATCGCTCATGCACGACCCGGCGAATTTCGAGCCGAACGGATGTGCTGGCATAGAATAGCAGGAATGGTGTTTTCCGCACATGCCATTTGCGAATGCCCTTGCGCGGTGTGGGGCTGCCGATGTCGGGATAATCCAGCAACGCCGACGGCGCCTGCTCGATACGCATTAAAACTTCGAGCGGGAGCGTTGGGTCCAGTTCGCGATATTCGGCGGCGATGCGATAGAGGTCCCGCCGCGCTGGAAACGACCAGATCACTTGTCTCAAGCGGCGTCTCGCTGCCGCATTCCCTTGATTTCCGCCATCAATTCTTCGTGCGTCAAATATTCGCCGCGTTCGATGGCATCTTCGCCTTCCTGCAGGAAATCGAAGAACTCAGTTTCGTTCTTCACATATTGTTTGACGGCTTTAGCGACGAGCCAGGCGCGTGAGCGCTCATGATATTCTGCGAGCTTGTCGAGACCGGCGAGCGTATCCGGATCGAGTCGGGCGGTGACGACAGATGTCTTCATGCATCAAATGTATACAGATAACGTCGATGACTCAAGGACGCGCCTGTCCGCTCCCGCGCACCACCCATTTATAGGTCGTCAGCCCCTCCAGCGCGACCGGGCCGCGGGCGTGGAGGCGGCCGGTGGCGATGCCGATCTCTGCGCCCAGCCCGAATTCGCCGCCGTCGGCGAACTGGGTCGAGGCGTTCCACATCACGATCGCGCTGTCGACCGTGTTCAGAAACCGCTCGGCGGTCGCCGCATCCTCGGTGATGATCGCATCGGTGTGGTGGCTGGAATGGCGGGCGATATGCGCCATCGCATCCTCGACCCCGTCGACCAGTGCGACCGACAGGATCGAATCGAGATATTCGGTGTCCCAGTCGGCCTCGCTCGCAGCGCCAATGCGCGGATCAATCGCGCGGACGTCCTTGTCGCCGCGCAATTCGCACCCCGCCTCGATCAGCGCGGCCAGGACCGGCGCGGGACCGGCAAAGCCGCGGTCGATCAGCAGCGTCTCGGTCGCGCCGCAGATGCCGGTGCGGCGCATCTTGGCATTGACCGCCAAGTCGCGCGCCATATCGGGGTCGGCGGCGCGGTCGATATAGCTGTGGCAGATGCCGTCGAGATGCGCGAGCACGGGCACCCGCGCTTCTTCCTGCACCCGTGCGACCAGGCTTTTGCCCCCGCGCGGGACGATCAGGTCTATCGCGCCATCGGCTTTCAGCATCGCGCCCACCGCCGCGCGGTCGGTGGTGGGGACCAGTTGGACCGCGTCGGCGGGAAGGCCCGCATCGCCCAATCCGCGCGCGAACGCCGCATGGATCGCGCGGTTGCTGTGCGCCGCTTCCGATCCGCCGCGCAGGATCGCGGCATTGCCGCTCATCACGCACAGCGCCGCCGCATCGGCGGTCACGTTGGGGCGGCTCTCATAGATGATACCGATCACCCCGATCGGCACGCGCACGCGGCTGAGTTTCAGGCCATTGGGACGGGCGCTCGAATCGATCACGGCGCCGACCGGATCGGGGAGGGTAGCGACCGCCTCGACGCCCTTTGCCGCGCTCTCCAGCCGCGCCGGATCGAGCCGCAACCGATCGAGCAACGCGCCGGACAGACCGTTCGCCGCGCCCGCCTCCACGTCGCGCGCATTGGCGGCGAGGATCGCATCGGCATCGGCGCGGATGGCGGCGGCGGCGGCGCGCAGCCCCTGGGCCTTGTCTGCGGTCGGCAGCCCGGCCAGACGGGTTGCGGCGTGGCGGGCGCGGGCCCCCATGTTGGCGATCAGAGTCTCAGCGTCCTGTTCCATCCGGCTCAGCTATCATGCTGCAACTGCAAAGTCCCTATCGCGCGGACTTTTCCAAGCTGATAGATGGGCTTCATGGGGGAAATCGACGCAGCTGGCGATCTCGTCACCGGTACGCTGATGGGCCGCGCGGTCGAGCGCGATTCGCGTGCGGGCGAGGATCATGGTCCCGGCATCTGCCTCAATTGCGGGGCCGAACTGGTCGGGCCGCATTGCCATCGGTGCGGCCAGGTGGGGCATGTGCATCGCACGATCGGCGCGATCTGGCACGAGATCCTGCACGGCGTCGTCCATTTCGAGGGGAAGCTGTGGAATACGCTTCCGCTGCTGACCTTCCGCCCCGGCGAACTGACGCGCCGCTACATCTTCGGCGAACGCGCGCATTTCGTGTCGCCGATGGCGATGTTTCTGTTTTCGGTCTTCACCATGTTCGCGGCGATGCAGATCATGGGCGTGTCGCCGCCCACCGATCTGGGCAGCAGCGCCCAATTCGAACAAACGATCAACTATGCCCGCACCAACACGGCCGAGGCGCTCGCCGATGCGCGGGAATCACGTGCCAAAGCGGAACCGGGCAGTGAGCGCGCGCAGAGGCTCGATCAGCGCATCGAGAAACTATCCGCCGATCTCGCCGATTTACAGCGCATTCCAATGTCGCTGGGTGAACGGGCGGGCTATGCGCCGCGGTTCAAGACCGGGTGGAAGCGGCTCGACGAGGGAATCGAGAAAGCAGAGAAGAACCCCGGCCTCGCGCTCTACAAGCTGCAGACCAACAGCTACAAGTTCAGCTGGGCGCTGATCCCGCTGTCGATCCCGTTCGTCTGGGCGCTGTTCGCGTGGCGACCGCGGTTCAGGGGTTATGACCACGCGGTGTTCGTCACCTATTCGCTCGCATTCATGTCGCTGCTGTTCATCGCGCTACTGATCGGTTCGGCGCTGGGGCTGGCAAGCGGCGTGGTATCGACCCTGGCGACCTTCGTGCCCCCGGTCCACATCTTCTTCCAGCTCAAGGGCGCCTATCGTCTGCGCTGGTGGAGCGCGCTGCTGCGCACCTTTGTGCTGTTGTTCTTCATCACCTTCATCGTGACGCTGTTCGCGCTGCTCCTGCTCGGGCTCGGGCTGCTGGGATAGGCCCGGGCGCAGCGACGCCTGGCGCCGTTCAGGTGCAGGGGAACAGGGCGTCCATCACCTCCCACATGGCATTTTGCAGCGACCGGTCTCGCTGGTCCGTCGGCAACGCTTTCAGCTTCGGGATAATGATGTCGGAATCGAGCACCGCCTTGCCGGGCGGCGGGGGACAGGCCGGCGCGGCCTGGCCGGACGCGGCAATGTCGACAAGGCGCTGGCGATAGCTGCTGGCCACCGCGCCCATCAGGCTGGTCACCTCCAGCAGTTCGGGATCGTCCGCCTGAGCGCCGCGTGCCTCGACCTCATCGACTTTGACGAGAAACTGACCGAGCGTGACGGTGGAGGGGGACAGGTCCTGTGCCGCTGCGGGCAGGGCGACCAGCGCGAGTGCGAGAATAAGGGGCCTCAGCATGGGAAGCGCTTCTTCATCATCGCATAAAAAGCCGATTTGACGCTCATCCCGCGCTGCGCCGCAGGGATCGCCTCGAATTCGGCCATCAGCTCCTTGCCGCCGATCTTCGCCTTGCCCTTGGGCGGCGGGCAGCTGTGGGGCGCACGTCCGGCCTTGCGCGCGGCATCCAGATCGGCGTGATAGGCGGTGGAGACGCCCTCCATCTCGGTGCGTAGCAGCTTGATGTCGGGCGATCCCATGGCAAGGATGCCCCGGGCCTTCAGCGCATTCGCCTTGGCCAGAAACTCTGCCACGCTCATTGCCTGCGCGCTTCCCGGCACGAGCGCCAACATGAGCGCTGCTATCATCGCCTTTCGCATTCGGACCTCCGCCGTCGAAATGGCGAGAAAACACGACAAGCGGCTTGAACGCCATATGAATTCGTCAGCTTCACAGCCGCGTTCCGCCCGTTAGAGTCCGGGCGATTCGACGGGGGACGCAGTGCAATGATTATCGGTATCGACCTCGGCACCACGAACAGTGCCGCGGCGGTGTTTCGCGACGGAGCTGCGGAACTGATCCCCAACCGGCTCGGGCACATGCTGACTCCCAGCGCGGTGAGCATCGACGAGAAGGGCGAGGTCATCACCGGCCTTGCCGCGCGCGAGCGGATGGCGAGCCATCCGGACGTCACCGCGATCGCGTTCAAGCGCTATATGGGCTCCCAGCGCTCGACGCGGCTGGGCAAGCGCAGTTTCTCGCCCGAGGAGCTCTCGGCGCTTGTGTTGCGCAGCCTCAAGGCGGATGCCGAAGCGTTTCTGGGGGAGGAGGTGACCGAGGCGGTGATCACCGTCCCTGCCTATTTCAACGACAAGCAGCGCAAGGCGACGCATCGCGCCGGCGAGCTGGCGGGATTGAAGGTCGAGCGGCTGGTCAACGAGCCGACCGCTGCCGCGCTCGCCTATGGCATCCACCAGCTCGCCGACGAATCGCGCTTCCTGGTGTTCGATCTCGGCGGCGGCACGTTCGACGTGTCGATCGTCGAGATTTTCGAGGGGATCATCGAAGTCCGCGCCTCGACCGGCGACAATCATCTGGGCGGGGAGGATTTCAACGAGTTGCTCGTGGCGATGATGCGCGACGCGCACGCCACTGAGTTCGGCGAGGCCGGGCGCGGCGACGATCCACTGCACCAGAAATTGCGCGAGGCGGCGGAGCGTGCCCGTCGCGCTTTGTCCGGCGGGAACGAGGCGGAGATGCGGATCGTCTGGAAGGACGCCGAATACCGCCACACCGTCACCACCGCCCTGTTCGAGGAGGCGGCCAAGCCGCTGATCGACCGGCTGCGCGAACCGGTGCTGCGATCGATGCGTGATTCGGGGCTGAAAAGCGCCGATCTCAGCGAGATCATCCTGATCGGCGGTGCAACGCGAATGCCCGTGGTGCGCAGCGCGGTGACGCGCATGTTCGGTCGCTTTCCCAACGCGACGGTCAACCCGGACGAGGCGGTGGCGCTGGGCGCGGCGGTGCAGGCCGCGCTCAAATCGCGCGATTCGGCGCTGAAGGAAGTCGTCGTCACCGATGTCTGCCCCTATTCGCTGGGGGTGGAGACCGCGCGGCGCCTGCCCGGCGGCGGGATCGAGGACGGGCTGTTCGCGCCGATCATCGAACGTGGCACCGTCATTCCGGCCAGCCGCATCCACACCTTCGGGACGATGCACGACAACCAGACCAAGGTCGAATTCGGCATCTTTCAGGGCGAAGCGCGGCTGGTCCGCGACAATGTCGAGATCGGCCGCACCTCCGTCCGCGTGCCGCGCGGTCCGGCGGGGCAGGCGGTCGATGTGCGCTTTTCTTATGACATTTCCGGGCTGTTGGAGGTCGATATCGTCGTCCCCCAGACCGGCGAGAGCGTCAGCCTGACGATCAACGACGGCAATGTCGCCGATCCGGCGGCGCTGGAAAAGGCGCGCGCGGCGCTGGCGGGGCTGAAGGTCCATCCGCGCGACGAGGCGGAGAACAAGGCGGCGATCGCGCGCGGCGAGAAATGCTATGAGAATTTCCTGGGCGATCAGCGTTACTGGGTCGGCGAACTGATGTCGCGCTTCGCCGCCGCGCTGGAGAGCCAGGACCCGCGCACAATCGAGACCGCGCGCAAGGAACTGCACAGCGCGCTCGACCAGCTGGAAGGCGAGACCTTCCTGTGAAGCATTCTGCGTGAAGCCCTGGTGGCAGGTGCTGGGCGTAGCGCGCGGAAGCGACCGTGCCACCATCCGCCGCGCCTATGCCGCGAAGCTCAAGACCACTAATCCCGAAGACGACGCCAAGGCATTTATCGCGCTGCGCGAAGCCTATGAGGCGGCGCTGCGCTGGGTGGAGTATGATTATGGCTGGGACGATGAGGAGGACGCCGACGCGGATGCCGATGCCCAGCCGGTAAGCGAAGCCCCGCCCGTCGGCGCCGTGGTGATCCCGGTCCCGGCCGATCCGCCGCCGACTGAGGCCGTCGCCGAACCGGCCTTTATCCCGCTTCCACCCGAAGCCGCGCCTTCGCCGCCGGCTGATGATCCGGCGGAACAGGCGCGCATCGCCGAAGCTGCCGAACTCGAACGGCTCAAGGCCGCGCTCGAAGCCGGGCTGCGCGGGCCGTGGTTCAAGGACAGGCCGGGCCTGATCGCCGCGTTCGAGGCGCTGATGGCCGCGCCCGCGCTGATGGAGATCGACCGGCGCGACCGGCTCGAATATTGGCTTGCTGCGCTGATCGCGGACACCATCCCACGCAGCGACGCGATCCTCAAACAGGCGATGGCGGCGTTCGGCTGGGAGGCGGAGGGCAACCACCCGCCCGCAGTGTGGCAGGTTCGCGCCCGGCTCGACGAATGGCGGATGATTGCGGGGTTCCAGGGCGATCAGCATCCGCTGCACGCCGGATGGCGCGCACTGACGCTGGGCAATGTTCCGGCATGGCGGCGGCGGCTCGGCGCGCTGCGCCCCGGCGTGACCGATCAGGTTCGGCAGCTGTTCGACCTGGCCGAGTATGATCTGCCCGGCATCGCCCATAGCTTCGAGCCACGGGCGGCCGACTGGTGGCGCGTCTATCTCGAGCGGCCGCATTTCGGCTTCGTCGAACTCTTGCTGTTGGCGCTCGGCGCACTCGGTGCGCTGCTGTTCGCGCTGGCGGGCGCGACGCCCGCGTTACGGATTGGTGGCGCCATTGCGACCGGAGCGGTGGGGGTCGGTTTTGCCCTGCTCCACTGGCGGGTGGTCGCGCCGATGCATTGGCGGCGCGCACATGCGGGCGGGGAGGTGGTGCGCGGCTTTGGCTGGCGCTTTGGCCTGTGGCTTGTCACGGTCGTCACCTTTATCGGCGCGCCGATGACTCCATGGATCGCGGGTGGCGCGATCCTGCTCGCGGTGGCCAGCGCGATCGCGATCCTGCTGCTCGACGCGGGGGAGCACGACGGCGGGGAGGTGCCGTGGAAGCGCACCGTCGGCCTCGGCCTGCTTGGCGCGCTGAGCGCTGCGGGCTTCATGGCGATGGCGGCGGCGGAACAGGCGGCATTGCTCGCCTTTTTCGCCACTTGCGGGGTGATCGGCATATGCGCGCCGACCGCGATCGGCCGACTGATCGCGCCGCGTCCGATCCTGATCGCGACGGTTGGAACGTTGGTGCTGCTCGGCGGCGCAGTGCTACGCGGCGATATCGGGGCGGCCGGGTCGTCGCTCCTATATTGGGGCGCCGCTGGCGGCACCGGGCTGTTGCTGATGAGCGGACTGCGCACCCGCGACCCCAAGGGCCGCGAGGGCGCGGTAGCCGATCTGATCGGCTGGGGATTGTGGATCATCCTGGTGTTCGCGGCCGTCTTGTCGGCACCGGACGGCAAGCGTGACAATCTTGCCCCACCGGTTCAGGTCGTGCCGGTCAGTCCGATGGCGGCGCTGGAGGAGCGGGAGCCCGGCTTCCGAGAGGTCAAGACGGGCAATCCCGAACTCTATGTGCAGGTGAAGGCGATCCGGGACGCGATCGCCGATGGAACGCGCAAGCACGTCGAGGGCGCGCGCGCGATCGACGCGCTGGTCAACGCCGCCTATCGCGCGCGCCTGCCCTTTGCTCCGGCACCGCTGATCGCCGCCGAAATGGACATTCGGCTGGCGCAGCTGCGCGAGTGGCGGGCCGGTGATCCAAGGAGCTGCAGCGGCGAAGACCGGGGAGAGGCCGCCGCTTCGCTGAGCCGCGCGCTGCAACGGCGCCATTATGCCCATGCGTTGCGCGTCGCCGCGAGCGCGCCCATGCGCGGAGACGAACTGGGCCGGGGCCGCGAAATCCCCGCCGCCGATCTCGTGCGGAGTGCCGCCAATGGCGATGCCGCAGCGGCAAGACGGATTCAGGCGGCGATGGAAGGGACCGACCCGTCCGCCAAATGCGCTGCGCGGATTGCGATCCTGGAAGCACTTGTCGCGCAAAGCGATGCGGACATCGCCAGAACGATGCGGCCCGCACTCATCGCGCGGGCCGAACCGAAATCAGTAAAGAAATAAGCGGCCTACGCCCCCTGGGGTGCCGGGTTCCCGAACGGCCCCTTGGGGCGCCGCGTCTTGGGAATCGACGTTCCGCCGACCGCAACCGGACCTTTAAGGGTCGCCGGGTCGGGGCGACCGATATCGCCATCGGCGAGCAGCTTCTTGATCTCGTCGCCCGACAGCGTCTCATATTCGAGCAACGCGCCTGCCAGCGTGTGGAGCTGATCGATATGCTCGGTCAGCACGTCGCGCGCCCGCTTCAGGCCGCCTTCGACCGTCGCCTTGATCTCGTAATCGATCAGCTGCTGCGTCTCGTTCGACATGTGCCGCGGTTGCGATGCCGAATAGCCGAGGAAGCTCTCACCCTCCGGCTGGGCATATTCGATCGGACCCAGCTTGTCGGACATGCCCCATTTGGTGATCATGTCGCGGGCAAGGCCGGTGGCGTACTGGATGTCGCCGCTCGCGCCCGACGAAACCTTGTCGTACCCGAAGATGATCTCCTCGGCGACGCGGCCACCCATCGCGACGGCGAGGTTCGCGTACATCTTGTCGCGGTGGTAGGAATAGCTGTCCCGCTCGGGCAGGCGCATGACCATACCCAGCGCGCGACCGCGCGGGATGATCGTCGCCTTGTGGATCGGGTCCGATGCCGGTTCGTGCAGGCTGACGATGGCATGGCCTGCCTCGTGATAGGCGGTCATCCGCTTCTCGTCGTCGGTCATGACCATAGACCGCCGCTCGGCGCCCATCATGACCTTGTCCTTGGCCTCCTCGAACTCCTGCATTGCGACCAGCCGCTTGCCCTTGCGTGCGGCCATCAACGCGGCTTCGTTGACCAAATTGGCGAGATCGGCGCCCGAAAAGCCCGGCGTGCCGCGCGCGATTACGCGCGCATCGACGTCGGGGGCCAGCGGCACCTTCTTCATATGGACCTGCAGGATCTTCACGCGACCCTCGATATCCGGGCGGGGCACGACGACCTGGCGGTCGAACCGGCCCGGACGCAGCAATGCGGGATCGAGCACGTCTGGGCGGTTGGTTGCCGCGACGATGATGATGCCTTCGTTCGCCTCGAACCCGTCCATCTCGACCAGCAGCTGGTTCAGCGTCTGCTCGCGCTCGTCATTGCCATTGCCGAGGCCCGCGCCCCGATGGCGGCCGACCGCGTCGATTTCGTCGATAAAGACGATGCAGGGCGCGCTCTTCTTGGCCTGTTCGAACATGTCGCGCACGCGGCTGGCGCCGACACCGACGAACATCTCCACGAAATCCGAACCCGAAATGGTGAAGAAGGGCACGCCCGCCTCACCCGCGATCGCGCGGGCGAGCAGGGTCTTGCCGGTGCCGGGCGAACCGACCAGCAGCGCGCCCTTCGGAATCTTGCCGCCGAGGCGGGCAAATTTGGTCGGGTCCTTGAGGAACTCGACGACCTCTTCCAGCTCCTCGCGCGCCTCGTCGATACCGGCGACGTCGTCGAAGGTGACCTTGCCTTCCTTCTGGGTCAGCAATTTCGCGCGCGATTTGCCGAAGCCCATCGCGCCCGACCCCGAGCCCTTCTGCATCTGGCGCAGCACGAAAAAGGCGATGCCCAGGAACAGCAGGAACGGCAGCGCCTGCACCAGCACATATTGCCAGATCGAGGGCTGTTCCTCCGGCCGCGCGCTGATCGTCACATTCTGCTTGCGCAGCGTGGGGATCAGCTGGGAGTCTGCAACGGCATTGGTGCGGAACTTGGTATCATTGTCGAAGGTGCCGGTAATGACGCTGCCTGCAACATTGACGTCCTTGACCTCGCCCGCCTCGACCTTGTTCAGGAAATCGGAATAGGCGATCGTCGGTCCCGCAGCACCGCTGGTGCGCGTGTCGAACATCGTCACGAACAGCGCCAGCGCAGCGAGAATGCCCACCCAGATGAGCAGGCTCTTCATCCACGGATTGCCGTTATTCTCGGGACCCTGCTGCTTGTTGTCGTCGCTCATGTGTCGCTTGTACCTTCCTCAGCGCACAAGATAGGCGCGCGCAGGTTAATGGCAATGGAACAGCTTCGATCAGTGTGATCGGCGCGGTGGGGCGGGGCGAAAGGTCCAGAACTCGCTTTCTGCCACCGCCATCACGCCCCCCTGCGTTGCCCCCGATCCGCGTTCGAGCGCGTCGAGGAGCGATTCGATGTTGCTTGCGCTGGAAAAGGGCGGCGTTGCGATGCCGTGCCGATCGCGCGTTTCGGCGATCGCCCGGCGAACGAGACGGCGCTGGACCTCGCGCGGCAGATCGCCGATTCGCAATTGCGGACCGGTTTCGCTCCAGCGATCCGCCCAGAACTGCGCCACGACGGCGTCGAGCGCGGCGTTGGTTTCGGCAATGTGGGCGGCGGACTGCGCCAGCGCCGCCGGATCGAGCAACTTCTGGCCCGCGAGTAGCGCGCGAAAGCGGGTGCGGTCATGGTCGGGATCGGCGTTGCTCGGGTCCTCGGTCCAGGGCGCGCCGCTCGCCGCAGTGAGCATCCGCAGCCATTCGCGTCGCCAGCCGAGCAGGGGACGCAGCACCGGGAAGCTGTCGAACCGGACCGGACGAATGCCGCTGAGGCCAGCGACTCCCGCGGCGCGGTTGAGCCGCATCAACAAGGTTTCGGCCTGATCGTCGGCATGGTGCGCGGTCAGCAGAACGGCGGCATCGATCTGCTGCATCCAGGCGAACAGCGCATCGTACCGCGCCGCGCGGGCCTGGCTTTGGATATTGCTGCCACTGATCGGCGCGGCGAGGCTCAGCGTTGCGTGCGGCACACCGATCAAGGCACAGACCCGCGCGACCATCGCCGCCTCCTGCGCAGCCTCGGGCCGCAGCCCGTGATCAACCGTCGCGGCGACCACGCGGCCGGGAAGCGCTGCCGCAGCGAGCAACAGCATCGCCATGCTGTCCGCCCCGCCCGACACCGCGAGGGCGATGCGCGCGTCATCGGCCAGCGCACCGCCAAATGCGCTGACGCACAGGCCGTCGAAATCCGCCGCGAACCGCTCGAGCCATTCCGGATCGGGCGGGTTCAGCTTATTTGCACTTGCTGGCGGAACGGCCGGTGGCGACATCCATCTTCATCGCTTCGCTGATGCGGTCGCCATAGACCTGGGTCAGCTCGTCATAGACCTTGCAGACCTCGCTCGCGGGCTTCTTCATCTTCACCAGCGCCTGGGCGAGATAATAGAGCGAATCGGCGGCGCGCTCGCCATTGGGCATCTTCTGATAATTCTCGAAGAATGCGGTCGCTGCGAGCGCGGGCTTGCCCTGGTCGAGCAGGGCGCGACCCAGCAGATTCTGCGCATAGCTCGCCCGGCGGTGCTTGGGATGCTTCTGAACCACCGTGCGCAGTTCGGCGATCGCCTTGTCATATTGTTTCGCGGACCACAGACGGAAACCGTAGATATAGCCATCCTCCGCAGGATCGTCGGTCGAGGGTCGCTCGACGCCGGCGACCGGCGTGGTCGGGCGTGTCGGCGTGCTGGTTGTCGGCCCCCCCGTGGCGGGGCGCGTTCCCGGGACGGGAGCAGACGTCTCGGCGCCGCCGACCGATGAGGCGGTATCCTCCAGCGCCTTCAGCCGGGCATCGGTCGATCGCTTATAGGCGTTGAACGCATCCTCCAGCTGGCGGATGCGGTACTGGCTCTGCTCGATCTGGCCGGTCAGGCCCGACAATTGCGATTCGAGCGCGTTGACCCGCGCGGTCAGGTCGGTGACCACGCCGCTTGCCGGGATGCCCGGTGCACCGGGCCCCTGCTGGGGCGCAGTAATCTGGGGCTCGACCGTCTGACCGGCGCCCCCCGGAAATACCTTGCGCTGCACCGCGCGCATCTCGCGCTCCAGCCGGTCGACCCGGCCTTCGATCCCGTCACGGCTGCTTTGCGCCGCAACCGGCAGCGCGACCGCTGCCATCGCCGCCAGCACCACCGCCGTCGCCGCACCCTTGCCCGGAAAACGCATCATCTTCCCCACCCGCGATACCCTTACGCTGCATTCACTATAGCATGATAATTGGCCGAGAGAATCTGACCCCAGCCTTAAGTGCCCGGCGTCGGCACCGCGCCCGCAGTCGATGCGCGCGCGCGCAATGCCTCTGCGCTCACCGGCACGTCCTTGATCGCGCGTCCCGCCTCGCCCAGCGGCGGCACGTTCGATCCGTTGATCGTCACCTGGACCGCCTCCGGACGGCCAAGGTTGATCATCGGATTATTGGCGTCGCGCGGCACATCATACCGCTCGCCTACCGCCATCTCCTTCTCGAACAAGCGCGCGCCGGTCGCATCATAGATGCGCAGCCACACAGGTTGGGTCGCGGTCAGCGTCACCTGGCCGCCGGTGAGCGATGCCGTCGGACTTGGGGTCGGCGCGGGAGTCGGTGTCGCGGTCACCGCCGGTTCGGGAGCAATCGCGGTGCCGCCACGGAACAGATCGGTGCCGTACCAAAGCGCGAGCGCGCCGACGAGCAGCAGCGCGATCGCCGCTCCCGCCCAGACGATCCCGCTGGGCGGTTCGCGCACCGGATCGGTGGGGTCATAGCTTTCATAGACTTCGCGCGCGGCGAAGGTGTCGGAAGTTTCCTGGCGCAACTCCTTGGCCAGCGCTACCTCATCCGCGCCGACCGCTCGCGCATAGGCCTTTACAAAGCCGATCGCATAGGTCGGGGTGGGCAGCCCCGAATAGTCCGACGCCTCGATCGCCTGGAGGTGGCGGAGCGGCACGCGGGTGCGCGCGGCCACGTCGGACAGCTCCATCCCCTGGGCGAGCCGCGCATCGCGCAGCTTTTCCCCTACCTTCTCCGGAAAAAGGTTCGGGGTTTCGCCGGGTTCGCCGTCCATTCAATTCCCTCCGGTCGTAATGGGCCAAGGTTCGCGCCTGCGCCTATCCTTAAAGCCATGTCAACGTGCGCACTACCTGAAATGCCCGGTTTTTCGGGCGATTCGATCAGGCAAGCTCGACTCCGTGCGCCACCGCCCACGCTTCGAGTGCTGCGCGCATGTCGCCCGGAGGCTTCGCGAGTAGCGTTTCCAGTGCGGGAGCCAGCGCGGCGCGGTCGAGCGACCGGACCATCGCCTTGATCGGACCCACCGCGGCGGGGGTGATCGACAGGCGATCGATGCCAAGGCCGATCAGTGCCATCGCCTCCAGCGGCCTTCCACCCATCTCGCCGCACACCGCGATGGGAATCCCTGCGGCATTCGCCTCGCGCGTGACGCGCCGAATGAAGCGCAGAATCGAGGGGCTGAGCCAGTCGTAGCGCACCGCCAGCTTGGGATGCGCGCGATCGGCGGCGAACAGGAACTGAGTCAGATCGTTGGTGCCGACAGACAGAAAATCGAGCCGTGGCAGCAGGATATCGAGCACTTCGGCGAGCGCCGGCACCTCCAGCATCGCGCCATAGCGGATATGCAACGGCAATTTATGGCCGCGACCCTCCAGCCAGATGCGCTGCGCTTCGAACAGCGCGCGGGCCTCATCGAACTCCCAGGGTTCCGACACCATCGGGAACATGACGTTGAGCGTGCGCCCCGCCGCCGCCTCCAGCAGCGCACGCGCCTGCACCTTCATCAAGCCTTCGCGGTCGAGCGCGAGGCGCAGCGCGCGCCAGCCCATGGCGGGATTTTCCTCGTCGCCATTCTCGTCATGGTCGAGATAGGGCAGCGCCTTGTCGCCGCCGATATCGACCGTGCGGAAGATCACCGGGCGGTCGCCCGCTGCGTCCAGGACATCCTTATACAGCCGCTTCTGCCCCTCGCGCTGGGGCAAAGTGGCGGAGACGAGGAACTGGAATTCGGTGCGGAACAGGCCGATCCCGTCGGCGCCGGTGAGGTCGAGCGCGGCGACATCGTCGCGAAGGCCCGCATTGACCATCACCGTGATCCGCTGCCCATCCTTCGTCTCCGGCGCGACATTCTTGAGCGCGGCAAAGGCGGCGCGGCGCTTCTGGGTAACCAGCAGCTTGGCGTCGAACGCCTCTTCCATCGCCAGCGACGGACGGATGACCAGCGTTTCCTCGGTCACGTCGATCAGCAGCCGGTCGCCCTCCGCGACCAGGCGGCGGATGTCCTTGACCCGGCCCAGCACCGGCACGCCCATCGCGCGCGCGACGATGGTGACGTGCGCGGTCAGCGATCCTTCCTCAAGCACCACGCCCTTGAGGCGGCGGCGGTCATATTCCAGCAGTTCGGCGGGACCCAGATTGCGTGCGATCAGGATCGAATCCTGCCGCAAGCCGAGTTGGGCCGCAGTGCCGAGCTGGCCCGACACGATCCGCAGCAGGCGGTTCGACAGGTCCTCCAGATCGTGCATCCGGTCGCGCAGCAGCGGATCGTCGATCTGCCGCATCCGCATCCGGGTGCGTTGCTGAACGCGCTCGATCGCCGCCTCGGCGGTCAGGCCGCTGTCGATCGCCTCGTTGATGCGGCGGCTCCAGCCTTCGTCATAGGCGAACATCTTGTAGGTCTCGAGGACCTCGTCATGCTCGCCCGCAGCGCCGAAATCGGCCTGGCTGGTCATCCGGTCGATCTGCTCGCGCATCTTGTCGAATGCGGCATAGACGCGATGGCGCTCGGCCTCGGTATCCTCGGCGACGGTATGTTCGATGGTGATGCGCGGCTGGTGAAAAACCGCGGCGCCCGCCGCCATGCCCTCGACCAGCTTGAACCCGGTGATCCGCGCGGTGGCGGTCGATTGCGGGCGCGTCGCCCCCCCCGTCGCGCCGGCTTCGTCGACGAGTCCCGCATTGGCGATCAGTTCGGAAAGCACCATCGCGACGGTCTGGAGCGCCTCGATCTCGACTTCTTCGTAGCGGCGCGGATCGGAATGCTGCACCGCGAGCACGCCCACCGCGCGCTCCTTGCGGATGATCGGAACGCCCGCGAAGCTGTGATATTTCTCCTCGCCCGTTTCGGGGCGATAGGCGAAGTCGGGGTGGCTGGCCGCTTCGTCGAGGTTCAGCGTCTCGACATTGCGCGCGATCATGCCGACCAGACCCTCGCCCAGCGCCAGTTTGGTGACGTGCACCGCCTCCTGCGCCAGCCCGCGCGTTGCGAACAACTCCAGCACGCCCTCGCGCAGCAGATAGATCGAACAGACTTCGCTGCGCAGCGACTCGCCGATGATCTCGACCACCGCGTTCAGCTTCGATTGCGCGGGGGTGCGCGACGCCATCACATCGTGCAGCCGCGTCAGGATTTCGCGGGCGGAGGCGGCGGCGGAAACGGGCATGGGATGGCGCTATCAGATCGTCGCGGACTGGCCTAGCCCTCGCCCTCTGCGGGGGCGCCGAAAAGCAGCGCGGCGACGCAGATCAGCGCGAGCGCGCCGAAGCCGGCCATCCGGATCCACCCCGCCTTTTCGTCCGTCCGCGCGACGACGATCGCGATGCCGCACTGGATCGCATAATAGGCGGCGAATGCGCGCGAGGCGAGGGCGATCACCATCACCGAGTTGGTGAACCAGGTTACCGCGACCGAGAGCCCCGCCGCGATCATGAACCCGGCGGGCACGCCCAGCCGCTTGCCCGACAGTTCGATCGCGATGCCGGTCGATCCGATCGCGTCCGCAACCGCCGCGGACAACTGGCTGGCGACGGCGGCGGCAAGGACCAAGGATGCGAGCGGTGCCGCGATGCCTGTCATCACGTCGAGCACGCCTGCTACTCCCTTGCTATGTGCGGCATCGCCGAGCCAGGGCGTGAGCAGGACGAGGAAGACGATGTAGATCCCAGCCGCGATCAGTTGCGCATGGCGCATCGTGCGGATGCGCGTCGGCGCGTCATATTCCTCGCCCATGTAGCGGGAGGTCTCGAAGCCCTGCACGGTAATGAGCAGGCCGAGCAGCAGGAGCAGGCTCTGAAAGTCGAGGTGCGCGACGGGAACAGGTGCCGATCCCGCCGACTCGCCGTGCCATGTCCATCCGATCGCCAGCGCGGCGAGCAGGCCGCCGATCAACCCCAGCTTGATCGATACGCTGGCATGGGCGACATGCTCGACGCGGCGCAGGCCCCCGCTGAGCGCCAGCAGGGCCAGCACGCCGAGGATCGCGGTGACGATGACATTGGCGATCAGTTCCGAATGCGAGCCCGCCGCCTTGAGCGCGAACATCGCCAGCAGCTTCAGATAATAGGCGACCGACACGGCATAGGCGATGGCGAGGACGACCTGTCCCACCCGTGCCAGCCAGTGCGCCGTGTCGCTGCCCCCGGCCTGTGCCAGATGCGGCTCGGCATGTGCGATGTTGAACCGGACCACCCCGCCGATCGCATAGGCGAGCAGCAACAGCACCGCCATCGCCGGCGTGGCATAGAGGCCGAATTCGCGCGCCAGCAGCGGCCCGCATACCAGAAAGCCCGATCCGATGATCGAGGCGAGCGGAGTGACGGTGGCGATCCACTGGTCGGAGCGGCCAAATTTGCTGAGCATCAGCGCGGCGGTGATCGCAATCGCGACCGCCAGCGCCGCTGCCGGAATGACGATGGTCCCGCTCACACCTTGACTCTCCGTACCGCAGCCCGACGGGCTTCGCCGGATCAAACGCGGCGAGGCGCGTTCGGGTCCGAAACGATCGTCAGCGGCCCGCCAATCGCTGCGTGCCGCCGGTGACCGTCGGCACTGCCTCGAAGACGGCGGTATCGTAGCGCAACTGGGGAACCGCGCTCTCGCCGCGTTGCCAAGCGGCAAGATCGATGCGCCAAGCGTCGTAGCGGGCGTAGAATTCGGTGAACGGGCGGTCGACTGCGGCGAGCGCCCGGGGCGCGAAGGTCGCGAACTCTCCCGCTGGCAGCGTCGTCGCCTCGCGCAGCAGCGGAAGCGCCGCCGCGCAGAACTGCGCCATCACCGGCGGCTGCGCGAAATAATTGTAGAGCCGCGTCATCACGGAATCGAAGCGGTCGCCATGCTGCGCGGCGAGTTCGCGATGTGCCGCCGCCAGGTCGCGTCGATGCGCGGCGAGCATCCGATTATACGCCATTGCCCCATCGTCATCCGGACAGCTGAGCGCAGCGACGTTGAAGGCGGCGCGCAGATGCCACATCGCCGCGGCGGGGGACGGCGCCCGGTTGGGCGTCGCATAGCTGCCGTCGGCTAGGCGTGCGGGGATGGCAAGCCCGGCCGCAGCGCCATCGGGCGGGCTGGGCGCGACGGCGCGCACCGGCGGCGCGACGGGAAGCGGCGCGGGTGCGGAGACGCGTTCGGGCGCCGCGCACGCGCTCGCCAGCGCGAGCAGGGGCATGGCAAGGAGTACGCGGTTCATGGCGCCCACCCAAGCAGGGGAGAGTCAATGAGTGGTTAAATGCGCGGGAAAATGGGATGAGCCGGTGCCGGTCGCCGCCCGACTTGGCTGGGCCGTGAAGCGATTGCGACGGAACGTCGCGAAGTGACGCCCTCTGGCCTGACCGCTTTCAGTGCGACCTCGCCGATGTTTAAACGGCGGGAAGTGGGTGGTTATCAGACGTCAAGCTACAAGATCGCCCGCTCAACCGCATTGGTTGAGTGGCGAAATCTCGTGGCTTGGGCCAGTTCTGGGAAATGGTATCTAGCGTCAATCGGAGACAAGTTGTCGATTAGTCCGACAGCCCGATCTAAATGCTTGGTCGAAACCGGTCGCCGCGCTTACACTCAAAAGGACAGGGCAAATGGGAAATACGTATTGCTATATCTTCTTACCTAATTTACTCATGAATATCGAAAGTAGGGGGGTAATTGAATGGCTTCTGGTGCAAGGGGTGGGGCATGGTGGAACCCATTTAGGGTTCACAGATTTGTAAGAACCGGCGTCTGCGTTCAGACTGTCTTATGGGTTCCAGTTCCATTTTGGAAGGTAGATTGTCCCGGCAATTGACTTGACGGACTAACTGCAACTTGTCTCCGATTGGCGAAGCTATGCCAACGCCCGCAACGGGGTCGCTTCCTGTCGGGCAGTTTTTCGGCGCGCTCGAGCTAAGCCGCCCGCTTCTCCAGCGCTGCTGCCGCCTCGGCCATCAGCTGGGCGATGATGTCCGCGACGGGTTCTTCCTTCGTCACCATGCCGACCGACTGGCCGGCCATCAGCGAACCATTGTCGACATCGCCCTCGATCACCGCGCGGCGCAGCGCGCCCGCCCAATAATGCTCGATCTGGAGCTGGGCCTCCATCATCTCGACCTTGCCCTCGTCCAATAGCTGCGCGACCTCCCGCTGCTTGGCGGTGAACAGCTCGGACGAGGCGTTCTTGAGCGCGCGGACGGGGATGACCGGCAGGCGCGGGTCGATCTGGACGCTGGAGATCGCATCGCGTGCACTGGCGCGGAAGAACGCTTTCTTGAAATTGGGGTGCGCGATGCTTTCGGTCGCACAGGCAAAGCGGGTGCCGAGCTGGACGCCCGCCGCGCCCATGTCGAGATAGCCGGCGATCGCCTCCCCCCGCCCGATTCCACCCGCAACGAACACCGGGACCTGTTCGGCGACCTCGGGCAGGATTTCCTGGGCCAGAACGCTGGTCGAGACCGGGCCGATATGGCCGCCGGCCTCCATCCCCTCGACCACCAAGGCATCGACGCCCGAACGGATCAGCTTCTTGGCGAGGCTGAGCGCCGGGGCGAAGCAGATCAACTTTGCGCCATTGCCCTTGATTGCGTCGAGCGACCCCGCCGGGGGCAGGCCGCCAGCCAGCACGATATGCGTGACCTCATGCTTGGCGCAGACCGCGATCAAATCGAACAGCTGCGGATGCATGGTGATCAGGTTCACGCCGAACGGCTTGTCGGTCAGCGCCTTCGTGCCCGCGATCTCGGCGTCGAGCAGTTCGGGCGTCATCGCCCCGCACGCGATCAGGCCGAAGCCGCCTGCGTTGGAGATGGCGGCCACGAGGTTCCGCTCGCTCACCCAGGACATCGCCCCGCAAAGGATCGCAGTCTCGCTGCCGAGAAATTCGATACCGCGCGCCATGCGGCGCTGAAGGCGCTCTTCACCAATGGTCATGCTTGCCGCCTAGCCGGGCGGCACCGGCTTAGGCAAGCGGCGAGCGCGCATGGGCGAGTTCAGGGGCCGCATTCCCACACGCCGTCGATCGCGCGTGCGGCAAGGCCTGTGCCCTCGATCGACAGAGTGGCAGTGTGGCCCGATCCTTCATGATCGGTCGGGCGTTCTGCACCGCGCGTCAGCGACGCGGTGAGGCCCTCGCCCGTAAAGGCGCCGCCACGGCTGAGCGCGTCGAACCCGCCCGTCTCGCTTGCGGTCAGGCCGACAGGTTTCCCGGCGCGCATGACGACAGCGGTGGCCCGTTTGTCCGCGCCGACATCGGCCGCTCCGGCGAGCAGCAGCATCCCTTCGTCAGACAGGAACGCGCAGCGCAGCTCTCCCTCCAGAGTCCCTACGGCGCTTTCGGTGACCGCTTGCAGTGCAATGGGCGAAGGTGCCGGCGTCGGCGCGGGGGCCCTCGGCGATTCGATCGGTACGGGGTCGCCGGCGCTGTCGTTGGCGGGCGGGGCCGGCGCGGGCGAGCAGGCGGCAAGCACGGCAAAGGCTGTGAGCATCAGGATACGCATGTCGCAACAATGCCATGGACGAACGGAGGTTCAATCCGCCAGAACGGCTGAATGCGACAGGCAGTGCAGGAGGTGGCGATAGAAACCCCGGGGCAGGGGCTGCATGACTTCACCCCCGCGGTGCTTCGCTGGGTCGCGGACACCGGAATCGCGACCGGACTGCTCACGCTGTTCGTTCGGCACACCAGTTGTTCGCTCTTGATTCAGGAAAACGCCGCCCCGGCGGCACGCCGCGATCTCGAACGCTGGATCGCCCGTATCGCGCCGGAAAATGGCGGCTACGAACATGATGACGAGGGACCGGACGACATGCCCGCGCATCTGCGCGCGGCGATCACCGCGACGTCCTTGTCGATCCCGGTGACGGGCGGCGTACCGATGCTCGGCACCTGGCAGGGCATATTCTTGTTCGAACATCGCGCCGCGGCGCATCGCCGCCGGGTCGCGCTTCATCTGATCGGGGAGTGACGGCGATGATCGATCGCCTCAAGCCCGGCGACGATACTCTGTTCGCGGCGATGAACGCATTGTTCGGAACCGAGTTCGACGATCCCGAAACCTATCTCGGCGCGCCGCCCGACGCCGCCCATGTCGCGGCCCTGCTTGCCAATCCCGGCTTCGTCGCGCTCGTCGCGCGCGAGGGCAACGCTGTGGTCGGCGCGCTTGTGGCCTATATCCTGCCCAAGTTCGAACAGGCGCGAAGCGAAGTCTATATCTACGACCTCGCCGTCGCCGCGGCGCATCGACGAAAGGGCATCGCGACGGCATTGATCGAAGCGCTCAAGCCGATCGCACGCGCGGCCGGCGCATGGGTCATCTATGTGCAGGCCGACTATGCCGATCCGCCAGCGATCGCGCTCTACACCAAGCTCGGCGTGCGCGAGGAGGTGCTGCACTTCGACATCGCGTTGGATCAGGCCGCTTCGTCCTCCGGCGCGTCCAGCCCATAGGCGGTGTGGAGCACGCGGACGGCCAGCTCGGTCTCGTCCTCATGGATCAGCACCGAAACCTTGATCTCGCTGGTGGTGATCGCAAGGATATTGATCCGCCGATCCGCCAGCGTGTCGAACATCGTCGCTGCCACGCCGGCATGGCTGCGCATCCCGACGCCGACGACGCTGATCTTGGCGATCTTTGTATCGTGGATCAGTTCGTCATAGCCGATCGGTCCCTTCGCCTTGCCCAGCACGTCGAGCGCGCGGGCCAGTTCGGCGCGCGGCACGGTGAAGGTCACGTCGGTCGATCCGGTCGCGTGGGCGACATTCTGGACGATCATGTCGACATTGATCCCGGCCTCTGCCAGCGGGCCGAAGATGTGCGCGACGGCGCCCGGCCGGTCGGGGACATTGGTAAGCGTCACCTTGGCTTCGTTCTTGTCGGCGGCGATGCCGGTGATGAGCTGCCGTTCCACGTCGTTGATCTCCTCTTCGCCGACGATCAGCGTGCCGCGATGGCCCTCTTCGTCATGCGTGTCTTCAAACGAGGACAGGACGCGCACGCGCACCCCCTCCTTCATCGCCAGCCCGACCGAGCGGGTCTGGAGCACCTTCGCCCCGACGCTCGCCAGTTCCAGCATCTCTTCGTACGTGACCTTGGACAGCTTGCGCGCCCGCGGAACGATGCGCGGGTCGGTGGTATAGACGCCGTCGACATCGGTATAGATGTCGCACCGGTCGGCCTTCATCGCTGCTGCGACCGCGACCGCGCTGGTATCCGATCCGCCGCGTCCCAGGGTGGTCACGCGATTGTCCTCGGCCAGGCCCTGGAAACCGGGAACCACCGCGACCTGACCATCGGCGAGGCTGGCGTTGAGCGCATCGGTCTCGATCGTGCCGATGCGTGCGCTGGCATGCGCACTGCTGGTATGGATCGGCAATTGCCAGCCGAGCCAGCTGCGCGCGGGTACCCCCATCGCCTGGAGCGTGATGGCGAGCAGTCCGCTCGTCACCTGCTCGCCCGATGCGACGACGACATCATATTCGCGCAGGTCGTAGAGCGGGCTGGCTTCCTTGCAGAAGCCGACCAGCCGGTCGGTCTCGCCCGCCATGGCGGAGACGACGACCGCGACCTGGTTGCCCGCCTCCCATTCGCGCTTCACCCGCGCAGCGACATTGCGAATCCGCTCGATGCCCGCCATCGACGTGCCGCCGAACTTCATCACGATACGCGCCATCTGTGATCTGCCTCCCGGAATGTGTCGCGGCTGATAGGGGCGCAGGCTAGGTTGCGCAACAAAGCTGCAATTTACGCGGTCGAAATATCCGATTGCAGCGCGCAAGCTGGAAGTTCCTCCAGCTATTGAGCAGCGGTCAATGGTGCCAGCTTCATTCCGGACCTGCTGTAAGGAGTGAGCAAGATGAATGGATCGATCCGGGTTCTGGCGGCAGCCGCGGTGCTGGCGACAGGGACGGCCGCGCCCTTGCCGATGATCGGCGCAGCCCCGGCGGTTGCGCAGGCGTCGACCTGCTACCGCACCTTCTGGCCCAGCGGACGAGAGGTCGAGATCGAGGCGTGCGAATATAATCAGGGCACGTCGGGCTTCACGATCCTGCGCAACACGTCCCGACGCGACATGCATGTCTGCTGGACCTTCCACTACGGCAATGGTCGCGAGTTCAAGGGGTGCAATTTCCGCATTCGTGCCGGCGAAGAGGCCAGGTCGAGCTGCTCGTCCTGTAACCGCCGAAATGGCGGCGGGCTGACCCGCGTGACCTGGCGGACGGTAAAACCCTCTACCTGATCGCGCGTCAGAGGAGGCCGTGGCGAAACGCTTTCGCCACGGCCTCCGCGATTGTCTGGGCCTTCAGTCTACGGCGCAAATTGGCGCCATGCAGATCGACCATCTGGTGCGAGATGCCTAGCCGATGGGCGATGCGGTCGCGGCGCAGTCCCTGGGCAAAGGCGGCGAGAACCTGTTGCTCGCGCGGGGTCAGGGCGCCCTCGAACCCATCCAACGCCGCGTCGATACGGGGGCGCATGGCATGGATCAGCGCATAGGCTGCCACCAGCAGTTCGTTGCGCTGCGCAACGGCGTGCGCTGCGCTACCCGCGCTACCGCCCAGGCCGAAGCCGACATAGCGGCTGGCTTCCGCCCCCGGCGCCACCGGCGTTCGTCCGATAATCGCGAGCGCATCGTGCATTCCCGAATCGGCTGCCCCACGAAGCACCGGGGCGGAGATTTCGGTGCGCGCGTCGAGATGCGGGACCAGCCAGTCTCCGAATGCGAAACAATCAAACCCGCCCGTGTTGGCCGGGCGGCGCAGCGCGACATAGTCACGGGCGTCCATGCGCTGGTCCAGATATTCCTCGATCCAGGCCGGGTCCATGTTCGAGACCATCATCGACGCGGTCGCGCGGTCCTGTGCATCGAAATCGAACGCAGCGAAATTGCAATAATCAATCCCGCGTCCCTGCACGAAGCGCAGGAATTGCTGCCACGCCTTATCCGCCGACGCCGCGTCGCGCCGCGGGGCGAGCAACAGCGCGCCGAGCAGATCGGAGAGATCGGGTGCCATGGTGTTCAGCGTAACGGCCAGGTCCGGTCAGGCAACCGGTCGAAACCGGTCAATTAACTTTCGATGGCCGCGCGCGGCTGGTACAAGCCGGGGATGGGCGTGAACATTGCAACGATCGATCCGCGCGAGGCCGAACATTTCGGCCGACTCGCGGCGGACTGGTGGAATCCGAAGGGCGAGTCGGCGATGCTGCACCGGCTGAACCCGGTGCGCCTGCGCTATATCCGCGAAGCAGTCGATGCGCATTGGGGCACCGACCCGCGCGACTTTTTGCCGCTCAAGGGCAGGACCGCGCTCGATGTCGGATGCGGCGCCGGGCTGTTGTGCGAGCCGCTTGCCCGGCTCGGCGCGGCGGTGACCGGGGTGGATGCTGCGCCGGAGAATATCGGTGCGGCCCGCGCGCACGCCGCAGCCGCGGGCCTGTCCATCGACTATCGCGCGGGCGAGTTCGAGCGGGAGGTTTCCGGACGGACGTTCGATCTGGTGACGTCGATGGAGGTGGTCGAACATGTCGCCGATCCCGCCGCCTTCGTTGCGGGTCTTGCGGCCGCGCTGACGCCGGGCGGGCTGATGGTTCTCTCCACCCCCAATCGAACGCCTCTCTCTCGGCTCGCGATGATCACGGTGGGCGAGGGGCTGGGAATGATCCCGCGCGGCACCCACGATCATGACAAATTTCTGACTCCCGACGAACTGACCGCGTTGCTCGAAGACGCGGGGATGGCGGTGACCGACATTACCGGTCTTGGGTTCTCGCCTACTGTCGGATTTCACCTGAGCGGGGACATGAGCTTGAATTATCTGCTTGCCGCGCGGCACGCCTGAACGCGCCGCGCGGATTGCGTCATTTCTTCTTGAAGGTGAAATCGCTCAGCCGGATCGCCTTGAGTTCGACCGGGTAATCGGTGCTCGACGTCTGGCGGTTCTTGAGGTCCTTTACCTCGCCCGCCTGCGCCCAGCTCCCGGTGCCGCTCGTGTCGCCCTCGATCGAGAAGCCGATCAACCCGCCGGTGGTGTTCGCTGCCTTGAGCGTCGTGGTCGTCCCCTTGACGGTGACGGTAATCTTCAGCGTGTTGGCGGGGTTGCCGCCGGACAGGAGATAGACTTCGGTCGCGGCATCTGCCCCGGCAGCGACGCGGACGACCTTGGTCTCCCCGGCATTGATCGCGACCGTATCGACCTTTTCGCCGGCGTCCGTAGCCGCGTCGGCCGTTTTCGTGGTGCGCATTCCATCTTCATTCAGCTGGGAATGGGTAGGCGTTCCCAGCCGCTGGGCGAGCGCAGGCGACGCGGTCAGCGCGATCGTGAACAGGGTGGAGCCAAGGACGAAGAGAGTGGGAGCAAGACGGAGCAATTCGACCTCCAGAGTGAAAGACCCGCTGGACCACGGGTTGATTCCCCCAGACTTGCTGATGCTGCCCGCCTTGGCAAGCGCACCGATCAGAACAGTCGCCCGCCATTGGGAACGGCCACGCTCGGGTGGAACAGCACGACCTTCCCGTCCGCATCGGGAAAGCCCAGCGTCAGCACTTCCGACATCATCGGCCCGATCTGGCGCGGGGGGAAGTTCACTACGGCGGCCACCTGTCGACCGGGAAGGTCCTCAAGCGCATAATGTTCGGTGATCTGCGCCGAGGATCGCTTGATCCCGATCGCCGGACCGAAATCGATCGTCAGTCTGTAGGCGGGCTTGCGCGCCTCTGGAAAGGGTTCGGCGGCAACGATCGTGCCGACGCGGATATCGACGGCCAGAAACTGATCGAATGCAATTTCCGGTGCAGCGGGGGCGTTGGTGGCGTGGTTTACGTGCATCATCGTCTCCTGGTGCGGCCGATTGACAGATTGGGGGCGCTTCGCCCAGTCCTTCGCTATGGCCGTCAATCTCCATCCCGACTGGCTCGAACCGCTCCAGCGCGAATTCGATAGCCCGTACATGGCCGCGCTGCGCCAGTTCCTGCTGGAGGAGAAAGCGGCGGGCAAGCGCATTTTCCCGCGCGGGCGTGATTGGTTCCGCGCGCTCGATCTTACCCCGCCGTCCAGCATCCGCGTCGTGATCCTGGGGCAGGATCCCTATCATGGTGAGGGGCAGGCGCATGGCCTGTGCTTCTCGGTCCAGCCCGGCGTCCGCGTGCCGCCGAGCCTGGTCAATATCTACAAGGAGCTGAAGGCCGATCTCGGCATTGATCCGCCCGGCCACGGCTTCCTCGAGCATTGGGCGAAGCAGGGCGTGTTGCTGCTCAACAACGTCCTGACGGTCGAGATGGGGCTGGCGGCGTCGCACAAGGGGCGGGGGTGGGAGCGGTTCACTGACGCGGTCGTCGCGCATGTCAACGCGCTGCCCGATCCAGTGGTGTTCATGCTGTGGGGCAGCCACGCTCAGAAAAAGGCTGCGTCGGTCGATCCGCGGCATCTGGTGCTCAAATCGGTCCACCCGTCGCCGCTCTCGGCGCACGGCGGCTTTTTCGGGTGTCGGCATTTCTCGAAGGCGAACGCCTTCCTTGAAGCGAACGGGCGCGGCGCGATCGACTGGGCGCTGCCCCCGGTTTGAACCCAAAGTTGCGTTTGCCCTGAGCCTGTCGAAGGGCGATCCCAACAGCGCTGGGCTCGCCGTCCTTCAACAGGCTCAGGACAGGCCCTTCGACAAGCTCAGGGCAAACGGAGGGGTTACCCCCGGCTCGCGCCGGGGTGGGGGCATGGTCAGAAACTCACCCGCGCAGCAACGCGGATGTCACGCCCGGCCAGCGGGGCGAAATCCTTGGTAAAGCTCGCATGGCGGCGCGCATCGACGTCGAAGATATTGTTCGCCGACAGGATCAGCGCGGTCTCGCGCGCCTCGCCGAACGGGTGCCAGGTGATCGATGCGTTGACGAGGGTGAACGCCGCCGTCTCGCTCTCGAAGGCGGCGACGCGAGTCTGGCGGGTGACATGTTCGACCTCGACCCGCCCGCCGATCTGGCCCTGGCTCGCATCGATTCCCGCAAGCACCCGCAGCGGCGGGATGCGGGGAACGGGGCTGCCATCTTCCAGTTCGGCATGGACATAATCGGCGACCAGATTGCCGCCCAAAGTGAAGCCGCCTTCCTCGCCCTCGATAAAGGTCGTCGAAACCTCACCCTCGACGCCGACATAGCGTGCGTCCGACTGGCGGAACTCGAACACCGGAAGTTCGTCTTTCTCGTCGCCGGTCGCGACCTCATAGATATAGTCGGTGAACCAGTTGGCGTATCCCGCGACCTGGAACTTCACTGGCCCCGCGCTGCCGCGCGCGTAAATCTCGCCGCCCCAGCTCTTTTCTGTGCGGAAATTGGGGTTGCCGACCTCATAGGCCTGGGTCGCGATGTGCGGACCGTTGGAGAACAACTCCTCTGCCGACGGCGCACGCACCGCACGGGAGACGTTGGCGCCGATCTTCACGCGCGGCGCGATTGCGTAGGACAGGCCGAAGGCGCCCGAAAAGGCGTCGAACTTGCGGTCGAACGCAGCGGTGGGCGAATCTTCTTCCAGCCCGAGCTTTACGGCGTTCGCGCGGGCGTTGGTGCGTTCATAGCGCAGCGCGCCCTCGATCCCCAGCTTGCCGAGATCGAGCTCCTGAAGCGTGAAGAAGCCATATTGATCGGTGACATTCTCAGGCACGAAAGCCTCGGCGCCGACGGCCGAGAAGTCTCGTGTAAAGCCCTGGAATCCGCTGACGCCGCGCCAGCCATTGCGGTCCGCCTGGACCAGTTCCAGCCGCCCCTCGAATCCCTCGGCCGAAAACACGGTGCCGACCTCGTCGCCCTCGAACTCGGTATGTTCATAATCCGAATAACCCGCCCGGACGCGAAGTGCGTCGATGAAGCCGCCGATCTTCACTTCGCCGCGCATGTCGGCGCGGAACTGCTTGAGCGCGATCGTCACCGGCTCCTCGCCATGTTCATGCTCGTCATGATCCTCGTCATCATGATCTTCATCCTCATGATGATGTTCCGCACCCGGGCGCGTCGGAATACCGTAGCGCGTGTCGTAATAGCCGGCCGAGAAGCCGAGGCTGCCACCGTCGTTGATCAGCGCGATGCCGCCGCCCAGCGTATAGGTGCGGGTTCCGCTATTGGGCAGGCGCCCGCGCTGGTTGGCCAGTTCCAATGCTTCGGCCGCTTCCTCGGCATGGCCTTCTTCAGCCTCTTCCTCGGCGATGTGGAGCTGTTCGTCGCGCAGGCTCGGGCTCAGCACGAATCCGCCGATCCGGACATCGTTTGTCTTGCGGTAGCTACCGTCCACATGCGCGACGATCTGTGGGCTGAGGCGAAAGTCGATCGCCGCGCCGCCGCTGCGCTCATCTGCTGCCGAGCCATAGGTGCCGACCGCATCGACATGGATCATGTTCTCCGGCACCGCGCGCGGGATGCGGCGGTCGAGCACGTTGACTGCGCCGCCAATCGCCTGACTGCCGAACAGCAACACTGCAGGGCCGCGCAGCACCTCGATCCGCTCGGCGGTCAACGGGTCGATCGACACGGCATGGTCGGTCGAGGTGTTCGACACGTCGAGCGTGCCGAGGCCGTCGGTGAGGACGCGGACCCGCTCGCCCTGGAAGCCGCGCAGCACCGGGCGCGACGCGCCGGGGCTGAACGAGGTCGCGGAGACACCCGGTACCTGGGTGAGTGAATCGCCAATCTGTCCGCGAATATTGCGGACCAGCTCGTCGCCGGTGACGACCGAGGTTCCGGCAAGAAGGTCGAGCTGTGCGATGCCCGGAGCGCTGATGACCACTTCTTCGGTCGCATCGCCATGCACGACACTGCGGCTGCTGCGGTCGCGCGCCTCATGGTCGCTGGTCTGGGCAAGCGCGGGGGCGGCAAGAATGCTGGTGGCGAGCAGGGCGGCGGCGCAATGCTTCATGGGTACGCGATTCCTAAATTGTGATTTACGCGCACCCTTAAGTGCCATGTTACATCATAACAAGTTCAAATTTGCTGCGGATGCGATATGTGGCGCATTCACGACGTCAGACTAGGGCTTCGTCCAGCGTCACCCCGGCGCGGCGGTGCGCTGCCGTGAGCGTATTGCGCAACAGGCAGGCGATGGTCATCGGCCCGACTCCGCCCGGAACGGGGGTTATCGCGCCAGCGACCGAAGCCGCGCTGTCGAACTCCACGTCGCCAACCAGCGCTCCGTCCACGCGATTGATGCCGACATCGATCACCGTCGCACCCGGCTTCAGCCATTCGCCCTTCACGAAGCCTGCGCGTCCCACCGCCGCGACGACGATATCCGCGCGCGCGACATGATGGGCGAGGTCGCGGGTGCGCGAATGGGCGAGGGTGACGGTGCAATTGGCCGCGGTCAGCAGCGCGGCCATCGGCTTGCCGACCAGGATCGACCGCCCGATCACGATCGCGTCCATGCCCGACAGGTCGCCGATCTGGTCCTGCAACAGCAAGAGGCAGCCGAGCGGCGTGCAGGGGACCAGCCCATCAATGCCCAGTGCCAGCCGCCCGGCGCTCACCGGGGTCAGGCCATCGACATCCTTGGCCGGATCGATCGCAGCGACCACCGCCTGCTCGTCGAGATGCTTCGGAAGCGGCAGCTGGACGAGGATCCCGTCCACGGCATCGTCGGCATTCAACTGCTCGACCAGCGCAACCAGCGTCGCCTGATCGGTATCGGCGGGCAAGCGGTGCTCGAAACTCGCCATATTGGCGGCAACGGTCGCCTTGCCCTTGCTGCGCACATAGACGGTGGAGGCGGGGTCGTCGCCGACCAGCACCACGGCAAGGCCCGCCTTGCGGCCCGCCGCTGCTTCGAATGCCGTCGCAGCCTCACCCACACGGGCGCGCAACGCGGCCGCGAATTCCTTGCCGTCGATGATCTCAGCGCTCATGGCCCGCCCCATAAAGACTCTCGGCGATTCCCGCCAGCGCCTTGGGATCGCCTGAAATCACGATCCGCTTTACCCGCGCGGTTTCTCCCGCGATGAGATTCACGTCGCGCTTCGCGACACCGAACGTTCTGGCGACCAGTTCGATCAGCGCGGTATTGGCCGCGCCCTCGACTGGAGGCGCGGCGATGCGTGCGGCGAAATGCTCAGCGGTGCCGGGCAAAAGCACGCTTTTGGACGCGCGCGGCGTTGCGCGGACCGCGATCCTCAGCCCGCCCTCGGTGCTATGCCAGGGGCGGGGGTCGGCGCTCAAGCCGCTGGCGCGGCCAGCGCGACGTAGAGGTTCGGGATCACCGCATAGTTGATGATCGCGATCAGGATCAGCACCACGAACGGTGCGAAATCCATCGGCCCGGTGTCGGGCAGGATGCGGCGGATCGGCCGATAGATCGGCTCGGTCAGCGTGTTGAGGCCGCGCCACAGCGAGCTGACGAAATCATTGTAGGTGTTGATCACGTTGAACGCGATCAGGATCGACAGGATCGCCTGGACGACGATGATCCACCACAACACGTTCAGCAGGATCTGGACGATGTCGAAAAGGATCGCGAGCGTGGTTTCCAAGAGGGTCCTCCGGGGTTGATGCGCGCTTCTACCGGAAAGCCCGGGCAGACGGCAACATACTCAGTTGGCGGCGGCACCGGCCCGCTCCCCCATCCGGCCACCCAAGGACAATATATTCTCTGGGGGGCGGGGTGGGGGAGCGGGCCGGTGCCGTACTCATATAATACGCTTTAGCGATGGACCAAGGTGCCCGCACCCTGGGTCGTGAAGATTTCGAGGAGCATCGCATGGGGAATGCGCCCGTCGAGGATGACCGCGGCGTCAACTCCGGCATCGACCGCCGCGACGCAGGTCTCGACCTTGGGGATCATGCCCCCGCTGATCGTTCCATCGGCCTTCAGCGCCAGGATGCGGCCGGGATCGAGATCGGTCAGCAACTGCTTGTCCTTGTCGAGAACGCCCGGCACATCCGTCAGCAGGAAGAAGCGTGAGGCCCCCAGCGCCGCCGCGATCGCGCCTGCCATCGTATCGGCATTGATATTGTAGGTATGGCCGTCCTTGCCCAGCGCGATCGGCGCGATGACGGGGATGAAGCCCTGTCCCGACAGAGTCGTCAGCACCGACGCATCGACCGCGACCGGCTCGCCGACAAAGCCCAGATCGACATGCCGCTCGATACCCTGCAACGGATCGGCTTCGCTGCGCTGGACTTTCTTGGCGGTGACCAGGCCCGAATCCTTGCCCGAAATTCCGATCGCCTTGCCCCCGGCGGCGCCGATCCAGCTGACGATCTCCTTGTTGATCGACCCCGCCAGAACCATTTCCGCGATGCGCGCGGTTTCCGCGTCGGTCACGCGAAGCCCTCCGACGAACTGCGATTCGACGCCAAGCCGTTTGAGCATCTGTCCGATCTGCGGCCCGCCGCCATGGACGACGACCGGATTGATGCCGACCGCTTTCAGCAGCACGATATCCTCGGCGAAATCGCGTGCCAGTTCGGGATCGCCCATCGCGTGGCCGCCATATTTCACGACGAAGGTTTTGCCCTTGTACCGCTGCATATAGGGCAGCGCGTCGGTCAGCGTTTCGGCTTTGGCCAGCATTGCGGGATCGGGAGCATGATCGGTCATCCGGCGCCCTTAGCGGGACTTGGCCGATCGTGAAAGCACCGGTCACTTGACTCAATTCGATAATTAGCTAATTAACGAATCATGAGCCAGGTCTTCAAGGCATTGTCCGATCCCACCCGCCGCCGCGTGCTGCAATTGCTGCGCAAGGGGCCGATGAGTGCGGGAGACTTGAGCGACCAGTTCGACGTGTCGAAACCGACCATGTCGGCGCATTTCGCGGTGCTCAAGGACGCTGACCTGGTTCATGCGGAAAAGGCGGGGAAGTCCGTCATCTATCACCTGAAGCTCTCGGTGCTGGAAGAGGCGCTGCTGGGCTTTGTCGAGTCATTCGGAAGCAGCGGATCGCCCGCCCCCGACAAGGAGATTGCAGGATGAACAGCGAAACCAAAGTCAGCCTCGCCTGGGGCGCGGGAATCATCGTGCTCGCGCTGGGCCTGAGCTCGGCGCGGAGCGCGGGCCAGATCGATCACGACACGGTGACGCGGATCATTCTGGGCGCCACCGGCCTGATGGTCGTGTGGTTCGGCAACATGATGCCCAAGCGTTTCGTCCCCAGCGAAGTGGCGCGCCGCGTTCACCGCGTCGGGGGCTGGTCGATGGTGATCAGCGGGCTGATCTATGCAGGGGCCTTCGCATGGCTGCCGATCCAGACCGCAGTGTTCGTGGGATGCGGTGCGATCATCGCCGGCCTGGCGATCACCCTCGGCTATTGCCAGTCGGTGCGGACCAAGGCGCGGGCGTGACAGTTAAATCCTCCCCGGAACGGGGAGGGGGACCGCGCCCGCAGGGCGTGGTGGAGGGGGCGCGAGGCAAGCGAATTGCTTCGAGGAGGGCCCCCTCCGTCAGCGCTTCGCGCTGCCACCTCCCCGTCCCGGGGAGGATTTAGCAAGCAGTCACACCCGGTCCAGCCGCCGCCCGAGCGCGACGAAAGCATAGATCAGCACCGGCACCAGCAGGGCGGACAGCACGATCTTCGAGATCAGCTGTCCGACCAGCAGTGGGCCGATCGGGAATTCGCCGTAAAAGGCGAGGGTGATGAAGATCAGCGTGTCGACGATCTGGCTGAGGATGCCGGCGACTCCCGCGCGCAGCCACAGCATCTTGCTGCCCTCGCCGCCGCGCATCGCGCTGAAGATGGTGACGTTCAGCGTCTGGGACACGCCATAAGCGACGATGCCCGCGCCCCAGATCCGCCATGTCGTCCCCAGGATCAGCTGGATCGCGTCGCGATATTCCGGCCCCATCTTGTCCGATGCGGGCAGCGCCCAGACCAGCCAGGACAGCAGCATCGACATGAGCAGCGGGATGAACCCGAAGCGGACCAGCTTGTTGGCGGTCACGCGCCCGTGCAATTCCGCCACTGCGCTCGAAACGGCGACCAGCAGCAGAAAGGCGAAGATCCCCGCTTCCACCGCCAGCGGCCCCAATGCCACCTGCTTGTTCCCCAGCACGCCCGCGATGCAGACCATGCCGCCATAGAAGATCGAAAGGACGAAGAGCGAGCGCGTCAGCGGGGCCGGTGTGGTCATTGCGCTGCGTAACGCGGTTTCACGCGATACGGAAGCGTCCAGGGTTGGCTTCAGCAAAGCTGAAACGGCGGCGGCACCGGCCCGCTCCCCACCCGGCCGCCCATATGATGCTCGCGCTGGGTGGTCGGGCGGGGGAGCGGGCCGGTGCCGCGTTCAGCGCAGCTGAATCCGCCCCTAGCCGCAACCGAAACGCGCGCTATGGTGCGACCCCGAACGCTGCGCGCAGACGCGGCACGAAGGGGTCTCCAGTTTGAACAATCTTCCGATCGGCATTCTCGGCATCGTCGCGATTCTCGCGATCGCCTTCCTGCTCTCCTCGAACAAGCGCGCCATCCGGCTCCGGGTCGTCGGCCCGGCCTTCGCGCTCCAGGCAGGAATCGCCTTCCTCGTTCTCTATGTCCCCGCCGGCCGCGCCGCCATCGAGGGGATGGCACGGGGCGTGTCTGCGCTGCTCGGCTATGCGCAGGCGGGGACCGACTTCATCTTCGGCCCGCTCGCCCGGCCCGAGGTCGGCGGGCAGAGTTTCGCGATCGCCGCGCTGCCGGTCATCATCTTCTTCGCCGCGCTCGTTTCGGTGCTGTACCACCTCAAGATCATGCAATTCCTGGTCCGCTGGATTGGCGGCGCGATCGAGAAGGTGACGGGCGTGAGCAAGGTCGAATCGCTGTGTTCGGCGGCGAATATCTTTGTCGGCCAGAGCGAATCGCCCTTGGTGATTCGCCCCTATCTCGCCAGCCTGACCCCGTCGCAGCTGTTCGCGATCATGTCGGTCGGCATGGCGGGCGTCGCGGGCACGATCCTTGCCGCCTATGCCGCGATGGGGATCAACATCCAGTATCTGCTCGCCGCCAGCTTCATGGCCGCGCCCGGCGGGCTGTTGATGGCCAAGATCATGATGCCCGACGAACCCGTGGCGAAGCCGGAAGAACTCCCGCTCGACGACGCGCTGGTCGATGGCGAGGACGCCGTGATCCGCGCGGTTGAGAATGAGGTGGACGAGGAGCGCGCCGCCAACATCATCATGGCCGCTGCAATGGGCGCGCAGACCGGCGTCAAGATCGCGGTTGCGGTCGGCGCGATGGTACTCGCCTTCGTCGCCTTGGTCGCGCTCGCCAATGGCCTGCTCGGCGCGGTGGGCGGCATGTTCGGCTATCCCGAGCTGACCTTTCAGGGGATCATCGGCACCGCTTTTGCCCCGGTCATGTTCCTCGTTGGCATTCCGTGGAACGAGACCGCGGCGGCAGGCGGACTGTTCGGCACCAAGATGGTGCTCAACGAATTCGTCGCCTTCCTCAACCTCGGCCAGATCCAAGGTCTGTCGGAGCGGAGCACCGCGATCATCACCTTTGCATTGTGCGGCTTCGCCAATTTCAGCTCGATCGCGATCCAGATGGCCGCGACCGGCAGCCTCGCCCCCAATCAGCGCCCGATGATCGCCAAGCTGGGCGTCAAGGCACTGCTCGCGGGCAGCCTCGCCAACCTGCTGAGCGCCGCGCTGGCGGGGCTGATGCTGCCGTGATCGAGGCGCTGGTCGCCCGAGTATCGAGAAGCAAGACAACGGGTCTGGTGCTGATCGCAGTTGGTTTTGTCGCGATCGGCATATGGGTGGTGGCAGATCCGGAGCCTAATCGTCGGCTTGGCGATGTTGCTCTGGTATGGGGCGGGCAATGGGGTTCGGCGACATCGCGTTGAGCACGCAGGGCACCGACCAGAGCTTCGAGCGACTGGTCAAGGTGGTCGATGCCCACTTAGCCTCGCGCGCTCAGCGCGTCGGCACCGGTTCCGCGCCCGAATAGTCGTAGAAGCCGCGCCCGGTCTTCCGCCCGTACCAGCCGGCTTCGACATATTTGATCAGCAGCGGGGCAGGGCGGAATTTGGGGTCGCCGGTGCCCTCGAACAGCACGCGGGTGATCTCGAGACAGGTGTCGAGGCCGATGAAATCGGCCAGCGTGAACGGACCCATCGGGTGGTTGAGGCCGAGATGGATCGCCGCATCGACATCGGGGATCGTCGCCACGCCCTCGCCCACCGCGAAGCAGGCTTCGTTCAGGAAGGGCATGAGCACGCGATTGACGATGAAGCCCGGCGCGTCATTGGCGTGGACGATACGCTTGTTCAGCGTCTTGCCATAGGCTTCGACCGCCGCGACCGTCGCGTCCGAAGTGGCAAGGCCGCGAATCAGCTCGATCAGGCCCATGACCGGCACCGGGTTGAAGAAATGCACCCCCATGAAGCGCGCCGGATCGGGCGCGGCCTGTGCCAGCCGCGTGATCGGGATCGACGAGGTATTGCTGGCGAGGATCGCGGTGTCGCCCAGCACCTTGCCGACATTGGTGAAGATCGTCCGCTTGATCTCCTCCCGCTCGGTCGCGGCCTCGATGACGAGGTCGCACGGCGCGAACGCATCGGTTCCGCCGACGCATTCGATGTTGCCGAGCGCGGCGTCGCGTGCATCGGCGCTGATCTTTTCCTTTTCCACGGCGCGGGCGAGTTGCCTGGCGATTCCGGCCTTGCCCTTCTCGGCGCGCTCGACGTCCATGTCGGACAGCAGCACGCGATAGCCCGCCTGCGCCGAAACCTGGGCGATTCCCGCCCCCATCTGCCCTGCGCCGATCACGCCAACCGTCTTCATCGCCATCTCCATCATCTTCGTTCGCGGCCTCCTACCGATTCGAATCGCGAACGGCTAGGATGGTGGCCATGTTGATCCCGACACTGCTCGCCCTGATGCAGACCGCCCCGCAACAGGGGCCCGTGAAGACGTTCGGCGACTGGGCGGTCGCCTGCGACAATGTGAAGCGATGCGAGATGACCGCGCTCCAGCCCGAAGACGGCGATTGGTCGGACGATGGCTGGCAGATGTCGGTCGTCCGCGAAGCCGGGCCGGGCGGCACATGGACGGTCGAGCTGGACGGCGATGGACCCGCATCGGGCGTGCGGCTGCAGGTCGAGGGTGTCCCTGCGGCGGGTGCGGCGGCGGTGTGGCGTGGAACGCGGTTCACCGGCGGCGAGGCGCTGGCGATCGTCGGAGCGATGGCGAACGGCAAGACCGCCGTGGTGCGCGACGGCGCGGGCAAGCAGCTGGGTCGCGTCTCGCTCGCCGGATCCTCGGCGTCGCTGCGGTTCATCGATGCGGAGCAGGGGAGGGCGGGGACGGTTACCGCTGCCGTCGCGACGGGGGCGAAGCCGGCCAGCGCCGTACCCGCCGCGCCGCCGCTTCCGGTCGTCCCCGCCGTGCGCGCCGCGGGAGCGCCGACCACGCTGTCTGCCGCGCAGCTCGACCAGCTATGGTCGCAGTCGGACTGCGCCGAGAATTACGAGGATGGCAGCCGCCCCGATATCGAGCGCCACGCGCTCGGCGGCGGCGCGACGCTCGTGCTGATCCCGTGCGGCGCGGGAGCGTATAATTTCTCGTCGGTTCCCTATGTCGTGACCGGCGGCAAGGTGCAGGTCGCGACGTTCGATTCGCCGCCCGGCTGGACCGACGATGGTCCGCCAATGCTGGTCAATGCGGGGTTCGATGCCAAGAGCGGCGAACTGGCGAGCTACGCCAAGGGGCGCGGTATCGGTGACTGTGGCAGCGCCGAGCGCTATGTCTGGGACGGCACCCGCTTTCGCCTGATCGAGGCGCGCGCGATGGGCGAGTGCCGCGGATCGATCAACTGGTTGAGGATCTGGCAGGCGAAGGCGGTGCCGCGTTGAGTGCGGTTCTGTTCAGCGCGCGCTTAACCGTCACCTGCCCGCTCCCCCACCCGGCCACCCATCGGCAGGATATTCTGGAATGGGTGGCCGGGTGGGGGAGCGGGCCGGTGCCGCACTCAAACTAACGCGTCGGCAACGCGATCTCGAACAAAGAGGGCCAGTTCTTGCCGGTGACATAGAGTTTCCCGGTCTTCGAATCATAGGCGATGCCGTTCAGCACCGCCTCCGAATCGCGCACCGGCACCGACTCGGCGAGCGCGCGCAGATCGAGGATGCCGCGCACCGCACCCGTCGCGGGATCGATGCGCAGGATGAGATCCTGATGCCAGATATTCGCCAGGATCTCGCCACGGACATATTCGAGTTCATTGAGCCGCCGGATCTGGCGGCCGCGATAAGTGACGGTGATCCGCCGTTGTTCGGCGAAGGTCCTGGGGTCGAGGAAGCGCAATTCGGAACTGCCGTCGGAGAGGATCAGACTGGTCCCATCCTGTGTCAGCCCCCATCCCTCGCCGGCATAGTCGAAGCTGCCGATCTGTTTGAGCGTCTTGCGGCTCCACCGGAACGCCTTGCCATGTTTCCAGGTCAGGCTGATGATCGAATTGCCCCAGCCTGTGCTGCCCTCACCGAAATACCGGTCGGGCAACTTCGCCTCGCGCTTCACCTTGCCGGTTGCGAGATCGACCTCGCGAATCGCCGACTCGCCATGCTGGCCGGTGCTTTCGAACAGCGCACCGTCGAGGAAGAACAGCCCCTGGGTGAAGGCGCCCGAATCATGTGGGTAGGTGGCCAGCACTCTTGCAGGCTCGACCGGGACCTCGGCCTCGGGCGAAGCTGTGACCGCCGATTGTGTCGCTAAAGAATCGACCGGGCCAGAATCGACGGGGGCTGCCGCAGCCAAAATGGCCAGGGCAGCCCCCGCGATGATTCCAAGTCCGGCAAGCCGGATCACGGAAATGGCCCTTACGAGCCGGGCGTCAGGTTCACCGCAGCATATTTGCCGCGACGGTCCACCTCGAGCTCGAACTCAAGCCGGTCGCCTTCGTTCAGCGTCGGCATACCGGCGCGCTCGACGGCGCTGATGTGCACGAACGCATCGGGTTGGCCATCGTCACGCTGGATGAAGCCAAAGCCCTTCATCGCGTTGAAGAACTTGACCGTGCCGGTCGCCTTTTCACCGGTCAGCTGACGCTGCGGGCCGCCCATGCCGCCTGCCGCGCCGCGTTCGGGACGGTCGCGCGGAGGACCGCGATCCTCGACCGGGAGCGGTTCGCCCTCGATCTTCAGGTCGGTCGCACTGATTCGGCCACCGCGATCGACCAGCGTGAAGCCGAGCGGCTGACCCTCGGCCAGACCGGTCAGGCCCGCTTGCTCGACGGCGCTGATATGGACGAACACGTCCTCACCGCCATCGTCACGCACGACGAAACCGAAACCCTTTTGCGCGTTGAAGAACTTCACCACGCCGGTGCCTTCGCCGACAACCTGGGGGGGCATACCGCGACCACCGCCGCCACCGCCACCAAAGCCGCCGCCACCGCCGCCGCGATATCCACCGCCGCCGCCGCCGCCAAAGCCGCCACCGCCAGCACCACCGCCGCCAAAACGATCACCGCCGCCAAAGCCGCCACGACCACCGCCGCCGAAGCCGCCGCGTTCCTCGAATCCGCCGCCGCCGCCGCCGTAAAAATTATCGTCGCCGAAGCCTTCGCGCTTGTCCCTGCCACGTCCGCCGCGCTCGCCGCGGCGCCCTCGATCGAAACTCATTGCCCTGTTCGTCTTCCCGGTTCGCCCAACTCAAATTCGAAGACCTACGCCGGACGAAGACGTGGGTATTCCGGCGTTTTCGACACGCCTATGGATTCGACTCATAGACCAGAACGGCACAATGCGCGAACGATTTCGTCGTATTTTCGCCACCGCTCCCGCAGATACTTGCGCGGCACCCCGTCCGGCGGCACAGAACGCGCCATGGATATCGCCTCATTAATCGTCGATCCGGCCGCCTGGGCCGCCCTCGTCACCCTGATCGTGATGGAGGTGGTGCTCGGGATCGACAATCTGATCTTCATCTCGATCCTGACGAACAAGCTGCCCGAGCACCAGCAGCAAAAGGCACGCCGAATCGGCATCGGCCTGGCGCTGGTCATGCGAATCATTCTGCTCTCGATGATCTTTGTCATCGTCTCGCTGACGACTCCGGTATTCGATCTGGGCATTCAGGGCGCGACCGGTCCGCATGGCGAACCCAGTTTCGAAACCGCATTTTCGTGGCGCGACCTGATCCTGATCGCTGGCGGCCTGTTCCTGCTGTGGAAGGCGACCAAGGAAATCCACCACACGATCGATCCGGTGCCGACCGATCATGCCGTGCTCGATAAGAAACAGGTCGCGACGATGAATTTCGGATCGGCGATCTTTCAGATCATCCTGCTCGACATGGTGTTCTCGGTCGATTCGATCCTGACCGCGGTGGGCATGACCGACGAGATCGCGATCATGTTCGTCGCGGTGATCGTGACCGTGGGGATCATGCTGGTCGCCGCCGATCCGCTGGCGAACTTCATCAAGCGCAACCCCACCGTCGTGATGCTCGCGCTCGGCTTCCTGCTGATGATCGGCGCGGTGCTGATCGCCGACGGGTTCGGGGTGCATGTTCCCAAGGGCTATATCTACGCGGCGATGGCCTTCTCGGCGACGGTCGAGATGCTGAACATGGCGGCCCGCCGCCGGGCGGAGAAGAAGGCCGCCGCCACCGGCGAATGATCGGCACGTTATTGTGAGTTCAGGGATAAGCGGCTAGGCGCAGGCGATGGCCGTTTACCTGCACGAAGAAGACCTGCCCGCGGACGTATTCGCGCCGGGCGCCGATATCGCCGTCGATACCGAGACGATGGGCCTCATCACGCCGCGCGACCGGCTGTGCCTCGTCCAACTGTCCGATGGCGGCGCCGACGAGCATCTGGTGCGGTTCGGGCCGGGCAGCGACTATGCCGCGCCGAACCTGCGCGCGCTGCTCGCCGACCCGGAACGGGTAAAGCTCTATCATTTCGCGCGCTTCGATCTCGCCGCGATCCGCCATTATCTGGGCGTCGTCGCCGCGCCGGTCTATTGCACCAAGATCGCCTCGCGCCTCGTGCGGACCTATACCGATCGGCACGGGCTCAAGGATCTCGTCCGCGAGCTGCTGGGGCAGGAGATCAGCAAGCAGCAGCAATCGTCCGACTGGGGCGGGCCGGTGCTGTCCGACGCGCAGAAGGATTATGCTGCGTCCGACGTGCGCTATCTCCACGCGATGCGCGAGGAGCTCGACCGCCGCCTGGCGCGTGAAGGGCGGACGGCGCTGGCGCAGGCCTGTTTCGACTTTCTGCCGCACCGCGCCGATCTCGATCTCGCGGGATGGCCCGAAACCGATATCTTCGCGCATGTCTGAGATTGCTGTCCAGGAACGCTCGCGGCGCAAGCGCTGGGCGCGTCCGGGCAGCAGCCATGACCGGATCGTGAAGACGCTGCTCGCAATCCTTCCGGCGGGAATTGGGGTGCTGGGCGCGTTTCTGGTGATGGCGCCACTGTTTATGGGCGGCGACGTGTCATTCATGCTCGACAAGAACAAGGTCGATGTCGCGAGCGAACGGCTGCGCATCCAGTCGGCGCGCTATCGCGGCGCGGATGCCAAGGGGCAGCCCTTCGTGCTCCAGGCCGGGTCCGCCGTGCAGAAAAGCTCCGCCGAGCCGGTGGTTCAGCTCAACGACCTGACCGCGGGCATCCGCCTGCCCGAGGGCCCCGCCGAGGTGAAGGCGGAGCGCGGGCGGTACGACATGGAGACCGAGCAGGTCGCGGTCGACGGGCCGATCCAGTTCCGCACGTCGGACGGCTATCGCCTCGACACGCGCGATTCGACGCTCGATCTCAAGTCACGCAAACTCACCGGGACCGGCGAAGTTTCGGGCAGCACACCGCTCGGCAATTTCAGCGGCGACAAGATGACCGCCGATCTCGACAAGCGGACGGTGAAGATCGAAGGCAATGCGCGCTTGCGGATCGATCCCAAGCACGCAAATAGGTGACATCATGCCCGCTGCGCCCAACCGCCCCCTTCTGATCGCCGCGACCGCCGCGCTCGCCACGACCATCGCGATCGGGGGCGCCGCGCTCGGCCAGTCGCGCCATGATTCCAACGCGCCGATCGATTTCGACGCGCAGAGCATCGAGCTCCAGGACCGGGCGAATCGCGCGATCCTGTCGGGCGGGGTGACGATCAAGCAGGCGAACATGACGCTCACCGCATCGCGCGTGACGGTCAGCTACACGGGGCAGGTGATCGACGGCTCGCCCTCGGTCTCGCGATTCGACGCGTCGGGCGGGGTCACCGTATCGCGCCCGGACCAGACCGCGCGCGCGCAATATGGCGTGTACGACATCAACCGCCGGGTCATCACGATGCTGGGTGCGGTGACGCTGACCCAGGGCAGCAATACGGTGAGCGGCGGGCGGCTGACGCTCGACCTCGACACCGGTCGCGCGTCGATCGACGGATCGGGCGTCGGCACGACCAGGGCGCCGGATGGCAGTGTCGTCAAATCCGGCGGGCGGGTCACCGGGCGCTTCACGGTTCCCGAACGCGACTGATCCCGCGATCGAACGGCCCGCGATCCTTGCGGGTCGCCGCATTCGTCATACATGCACGAAACTTGCCAAGTGACGGGCGGCCACGGATTCGCTAGACAGGGCGCGCCAACGGAAAGGGTATCATGGCTGACGTCGAAACGCTGGAACCGGCCGCTGCGGATCTGGGCAATGTGCCTGCTTCGGGCCTGGCCGTGGTCTCGATTGCCAAATCCTATGACAAGCGTGTCGTGCTTTCGGACGTGTCGCTCTCGGTCGGGCGGGGCGAGGTGGTCGGGCTGCTGGGCCCCAATGGTGCTGGCAAGACGACCTGCTTCTATTCGGTGATGGGGTTGGTGAAGCCGGACGCCGGCCGGATCATGCTCGACGGGCAGGATATCACCCCACTGCCCATGTATCGCCGTGCGATCCTGGGCCTTGGCTATCTGCCGCAGGAGACGTCGATCTTTCGCGGGCTGACCGTCGCCAAGAATATTTCCGCCGTGCTCGAACTTGCCGAACCGGACAAGGCGGCGCGCGCGCGGCGGCTGGAGCAGCTGCTGGAGGAATTCGGGCTGACGCGGCTCCGCGATGCGCCCGCAATGGCGCTGTCGGGCGGCGAGCGGCGGCGCGCCGAGATCGCCCGTGCGCTGGCCGCCGATCCGTCGATCATGCTGCTCGACGAACCATTTGCGGGCATCGACCCGATCTCGATCGCGGATATCCGCGACCTGGTGAAGGAGCTGAAGACGCGCAATATCGGCGTGCTCATCACCGACCATAATGTCCGCGAGACGCTCGACATCGTCGATCGTGCCTCGATCATCTATGACGGCCGCGTGTTGTTCGCGGGTTCGCCCGCCGATCTGGTCGCCGACGCCAATGTCCGCCGCCTGTATCTGGGCGAAGGATTCTCGCTCTAGCTTATGTGCCCGCGCGCCCATCCCCTCCGTCACCCCAGCGAAAGCTGGGGTCCTGTGGTTTCGGAGCGTGCGCTTGCACCATCAGACCCCAGCTTTCGCTGGGGTGACGAACCGCTGACATGAGCCTCGCCCCCCGCCTCGATCTGCGCCAGTCGCAATCGCTGGTGATGACGCCGCAGCTTCAGCAGGCGATCAAGCTGCTGGCGCTCTCAAATCTCGAAATCGAAACCTTCATCGCCGAGGAGCTGGAAAAGAATCCGCTGCTCGACGCGACCCGGAGCGACGATGAGCGCGGCGATATCGATACGCCCGAACCGACCGATCCGGTCGTCGAACGCGACGGCCCGGCGGATTCGAGCGAACTGATCGCGGCGGGCGACGCCACCGGCGAGGCCGCGCTGGATGTCGATCTGACCGCCGAGACGTTTCACCATGACAGCCCCTCCGATTCGGTCGGCGGTCTCGATGGCGGGCTGGGGATGAGTGGTACCGGCGCTGGCGGAGCGGAGGACGGGGCCGATTTCGACAGTTTTTCCGCGCCCGATCTCAACCTTGCCGATCATCTGACGGCCCAGATCGGCGCGGTTATCGACGGTGCCGATCTGTTCATCGCGCAGCATCTGATCGACCAGATCGACGAGTGCGGCTATCTCACCGCCTCGTTGCTCGACATCGCCACGCGGCTGGGCGTCCCGCTCGCGCGGGTGGAGGCGGTGCTGGCGGTGATTCAGACGCTCGATCCCACCGGCGTGGGCGCGCGCGACCTGGCCGAATGCCTGGCGCTTCAGGCGAAGGAGGCGGACCGCTACGATCCCTGCATGGCGGCGCTGATCGCCAATCTCGACCTGCTCGCGCGCGGCGAGCTCGGGCGGCTCAAGCGCATTTGCGGCGTCGACGACGAGGATATGGCGGACATGATCCGCGAGCTGCGCAGCTACGATCCCAAGCCCGGCTGTCGCTATGGCGGCGATCCGATGCAGGCGGTGACTCCGGACATCTTCGTCGCGCAGCGCGGAACCGGCTGGGCGGTCGAGCTGAACAGCGCGACGCTGCCCCGCGTCCTCGTCAACCGCGCATATTATGCCGAGGTGTCGACCGGGCCGCAGGACAAGTCGAGCAAGGCCTGGCTGTCCGACATGCTCGCCAGTGCCAATTGGCTGGTCAAGGCGCTCGACCAGCGCCAGCGCACGATCATCAAGGTGGCGGGCGAGATCGTGAAGCAGCAGGAGGCGTTCTTTCGCCACGGCGTCAGCCATTTGAAGCCACTCACGCTGCGCCAGATCGCCGATGCGATCGAGATGCACGAGTCCACCGTCAGCCGCGTGACGAGCAACAAATATCTCTCCTGCGCGCGCGGGCTGTTCGAGCTCAAATATTTCTTCACCTCGGCGATCCAGTCGTCCGAAGGCGGCGATGCGGTGTCGGCCGAAGCGGTGAAGAGCGCGATCCGCGCGCTGATCCAGGCGGAGGATCCGAAGAAGATCCTGTCCGACGACACGCTGGTCGAACTGCTCAACGCCAAGGGCTTCGACATCGCCCGGCGTACCGTCGCCAAATATCGCGAATCGATGGGGATCGGCAGCTCGGTCCAACGGCGCCGGCAAAAGGCGTTGCAGGGCGCCTGAGGCGGAGCCGGCCAGCCCTTCAGGACCGACCGGATTCAACCGCTACCGTTTCGTCGATGCGTGCAGGCAGGGGACGTCGTCTGCCGTCCAGTCGATTTCGAACGTCGCCGGCACCCGCGTGCGCTTGGCGATCTCGCCCTCCTGAGCCGGGTCGAAATAGATCCAGGCCATACTGTTGTCGAACTTGGGCAACCGGGCATTGTCCGCACGTGCGCGCGCCGCGTCGATTTCGGGCGTTTCGACACGGCTTCCCCGAACCATCCGGATGGCGCCGTCGCGCAATTCGAATGCGCGGTAATAATTGCGCCCGAAGAACCGCGTGTCGAAATCGCTCTTGAAGGACCATTGGCTGCTCTTGGTGGTGCGCGGCACCCGCACCGTGGTGACATGGCAGCTGAAGCCGGGTTCGGTGTAAAAGGGAATGGACGCGTCCTGCTCGGCGGCGCGGACACGCTTGTCCGGCGGATTGAACCCGCCGCCGGGCAATGACAGCGAGCGATTTCCGCCGCCGTCATTGTCCCAATCCACCGTACCTGTGCCGCTAATGGTCATGACGCTCGCCTGGCTTTTTTCATCATAGTGCCAGCGCACGTCGTCGATGCTTTGCCAGGTGTCGCCGACCATTTGCTGGCGCAGGCCGTCGAGCAGCTGGCGCGAGGTCACCCCGGATAGCTGGGCATGCTCTCCCAGACCCTTCAGCCCGCGGCTGATGTTCGTGGTGGTGATGCGCGCCGGTTTGTCGAACCCCTCCCGCGCGTCGATCTCGTACAGCACGATCTCATCGGGACGTGCGGCGGGGCGCCATGCAATTCGTTCGATCGAGGTTCCGGCGCTCGATAGCGGAAGAACCCATCGATAGGGCAGCACGGGCTCGATCGAGGGGGCCGCCACCGGTGGGAGCGTGCCGTCCAGATAATGCGGCACGCCGCCGATCCGCGCGCGAATGAGAACATGGTCGAACATGCCGGGGTTCGGCAGCCGTTGATCCAGCCCGTCATCCATCCCGCTATTGTTCGCGAGGACGACCTCCGCCTCGATGCCCAGTTCGGTGAGCAGGGCGAGCAGCATTGCTGTCTTGCCCTTGCAATCGCCATAGCGGCGTTGCCATGTTTCCTCCGCGGACGCCGGTTTCAGATTCCCGCCGTTCAAGCCGACATAGATGTAGCGCACATCCTGCTGCACCAGCTTGAGCGCCGCGCGCGCGCGTTCCGCGGGGTCGCTGTGCGCGGCGGCGATCCGGGCGGCTTCCTGCGTGAGCGCCGAGCCTTTCGCGAGCTTGGCCGCTGTGGCGTAGAGCGGCGCGAAATGCCGGGAAATCGCGGCCCAATCGGCGAAGTCGGAATATTCGACAATGCGCTGCCACTGATAGCGGGGCGGGGAATCCTTGGGTGGGGTCAGGTATTCCGGATTGTCGAACCGGAAGTCGACGGCCCCGGTCGCCTGTTGCACGATGGCCGACATGTCCGGCGTCATCTTGATCGCCGGGCGTGCCTTTTCGGTCCAGTTCAGTCCCAGCCGATAGCGTCCCGCCGCCGGCTGCGGGCCGAGGAGCAGCAGTCCGGCATTCGCATTCCCCAGCGTCGGGTCGTTTCCGGGAAGCGTGAGGCTGACTTCCAGCTCGTCGCCGACGCGCAAATCGGGCACGCGCAGCACTGCGGTCAGGATGCCGTTGAGCTGGGCAGCTTCGAGCTGATCCTCCCGGCGCAGAATATCGAACGACGCGGTCTCCAGCACATCGATGACGGTGTCGCCGCGATAGACCTTGATCAGATGGACGACCGGGGTGCCGGACGCCGGGCTCCATGACAGGGCAATATTGCCGACCCGAAGCGCATTGGCGTGAAGGATTTTGATCCGATAGGCATTGTGCTGGAACTGGCCGGCATCGTCGAGATGGATGATCGTGTCCTGACGCCGGACGAAGATCTGGCCCTCAGGTTCGGCGGGAACGGGGATCAGGTCGGAGGGGCGGGCCCAGTCCGGTACCGGACCCCGGCCCACCTTGTCGGTTTGTGCCAGCGCGGGCGCTGCCCAGATTGCGCCGATGGCGAGCACGCCAAGCCAATGTCCCACACATTCCCCCTATAGCCCTGATTTGTATAGTGATCGCAGCGGCCGCGATCTTGCAAGGGTTTTGCAGCGCGGCGTGGCCGGACGCGGGTGCAGTTACTCGGTTCGTCCCGAATCGCGCGCGATCGCGTCCAGTTCGCGGTCGAACAGCCGCGCCGCCTGCAGCGCGGTAAAGGCGGAGCGGGCGAAGAAGTCCTTCGGGATTGCCGCGTAATCGTCCCCCGGCTGGTGATAATCGGCATAATCCTCGACCCCGAAATAGGCGAAGGGGATGCCCTTACGGTGGAAGACCGCATGGTCCGAGCCGTCGGTCCAGTCGTCGACGCCCGTCCACGGTGGGCCGTCATGCCCAAGCTTGAGTGTCACCGTCGCCTGCGCGACGAGCCGTTCGAAGCGCGCGCGCAGGAACGGATAGTGGTGTGCGCCGGCCAGCCAGAGTTCGTTCCGGTCGCTGCGGCTCATCATGTCGAGATTGAGGTTCAGCGCGATGCGCGAGAGCGGGATCGGCGGGGCGGCGGTGAACGCCTTCGCGCCGTAAAGCCCCTGTTCCTCGGCATCCCATAGCGCGAAGATCACGTCATGCGCGGGCCGCTCGTGCGCGAACGCCTCGGCGATCGACAGCAGCACCGCGACGCCCGACGCATTGTCGTCGGCGCCGTTGAACACCTTGCCGTCGCGGATGCCGAAATGGTCGTAATGCGCGCCGATCAGCAGCACCCGGTCGCTCTTGCCCGAGCCGCGAATCCCGCCGATCAAATTGACGCCGTTCAGCGTCGCGCCGTCATGCTCGGCCGCGAACGGCTGTTCGAAGGTCGCGATCACAGGTTCGAGGCCGATCGCCCGCATCCGTTCGAGCAGATAGGCGCGCGCCTTTGCCGATCCTGCCGTGCCGACCAGTCGCCCCTCCATATCGTCGGCCGCGAGGATTCGGACATCCTCATACAACTGCGGCCAGGGTGGGGAATCGCTGGCGGCAATGGTCAGGCAGGCGGCGGCGACCGGCGCCAGGAGACGGAGAAACATCGCCAATGTGTCGCTGCCAACCGCCTGCCTCGCAAGCGAAAAGCACCGCGATTCGACCCGGTGGACGCTTCGGAACGCCAAATCCGCTGTTGCAGTCCGCGCCGTCCCCGGCCAAGCACCGGGCATGACCAGCATCGGTATCTATGGCAGCCTTGGCCGGATGGGCGCGGCGATCCGGGACATCATGGCCGCACAGGGCGTCCGCTATGCAGGCGGGGCTGATGCCGGGGACGATCCCGCCAATCTGGCGCGACAGGCTGATGCGCTGGTCGATTTCTCGACGCCCGTGGCGCTCGCCGCGCATCTGGCGGCCGCGCGGGATGCAGGGACGCCGATGGTGATCGGCACCACTGGGCTGAGCGCGGCGGACCACGAACTGATCGACGCCGCCGCGCGCGACATTGCGGTGCTCCAGACCGGCAATACGTCGCTGGGCGTCGTACTGCTGACGCGGCTGGTCCGCGAGGCTGCGGCGCGGCTCGGCCCCGACTGGGATATCGAGATTGTCGAGGCGCACCACCGGCACAAGCTCGACGCGCCGTCCGGCACCGCGCTGATGCTGGGCGAGGCGGCGGCTGCGGGACGCGGCGTATCGCTGGGCGAGGTGCGTGTCGCTGACCGCGCCGGCCTGTCGGGTGCGCGGGCCGAGGGGACGATCGGCTTCGCCTCGCTGCGCGGCGGCAGCATCGTCGGCGATCACAGCGTGATGCTGGCGACCGAGGGCGAGCGGATCGAGCTGTCGCATCGCGCGGAGGATCGCGCGATCTTCGCCCGCGGTGCCGTGCGGGCGGCGTTGTGGCTCGCCGACCAGCCAGCCGGGCGCTACACGATGGATGCGGTACTCGGGCTTTGAAGAAGGCGGATATATTCGCTTTTTTCGAGCGGTTGGCTGCCGCCAATCCGCACCCCGAAACCGAACTCGAATCGGTCAACGACTATACGTTGCTCGTCGCCGTGGTGCTGTCGGCCCAGGCGACCGATG